>NZ_JBWKOX010000002.1:0-671805 GCF_059416305.1 Pseudomonas sp. GW821-FHT09D08
CAACGATAACGCGTGCTTCCTGAATGAACGCGGCGCCTGTGAGTTTTTCGCGAGCAAGCTCGCTCCTACAAAAAGCCATAACTGACTGGCATTAGGGCTTGCCCCCTCCCACATTTGGCCCACATGCATTCAGATAGAACTTCTGCGCTCGCCCCCGCCTCATACCTGATAAGCCCATCGCCCCGGTCACCCCATGGACCTTGTCATCGCCCGGCCGGAAGGCCTCTACTGCCCCGCCGGAGATTTCTACATCGATCCCTGGCGCCCGGTGGAACGCTCGGTCATCACCCACGCCCACGGCGACCACGCCCGCAGCGGTAACCAGCACTACCTGGCCGCCGCCTCCGGCGAAGGCATCCTGCGCTCGCGCCTGGGCCAGGACATCAACCTGCAAACCCTGGCCTATGGCGAAAAACTCGTCCACCACGGCGTGACCCTGAGCTTCCATCCGGCCGGGCATGTACTTGGCTCGGCCCAGGTGCGCCTCGAGTACCAGGGCGAAGTCTGGGTGGCGTCCGGCGACTACAAAGTGGAACCGGACGGCACCTGCGCGCCCTTCGAACCGGTGCGTTGCCATACCTTCATCACCGAATCCACCTTTGGCCTGCCGATCTACCGTTGGCAGCCCCAGGCGCAGATCTTCGCCGGGATCAACGATTGGTGGAAGAGCAATATTGCCGCCGGCAAAGCCAGTGTGCTGTTCTGTTATTCCTTCGGCAAAGCCCAACGCATCCTGCATGGCATCGACGCCAGCATCGGGCCGATCCTCAGCCATGGCGCGGTCGAGCCGCTGAACCGGGTGTACCGCGAGGCCGGCATTTATATTCCCGAAACCCTCTACGCCGGCGATTTCAAAAAGACCGACCCATTGCTGCGCCAGGCCCTGATCATCGCGCCGCCTTCCGCCGGTGGCAGCAGTTGGATCAAGCGCTTCGGCGACTACAGCGATGCCTTCGCCAGCGGCTGGATGCGCCTGCGCGGTACGCGACGGCGGCGCGGAGTGGACCGAGGCTTTGTGCTGTCGGATCATGCGGACTGGCCCGGGCTGCTGTGGGCGATCGAACAAACCGGCGCCGAACGGGTGATGGTCACCCACGGCTCCGTCGGGGTATTGGTACGCCACCTGCGGGAAAAAGGCCTGGATGCCCAGGGCTTCACCACCGAATACGGTGATGACGAAGAGGAGGCCACGGCATGAAAGCCTTCGCCGAGCTGTACGCCAACCTCGACGCCACCACCTCCAGCAATGCCAAGCTCGCGGCCCTGCAAGCCTACTTCCTGCAAGCGCCGCCTGAAGACGCTGCGTGGGCGGTGTATTTCCTGTCCGGCGGACGACCGCGACAATTGGTACCGACGCGTCTGCTGCGGGACATGGCCACCGAAGCATCCGGCATCCAGCCGTGGCTGTTTGAAGAAAGCTACCAATCGGTAGGCGACCTGGCCGAGACGATTTCCCTGCTCCTGCCGGAATCCACCTACACCTCCGAGGACGGCCTCGCCGTGTGGCTGGAAGAAAAACTCCTGCCGCTGCGTGGCCTGTCGCCCCTGGACCTGGCCGAACGGTTGCCAGCGTTATGGGCGCAACTGGACCAACCGAGCCTGATGGTGTGCATCAAGTTGATCACCGGCAGCTTTCGCGTCGGCGTGTCCAAATTGCTGGTCACCCGCGCACTCGCGGCCATGGCCGACCTCGACAGCAAGCGCGTCGCGCAGCGATTGGTAGGCTACACCGATTTATCCAACCGACCGACAGCCGAAGGCTACCTCAAGCTGATCGCCGCCGAATCAGCCGACGAGCATGCGCAACGGGGCGGACAGCCTTATCCGTTTTTTCTTGCCCACGGGCTGGCGCAACCGGTGGAGCAATTCGACGCCTTGCTCGGTTCCCCCGACCACTGGCAGGTGGAATGGAAGTGGGACGGCATTCGCGCGCAGCTGGTCAAGCGCGAAGGCCGGCTGTGGATCTGGTCGCGGGGCGAAGAGCTGGTGACCGAACGTTTTCCCGAACTGCACAGCCTGGTCAGTGGTTTGCCCGATGGCACGGTGATCGATGGCGAGATCGTGGTGTGGAAGGACTCGGTACAACCCTTTGCCCTTTTGCAGCAGCGCATTGGTCGCAAGACCCTGAGCAAAAAAGTGCTCGACGATGCCCCGGTTGCGCTCCTCGCCTATGACCTGCTGGAACATCAGGGCGACGACTGGCGCAACCACCCCCAGGCCGAACGTCGCGCCCAACTGGAACAGGTGATTGCCCAGTGCAACCAACCCGTGTTGCAGCCCTCGCCCCTGCTGACGGGCGCCACATGGCAGGACCTGGCACAGCAACGCGAAGCCTCCCGCAGCCTCGGCGTGGAGGGCATGATGCTCAAGGCTCGCGACGGCCTGTACGGCGTGGGCCGCACCAAGGACATGGGCCTGTGGTGGAAGTGGAAAGTCGACCCCTTCAGTGTCGATGCCGTGTTGATCTACGCCCAACGCGGCCATGGCCGGCGCGCCAGCCTCTACAGCGACTACACCTTCGCCGTATGGGATGGTCCGCCCGGCGATGAACGCACGCTGGTGCCCTTCGCCAAGGCCTATTCAGGGCTGACCGACGAAGAAATGCGCAAGGTCGACGCCATCGTGCGCAAGACCACCGTGGAGAAGTTCGGCCCGGTCAGCAGCGTGACGCCCAGCATGGTGTTCGAGCTGGGGTTTGAAGGCATTGCCCTGTCCAAGCGGCACAAGAGCGGGATTGCGGTGCGCTTTCCGCGGATGTTGCGTTGGCGCCAGGACAAGGCGGTGGATGAGGCGGATAGTCTTGCCACCCTGCAGGACTTACTGGCCTGACCCAGAACTCTGCCCCTCCCACAATTGGATCGCCAAATGTTCCGAAATAGTGCGTTCGATTTTCAATGCCCATTTTCGGGCATCTCCTACACTCATGACTCCCTTGTCCCACCTTTTAAAACGCTCATTCGGAACTATGGTGCAGAAATTGCTACTCGTGATCCGTCTGACACCGTTCAGTAACAGTCCTAAAACGCGCCACAAGCGCTTATCTTGGTTTCCAGGGATTAAATAATGAAAAAAGCATTGCTGACCCTTTCTGCACTGGCTCTGTGCATGGCCGCCGGTACCGCGTTGGCCAAGGAATACAAGGAACTGCGTTTTGGTGTCGATCCGTCCTACGCGCCGTTCGAATCCAAGGCGGCCGATGGCAGCCTGGTAGGCTTCGATATCGACCTGGGCAATGCGATCTGCGCCGAACTGAAAGTGAAGTGCAAGTGGGTCGAGAGTGACTTTGACGGCATGATTCCAGGCCTCAAAGCCAACAAGTTCGACGGTGTGATTTCGTCCATGACCGTGACCCCGGTGCGCGAGAAGGCCATCGACTTCTCCAGCGAACTGTTCTCCGGCCCGACCTCGCTGGTGTTCAAGAAAGGCGCGGGTTACTCGACCCCAGAGTCCCTCAAGGGCAAATCCGTGGGCTACGAGCAAGGCACCATCCAGGAAGCCTACGCCAAGGCGGTACTGGATAAAGCCGGCGTGACTACCAAGGCCTACGCCAACCAGGACCAGGTTTACGCCGACCTGACCTCCGGTCGTCTCGACGCTTCCGTGCAGGACATGCTGCAAGCCGAACTGGGCTTCTTGAAGTCACCGGCCGGTGCCGGCTATGAAGTCAGCGCCGCCATCGATGACCCATTGCTGCCATCGAAAACCGCCATCGGTATCAAAAAAGGTAACACTGAACTGAAGGCCCTTTTGGATAAAGGTATCAAAGCGTTACACGATGATGGCACCTACGCCACCATCCAGAAGAAACACTTTGGCGATCTGAACCTGTACAGCGGCAAATAATGCCTGGGGCGCCCCTTCTCTCAAGGGGCGCTTTTTTATCGCCATAGGTCCTGATTTATGTTCGAAGAACTGTTGCAAACCCTCGGGCTGAGCGCACTCAGCCTGAAGGGTTTCGGCCCGTTGTTGCTGCAAGGCACCTGGATGACCATCAAGTTGTCGGTGCTGTCCCTGATCGTCAGCGTATTGCTGGGCCTGCTCGGCGCCAGCGCCAAGCTCTCCAGCCTGCCCTTCCTGCGCATCCCCGCCCAGCTCTACACCACCCTGATTCGCGGTGTACCCGACCTGGTGCTGATGCTGCTGATTTTCTACAGCCTGCAAACCTGGCTCACCGGCCTGACCGACTTCATGGAATGGGAATACATCGAGATCGACCCATTCAGCGCCGGGGTGATCACCCTGGGCTTTATCTACGGTGCTTATTTCACCGAGACGTTTCGCGGCGCGATCCTCGCCGTCCCCCGTGGCCAGCTCGAAGCCGCCACGGCCTATGGCCTCAAGCGCGGGCAACGCTTTCGCTACGTGACCTTCCCGCAGATGATGCGCTTTGCCCTGCCGGGTATCGGCAACAATTGGATGGTGATGCTCAAGGCCACGGCCCTGGTGTCGATCATCGGCCTGGCGGACCTGGTCAAGGCCGCCCAGGATGCCGGCAAAAGCACCTACCAACTGTTCTACTTCCTGGTACTCGCCGCGCTGATCTACCTGTTGATCACCAGCGCGTCCAACTTCGTCCTGCGCCGTCTTGAACGTCGCTACTCCGCGGGCTCACGGGAGGCGGTGCGATGATCGAACTCTTGCAGGAATACTGGCGTCCCTTCCTCTATAGCGACGGCCAGCACATCACCGGCCTGGCCATGACCCTGTGGTTGCTCAGCGCCGCCTTGGTCATCGGCTTTGTGGTGTCGATCCCGCTGTCCATCGCCCGTGTATCGCGCAACCCGCTGGTACGCTGGCCGGTGCAGTTCTACACCTACCTGTTCCGTGGCACGCCGCTCTATATCCAGTTGCTGATCTGCTACACCGGCATCTACAGCATCGCCGCCGTACGTGAACAGCCGCTGCTGGATGCGTTCTTTCGCGATGCGATGAACTGCACGATCCTGGCCTTCGCCCTCAACACCTGTGCCTACACCACGGAGATTTTCGCCGGGGCCATCCGCAGCATGGCCCACGGCGAAGTCGAGGCGGCCAAGGCCTACGGTTTAAGCGGCTGGAAGTTGTACGCCTACGTGATCATGCCCTCGGCGTTGCGCCGTTCGTTGCCCTACTACAGCAACGAAGTGATCTTGATGCTGCACTCGACCACGGTAGCGTTTACCGCGACGATCCCGGACATCCTCAAGGTGGCGCGGGACGCCAACTCGGCCACGTTCATGACGTTCCAATCATTCGGTATCGCCGCGCTGATCTACCTGACCGTGACCTTTGCCCTGGTCGGTCTGTTCCGTCTGGCGGAGCGCCGTTGGCTGGCGTTTCTCGGGCCCAGCCATTAAGGAGCCTTCATGCGTCATCAGGTACACGATCTGGTCGCGCCGGTGCCAGGCACGGCGCGGCAGATTCACAGTTTCCACTTCGGCCCCGAACATGCCGAAGGCAAGGTCTATATCCAGTCATCGCTGCATGCCGATGAACTGCCGGGCATGCTGGTGGCCTGGCACTTGAAGGTGCGCCTGGCCGAGTTGGCGGCAGCCGGGCGGTTAATGAGCGAGATCGTGCTGGTGCCCATCGCCAATCCGGCAGGCCTGGAGCAGGTGTTGATGGACACCCCGCTGGGCCGCTACGAGTTGGAAAGCGGACAGAACTTCAATCGCCTGTTTGTCGACCTCAGTGATACCGTCGGCGATCAGGTCGAGGGCTCGCTCGGCGATAACCCGCAACAAAACGTCGAACTGATCCGCGCCGCCTTGAGCGCTGCCCTGGCCGTGCAAATCGCCGAGACCCAGTTGCACTCCCAACGCCTGGTGTTGCAACGCCTGGCCTGCGATGCCGACATGGTGCTGGACCTGCATTGCGACTTCGAAGCGGTGGCGCATCTCTACACCACGCCCGAAGCCTGGCCGCTGGTGGAACCGCTGGCACGCTATATCGGCTCGGAGGCCAATCTGCTCGCCACCGATTCCGGCGGGCAATCCTTCGATGAGTGTTTCACCCTGGTGTGGTGGCAGTTGCAGCAACGCTTTGGCGCGCGCTTCCCGATCCCCATGGGCAGCTTTTCGGTGACCGTCGAACTGCGTGGCCAGGGCGACGTCAACCATGGGTTGGCCGCCCTCGACTGCCAGGCAATCATCGACTACCTGATTCACTTCGGCGCGATTGCCGGCGACGCCGCACCGCTGCCCGAACTGCCCTACCCCGCCACGCCGCTGGCGGGCGTCGAACCCGTGGCGACGCCGGTGGGCGGCCTCCTGGTGTTCAGCGCCCTGCCCGGTGAATACCTGGAAGCCGGGCAACTGATCGCCGAAATCATCGACCCCATTACCGACCGCGTAACGCCCGTGCACTGCCAGAAGGCCGGCCTGCTTTACGCCCGTTCGCTGCGCCGCATGGCCACTGCCGGGATGGTCGTCGGCCATGTCGCAGGCACCGAGGCCTACCGCAGCGGCTATCTACTTTCGCCTTGAGGATGCACGCCCCATGTACAAATTGACCGTTGAAGGCCTGCATAAAAGCTATGGCGACAATGAGGTGCTCAAAGGTGTCTCGCTCAAGGCCAGAACCGGTGATGTGATCAGCCTGATCGGTGCCAGCGGCTCGGGCAAAAGCACCTTTTTGCGTTGCATCAACTTCCTGGAAACCCCCAACGACGGCGCCATGACCCTCGACGGCCAGCCGATCCGCATGGTCAGCGACCGCCACGGCATGCGCGTGGCCGACGATGCCGAACTGCAGCGCCTGCGCACGCGACTGGCGATGGTGTTCCAGCATTTCAACCTGTGGAGCCATATGAGCGTGCTGGAAAACATCACCATGGCCCCGCGCCGGGTGCTGGGTTGCAGCAAAAAGGACGCTGAAGACCGTGCCCGTCGCTACCTGGACAAGGTGGGTTTACCGGCACGCGTGGCGGACCAATACCCGGCGTTCCTGTCCGGTGGCCAGCAGCAACGGGTGGCCATCGCCCGCGCCCTGGCCATGGAGCCGGAAGTGATGCTGTTCGACGAACCCACCTCGGCCCTCGACCCGGAGTTGGTGGGTGAAGTGTTGAAGGTCATCCAGGGCCTGGCCGAGGAAGGCCGCACCATGATCATGGTGACCCACGAAATGAGCTTTGCGCGCAAGGTATCCAGCCAGGTGCTGTTCCTGCACAAGGGCCTGGTGGAAGAGCAAGGCTCGCCGGAGGATGTGCTGGGCAATCCGAAGAGCGAGCGCCTGCAACAGTTCCTGAGCGGCAATTTGAAGTAAACCTTTGCGACGCCTGGAGGGTCTGTGGAATAGGCCCTCCAGAGCGTTCGCCGCCCCATGGCAAAACCCCTCGACTTCGCCAAAACGTGGTTTGCCGCCAAAGGCTGGAAGCCGTTCGCCTTCCAGAAAGACGTATGGACGGCGATCAAGGACGGCCGCTCGGGCTTGCTGCACGCCAGCACGGGCGCCGGCAAAACCTACGCCCTGTGGTTTGCCGCCCTCAATCGTTTCGCGATCACCCGCCCGCCCGCCACCGGTAAACGCAAACCACCGGCTGAGCCACTGACCGTGCTGTGGATCACGCCCATGCGTGCATTGGCCGCCGACACCGCACGCGCCCTCGAAGCGCCGCTCGAGGCCTTGCAGATTCCCTGGAGCGTCGGCCTGCGCACCGGCGATACCAGCAGCAGCGAGCGTGCCCGGCAAACCCGACGCCAGCCCACCGCACTGGTCACCACCCCGGAAAGCCTGACCCTGATGCTCGCCCGCGCCGACAGCGAAACGAGCCTGGCGCACCTGCGCATGGTGGTGGTGGATGAATGGCATGAGCTGATCGGCAACAAGCGCGGCGTGCAGTTGCAGCTGGCGTTGGCGCGGCTGCGGCGTTGGCATCCTGAACTGATGGTATGGGGCATTTCGGCCACCCTCGGTAACCAGTCCCACGCCCTTGAAGTGCTGGTCCCACAAGGGGACGGAATTAATGTGCAGGGGCAAACGGCCAAGCAGTTGCACGTCGACACCTTGCTGCCGCCCATCGCCGAGCGGTTTCCCTGGGCCGGGCATATCGGCTTGAAGATGCTGCCGCAGGTGGTCGCCGAGGTCGACGCCAGCAGCAGTTGCCTGGTGTTTACCAACACGCGGGCGCAGTCGGAAATCTGGTATCAGGCGCTGCTCGATGCACGCCCGGATTGGGCCGGGGTGATTGCCCTGCACCATGGTTCGCTGGCCCGCGAGACCCGCGACTGGGTGGAGCGGGCGTTGAAAGACGGACAGCTCAAGGCGGTGGTGTGTACCTCCAGCCTGGACCTGGGGGTGGATTTTTTGCCGGTGGAGCGCGTGCTGCAAATCGGCTCGGCCAAAGGCGTGGCGCGCCTGATGCAACGCGCCGGGCGCTCCGGCCATGCACCCGGGCGGCCGTCGCGGGTGACCCTGGTGCCGACCCACAGCCTGGAACTGGTGGAAGCCGCTGCGGCCCAGGACGCCATTGCAGCGCGGCGCATCGAAGCCCGCGAATCGCCCCACAAGCCGTTGGATGTGCTCGTACAACATTTGGTGAGCATGGCCCTGGGCGGTGGCTTTACACCGCAGGCGCTGCTGGCGGAGGTGCGTGGCGCCTGGGCCTATCGTGACCTCAGCGAGGCCGATTGGGCCTGGGCCCTGGGTTTTGTACGGCATGGCGGCTTATCGCTGACCGCTTACCCGGATTACCGCCGCGTGGAGCCGGACGAGCACGGCATCTGGCGCGTCCCGGATGCCCGGCTTGCGCGTCGCCATCGCATGAGCGTGGGCACCATTGTCAGCGACGCCAGCATCCAACTGAAATTCTGGAGCAAGGGCGGCGGTGGCAAGAACCTGGGCAGTGTTGAAGAAGGCTTTATTGCACGCCTCAAGCCTGGCGATGGCTTCCTGTTTGCCGGTCGCCTGCTGGAGCTGGTGCGGGTGGAAAACATGACCGCCTATGTGCGCCGCAGCAGCGCCAAAAAAGCTGCCGTACCCCGCTGGAATGGCGGGCGTATGCCCCTTTCCAACGAGCTGGCCCAAGCCGTGGTGGAGCGCTTCGATGCGGCCGCGCACGGGGTCTACGAGGGGCCGGAAATGCGGGCTGTGCAAACCCTGCTGCAGATACAGTTGCGCTGGTCCGGCTTGCCGACACGCGAACACTTGCTGGCCGAAGCATTGAAATCGCGGGAGGGCTGGCACCTGTTCCTCTACCCGTTTGCCGGCCGCCAGGTGCACCTGGGGCTGGCGAGTCTGCTGGCGTGGCGGATCAGCCAGCAGCAGCCTGTGACCTTCTCGATTGCCGTCAACGATTATGGTTTGGAGTTGCTCAGCGCCACCGAGGTGGATTGGCCACGCTTGCTGAATGGGGCGCTGCTGAGCCCGAAGCAGTTGCTGACAGACGTGGCGGCCAGCCTGAACGCCGGGGAACTCGCCCTGCGCCGCTTTCGCGAGATTGCGCGTATCGCCGGACTGGTGTTTGCCGGTTACCCCGGCGCACCGAAAAGCACGCGCCAGGTGCAGGCGTCCAGCGGGTTGTTCTTTGAAGTGTTCAAGCAATATGACCCGCAAAACCTGTTGCTGGCCCAGGCGGGGGAAGAAGTCCTACGCGACGAATTGGATATTCGTCGGTTGGAAGAGACCTTGCTTCGCCTCTCGGCGCTGACACTGGACGTGCATAGGATCGAACGTCCTACGCCCCTGGCCTTCCCACTGCTGGTAGAACGGATGCGCGAAAGCATGAGTTCGGAAAAACTCTCGGAGCGCATTGCGCGGATGGTCAAGGACTTGGAAAAAGTCGCCGATAACGGCAAACGCTGATGGTGTGCTCAGTGACGCTGGAGGGCGAAGAGCTGTGGCTGTTGGCGGATAAGGCGCTCTATTGGCCAGCGCGCCAGTGCCTGCTGATCGCCGATGCACACTTTGGCAAGGCATCGGCCTATCGCAGCCTGGGCCAGCCGGTACCGCAAGGAACCACCACCGAGAATCTGCAGCGCCTGGATCGGCTGTTGGCGGCCGTACCGTGCGCCCAGGTAATCTTTCTCGGCGATTTCCTCCACGGGCCCGGCTCCCACGCCAGCGGCACCCTCAGCGCCTTGAGAGCCTGGCGAGCACGTCATTGCGACCTGTCGATGACCTTGATTCGCGGTAATCACGATAAACGCGCGGGCGACCCACCGGCTGACTTGAACATCGAAGTGGTCCCGGAGCCACTGCTGATGGGCCCTTTCGCCCTGCAACACGAACCGCACGCCCATGCCAGCCACCATGTGCTGGCGGGGCACGTGCACCCGGTGTATCGCTTGCGCGGCAAGGGCCGGCAGAGCCTGCGCCTGCCGTGTTTCCAGTTCGGCACGCGCGTCAGCCTACTGCCGGCGTTTGGGGCGTTTACCGGGGGGCATACGGTGGAGCAGGACAATGACCGCCGAATCTTTGTCATCGGCGATCACCAGGTGTGGCAGGTTCGCTGACCGGCCTTGCGGGTATCAGGCGACCGGTGCGGGAGGCGGCTCGTCCGGACGGGTCGGCTCACCGGGCTCGGTGGGCTGCTGTGGCCAATCTTCATCGGGTTGGCCGGGGATGCCGCCTGCATAGGCGGGATCAGCCATCAGGGACCAGGCCAGAACGCCAATCTGGTTGGGTTCAAGCCGGGCAAGTTCTGCGCTGATTCGCGGGTCAATCTTCATAAGGCACTCCTCAAGCGTGGCTCGGTGCGTTTTGCACGCACCGAGGCAGTACACCCAATAGAGTCACTTTCTGCGGACTAATTCCCTTTACGCGTAGGACCTTTCGATCAAGCGCGTGGCAAGGTGACGCCGCGCTGGCCCTGGTACTTGCCGGCGCGGTCTTTGTAGGACACTTCACAGGCCTCGTCAGACTGCAGGAACAGCATCTGCGCCACGCCTTCATTGGCGTAGATCTTCGCCGGCAGAGTGGTGGTGTTGGAGAACTCCAGGGTCACGTGGCCTTCCCACTCAGGCTCAAGTGGCGTCACGTTGACGATAATGCCGCAGCGCGCGTAGGTGCTTTTACCCAGGCAGATGGTCAGCACGTCGCGGGGAATACGGAAGAATTCCACGGTGCGTGCCAAGGCAAAGGAGTTCGGCGGGATAATGCACACGTCGCTTTTCACATCGACGAAGCTCTTTTCGTCGAAGTTCTTCGGATCGACGATCGCCGAGTTGATGTTGGTGAACACCTTGAACTCGTCGGCGCAGCGCACATCGTAGCCGTAGCTGGAAACGCCGTACGAGATCACACGGTCATCGCCTTCGCCACGAATCTGGCGCTCGACGAACGGTTCGATCATGCCGTGCTCTTGCGCCATGCGGCGAATCCACTTGTCCGATTTGATGCTCATGGCGGGTGTCCTGAATAGCGAGGTGGAAAAATTCTGTGGGGCATCTTACCGGGGCCGGCGTTGGGGTTCAAAGGGCGTCGGGCTTTTCTTGATGAACGCACCGGCTGCCATAAGGCGCAGCCAGCGGGGCCGGGACCCGCATTGCCGCAACCGGTGTGTGTAAATACCACCGCCAGTCACGAAAATAGAGAAACCTTCGGAAATACCATTGGCACGTTCCGGAAAAAGGGTTAAGGTGGCGCCACTGTGCTGCTTGTGTCACTGAGAATCTCTACACGATATGTTGAATTTCGATCCAACCATCTCCAAGAATTTTTCCTGCTCTTTGCACTCAGTCTCGGCCAGGGCTTTTCCTGAGTCGCAGTTAACTTTGTCCAAGGAGATACACCATGTCTAATCGCCAAACTGGTACCGTTAAGTGGTTCAACGATGAAAAAGGCTTCGGCTTCATCACTCCACAATCCGGTGACGACCTGTTCGTTCACTTCAAAGCTATCCAATCCGACGGCTTCAAAAGCCTGAAAGAAGGCCAACAGGTTTCTTTCATCGCTACCCGCGGTCAGAAAGGCATGCAAGCTGAAGAAGTTCAAGTTATCTAACTTGTACTGACTCAGTCAAAAAGACCCCGCCCTTAAAAGCGGGGTTTTTTTATGCCCGGGATTTGGGCATATATGAATAAAATGTCGTGCGCAAAAAATATGGGAGGTGGCTTGCCCCCGATGGCGGTGTAGCAGTCGATACTTGCATTGACTGACAGACCACTATCGGGGGCAAGCCCCCTCCCACATTCAAGCATTCAAGCGGCGTCGTTATTGAAACAACGACTCACTCGACAAGCCATTCTTCTCCAGGATCTCGCGCAAGCGCTTGAGCCCTTCCACCTGGATCTGCCGCACCCGCTCACGGGTCAGGCCAATCTCCAGGCCTACGTCCTCCAGCGTGCTGCTCTCATGGCCACGCAGGCCGAAGCGGCGTATCACCACCTCACGCTGCTTGTCCGTGAGCTCCGACAGCCACTGGTCAATGCTTTGGGAAAGATCATCGTCCTGCAGCAGCTCGCAAGGATCCGTAGGACGATCATCCGTCAGGGTGTCCAGCAGGGTTTTATCCGAATCCGGCCCCAGCGAGACGTCGACCGAAGACACACGCTCGTTAAGCCCCAGCATGCGCTTGACCTCTCCTACCGGCTTTTCCAGCAGGTTGGCGATTTCTTCGGGCGAGGGTTCATGATCGAGTTTTTGAGTGAGCTCACGTGCCGCCCGCAGGTAGACGTTGAGCTCCTTGACCACATGGATCGGTAACCGGATCGTGCGGGTCTGATTCATGATCGCCCGCTCGATGGTCTGGCGAATCCACCAGGTGGCATAGGTCGAGAAGCGGAAGCCCCGCTCAGGATCGAACTTCTCCACCGCCCGGATCAAGCCCAGGTTGCCCTCCTCGATCAGGTCCAACAAGGAAAGCCCACGATTGACGTAGCGTCGGGCGATTTTCACCACCAGGCGCAGGTTGCTTTCAATCATGCGCTTGCGCCCAGCCGGATCACCCTTTTGCGACAAGCGCGCAAAATGGACTTCTTCTTCGGGAGTCAGCAGAGGGGAAAAGCCGATTTCATTGAGGTACAGCTGGGTTGCATCGAGCGCCCGCGTGTAATCAATGTATTTGTGTTGCTTTAACGCGGTGGAGTTCTTGGATTTGGTGCGAACTGAAGGTACAGCAGGTCCCTCATTCGACATCGATTCCGTAGCGATGCCGGTCTCCATAAGGAGAACCTCATCGTCGATGTCAAACTCCGGCGCTTCTTTACTGAGAGCCATTGTTATAGTCCTTTGGTGAGTTCGACCTCAAGCTCAAGCGACGCCTTTATCCTTGGCAACGCTGGAGCCTGTTCCTTCTACGTGAGGAACAGGCTGTGCAACATATCAACGACGGGGTAGGAATTGCAGTGGATCTACAGGCTTCCCTTGACGGCGAATCTCAAAGTGCAGTTTCACCCGGTCTGTACCAGTTGATCCCATTTCGGCAATTGTCTGTCCGACTTTGACCTGCTGCCCCTCCCGAACCAACAGCCTACGGTTGTGGCCGTAAGCACTGACGTAGGTATCGCTGTGTTTGATGATGACCAGCTCGCCGTAGCCCCGCAAACCACTCCCGGCGTACACCACCGTCCCATCAGACGCAGCTAAAACAGGCTGTCCCAAATCCCCGGCAATATCAATGCCTTTATTCAAACTGCCGTTTGAAGAGAATTTTCCAATTAACACTCCATTTGAGGGCCATCCCCAACCGGTCGGCGCAGGCCCTGCGGGGGGCAACGGCGCGGGTGCCGGCTTGTTCGCAGCACTCGGCGCAGCGGTACCCGCAGGCCGGGTAATGATGGTGGTTTTGCTCGAAGACGACGGCGAAGATCCGGTGTTTGTCACAACTGCCGTAGGGGTAGAACCGGTGCGACCGTCAAAGCGAATCGTCTGACCCGGATGTATCGTGTAGGGCACAGGAATATTGTTACGGGCTGCGAGGGCCTTGTAGTCCCAGCCATAACGGAAGGCAATCGAGAACAAGGTGTCGCCCTTGCGCACGACATACTGCCCGGTGGTCACCGTCGGCTTTTGTGGTGCAGCGTTATTGCGGTCAACGACCCGTGCACCGCTGCTTGGCGAGCTGGAACACCCTACCAGAAGGGAACCAAAGACAAGGCCAAGCACCAGTCGCTGAAAACTTGTTTTACTCATACGCTGCGCAAGACCTGTGAGACTCACCCGCCGCTCCCTTTGTGGTGGCTGAACATGAATGCCTGTATCAGGCTTGAAATATGACGCAAGTATAACTGGGCATTGAAGTTTTACCGTCACGCGACTGAAACGAATCATTCAGCGCGTTGAATCGCCCCGCCTATCATGTTGACTTGATAGACCCCGCCGTAAGACACATCCTCACCAACAGAATTCACTGCCCGCGAAAAATGATCAGGCCAGCGGGCCATTGAGCAACGGCACGAAACGCACGGCGCCGAGTACATGCCGGGAAAAACCGTCGTCTTCACGGACAATAAGCATCAATTGTTGCACTTCACCGGACCCCACCGGAATGACCAGCCGCCCACCCGGTGCCAGTTGATCGAGCAGCGCCTGCGGCACATCGGTGGCCACGGCAGTGACGATAATCCCGTTGTAGGGCGCCAGCGCCGGCCAACCTTCCCAACCATCGCCCCAGCGGAATACCACGTTGCGCAGGTTCAGCTCCACCAGGCGTTCCTTGGCGCGATCCTGCAGCACCTTGATGCGTTCCACCGAGAACACCCGCTCCACCAGTTGCGACAGCACCGCCGTCTGGTAGCCGGAACCGGTGCCGATCTCCAGCACCTTGTCCAACGGCCCCGCCGCCAGCAGCAGCTCGCTCATGCGCGCAACCATATAAGGCTGGGAGATGGTCTGGTTATGGCCGATGGGCAATGCCGTGTCTTCGTAGGCACGATGGGCCAAGGCTTCATCGACAAAGAGGTGCCGAGGCGTACGCCGGATCACTTCCAACACCTGGGCGTTGGAAAGCCCCTCTTCGTACAGGCGCTGGATCAAACGCTCACGGGTACGCTGGGAGGTCATCCCGATGCCCCGGCGCAGCAGGTCGTCTTGTTCACGAGCCATCAGCGCAGCCCCTCCAGCCAGCCATCGAGACTACTGAAGGCATCACTGAAGGTGCGATCAAGTTGCAACGGGGTAATCGACACATAGCCTTGCATCACCGCGTGAAAGTCCGTGCCTGGGCCACCGTCTTCGGCATCGCCCGCTGCCGCGATCCAGTAGCCTTCCTTGCCACGCGGGTCGACGACCTTCAACGGCGCTGCCGCGCGGGCGCGATGGCCAAGGCGCGTAAGCTGGATACCGCGAATGTGGTCGAGGGGCAAATTGGGAATGTTGACGTTGAGCACCGTGCGCGGCGGCAGGTCCAGGGCGCCATGGGCCTCCACCAGCTTGCGCGCGAAATAGGCCGCGGTGGGCAGGTTGTCCAGTTGACGCGATGCCAACGAAAACGCAAACGAGGTGCGGCCGAGGAAGCGTCCTTCAAGCGCCGCCGCCACCGTGCCGGAATACAGCACGTCGTCGCCCAGGTTGGCGCCGAGGTTGATGCCCGACACCACCAGGTCCGGCTCCTGGTCCAACAAACTGTTGATCGCCAGGTGCACGCAGTCGGTGGGGGTGCCGTTCACACTGATAAAGCCATTGGCCAGAACCTGCGGGTGCAGCGGACGGTCGAGCGTCAGCGAACTGCTGGCGCCGCTCTTGTCCTGGTCGGGGGCAACCACCACGCACTCGGCGTAATCCTGCAGCGCAGCATAGAGCGCGGCAAGGCCGGGTGCGGTGGCACCATCATCGTTTGATATCAGAATACGCATGGGCTGTCCGTCTGCCCCACCGGCACCAGATCAACAAGCTCGCGCACCAAGACAGTGGCGAAGCATCCGGCCGGCAGGACGAATTCCAATTGCAGAATGTCAGGCCCGGGATAATGCCACGTCAACCCGCCAATGGGCAGTCGCAGAATGCGACGTTCCTGGCTCATGCCGGCACTCACCAGCCAATCACGCAGGTCGGCTTCACCGGCGGCGACCGCCTGCTCCAACTCAAACGTGGCGCCTGTCGCCGGAGAATCACCCTCGCCCCACTGCGGGCCGGTGGGGTGCAGGTCCAGGATCGCCAGGCGCGGGTCGCTGCACTCAGCCTCCCCCGCCGGAAAAAAGCTGCGGCTGTCGGTAAACGCCAGCAGATCACCCACTTGCGCGCGCTGCCAGGAACCGTCGGCGACACGTGCCGCCAACACTTTGTTGAAGAGGAAGCTACGCGCGGTGGACAACAACCGCGAACGCACATTGCGTTGCTCCGGCAAGGCCTTGCGCGCGGCCCATTCGCGGGCGTCGACGACATTGCCACCGTTGTGGCCAAAGCGCTGGGTGCCGAAATAGTTGGGGATGCCGTGCTGGGCAATCAATTGCAGCCGCGCGTCAATGGCGGCGGCATCACCGGCCAATTGGGTCAGGCGCAAGGTAAAGCCGTTGGCCGAGTGCGCGCCACGTTGCAGCTTGCGCTTGTGGCGGGCGGTTTTCAGGATCCTGAGGGTGTCGTTTTCCGCACCGCTCATGTCCGGATCGGCCTTGCCCGGCAGTTGAACGCTGAACCACTGGCGGGTCAACGCCTGGCGGTCCTTGAGCCCGGCATAGCTGACAGTGCGCAACGGTACGCCAGCCGCCTTGGCAATACGGCGCGCGGCTTCCTCAGTATTGAGCCCGCGCTTCTCAACCCACAACCACAGGTGCTCGCCTTCGCCGCTGAGCGGAATATCGAGCACTTCGTCGACCTGGAAATCTTCAGCCGTGGCTTTCAGGACCGCGCTGCCCAGGGCCTCGCCATAGGCACGCGGGCCCAGCAGTTGCAGGTCGTTCATGCGCGCAGCAACAAGGCGACGGAGTGCACCGCGATGCCCTCTTCACGACCGGTGAACCCGAGCTTTTCGGTGGTGGTGGCTTTCACGTTGACTTGATCCAATTCAATTTGCAGGTCTGCGGCAATCAGTGCGCGCATGGATTCGATATGCGGGGCCATTTTCGGCGCCTGGGCCACGATGGTGTTATCGACATTGCCGACCTTCCAGCCCTTGGCATGGATCAGGCCGACCACATGGCGCAGCAGGACACGGCTGTCCGCGCCCTTGAAGGTGGGATCGGTATCCGGAAAGTGCTTGCCGATATCGCCCAGCGCCGCCGCGCCGAGCAAGGCATCGCTCAAGGCATGCAGGACAACGTCGCCGTCGGAATGAGCCAGCAACCCATGGTGGTGTGCAATGCGCACGCCGCCCAGGGTGATGAAATCGCCTTCAGCGAAACGGTGCACATCGTAGCCGTGGCCAATACGCATAAAAAAACGCCCCGATTTAATTCAGGGCGTGATTCTACCTACTTTTGCCTCACATTAACCGAGCAAAGCACGACCATGATGTCGCAAATGGTCTTCGATGAAGCTGGCGATAAAGAAGTAGCTGTGGTCGTAGCCGGGCTGCAGGCGCAGTTCCAGCGGATGGCTGGCCGCCTTGGCCGCTTGCTGCAAGGCTTCGGGCTTGAGCTGCACGGCAAGGAAATCGTCGCGGTCGCCCTGGTCCACCAGCAACGGCAGCTTTTCCGAGGCTTCGCCGATCAGCACACAGGCATCCCATTCACGCCATTTGGCGCGCTCTTCACCCAGGTAACGGGAGAAAGCTTTCTGGCCCCACGGGCAATCCATCGGATTGTTAATCGGCGAAAACGCCGACACCGACAGGTAACGCCCAGGGTTGCGCAAGGCACACACCAACGCACCGTGGCCGCCCATGGAGTGGCCGCTGATACCCCGCTTGTCAGACGCTGGGAAATGCGCTTCAACCAATGCCGGCAATTCCTGCACCACGTAGTCATGCATCCGATAGTGCTTGGCCCACGGTTCCTGCGTGGCATTCAGGTAAAACCCTGCGCCCAGGCCGAAATCCCAGGCATTGTCCGGGTCGCCCGGTACACCGGGCCCACGTGGGCTGGTGTCCGGCGCCACGATGATCAACCCCAGTTCCGCCGCCATGCGCTGGGCACCGGCTTTCTGCATGAAGTTCTCATCGGTGCAGGTCAGGCCGGACAGCCAGTACAGCACCGGCAATTTGCCGCCCTGCTCCGCTTGCGGCGGCAGATAGACGGCGAAGGTCATGTCGCAGCCGAGCACATCGGAGTGATGCTTGTAGCGTTTATGCCAGCCGCCGAAGCTCTTCTGGCACGACAGGTTTTCCAGACTCATGGCCGACCTCAGAAGTGGATGACGGTACGAATGCTCTTGCCTTCATGCATCAGGTCAAACGCTTTGTTGATGTCTTCCAGGCCCATGGTGTGGGTGATGAACGTGTCCAGCGGAATCTCGCCGGTCTGGGCCATTTCCACGTAGCTTGGCAACTCGGTACGGCCGCGTACGCCACCGAACGCCGAGCCACGCCAGACACGACCGGTCACCAGCTGGAATGGGCGGGTGGAGATTTCCTGGCCGGCACCGGCAACCCCGATGATCACCGACTCACCCCAACCCTTGTGGCAGCACTCGAGCGCGGCACGCATCAGTTGCACGTTGCCGATGCACTCGAAGGAAAAGTCCACGCCGCCGTCAGTCAAATCGACAATCACGTCTTGGATCGGGCGGTCATAGTCTTTCGGATTGATGCAGTCGGTAGCGCCCAGTTGCTTGGCGATCTCGAACTTGGCCGGGTTGATGTCAATCGCGATGATACGGCCGGCCTTGGCCTTGACCGCACCGATCACGGCCGACAGGCCGATACCGCCAAGACCGAAGATGGCCACGGTGTCACCCGGCTTGACCTTGGCGGTGTTGATCACCGCACCGATGCCGGTGGTGACGCCACACCCGAGCAGGCAGACCTTCTCCAGCGGCGCTTCTTTGGGAATTTTGGCAACGGAAATTTCCGGCAGCACGGTGTACTCGGAGAACGTCGAGGTGCCCATGTAGTGGAAAATCGGCTGACCCTTGTAGGAAAAGCGCGTGGTGCCATCCGGCATCAGGCCTTTGCCTTGGGTGGAGCGAATGGCCTGGCACAGGTTGGTCTTGCCCGACAGGCAGAATTTGCACTTGCCGCATTCCGGGGTGTACAGCGGGATCACATGGTCGCCGACCGCCACCGACGTCACGCCCTCGCCGATGGCTTCGACCACCGCACCGCCTTCATGGCCAAGGATCGACGGGAAGATGCCTTCCGGGTCAGCGCCGGACAGGGTGTAGGCGTCGGTATGGCAAACCCCGGAGGCGACCACACGCAACAACACTTCGCCCGCCTTGGGCATGGCCACATCGACTTCCACGATCTCGAGGGGTTTCTTGGCTTCAAAGGCAACGGCAGCGCGGGACTTGATCATCCAGGTTTTCTCCAGGGCGTTAAAAATGATGGAGAGAGTGTAAAACATGGCTCCATGATTAATAATCCAGGCAAAAGCAAAACTTTATTGCTGTACAGGGATAATCATCATGTTGGAGAACCGCTGGGAAGGCATCGATGAGTTCGTTGCCGTCGCCGAATGCAGCCAATTTACGGCGGCTGCCGAGCGGCTGGGTGTGTCGTCGTCCCATATCAGCCGCCAGGTGGCGCGCCTGGAAGAGCGCCTGCAAACGCGCTTGCTGTATAGAAGTACCCGCAAGGTGACCCTGACCGAAGCGGGTCAGACATTTCTGCAACATTGCCAGCGCCTACAGGACGGCCGCGAAGAAGCCCTGCGCGCCGTGGGTGACCTCACCAGCGAACCGAAAGGCATGCTGCGCATGACCTGCGCGGTGGCCTATGGCGAGCGTTTCATTGTGCCGCTGGTGACACGGTTCATGGGCCTGTACCCGCAATTGCGGGTGGATATCGAATTGAGCAACCGCCAACTGGATCTGGTGCACGAAGGCCTCGACCTGGCGATTCGCCTGGGGCGCTTGCAGGATTCGCGCATGGTCGCCAGTCGCCTCGCACCTCGGCGTATGTACCTGTGCGCGTCGCCGTCCTACCTGGCCCGGTACGGACGGCCCCATAGCTTGTCGGAATTGAGTCGGCATAACTGCCTGATCGGCAGCTCGGACATTTGGCAACTGGCCCAGGACGGGCGCGAATTTTCCCAACGGGTACAGGGAAACTGGCGCTGCAACAGTGGGCAAGCGGTGCTGGATGCGGCGCTGCAAGGGGTGGGGCTGTGCCAACTGCCGGACTATTACGTGCTGGAGCATCTGCACAGCGGTGCGCTGGTGTCGCTGCTGGAGGCGCATCAGCCGCCGAATACGGCGGTGTGGGCGCTGTATCCGCAGCAGCGACATTTGTCGCCGAAGGTCAGGAAGTTGGTGGATTTCTTGAAAGAGGGCTTGGCCGAGCGGCCGGAGTACAGTGGTTGATTAACGACGATTCGCCCAACGCAGTCGCAGCCACTCCAGGTCTTCCGGCCGGGTCACCTTGATATTGTCCGAGCGCCCTTCGATCAAGCGCGGCGCCTGCCCGGACCACTCCATGGCCGAGGCTTCATCGGTGATCACCGCATCGGCCACCAGGCTGTCAGCCAATGCGCGGTGCAAGGCCCCGAGGCGGAACATCTGCGGCGTATAGGCTTGCCAGATCAAGCTGCGGTCGACGGTTTCCACCACCCGCCCCTGCTTGTCGACGCGCTTGAGGGTATCGCGAGCCGGCACCGCCAGGAGGCCGCCTACCGGATCGTCCGCCAACTCGGCCAGCAACTTGTCGAGGTCATCACGGCTCAAATTAGGCCGTGCCGCATCATGCACCAACACCCAATCGTCATCGCCGGCGCCCAGGACATTGAGTTGCAGCAGTGCATTGAGCACCGAACCCGAGCGCTCCGAACCACCGTCCGCACGTTGGATACGCGGGTCAGCGGCACACGCCAGGTCGGGCCAATACGGATCATCAGCAGCAAGACTGACTACCAACCCCTTGAGGCTGGGATGGTCGAGAAAACAGCCAAGGCTGTGTTCGAGAATAGTGCGCCCGCCCAATTGCAAGTATTGCTTGGGACGGTCCGCGGCCATACGGGCCCCGACGCCCGCGGCAGGTATCACGGCCCAGAAGGCCGGCAAACGGTAACTCATTGGGCCAACTGGTAGAGGGTTTCGCCCTCCTTGACCATGCCCAACTCATGACGGGCCCGCTCTTCAACGGTCTCGGTACCCTTTTTCAGCTCAAGCACTTCGGCATCGAGGACGCGGTTGCGCTCCAGCAGGCGTTCGTTCTCGGCGTGCTGGTCGGCAATTTGCTGGGTCAGGTCTTTTACCTGCGCAAAGCTGCCATTACCTACCCATAGGCGGTACTGCAGGCCAGCCAGCAACAAGAGCAAGACGAGGAACAACCAATTGGGACTGCGCATCGAATATCGGGTATCCAGTGGAAAAACACGCCATGCAAAACTTTTACAGCAACGGATAGCACGAAGCCTGGAAGAACCAGGCTTGTGCTTGATCGCCATCAGATTAGCGTCGAAACTCGCACCTTCGTGATCTTTCCGACGCAATCCACCGACTTTTTACCACTTACCGATCAGCCGCGAAACTCGCCGCGACCGTTGTACTTGGCTTTGCCGGCCAGTTGCTCTTCGATACGCAGCAATTGGTTGTACTTGGACACACGGTCGGAACGGCACAGGGAGCCGGTCTTGATCTGGCCCGCCGAAGTGCCCACGGCCAGGTCGGCGATGGTCGAATCTTCGGTTTCGCCGGAGCGGTGCGAGATCACGGCGGTGTAGCCCGCAGCCTTGGCCATCTGGATGGCTTCCAGGGTTTCGGTCAGGGTGCCGATCTGGTTGAACTTGATCAGGATCGAGTTGGCGATCTTTTTGTCGATGCCTTCTTTCAGGATCTTGGTGTTGGTCACGAACAGGTCGTCACCCACCAGCTGGACTTTTTCGCCGATCTTGTCGGTGAGGATCTTCCAGCCATCCCAGTCGGACTCGTCCAGGCCGTCTTCGATCGAGATGATCGGATAGCGCTGGGTCAGGCCCTTGAGGTAGTCGGCAAAGCCTTCGGAGTTGAACACCTGGCCTTCGCCGGACAGGTTGTATTTGCCATCTTCGTAGAACTCGCTGGCGGCACAGTCCAGGGCCAGGGTCACGTCGGTGCCCAGTGTGTAGCCGGCGTTGGCCACGGCTTCGGAGATCACTTTCAGTGCATCTTCGTTGGACGCCAGGTTCGGTGCGAAACCACCTTCGTCACCTACGGCAGTGCTCAGGCCACGGGCTTTCAGCACGGCTTTGAGGTGATGGAAAATCTCGGTGCCCATGCGCAGGCCTTCGGAGAAGGTCTTGGCGCCGACCGGCTGCACCATGAATTCCTGGATGTCGACGTTGTTATCGGCATGCTCGCCACCGTTGATGATGTTCATCATCGGAACCGGCATCGAGTAGACACCCGGCGTACCGTTCAGGTTGGCGATGTGGGCGTACAGCGGCAGGTCCTGGTCCTGGGCGGCGGCCTTGGCAGCAGCCAGGGACACGGCGAGGATGGCGTTGGCGCCGAGGCTGCCTTTGTTTTCAGTGCCGTCGAGCTTGATCATCGCGTGGTCCAGGGCTTTCTGGTCCAGCGGGTCTTTGCCCAGCAGCAGGTCACGGATCGGGCCGTTGATGTTGGCTACAGCCTTGAGGACACCCTTGCCCAGGTAACGGCTCTTGTCGCCATCACGCAGTTCCAGCGCTTCGCGCGAACCTGTGGAAGCACCGGACGGCGCGCAGGCGCTGCCGATGATGCCGTTATCGAGAAGCACGTCGGCTTCGACGGTGGGGTTGCCACGGGAGTCGAGAACTTCACGACCTTTGATGTCGACGATTTTTGCCATTGTTGTAAACACTCCAAAGTTGACGAAAACGACGCAGCTGAAGGAAATCTTTTGACCGACCGCAAGGGTGGAACAACGGGGCAGGCTTGCAGGCGACAAGGCTCAGGCCCGTAGGCCTGAGCGTAAAGCGTGGGAAAGTCTACCGGAGAATCAACGCTTACGCGGTCTCTACCGTCGGAAAACTCTTGACCAGTTCGTCCAACTGCTTGAGCTGGGCCAGGAATGGCTCCAGCTTGTCCAGGCGCAGGGCGCATGGGCCGTCGCATTTGGCGTTGTCCGGGTCCGGGTGGGCTTCGAGGAACAGGCCCGCCAGGGACTGGCTGATGCCGGCCTTGGCCAGGTCCAGTACCTGGGCACGGCGCCCACCGGCGGAATCGGCGCGACCACCGGGCATTTGCAGCGCGTGGGTCACGTCGAAGAACACCGGGTATTCGAACTGCTTCATGATGCCGAAACCGAGCATGTCCACCACGAGGTTGTTGTAGCCGAAGCTCGAACCCCGCTCGCAGAGGATCAACTGGTCGTTACCCGCTTCCACGCACTTGTTCAGGATGTGTTTCATCTCCTGGGGCGCGAGGAACTGGGCTTTCTTGATATTGATCACAGCGCCGGTCCTGGCCATCGCGACCACGAGGTCGGTCTGGCGCGACAGGAAGGCCGGCAGCTGGATGATGTCGCACACCTCGGCGACCACGGCAGCCTGTTCAGGCTCGTGGACGTCGGTGATGATCGGCACGCCGAAGGCTTGCTTGATGTCCTGGAAGATCCGCATGCCTTCTTCAAGGCCCGGGCCGCGGTAGGAGGTCACGGACGAACGGTTGGCCTTGTCGAAGCTGGCCTTGAACACGTAGGGGATACCCAGTTTCTCGGTAACCTTGACGTACTCTTCACAGACCTGCATCGCCATGTCACGGCTTTCCAGCACGTTCATGCCGCCGAACAGCACCATGGGCTTGTCGTTGGCAATCTCGATGTCGCCTACGCGAATGATCTTCTGGGCCATCAGGTTTACGCCTTCTTCTGGTGTTGCGTCAGTGCAGCCTTGACGAAACCGCTGAACAACGGGTGACCGTCGCGCGGTGTCGAGGTGAACTCAGGGTGGAACTGGCAAGCGACGAACCATGGATGATCCGGGGCCTCGACCACTTCAACCAGCGCGCCATCACCGGAGCGACCGGAGATTTTCAGGCCAGCCTCTTTGATCTGCGGCAGCAGGTTGTTGTTCACTTCGTAGCGGTGACGGTGACGTTCGACGATCACGTCCTTGCCGTAGCAATCGTGAACCAGGGAACCCGGCTCCAGCAGGCAGTCTTGCGCGCCAAGGCGCATGGTGCCGCCCAGGTCGGAGCTTTCGGTACGGGTTTCGACGGCGCCGGTGGCATCTTCCCACTCGGTGATCAAGCCCACGACCGGGTGGCCGCTCTTGCTGTCGAACTCGGTGGAGTTGGCGTCTTTCCAGCCCATCACGTTACGGGCGAACTCGATAACGGCCACTTGCATGCCCAGGCAGATGCCCAGGTACGGCACCTTGTTCTCGCGAGCGTATTGCACGGCAGTGATCTTGCCTTCCACGCCACGCAGGCCGAAACCGCCTGGAACGAGGATCGCATCAACACCTTCGAGCAGCGCGGTGCCCTGGTTTTCGATGTCTTCGGAATCGATGTAGCGCAGGTTGACCTTGGTACGGTTGCTGATGCCCGCGTGGCTCATCGCTTCGATCAGCGACTTGTACGCATCCAGCAGTTCCATGTACTTGCCGACCATGGCGATGGTGACTTCGTGCTCAGGGTTGAGCTTGGCGTCAACCACGGCTTCCCACTCGGACAGGTCCGCGCCGTTGCACTGCAGGCCGAAACGCTCGACCACAAAATCATCCAGGCCTTGCGAATGCAGGATGCCCGGGATCTTGTAGATGGTGTCGGCGTCTTCCAGGGCGATCACCGCACGTTCTTCAACGTTGGTGAACTGCGCGATCTTGCGACGCGAGGAAATATCGATCGGGTGGTCGGAGCGGCATACCAGTACGTCCGGCTGCAGGCCGATGGAACGCAGTTCCTTGACCGAGTGCTGGGTAGGCTTGGTTTTGGTTTCGCCGGCGGTGGCGATGTACGGCACCAACGTGAGGTGCATCAGCATCGCGCGCTTGGCGCCGACTTCGAAACGCAGCTGGCGGATGGCTTCGAGGAACGGCTGGGATTCGATGTCACCCACGGTGCCACCGATCTCGACCATCGCCACGTCGGCATCGCCTGCACCCTTGATGATGCGGCGCTTGATTTCGTCGGTGATGTGCGGGATCACCTGGATGGTTGCACCCAGGTAGTCACCACGGCGCTCTTTGCGCAGCACGTGCTCGTAGACACGGCCGGTGGTGAAGTTGTTGTTCTGGGTCATGGTCGTGCGGATGAACCGCTCGTAGTGGCCCAGGTCCAGGTCGGTCTCGGCGCCGTCGTGTGTGACGAACACTTCACCATGCTGGAACGGGCTCATGGTGCCCGGGTCGACGTTGATGTACGGGTCCAGCTTGAGCATGGTGACTTTAAGCCCCCGCGCCTCCAGGATGGCCGCCAATGAAGCGGAGGCAATGCCTTTCCCCAATGAAGAAACAACACCGCCCGTGACGAATATGTAGCGCGTCATGAAAAACCCTAGAAGTCTGCGTTAAAGCGGTCCGAGCCGCCGGGGAAAGCGAAGAGAGGCCGAAGCCCCCGATCACCTGCATTAATCACAGTGCACCTTTCAAAAAAACCGCCGCGTTGTGACAGACCAGCAGTGAAACTGCCGGTACGTTGATCGCTACACATTTTTTGGAATCGCCCAGCAAAGACTGCTTGGTAATCGGCAACTGCTGCGATTCAGGCGAATCCACAGAAGTTGTATCAAGAAGGGAGCGTAGTCTACCGGAAAGGCTCTATCAGCTCAAACCTTGATCGCAGGTCTCTGGCATCCAATGTAATTGCCAAGCTTCACTCGGTGCGGCCCAGAGTCCTGTGAGGAGGGGCACGCCGAGCAATTGCTCGCCCCGATACAGCAGCGGCAATCTGCCACGGACGAAGCCCGGCACACCATGCTCATTAAGCAGGCGCTTCAAGTCACGCCGGCCTCGGCCTGGTAGTTCGAGCATTTCGCCGCCCTGACGATAACGCACCTCCAGCGGGCCTTCGGGCACCTTGCCGCTCATTTCCAGCAGGCCATTGCCGGGTAACTCTAGTGGCTTTTGCGGATCAGGCCAGCTCACCGATGTGTGGGAAAACTCCGACCAGGCGCGAGGCAACCACCAGATGCGTGCACCGCAACGTTGCAAATCCCCATCGGCCAGACGCCATAAGGGCTGTGCGTCGCCCTTGGCATCGCGCAGGGAATACCAGCCAGCCCAATGATCGCTGTCAGGTAAACGGGTCAGCGGCGCCAGCCAATGGCGCAGGACATTGCGCTGGCGGGCATCGGAAAGTTCGCGCAGTGGACCAAGGTCCAATGATGGCAACACCAACCAAGGAAACCGCGAAGGTTGATCGGCGGCTTGCAGGTCCATGCAGGCCAGTTCACCCAGCAGCGCCTGGGCTTCACCGAGGTGGTCGGCAGTCCGGGCCAGACTGGAGACAGCTTGGGGCCAACGCGCCGTCAGCGTCGGGATCACGCGGTGACGCAGGTAATTACGGGAGAAACGTGGATCGGTGTTGGAAGGATCTTCAATCCACGTGAGTTGATGCTCATCGGCGTAGGCTTCCAGCTCGGCGCGCGAGACCTCCAGCAACGGCCGCACCAGGAAACCACCTGCCAACGGACGATGCGCAGGCATTGCGGCGAGCCCTCGCACCCCGGCACCGCGCAGCAGGCGGAATAGCAGGGTTTCGGCTTGATCATCGCGATGCTGGCCGGTGAGTAACACTTCCCCTGCCCCGATCACCTCGGTAAACGCCCGGTAACGTGCATCACGCGCTGCACGCTCGAGACTGGCGCCGGGCTGCACGTGCACGCGCATGACCCGCAAGGGGACGCCCAGGCTGTCGCACACCGACTGGCAATGACCTGGCCAGGCGTCGGCGACAGCCTGCAGGCCATGGTGGACATGGACAGCGCTTAGAGGCGGAACGGCTTCGGCATTGGCTAGGAGATGCAGCAGGACCGTGGAATCAAGACCACCAGAGAAGGCTATATGCCAAGCAGGGACGTTGCGCCAGGGGGCCAGGGCGTGCAGGAGTTTGGCGGATAAAGTCGGTTTCATCACAGGTTACCGCCGCAAATCTGGAATACCCAAGCCAAGCATACACAAAGCAAATGTGGGAGGGGGCTTGCCCCCGACAGCGGAGCATCAGCCAGTGAATACAGTGACTGACACTCAGCAATCGGGGGCAAGCCCCCTCCCACATTAGTGCTGCTGCGACCTTAGAGACCGTAGCTCATCAGGCGCTCGTAGCGACGGGCCAGCAGCGCTTCGTTATCCAGCTTCTTGAGCATCGCCAGTTGCGAACCCAGTTCGGCACGGATAGTCGCGGCGGCAGCGGCCGGGTCGCGGTGGGCGCCGCCCAATGGCTCGGCGATCACTTTGTCGACGATACCCAGGCCCTTGAGGCGATCGGCAGTGATGCCCATGGCTTCGGCAGCGTCCGGCGCTTTTTCTGCGGTTTTCCACAGGATCGAGGCGCAACCTTCCGGCGAGATCACCGCGTAGGTCGAATATTGCAGCATGTTCAACTGGTCGCAGACACCGATGGCCAGTGCACCGCCAGAACCACCTTCACCAATCACGGTGGCGATGATCGGGGTTTTCAGGCGGGCCATCACTCGCAGGTTCCAGGCAATCGCTTCGCTCTGGTTGCGCTCTTCGGCGTCGATACCCGGGTAAGCACCCGGGGTGTCGATAAAGGTCAGGATCGGCATCTTGAAGCGCTCGGCCATTTCCATCAGGCGGCACGCCTTGCGGTAGCCTTCCGGACGCGGCATGCCGAAGTTGCGGCGTACTTTCTCGCGCACTTCACGGCCTTTCTGGTGACCGATAACCATGACCGGCTGGTCGTCCAGGCGAGCGATACCGCCCACGATGGCCGCGTCGTCGGAGAAATGGCGGTCGCCGTGCAGCTCGTCGAACTCGGTGAAGATGTGCTGAATATAGTCCAGGGTATACGGACGGCGCGGGTGGCGGGCCAGGCGCGCGATCTGCCAGCTGGTCAGCTTGCCGAAGATGTCTTCGGTGAGCGTGCTGCTCTTGTCTTGCAGGCGAGCGATCTCATCGCCGATATTCAGCGAATTGTCATTGCCGACCAGGCGCAGCTCTTCGATCTTGGCTTGCAGGTCAGCGATCGGCTGTTCGAAATCAAGAAAATTCGGGTTCATAAGCGTCCGTCTTGGGTCGACGGCCAAGGGTTGCCTGGCCAGCCGGTTGTCTATTCGCGCCCTACCTTAAGGGAGAGGCGCGTTTAGGTCGAGATTAAATGTTCAGCCGAGGTCAGGCGTCCTGACCGTCAACGGTATTGGAGGAAGACGTTGTCACGACCGAACTGGTCACGCAAAGCTTGAATCAAGCCGTCAGCGGGATCAATTCGCCACGTCTCGCCAAACTGCAACATGGCCTTGGCGTCGTTGCCGGTGTACTCCATGGTCACCGGGCAGGCGCCACGATGGCGCTTGAGCAGGTCACCCAACCAGCGTAGCTGATCGCCCTTGAGGGCTTCGGTCTTCACCTTCAGGCGCAGGCTTTCGGCCAGGTTGGTGCGCGCATCTTCCATGCTCATCACCCGCTTGATCCGCAGGCGCAAGCCGCCGGAGAAGTCATCGTTGCTGACCTCCCCTTCCACCACCACCATGGCGTCGGTCTGCAGCAGCGACTGCGCGGAATGAAAGGCGTCGGCAAACAGCGACGCCTCGATCCGGCCCGAGCGGTCGTCGAGGGTAATAAAGCCCATCTTGTCGCCCTTTTTGTTTTTCATCACCCGCAGGGCGATGATCATGCCGGCGACGGTCTGGGTATCCCGCGCCGGTTTCAGGTCGATGATGCGTTGACGGGCGAAACGACGGATCTCGCCTTCATATTCGTCAATCGGGTGACCGGTGAGGTACAGGCCCAAGGTGTCTTTCTCACCCTTGAGGCGTTCCTTGAGGGTCAGCTCCTTGGCCTTGCGATGGTTGGCATACACGTCCGCATCTTCTTCGACGAACAACCCGCCAAACAGGTCGGCGTGGCCGCTGTCGTGGGTGCGGGCGGTCTGTTCGGCGGCCTTGATCGCTTCTTCCATGGCGGTGAGCAGCACTGCACGGTTGCGATCGATATTCGCCTGGTACGCCTTCGGCTCATCGTGGAAATACGGCCCGAGACGGTCGAGCGCGCCGCTGCGGATCAGGCCATCGAGGGTACGTTTGTTGATGCGCTTGAGGTCGACCCGTGCGCAGAAGTCGAACAGATCCTTGAACGGCCCGTCCTGGCGCGCTTCGGTGATGGCTTCCACCGGGCCTTCGCCCACGCCCTTGATCGCGCCCAGGCCATAGATGATGCGACCTTCATCGTTCACCGTGAACTTGAACTCCGAGGCGTTCACGTCCGGCGCGTCGAGGCGCAGCTTCATGGTGCGCACTTCTTCGATCAAGGTCACGACCTTGTCGGTGTTGTGCATATCCGCCGAGAGTACCGCAGCCATGAACGGCGCCGGGTAGTGGGCTTTCAGCCAGGCGGTCTGGTACGACACCAGGCCGTAGGCGGCGGAGTGGGATTTGTTGAAGCCATAACCGGCGAATTTTTCCACCAGGTCGAAAATGTTACCGGCCAGGTCGGCATCGATATTGTTGGTGGCGCAACCCTCAATGAAACCGCCGCGTTGCTTGGCCATTTCCTCGGGCTTTTTCTTACCCATGGCCCGCCGCAGCATGTCAGCGCCACCGAGGGTGTAGCCGGCCATCACCTGGGCGATCTGCATCACCTGTTCCTGGTACAGGATGATGCCGTAGGTCGGCGCCAATACCGGCTTGAGGCCTTCGTACTGGTAGTCGGAGTGCGGGTACGCCAGCTCGGCACGACCGTGCTTACGGTTGATGAAGTCATCCACCATGCCCGATTGCAGCGGGCCCGGACGGAACAGAGCCACCAGTGCGATCAAGTCTTCCAGGCAGTCGGGCTTGAGCTTTTTGATCAGCTCTTTCATGCCGCGGGACTCAAGCTGGAACACCGCCGTGGTTTCGGCTTTTTGCAGCAAGGTGTAGGTCGGCTTGTCGTCCAGCGGGATGAAGGCGATATCCAGCGGCTCTTCGTTGACCTTGGCGCGGTCGCGGTTGATGGTCTTGAGCGCCCAGTCGATGATCGTCAGGGTCCGCAGCCCGAGGAAGTCAAACTTCACCAGGCCGGCCGCCTCCACATCGTCCTTGTCGAACTGGGTGACCAGGCCGCCGCCCTCTTCATCGCAATAGATAGGCGAAAAGTCAGTCAGCTTGGTCGGCGCAATGACCACACCACCGGCGTGTTTACCGACGTTACGCACCACGCCTTCGAGCTTGCGCGCCATCTCCCAGATTTCGGCGGCCTCTTCATCGACCTTGATGAAGTCGCGCAGGATCTCTTCCTGCTCGTAGGCTTTTTCCAGGGTCATGCCGACTTCGAACGGGATCATCTTCGACAGGCGGTCCGCCAGGCCGTAGGACTTGCCCTGCACCCGCGCTACGTCACGGATAACCGCCTTGGCCGCCATGGAACCGAAGGTGATGATCTGGCTCACGGCGTTGCGGCCATATTTCTCGGCCACGTATTCGATCACACGGTCGCGACCGTCCATGCAGAAGTCGACGTCGAAGTCGGGCATGGAGACCCGTTCCGGGTTCAGGAACCGTTCGAACAGCAAGTCATATTCCAGCGGATCAAGGTCGGTGATCTTCTGTACATAGGCGACCAGCGAGCCGGCACCCGACCCCCGGCCCGGACCTACCGGCACGCCGTTGCTCTTGGCCCACTGGATAAAGTCCATCACGATCAGGAAGTAACCGGGGAACCCCATCTGGATGATGATATCCAGCTCGAAATTCAGCCGATCGACATAGACCTGGCGCTTGGCCTCGTAATCTTCGGTGGTGTCCCTGGGCAGCAGGACGGAGAGCCGCTCCTCCAGACCATCAAACGACACCTTGCGGAAATACTCGTCGATGGTCATGCCATCGGGAATCGGGAAGTTGGGCAAAAAGTGCTTGCCCAGCTTCACTTCGATATTGCAGCGCTTGGCAATCTCGACGGAGTTTTCCAGGGCCTCGGGCAGGTCGCTGAACAGCTCGGCCATTTCGTCCGCGCTCTTGAGGTACTGCTCTTCGCTGTAGTTCTTGGAACGACGCGGGTCATCCAGGGCCCGGCCTTCACCGATGCACACGCGGGTTTCATGGGCCTCGAAATCTTCCTTCTTGATAAAGCGCACATCGTTGGTCGCCACCAAGGGTGCGCCCAGCTTGTCGGCCAGGGCTACGGCGGCGTGCAGATGCTCTTCGTCGTTGGGACGGTTGGTGCGCTGGACTTCCAGGTAGAAACGGTCGGGGAAGACCTGCATCCACTCCCTCGCCAGCACTTCGGCTTCATGGGGGTTGCCGCCCAGCAGTGCGATACCGATCTCGCCCTCTTTGGCGGCCGACAGCATGATCAGGCCTTCGCTGGCCTCGGCGACCCATTCGCGCTCGATGATGATCGAGCCGTTGCGCTGGCCGTCGATAAAGCCACGGGAAATCAATTCGGTGAGGTTGCGATAACCCACGCCATTCATCGCCAGCAGGCTGATGCGGCTCAGGGGGTTATCCGGATCTTTGTTGGACAGCCACAGGTCAGCGCCGCAGATCGGCTTGATGCCGGCGCCCATGGCGTTCTTGTAGAACTTGACCAGGGAGCACATGTTGTTCTGATCGGTAACCGCGACCGCAGGCATGTTCATGCCCACCAGAGTCTTGACCAGCGGTTTGATCCGTACAAGGCCGTCGACCAGGGAGTATTCAGTGTGCAGGCGCAGGTGAACGAATGAAGCCGGCATAGTGATCCTGTCCAGAAACTTAGAAACAACAAGGCCCGGGATTGTACCGGGCCTTGGCAAAAACATCAGCCTTGCGACTAAACCTCGCTGAGGTTCTCGCGCAGCTCATAAGCCTGGCGCACCGGGGCAAACGAGCGCCGATGGATCGGCGTTGGGCCGAGACGGGCCAGGGCTTCCAGATGAACGGGCGTCGGATAGCCTTTATGGCCCCCGATGCCGTAGCCGGGGTAAATCAATTCGAAGGCAGCCATTTCACGGTCTCGGCTGACCTTGGCCAGGATCGACGCGGCGGCAATGGCTGGAACCTTGCTATCGCCCTTGACCACCGCTTCAGCCGGCATCGCCAGCTTCGGGCAACGGTTGCCGTCGATCATCGCCAGTTTTGGGGTGATATGCAGGCCTTCAACGGCACGCTGCATGGCCAGCATCGTGGCGTGCAGAATGTTCAATTCGTCGATTTCTTCAACTTCGGCCCGGGCGATATGCCAGCTCAGGGCCTTTTCACAGATTTCGTCGTAGAGTTTTTCACGGCGCGCTTCGGTGAGTTTTTTCGAGTCGTTGAGGCCCAGGATCGGGCGGTTCGGATCCAGGATCACGGCCGCCGTCACCACCGCGCCACACAGCGGGCCGCGCCCCACTTCGTCAACACCGGCCACCAGTTCGTGGGCTTGGGCAACGAGGCTGAAATCCAGGCCTATTTGCGTGCTCATAAAGCTTCCTGTTTTTGGCCGATCAGGGTCAATACGGCGTCGGCCGCCTGGTTCGACGCATCACGGCGCAGGGTGCGGTGGATGTCGTCAAAACCACGGGTCTGTTCTTCGCCGCCGTCGATCAAGGGCAATAGGGTTTGCGCGAGGGCTTCGGGGGTTGCATCGTCCTGCAATAATTCCGGCACCAACAAGCGCTGGGCCAGCAAGTTGGGCAAGGAGATGTAAGGACTTTTGACCATGCGCTTGAGAATCCAGAACGTCAGCGGCGCCAGGCGATAGGCCACGACCATCGGGCGCTTGTAGAGCAGGGCCTCCAAGGTCGCGGTACCCGAAGCGATCAGCACCGCATCACAGGCCGCCAGGGCCAGGTGCGACTGGCCGTCGAGCAGGGTCAATGGCAGATTGCGACCGACCAGCAGCGTCTCGATTTGTGCACGCCGTTGCGGGCTGGCGCAGGGCAACACAAAACGTACGCCGGGCTTCAAGGCTTGCAGGCGCTCGGCAGCATCGAAAAACACACTGGCAAGACGGCCCACTTCTCCGCCTCGACTGCCCGGCATCAGCGCGACGAGCGGGCCGTCGGGCAGGCCCAGTTCGGCACGCGCTGCTGCACGGTCAGCCTGCAAAGGAATGCTGTCAGCCAGGGTATGCCCGACAAACCGCACTGGCACACCCTTCTCCTCGTAGAACCTGGCCTCGAACGGCAACAAGGTCAGCATCAGGTCGCAGCCTTCGCGGATCTTCAACACACGCTTCTGCCGCCATGCCCACACGGAGGGGCTGACGTAGTGCACGGTCTTGATCCCGGCCTGACGCAACTTGAGTTCGATATTGAGGGTGAAGTCCGGCGCATCGATTCCGATAAAGACATCGGGCTTTTCTTCGATCAACGTCTGGATCAGCAGCTTGCGACGAGCCAGGAGCTCACGCAGGCGACCCAGCACCTCGACCAGCCCCATGACCGACAGACGCTCCATAGGGAAGTACGACGCCAGGCCTTCGGCCTGCATCAGCGGGCCGCCGACGCCGATAAATTCCACCGCAGGGTGCCGGGCCTTGAGTGCCCGCATCAGACCTGCGCCCAAAATGTCGCCGGAAGCTTCTCCGGCCACCAGCGCGATACGCAGAGTGGCCATGATCAGCGGGTGATGCCGCGGGTCGACGCCTGGATCGAGTCACGGAACACCGCGACTTCCGGAAACAAGGCTGCCGGCTCGGCCAGTTGGATCAATGCCTGGTCCACCGTCAGCCCCTGACGGTAGACCACCTTGTAGGCGCGGCGCAGGGCGTGGATCGCCTCTTCGCTGAAGCCTCGACGGCGCATGCCTTCGAAGTTCATGCTGCGAGCTTCGGCCGGGTTGCCGAACACCGTGACGAACGCCGGAACGTCCTTGCCGATGGCGGTGCCCATGCCGGAAAAGCTGTGGGCGCCGATATGGCAATACTGATGCACCAGGGTAAAGCCGGACAGGATCGCCCAATCGTCAACGTGTACATGGCCAGCCAACGCGGTGTTGTTGACCAGTATGCAGTGGTTGCCGATCACGCTGTCATGACCGATATGGGCATAGGCCATGACCAGGTTGTGATCACCCAGCGTGGTCTCGGCACGATCCTGCACGGTGCCACGGTGAATGGTCACGCCTTCACGGATGATGTTGTGATCACCGATTACCAGGCGGGTTTCTTCACCCTTGTACTTCATGTCCGGGGTGTCTTCGCCTACCGAGGAAAACTGGTAGATGCGGTTGTGTTTGCCAATACGGGTCGGACCCTTGAGGATCACGTGCGGCCCGATGACAGTCCCCTCGCCGATTTCCACACCTGCGCCGATGATCGACCAGGGGCCGACCTCAACGTCGGCGGCCAGTACGGCCGACGGATCGATGATTGCGCGAGGGTCAATCAAACTCATAGTTTGCGTTCCGCACAGATGATCTCGGCAGAGCACACCGGCTTGCCGTCTACCGAGGCCTGGCATTCGAACTTCCAGATCTGGCGCTTGCAGCTGATGAACTTGGCTTCCAGGATCAACTGGTCACCCGGGGTAACCGGGTTGCGAAAGCGCAACTTGTCGGAGCCGACGAAATAGTAAAGCGTGCCGTCGGCAGGCTTGAGGTCGAGCATTTTGAAACCAAGGATACCGGCAGCCTGGGCCATTGCTTCGATGATCAATACGCCCGGCATGATGGGATGCGCGGGAAAGTGACCGTTGAAGAACGGTTCGTTGATGCTGACATTCTTGTAGGCACGAATGCGCTTTTCCTCAACATTGAGGTCCACTACACGGTCCACCAGCAGGAACGGGTAACGGTGGGGCAGGTATTCGCGAATCTCGTTGATGTCCATCATTTCGGGGGGAAGCCTGTAATAAAGATTGGGGGCGGGCGACTAAACGCACGCCCCGCTAGCAAATCAAGGAGGCAGTCTAGCGGCTGTGCACACTTGATATGGAAATGGTATCAGCCTTCTGATGAAGCATTACCGCCAGGGGTCACGTCCCCAACACGCTTTTCCAGCTGTTTGAGACGTCGAGCCATGTCGTCGAGCTGCCTCAAACGTGCTGCGCTCTTGCGCCATTCAGCTGCGGGCTGCATGGCGGTACCAGATGAATAGGCCCCCGGTTCGGTAATCGAGTGGGTGACCATGGTCATGCCGGTGATGAAAACGTTGTCGCAAATATCGATATGCCCCACCAGCCCGACGCCACCGGCGAGCATGCAATGCTTGCCGATTTTGGTGCTGCCGGAAATGCCTACACAGGCGGCCATGGCGGTGTGATCGCCAATCTGCACGTTGTGGGCGATCTGGATCTGGTTGTCGAGCTTCACGCCGTTACCGATCACGGTATCGGCCAAGGCCCCGCGATCGACCGCCGTGTTGACACCGATTTCCACGTCGTCGCCGATCAATACGCCGCCGACCTGGGCAATCTTGTGCCAGACGCCTTTCGAGTTGGCAAAGCCAAAACCTTCACCGCCAATCACGGCACCCGACTGAATGACCACACGTTCACCGATGCGCACGTCGTGGTACAGGGTCACGCGAGGTGCCAGCCAACCGTCGGCGCCGATTACACAGCGAGCACCGATAAAGCAATGCGCACCGACCGTTACACCGGCCGCGATGCGTGCGCCGCTCTCGATCACCGCAAACGCACCGATGCTGGCCGCAGGGTCAACCTGGGCATCATCGGCGATAACCGCAGACGGATGAACACCACCCGCAGCCTTGGGCTTCGGGTCGAACAGATGCGACGCCTTCGCGTACGACAGGTAGGGGTCAGCCACTACCAGGGCATCCCCGGCGTAACCCTCGGCGTCAGCGGCCTTCAGCAACACGGCTGCGGCCTGGCAGTCGACCAGGTATTTACGGTATTGGGGGTTTGCGAGGAAGCTCAACTGAGCTGGGCCAGCCTCCTGCAAGGTGGCTAGCCCAGTGATTTCCTTCTCCGGGGAACCACGCAAGGTGGCTCCCAGGAACTCGGCCAACTCGCCGAGCTTGATAGTCGCGGTCATGGCTTACTTCAGCTGGTTCATGCGCTCGATCACCTGACGGGTGATGTCGTATTGAGGCTTGACGTCGATCACGGCGCCACGCTCGAACACCAGGTCAAAGGCACCTTTCTTGATGACTTCTTCCACGGCGCTGTCGAGTTTCGGCTTCAGCTGTTTCAGCATTTCACGGTCGGCAACAGCTTTGGCTTCGTTGAGCTCCTTGGATTGGAACTGGTAGTCACGGGCCTTTTGCTTGAACTCAAGCTCCAGACGCTCGCGCTCGCCTTGCTGCATCTTGTCGCCACCCGCTACCAGACGGTCCTGGATACCCTTGGCGCTGCTTTCCAACGTCTTGAGCTTGGTCAGTTGCGGACCGAATTTTTTCTCGGCATCCACGGCGTATTTCTTGGCCGCATCGGATTCCAGCAGGGCCATCTGATAGTTCAGGACGGCGATTTTCATTTCGGCGAAGGCCGGGGTGGCTACCAGCACGGTGGCCAGCAGAACCAATTGAGTCAACTTACGCACGATGTACTCCTACAGAATCCGTTGTCGTTATCTTGGGTCAGACGCTTAGAACGTCTGGCCGAGGGAGAATTGGAAAATCTGGGTTTCAGCGTTATCCGGTTTCTTGATCGGCATGGCCAGAGCAAAGCTCAACGGGCCAAGCGCAGTCACCCAGGTCACACCGACACCCACCGAGCTCGCCAGGTTGCTAAGGCTCACGTCGTTGCACTCAGTCTTGGACTTCACGCCACTTGGGTTAGTGATCTGTTCGCACTTGGAGTCGAATACGTTACCCACATCCCAGAAGACCGAAGTACGCAGGGACCGCTGATCTTTGACGAACGGCAGCGGGAACAGGATTTCCGCACCACCCTGAATCAACACGTTACCACCGAATGGCAGCGGGTCGTTGTCGGAGTCAGCGACGGTGCCCTGGTTACCGGTCACACCAACGCCACGGCTCGGAGTACCACGTGGACCCAGGGTGCTGTCCTTGAAGCCCCGCACGGAGTTGAAGCCACCCGCGTAGTAGTTCTCGTAGAACGGCAGCCCATTGGTGGAACCATAACCGTCGCCATAGCCCAACTCGGTGTGCAGGCGCATGGTGTAGTTATCGCTCAACGGCTGGAACAACTGGCCACGGTAATCGAGCTTGAAGAACGACAGGTCGCTGCCCGGCGTCGTTGCTTCCAGCGTCAGGCTCTGGGAGTGACCACGGGTAGCAAGCACGCCTTTGTTCAGGGTCGACTCGGACCAGCCGGCGGACGCCTTGAAGTTCAGGAACTTGTCGCCCTCCTTGCGAGTGAAGTCGAAGATCTCGTCCACGGTGTACACACCGGTCTTGATCTCATCCTGTTGCGCAGTCAGGCCGAAGGTCAGGCGCGAGGTCTCGCTGATCGGATAACCGATGTTGGCGCCTACGCCCAGGCTGTCGATTGCATAGCTGGCTACGTCAACGTCGAGGTCTTTGTAGTCGGTGGTGCGATAGAAGGCGTTGTAGCCCAGGCTGACACCGTCCGCGGTCCAGTAGGGGTCGACATAACCGAAGTTATAACGGCTCTGGTATTCGCTTCGGGTCAGGCCGATGGACACCTTGTTACCGGTACCCAGGAAGTTGTTCTGGGTGATGGAACCACCGAGGATCAGGCCGGCACTCTGTGCGAAACCGACACTGGCGGTGATCGAACCCGACGCTTGCTCTTCCACGGCGTAGTTCACGTCAACCTGGTCATCCACACCCGGTACGGCTGGCGTTTCGACGTTCACTTCCTTGAAGAAGCCCAGGCGCTCAAGACGGGTCTTGGACTGGTCGATCAGGTAAGTCGACGCCCAGCCACCTTCCATCTGGCGCATTTCGCGGCGCAGCACTTCGTCCGCGGACTTGGTGTTGCCACGGAAGTTGATGCGGTTCACGTAGGCACGCTTGCCTGGGTCGACAACAAAGGTGATGTCCACGGTGTGGTCTTCATCGTGCGGGGTAGGCACGCCGTTGACGTTGGCGAAGGTATAGCCTTCGTTACCCAGGCGACGGGTGATCAGTTCGGACGTGGTGGTCATCAGCTTGCGCGAGAACACCTGGTCTTTCTGCACCAGCAACAGGGCCTTGACCTGGTCTTCAGGCACTTTCAAGTCGCCGCTGAGCTTAACGTCACGAACCTTGTACTTCTCGCCTTCGTTGACGTTGACAGTGATGTAGACGTGCTTCTTGTCCGGGGTGATGGACACCTGGGTCGAAGCGATATCCATGTTGATATAGCCACGGTCCAGGTAGTAGGAACGCAGGCGCTCCAGGTCACCGGAGAGTTTTTCGCGGGCGTACTTGTCATCGTTCTTGAAGAACGACAACCAGTTGGTGGTCTTGAGCTCGAACAGGTCGATCAGGTCTTCATCAGCGAACTTGGTGTTGCCCACCACGTTGATGTGCTGAATGGCCGCCACGGTACCTTCGTTGATGTTGACCTTGAGGCCGACACGGTTACGAGGCTGCGGCACGACTTCCGTTTCCACGGTCGCGGAGTAGCGACCCTGGGCAACGTACTGGCGTTGCAGTTCGTTACGCACACCTTCAAGGGTGGCGCGCTGGAAGATCTCGCCCTCGGCCAGGCCGGATTGCTTCAGGCCTTTCATCAGGTCTTCAGTGGAGATCGCCTTGTTGCCTTCGATCTCGATACTGGCGACGGAAGGTCGCTCGACGACGGTGATAACCAGGACGTTACCTTCGCGACCCAGTTGGATGTCTTGAAAGAACCCGGTTTTGAACAGCGCACGAGTGGATTCCACCAGGCGACGGTCATCAGCCTGTTCCCCGACGTTCAACGGCAAGGCACCAAAGACGCTACCCGCGGAAACCCGCTGGAGGCCGTTGACGCGAATATCGGAGATGGTGAAGGACTCGGCGTGAACTTCGGCGATCATCAATACGGTGAGAACCGCAGTTAGCAGCAGACGTTTCATGAAGTCCTTTCTTATTCCAACTGGCAATAAACAAACTGCCGCAAAATGCGGCAGATTCGCAATTCAGCGAAGCGTTACAGTCGACCCAGATCGTTGACCAAGGCTAATAACATCACCCCGACCACCAAGCTGATACCGATCTGTATCCCCCAACCCTGCACCCGATCCGACAAGGGGCGACCACGCACCCACTCGACCAGATAAAACAACAGATGCCCCCCATCCAATACCGGAATGGGCAGCAAATTCAGAACACCCAGGCTGATACTCAGATAAGCCAGGAAATTCAGGAAATCCGCGACACCCGACTGGGCAGAAGCGCCCGCCACTTTAGCAATGGTTATCGGTCCACTCAAGTTTTTTACCGAGAGCTCGCCGAACAACATTTTCTTGAGGGATTCGAGGGTCAGCACACTCATGGTCCAGGTGCGTTTTGCACCCTCGCCAATGGCCGCCAGCGGCCCGAAACTGACCTCACGCACCATCGAGGGCGGCCACTCCGGACTCTTGACGCCTGCACCCAGGTAACCCCCGGCCGCCTTGGCTTCCCCACGTACCGCCAGGGTCACGGGGACGTCGATTTGAGCACCGTCACGCTCAATTTTCAGCACAATCCTTGTATCAGGGCGTACACGTACCAGGTCGACCACCTGCTGCCACTCACCCAACGCCTGGCCATCAAGGGCCAGCAAGCGATCGCCGGTTTTCAGACCCGCGGCCTGGGCCGGACCCTTCGGATCCAGCTCGGCAAGTACTGGCGGCAGCGCAGGACGCCATGGCCGGATGCCCAGGGACTTGATCGGATCAGGCTCGTCAGCACCCTTGAGCCAATGGTCCAGAGCCAACGTGCGCGGGGTCTCGGCATTGGAATCCTGCTCACGTACCACGACATTGACGGTACCGCTTTCACCCAAACGACGGACCAGCTGCAAATTGACCGCGCCCCAACCCGTCGTCGGCTCACCATCAATGGAAACAATTTCCTGCCCCGCCACCAGACCTGCCTTGGCGGCGATACTGTCCGCCTCGACCGCGCCGATGACTGGACGCACCTGCTCGCTGCCGAGCATGGCCAGGACCCAGAAAAACAGCATCGCCAGGAGGAAGTTGGCGATCGGACCGGCCGCAACAATGGCGATACGCTGACGAACGGTCTTGCGATTGAAGGATTGGTCCAACTGATCAGCCGGCACTTCGCCTTCACGCTCATCGAGCATCTTGACGTAGCCACCCAACGGGATAGCCGCGATCACGAACTCGGTGCCGTGCCGGTCGTGCCAGCGAACCAGCGGCATGCCGAAGCCGACGGAAAAGCGCAGTACCTTGACGCCGCAACGACGTGCCACCCAGAAGTGGCCGAATTCGTGGAAGGTAACCAGCACACCCAGAGCAACCAGGGTGCCGACAATCATGTAAAGCGCACTCATCTAATTTCTCCGCATTCCAATCCAGTGCCCCAAGGCTCAATCGCGCCCACAAGACTAACGCGCGTTGCGGTCCAACCATTGTTCGGCCAAGGCGCGCGCCTTGGTGTCCGCCTCGAATACCGCGCCGAGGTCGTTGACTGCCACCACGGGCTCAAGACCCAGGACGTCATCGATGATACTCGCGATCTGCGGAAAGCGGATGCGCCGTTCGAGAAACGCCGCCACGGCCACTTCATTCGCCGCATTGAGCATCGCCGGCGCGCTGTTACCCGCCTCCGCCGCCTCACGTGCCAGACGCAGGCACGGAAAACGTTGCTCGTCCGGCGCCTCGAAGTCCAAGCGGGCAATGGCAAACAGGTCCAGTGGCGCCACGCCGGAGTCGATTCGCTCCGGCCAGGCCAGGGCATTGGCGATCGGGGTGCGCATATCGGGATTGCCCAATTGGGCCAATACCGAGCCATCCACATAGTCGACCAGTGAATGAATCACACTTTGCGGGTGAATCACCACCTCGACCTGCTCCGGTCGCGCATCGAACAACCAGCACGCCTCGATCAACTCCAGGCCTTTATTCATCATGCTTGCCGAATCTACGGAGATCTTGCGCCCCATCGACCAGTTAGGATGAGCACACGCCTGGTCCGGAGACACCTGCTCCAACTCTGCCAAAGGAGTTTGTCGGAAAGGACCACCCGACGCGGTCAGCAGAATCCGACGCACACCCACCTGGCCCAGGCCGCGAGCAAAGTCGCCGGGCATGCATTGGAAGATCGCATTGTGTTCACTGTCGAGGGGCAGCAAAACGGCACCGCTCTTGCGCACCGCCTGCATGAAGAGCGCGCCGGACATCACCAGCGCTTCTTTGTTGGCCAGCAGGATTTTCTTGCCCGCATCCACGGCAGCCAAGGTCGGACGCAACCCGGCGGCACCGACGATAGCGGCCACCACCGTATCCACCTCGGCATCGGCCGAGACCTGGCACAACCCCTCCTCCCCTACCAGTACCTGAGTGGCCAGCCCGGCAGCCCGCAGATCATCCTGCAGGCTCCGTGCCGCCGAACGCCCGGGTACCACGGCAAAGCGCGGCACGTGGCGCACGCACAGTGCCAGCAGTTCGCTGAGGCGGGTGAACCCGGTCAGGGCAAACACTTGATAGCGGTCAGGATGACGAGCGATCACATCCAGGGTGCTCAACCCTACCGAGCCGGTTGCACCCAGCACGGTCACTTGTTGCAGGCGGCTCACGAAGCGGTCATCCACAACAGCACGGCAAAGATCGGGATGGCTGCGGTAAGGCTATCGATACGATCCAGCACCCCGCCATGACCCGGCAGCAGGTTGCTGCTGTCCTTGATCCCGGCCTGGCGCTTGAACATGCTTTCGGTGAGATCACCGACCACCGAGATAAATACGACGATGGCCGTGCCCAGCAGGGCCAGGAAGATTTCCTTCGCCGACCAGTCGCGCACCAGCCCCACCGCCAGGGTGATCGCCAGCGTCAACGCCAGGCCGCCATACACGCCTTCCCAACTCTTGCCCGGACTGACTGCCGGCGCCAGCTTGCGCTTGCCGAATGCCCGGCCAGAGAAATAGGCGCCGATGTCTGCGCCCCAGACCAGCACCATCACCGCCATGATCAGCCAGTTACCCATCGGCGAATTCTTGATCTCCACCAGCCCTTGCCAGGCGGGCAACAGAATCAGCAAGCCAATCACCAGCTTGCTGGCGACACTGGACCACTGGCCACTGCTGCGCGGAAAAGTCAGCACCAGGTAGGTCGCAAGCGCCCACCACAGCACCGCCGCCCCCAACACCCAGGGCACGACAATGCTCGACAGGGTATGCATCAGAAACAGCAGCACCGCCACCACAAGGGCATACACCACACGCGGCAACTGCCCATTGAAACCTGCCAATCGCGCCCATTCCCAGGCACCCAGGGTTACCACCAGGCCGATAAACAGCGCAAAGCCAGAGCCATCCAGCAGGAAAAACCCGCACAAGGCAATCGGCAACAGTATCAGTGCGGTGATGATTCTTTGTTTAAGCATTTAAACCCGGGCTCCAGCTTCGATCTGCTCACTCGTTTTACCGAAGCGACGCTGACGGGAAGCGAAATCGGCCAGCGCAGTGCGCATGGCATCGTGTTTGAAGTCCGGCCAGAACAGGTCGGAGAAGTACAACTCGGTATAGGCCAATTGCCATAAGAGGAAATTGCTGATGCGATGCTCACCACCGGTACGGATACACAAGTCAGGTAACGGCAGATCGCCAGTCACCAGGCAGGTCTGTAACAGTTCAGGCGTGATGTCGTCCGGCCGCAGGTGACCGGCCTGCACTTCGCGGGCCAGTCGCTGCGCAGCCTGGGCAATGTCCCACTGGCCACCGTAGTTGGCGGCGATTTGCAGCACAAAGCGGTCAGTGCCGGCAGTGATCGCCTCGGCTTCACGCATGGCCGCCTGCAGTTCCGGGTGGAAGCGCGAGCGGTCGCCGATGATGCGCAGGCTGATGTTGTTGTCATTCAGGCGCTTGGCCTCACGACGCAGCGCCTTGAAGAACAGATCCATCAAGGCACTGACTTCTTCGGCGGGCCGCTGCCAGTTTTCACTGGAGAACGCGAACAGGGTCAATACCTCGACCTTGGCCTCGGCACACACCTCAATCACGGCCCGCACAGCATCGACACCCGCCTTATGCCCGGCGACACCCGGCATAAAGCGTTTCTTCGCCCAGCGATTATTCCCATCCATGATGATCGCGACATGGCGCGGCACCACGGTGGGCACAGTCTGCTTGGTCTTTTCCATGAAGGCGTCCTGACCCCTTATACGGCCATCAGGTCCTTTTCTTTTTCGTCGGTTGCCTGGGTGATCTTCGCCTCGGCCTCCTTGGTCAGCTTGTCGATATCGGCGACGGCACGACGCTCTTCGTCTTCGCTGATTTCCTTGTCCTTGACCAGCTTCTTCAGCTCGCCCAAGGCATCACGACGAATGTTACGCACTGCAACACGTGCATCTTCAGCCGCGCTGCGGGCCTGCTTGGTGAAACCCTTGCGGGTTTCTTCAGTCAGGGCCGGCATGGAGATCAGCAGCAACTCACCCAGGTTGGTGGGATTGAGGTTCAGGCCAGCGCTCTGGATGGCCTTGTCGACTGCCGCGAGCATGTTGCGCTCGAAGGCCACGACTTGCAGGGTGCGCGAATCCTTTACGGTAACGTTGGCCACGCCGCTCAGCGGGGTATCAGTGCCATAGTAGGGCACCATCACGCTGCCCAGGATGCTCGGGTGCGCCTTGCCGGTACGAATCTGGCCGAATGCGTGGCTCAGAGACTCCAGGGATTTCTGCATACGCGCTTGGGCGTCTTTCTTGATTTCGTTGATCATTGTTGGCCTTCCTCGATCAGAGTCCCTTCCGCGCCGCCGTGTACGATATTCAGCAGGGCACCGGGCTTGTTCATGTTAAATACGCGCAGCGGCATCTTATGGTCGCGGCACAGGCAAATAGCCGTCAGGTCCATCACGCCCAGCTTGCGATCCAGCACTTCATCGTAGGTCAGATGATCGAACTTCTCGGCATGCGGGTCTTTGAATGGGTCTGCGGTGTACACGCCATCTACCTTGGTCGCCTTGAGCACCACGTCGGCATCGATCTCGATGGCGCGCAGGCAAGCAGCCGAGTCCGTGGTGAAGAACGGGTTGCCGGTACCGGCAGCGAAGATCACCACCTCTTTGGCGTTCAGGTGGCGCATGGCTTTGCGACGATCATAGTGATCGGTCACACCCACCATGGAAATAGCCGACATCACGATAGCCGAGATATTGGCACGCTCCAGGGCGTCACGCATGGCCAGGGCGTTCATCACAGTGGCCAGCATGCCCATGTGGTCGCCGGTGACCCGATCCATGCCGGCCGCACTCAGTGCCGCGCCGCGGAACAGGTTACCGCCACCGATCACCAGGCCGACCTGTACGCCGATGCCGACCAACTGGCCGACTTCCAGCGCCATGCGGTCGAGTACCTTGGGGTCGATCCCGAACTCTTCCGAGCCCATCAGGGCCTCGCCGCTAAGCTTGAGTAGAATGCGTTTATAGCGAGCCTGATAACCACTGCCCTGCTGAGCCATTGCGAATCTCTCCTGCGGCGTATTTTTAAAAAATTCTTGGCGAGCCGTTTACGGCTTGCGTTCACTCTAGCTGGACGCTCTCACAGCGCCATCGGAACACGGCTTTGTAAGCCAGTTCCGAGGGTAAGCCAAATTAAATCGGCCTGCCCATTTGAAAAGAGGCTGCGCGCGTGAGCGGGCAGCCTCTTTCGGGCGACAGTTGAAAACTGTCTTATTGCTTGGCGGCAGCCAGCTGGGCAGCAACTTCTTCAGCGAAGTTGTCGACCGGCTTCTCGATGCCTTCGCCTACTTTGAAGTAAGTGAAGGAAACGATTTCAGCACCGGCTTTCTTGGCCAGTTCGCCAACCTTGATTTCAGGGTTCTTGACGAACGCCTGCTCAACCAGGCTTGCCTCAGCCAGGAACTTGCTGATACGGCCCTTGACCATGTTCTCAACAATGTTTTCTGGCTTGCCTTTGATTTTTTCTTCGTTCAGCTGCAGGAACACAGCTTTTTCACGCTCGATCGCTTCGGCAGAAACTTCCGAAGGCAGCAGGAACTCAGGGTTGCTGGCCGCTACGTGCATAGCGATGTCTTTGGCCAGCTCAACGTTGCCGCCCTTCAGGACCACTGCAACGCCGATCTTGTTGCCGTGCAGGTAACCACCGACGACATCACCTTCAACGCGCACCAGGCGACGGATGTTGACGTTTTCGCCAACCTTGCCGACCAGCACCAGGCGATCAGCTTCTTGAGCGGCGATCAGCGGAGCGACGTCAGTCAGCTTGTCGGCGAACGCTTTTTCAACGCTGGCAGCAACAAATGCCTTGAAGTCGTCCTGCAGGGCCAGGAAGTCGGTCTGGGAGTTCACTTCCAGCAGAACAGCAGATTTGCCGTCTTCTTTCAGAGCGATAGCGCCTTCAGCAGCCACGTTGCCTGCTTTCTTGGCAGCCTTGATGGCGCCGGAAGCACGCATGTCATCAATGGCTTTTTCGATGTCGCCGTCAGCCTTTTCCAGGGCTTTCTTGCAATCCATCATGCCTTCGCCGGTACGCTCACGCAGTTCTTTAACCAACGCTGCAGTAATTGCTGCCATTTTCAAATTCCTCTTGGATAGGTTTTCAACCATTCCACCCGATCGAACGGGGGATCAATTCTTCCCGAACCACCCTTGTTAGCCGCTGCACGTTACAGGTGATGTAGCTGCGCTGCTGACAAATGGTTTTCGAGGTGGCAAAAAGGGGGCCAAGCCCCCTTTTTGCTTACTGAGTCAACGCCAGGGCGTCAATTACTCAGCTGCGGCTACCGGAGCTTCTTCAACGAACTGCTCGGTGCCACCAGCAACGTGGTTGCGACCACGGATGACAGCGTCAGCCATCGAACCCATGTACAGCTGGATGGCGCGGATGGCGTCATCGTTGCCTGGGATGATGTAGTCAACGCCTTCCGGGCTGCTGTTGGTATCGACTACGCCGATAACAGGGATGCCCAGCTTGTTGGCTTCGGTGATCGCGATGCGCTCGTGATCAACGTCGATAACGAACAGTGCGTCAGGCAGACCGCCCATGTCCTTGATACCACCCAGGGAACGATCGAGCTTTTCCAGGTCACGAGTGCGCATCAGCGCTTCTTTCTTGGTCAGCTTGGCGAAAGTACCGTCTTCGGCCTGCACTTCAAGGTCACGCAGACGCTTGATGGAAGCACGGATGGTTTTGAAGTTGGTCAGCATGCCGCCCAACCAGCGGTGATCGACGTACGGCGAACCGCAACGTGCTGCTTCTTCAGCAACGATCTTGCCAGCGGAACGCTTGGTGCCGACGAACAGGATCTTGTTTTTGCCCTGGGCCAGGCGCTCTACGAAAGTCAGAGCTTCGTTGAACATTGGCAGGGTTTTTTCAAGGTTGATGATGTGGATCTTGTTACGCGCGCCGAAAATGTATTTACCCATTTTCGGGTTCCAGTAACGGGTCTGGTGACCGAAGTGCACACCGGCCTTCAGCATATCGCGCATGTTGACTTGGGACATGATAGTTCCTTAATAAGTCGGGTTTGGCCTCCACGTATCCCAATGACCAACCAGCGGCATCAAGGCCTCCGGCACCCAGGTCATCGTGTCGACACGTGTGTGGATTTAAGCTTTTCGGGGTATCCCCGGAAAGCGGCGCATTTTATACCACACGAAGGGCGAAAACGAAACACGCAATCACATTTGGCCTGGGCGACGTGTACGCAACCCTTTGAATAGAGCCGATATAACCCCATCTGATAGAGAGAAGCGATCGTCGGGGGCTCATGATTTGCCGCCCGCGTCTGTTAGAATCGCGTTTTTTGGCGCTTGTGCGAATTCTGCAACCTTTTGTCGCACGCCCGTAAACCGTATTGATTTCAGCGCATCGCGCTAGAGAGAGCCTGTATGACCGTTAGTTTGAAAACCGCCGAAGACATCGCCGGCATGCGCATTGCCGGCAAACTGGCTGCCGATGTGCTGGAAATGATTGCCGAGCACGTCAAGCCCGGCGTTACCACGGAAACCCTGAACCAGATCTGCCACGACTATATAGTCAATGTGCAGGGCGCCATTCCTGCACCGCTGAACTACAAGGGCTTCCCCAAGTCGATCTGCACCTCGGTCAACCACGTGGTCTGCCACGGGATTCCGGGCGACAAGCCGTTGAAGGACGGCGACACCCTGAACATCGACGTCACCGTGATCAAGGACCGCTACTTCGGCGACACCAGCCGCATGTTCCACGTCGGCACCGTGCCGGTGTGGGCCGAGCGCCTGTCCCAGGTCACCCAGGAATGCATGTACAAGGCCATCGAGATCGTCAAGCCTGGCTGCCGCCTGGGCGACATCGGTGAAGTGATCCAGAAGCACGCCGAAAAGAACGGTTTCTCGGTGGTGCGCGAATTCTGCGGCCACGGTATCGGTACTGTCTTCCACGAAGAACCGCAGATCCTGCACTACGGCCGCGCCGGCACCGGCATGGAGCTCAAGGCAGGCATGACCTTTACCATCGAGCCGATGATCAACCAGGGCAAGGCCGACACCAAGGTGCTGGGCGACGGCTGGACCGCCATCACCAAGGACCGCAAGCTCTCGGCCCAGTGGGAACACACCCTGCTGGTCACCGAGACCGGCTACGAGATCTTCACCCTGCGCGCCGACGACACGATCCCACGCGTTTCGGCGTGAAGGGCTGCCAAGGTTTTCCCAAACTGTGTTGTGACTGACTGATAGATAGAAAGGAAAGCCGATCAATGCCCCAGGTGGATCCCGAACTCTTCGACCGTGGCCAGTTCCAGGCCGAGCTGGCACTGAAAGCGAGCCCCATCGCCGCGTTCAAAAAGGCGATCCGCCAGGCCCGCGAGGTGCTCGACGAGCGCTTTCGCAGCGGCCGGGACATCCGCCGACTGATCGAAGACCGCGCCTGGTTCGTCGATAACATCCTGCAAAAAGCCTGGGAACAGTTCAGCTGGAGCGAAGACGCCGATATTGCCCTGGTGGCGGTCGGCGGCTACGGTCGTGGCGAGCTGCACCCGTACTCCGACATCGACCTGCTGATCCTGCTGGACAGCGCCGACCATGAGATCTTTCGCGATTCCATCGAGCGCTTTCTGACACTGCTTTGGGACATCGGCCTGGAAGTCGGCCAGAGCGTGCGCTCGGTGGATGAGTGCGCCGAAGAGGCCCGCGCCGACCTGACCGTCATCACCAACCTGATGGAAAGCCGCACCATCGCCGGCCCCGAGCGCCTGCGCCAGCGCATGCTCGAAGTCACCAGCACCGCACACATGTGGCCGAGCAAGGATTTCTTCCTGGCCAAGCGTGCGGAGCAGAAGGCCCGGCACCACAAGTACAACGACACCGAATACAACCTCGAACCCAACGTCAAAGGCTCGCCTGGCGGGTTGCGCGACATCCAGACGATTCTGTGGGTAGCGCGCCGCCAATACGGCACCCTGAACCTGCGCGCCCTGGCCGGCGAAGGCTTCCTGGTGGAGAGCGAAAACGCCCTGCTGGCGTCGTCCCAGGAGTTCCTGTGGAAAGTGCGCTACGCCCTGCACATGCTCGCCGGGCGCTCCGAAGATCGTCTGCTGTTCGACCACCAGCGCTCCATCGCCACCCTGCTGGGGTTTGAAGGTGAAGACGCGAAGACCAGCATCGAAAGCTTCATGCAGCAGTACTACCGGGTGGTCATGAGCATTGCCCAGCTCAGCGACCTGATCATCCAGCATTTCGAAGAAGTGATCCTCGCTCCGGAAGACGAAGCACCGCCGCAGCCGATCAATTCGCGCTTCCAACTGCACGACGGCTATATCGAGGCACGCAACGACAACGTGTTCCGCCGCACGCCGTTCGCCATGCTGGAAATCTTCGTGCTGATGGCCCAGCAGCCGGAAATCAAGGGCGTACGCGCCGACACCATCCGCCTGCTGCGGGAAAACCGTCACCTGATCGACGACGACTTTCGCAACGACATTCGCAACACCAGCCTGTTTATCGAGCTGTTCAAGTGCAAGATCGGCATCCATCGCAACCTGCGGCGCATGAACCGCTATGGCATCCTCGGGCGTTACCTGCCGGAGTTCGGGTTTATCGTCGGGCAGATGCAGCACGACCTGTTTCACATCTACACCGTGGACGCCCACACCCTCAACCTGATCAAGCACCTGCGCAAGTTGCAGTACACCCAGGTGTCAGAGAAATTCCCGCTGGCCAGCAAACTCATGGCCAAGCTGCCCAAGCCGGAGTTGATCTACCTGGCCGGCCTGTACCACGACATCGGCAAGGGCCGGCATGGCGATCACTCGGAAATCGGCGCAGTCGATGCCGAGGCGTTCTGCCAACGCCACCAGCTGCCGTTGTGGGACAGCCGCCTGATCGTGTGGCTGGTGCAGAACCACCTGGTGATGTCGACCACCGCCCAGCGCAAGGACTTGTCCGACCCGCAGGTGATCCACGACTTCGCCGGGATCGTCGGCGATGAAACCCGCCTCGACTACCTGTACGTGCTGACCGTTTCCGACATCAACGCCACCAACCCGACCCTGTGGAATTCCTGGCGCGCCAGCCTGTTGCGCCAGCTCTACACCGAGACCAAGCGCGCGCTGCGCCGTGGCCTGGAAAACCCGGTGGACCGCGAAGAGCAAATCCGCCGCACCCAAAGCGCCGCCCTGGACATCCTGGTGCGCGGCGGCAACGACCCGGACGACGTCGAGCAACTGTGGTCGCAATTGGGGGACGATTACTTCCTGCGCCACACCGCCGGCGATGTCGCCTGGCACAGTGACGCGATCCTGCAGCAGCCGGCCGATGGCGGCCCGCTGGTGTTGATCAAGGAAACCACCCAGCGCGAATTCGAAGGCGGCACGCAGATCTTCATCTATGCGCCCGACCAGCACGACTTCTTCGCCGTGACCGTGGCGGCCATGGACCAGCTCAACCTGAACATCCACGACGCACGGGTCATCACCTCCAGCAGCCAGTTCACCCTCGACACCTATATCGTGCTCGACACCGAGGGCGAGTCCATCGGCGATAACCCGGCGCGGGTGAAAAAGATCCGCGAAGGCCTGACCGAAGCCCTGCGTAACCCCGACGACTACCCGACGATCATCCAGCGCCGGGTACCGCGTCAGCTCAAGCACTTTGCCTTTGCGCCCCAGGTGACCATTTCCAACGATGCGCAGCGCCCGGTGACCGTGCTGGAACTCAGCGCGCCGGACCGGCCAGGCCTGCTGGCACGGATCGGCGGCATTTTCCTGGAATTCGATTTGTCACTGCAGAACGCCAAGATTGCGACCCTCGGCGAGCGCGTGGAGGACGTGTTCTTTATTACCGATGCCGATAACCAGCCGCTGTCCGACCCGGAGCTGTGCCTGCGCTTGCAGGCGGCGATCGTGCAGCAGTTGAGCGTGCCCCAGGAACCCGGTGTCGAGCTGACGCGCCTGACGATTTGATACCAGGAGCGGCCTACCGCTCCCCTCACAGTTTTTAACGCCTTGCACGAGATCCACCGATGAACAACGCCCTGAACCAGCTCCAGCCCTACCCGTTCGAAAAGCTGCGCGCCCTGCTGGGCAGCGTCACGCCGAACCCGGACAAGCGCCCGATCGCGCTGTCCATCGGCGAACCCAAGCACAAATCGCCGCAGTTCGTTGCCGATGCCCTGGCCAACAACCTCGACCAGATGGCGGTGTACCCGACCACCCTGGGCATCCCGGCCTTGCGCGAGGCCATCGGTGCCTGGTGCGAACGCCGCTTCGACGTACCCAAGGGCTGGCTGGATCCGGCGCGCACTATCCTGCCGGTCAACGGCACCCGTGAAGCGCTGTTCGCCTTCACCCAGACCGTGGTCAACCGAGGCGACGACGCGCTGGTGGTCAGCCCGAACCCCTTCTACCAGATCTACGAAGGCGCCGCGTTCCTGGCCGGGGCCAAGCCGCACTACCTGCCGTGCCTGGATGAAAACGGCTTCAACCCGGATTTCGACGCGGTATCGCCGGACATCTGGAAACGCTGCCAGATCCTGTTCCTGTGCTCCCCCGGCAACCCGACCGGTGCACTGATCCCGGTCGACACCCTGAAAAAACTCATCGCCCTGGCCGACGAATATGACTTCGTTATCGCCGCCGACGAGTGCTACAGCGAACTGTACTTCGACGAACAAACCCCGCCACCGGGCCTGCTCAGCGCGTGCGTCGAGCTGGGCCGCCAGGACTTCAAGCGTTGCGTGGTGTTCCACAGCCTGTCCAAGCGCTCCAACCTGCCAGGCCTGCGCTCCGGTTTTGTCGCGGGCGACGCCGAGATCCTCAAGGGTTTCCTGCTGTACCGCACTTACCATGGCTGTGCGATGCCGGTGCAAACCCAGCTGGCAAGCATCGCGGCCTGGCAGGACGAGGCCCATGTGCAGGCCAACCGCGACCTGTACCGCGAGAAGTTTGATGCCGTGCTGGCAATCCTCAAGCCGGTGCTGGACGTACAGGCCCCGGACGGCGGCTTCTACCTGTGGCCGAATGTGCAAGGCGATGATGCCGCGTTCTGCCGCGATTTGTTCGTGGAGGAACACGTGACCGTGGTGCCGGGTTCTTACCTGTCCCGGGAAGTGGATGGCGTGAACCCCGGCGCCGGGCGCGTACGCCTGGCGTTGGTTGCGCCGCTGGCCGAGTGTGTGGAAGCGGCTGAACGGATTCGCGATTTCATTCAGCGTCGTCGGTAAGCAACCGGGTCATTTCACCTGGCCCAGATTCGCCTCACTCATATCCAGCTCCGCCAGCACTTCCCTCAAAACGTCATCACCAATTTGGTGATGACGGCTCAAGCTGTACAACTCCAAGCGTTGCGCACGCAGTGCCTTGAGCCGCAGCTTTCGCTCGAGCAGGTCCATCTGCATCGCAAGCGCCTGGGCTTCGGCAGAGTCGTTGAACACTTCCAACTGATGGCGGTATTCCGACATCAGCCGTGCCTTGAGCTCCGTAGCCAGCGCCGCCTGGGCGGCGTCGGAGGTTTCCGACTCTACGGGCTCTTCCGCCTCCAGTGCGTGAATCGCTGCCACTGCGGTTTTTTTCCAGGCCTCGCGCACTTCGTTATGGCGCTTTTCGTCCGGACTTTTTTCAACGCCCCGCAAGAGCAGCGGCAGGGCGATGCAGGCGGCGATCAGCGACAGCAGGATCACACCCGCTGCGATAAAGATCAGCAGGTCGCGCTCGGGGAAATCCTGGCCTGGCACCAGCAGCAATGGCACCGACATCACACCGGCCAGGGTCACCGCACCGCGCACACCGCCCACGGTCAACAGCCAGCAGGAACGCGCAGTGGGCACCAGGGTCAACTCACTTTTCCCACGCAGTCGCCGGAGCAAACCCGACAGGCGCCAGATGCTCTGCACCCAGATAAAACGCAGCACCACCAACACCAGGAAAATCGCAATCACATCCAGGCAGCGATACAACAAGGTGGGCCACAGCGTCGGCTCATGACTGGCCACGGCCTTGATGATGTCCGGCAATTGCAGGCCCAACAGCAGGAAGATCAGGCCATTGAAGGCAAATTCCAGCAATGACCAGACACTGCGATTGAGCAGGCGCGTGCTGGTCTGGCGAGGCAGCAGGTCGAGCCAGCTCTGCATCATGCCCGCCGCAACCGCCGACAAGATGCCCGAGGCGCCGAGCTGTTCGGCCAACACGTAGGCCGCAAACGGCAACAGCAACATGAACACCACATGCGTTGCCGGGTCATCCCAGCCCCGGGCAATCATCCAGGCGCGCAGGCGGCCGACCAGCCAACTCAGCGCCACCCCCACCGCCAGGCCGCCCAAGGCCACCAAGACAAAGGTCAGGCTGGCATCGGCCAACGAGAACACACCGGTCAACGCGGCCGCCAAGGCGAACTTGAAGGTCACCAGGCCCGAGGCGTCATTCATCAACGCTTCGCCCTGGAGCATATGCATCAGCGGCGTCGGCAAGCGGTTCTGGGCAATTGCCGACACGGCCACGGCATCGGTGGGCGACAACACGGCCGCCAGGGCGAAGGCCACCGGCAGTGGGATCGTCGGCAACAGCCAATGAATGAAGTAGCCGGCACCGACCACGGTGAACAGCACCAACCCGACGGCGAGTGTCAGGATCGGCCCACGCAGGCGCCACAATTCGCGCTTGGGCATGCGCCAGCCATCGGAGAACAGCAGCGGTGGCAGGAACAGAAACAGGAACAGCTCCGGGTCCAGCGCCACATGCAGTCCCAGCGTGGGCCAGGCCAGCAAGGCGCCGGCGGCAATCTGCACCAGGGGTAACGGCAGGGGGATGACACGTCCGACCAGACGCGAAACGCTGACCAGCATCAGCAGGATAAGAACGGTGTAGGCGGTTTGCATAACGCGGGTTTCCCGGACGATCGGCTTGCAACGACACACATCAGGCAACAACTGGCCGTTGAAGTGCCATATTACCCGGCTATCTTACCGGCCTATGCTGCGCGCTGGCTTTTGCACAAAAGTCGCACGCTGCTGACGAGCGGCACCCAAAATCTCTGGGCGTGGCATAATCCGTGATCTTTCATTTTCATTGGCACTTGCATCAGTAAAGCAGGGGGGGCAATTCCTTGACCGCTTCAAGCAAAACGTTGCACCTTTTCGGCATCAAAGCCTGCGACACCATGAAAAAAGCGCGCACCTGGCTCGACGAGCACGCGGTGAGCTATGAGTTCCACGACTACAAAACGGCCGGTATCGACCGCGAACACTTGACCCAATGGTGCAACGAGCACGGTTGGCAGGTGGTTTTGAACCGTGCGGGCACCACCTTTCGCAAACTCGAAGACGAACGCAAAGCCGATCTCGATCAGTCGAAAGCCATTGAATTGATGCTCGCACAACCTTCGATGATCAAGCGCCCGGTGCTTGATCTCGGCGACAGAACCCTGATTGGCTTCAAGCCAGATAGTTATTCGGCGGCCCTCAAGTAGGCCAGCCCTTCCATTTTTGTAGAGGTAACAGCATGTCCAATTCCCTGTTCAGCCTGGGCTTCGGCGTCGGCACTCAGAACCGCCAAGGTGCTTGGCTGGAAGTGTTTTACGCACAACCCCTGCTCAACCCATCGGCTGAAATCGTTGCCGCCATCGCGCCGATCCTCGGCTACAGCGAAGGCAACCAGGCAATCACCTTCACCGTCGCCCAGGCCCTGCAACTGGCCGACGCGCTCAAAGGCGTCGACGCTACCCAGGCCGCCCTGCTGAGCCGCCTGGCCGAAAGCCACACGCCGCTGGTCGCCACCTTGCTGGCCGAAGACGCCGCACTGACGTCCACCCCGGAGGCCTACCTCAAGCTGCACCTGCTGTCCCATCGCCTGGTCAAGCCGCATGGCCTGAGCCTCGCTGGTGTGTTCCCGCAACTGCCGAACGTGGCGTGGACCAGCCAGGGCGCGATCGACATCAACGAGTTGGCCGAACGCCAACTGGAAGCCCGCCTGCGTGGCGAGTTGCTGGAAGTGTTCTCGGTGGACAAGTTCCCGAAAATGACCGACTACGTGGTGCCGAGCGGCGTGCGTATCGCGGATGCCGCGCGTATCCGCCTGGGTGCCTACGTGGGCGAAGGCACCACCGTGATGCATGAAGGTTTCGTCAACTTCAACGCCGGCACCGAAGGCCCGGGCATGATCGAAGGCCGTGTATCGGCTGGCGTGTTCGTCGGCAAGGGTTCGGACCTGGGCGGCGGTTGCTCGACCATGGGCACCCTGTCGGGCGGCGGCAACATCGTGATCAAGGTCGGCGAAGGCTGCCTGATCGGCGCCAACGCCGGTATCGGTATCCCATTGGGCGACCGCAACACCGTGGAATCGGGCCTGTACGTCACCGCCGGCACCAAGGTTGCGCTGCTGGACGAGTCGAACCAACTGGTCAAGGTGGTCAAGGCCCGTGAGCTGGCCGGCCAACCCGACCTGCTGTTCCGCCGTAACTCCGAGACCGGTGCCGTGGAGTGCAAAACCCACAAATCGGCCATCGAACTGAACGAAGCGCTGCACGCTCACAACTAAGCAGCCACTCGATGCCACTGGCGGGCCCCGAACCTGGGGCTCGCTTATACGAGTCTTGAACACCATGCTTGTGCCCTCCCCCTGGCGCGCCGACTTTCCGGCCATCGCCACCCTGCAACGGCAAGACCAGACTTATCTGGACAACGCCGCGACGACGCAAAAACCCCAGGCCCTGCTGGATGCCATCAGCCATTACTACGCCAATGGCGCCGCCAATGTGCACCGTGCCCAGCATTTGCCGGGTGCCCATGCGACCCAGGCCTTCGAGGACAGTCGCAGCAAGGTTGCGCAGTGGTTGAATGCAGGTGACAGCGGGCAAATCGTGTTTACCCACGGCGCGACGTCAGCGCTGAACCTCCTGGCTTATGGCCTTGAGCACTTATTCAATGCGGGCGATGAGATTGTCATCAGCGCCCTGGAACACCACGCCAACCTGTTGCCGTGGCAGCAACTGGCCAAGCGTCGCGCGCTCACCCTGGTGGTATTGCCACTCGGCGATGACGGCGTGATCGACCTGCAAGCCGCCGCCGAGTCGATCGGCCCGCGTACACGCCTGCTGGCGGTGAGCCAACTGTCCAACGTCCTTGGCACCTGGCAGCCGCTGCCGGCCTTGCTGGCGCTGGCCCAGGCCCACGGCGCCCTGACCGTGGTCGATGGCGCCCAAGGCATCGTCCACGGCCGCCACGACGTGCAAGCCCTGGGCTGCGACTTCTATGTATTTTCCAGCCACAAGCTGTACGGTCCGGACGGCGTCGGCGTGCTCTATGGCCGCAACGAGACCCTGCATCACCTGCGCCATTGGCAATTTGGTGGCGAGATGGTGCAACAGGCCGACTACCACAGCGCCAGTTTCCGCCCGGCACCGCTGGGGTTCGAAGCCGGCACCCCGCCGATTGCCAGCGTGATCGGCCTGGGCGCGGCCCTGGACTACCTGGGTTCGCTGGACCCACAGGCGGTGCTCAACCATGAAGCGGCCCTGCATGACTACCTGTTGCGCGGGCTGAACGCGCGCAATGGCGTCCGTGTGCTGGGCTCGCCGCAGGCGGCGCTGGTCAGTTTTGTGGTCGAGGGCGTGCACAATGCCGACCTCGCGCACCTGCTGACCGAACAAGGCATTGCCGTACGTGCCGGCCATCATTGCGCGATGCCGCTGCTCAAGGCGATGCACTTGTCGGGGGCGATCCGTGTCTCCCTGGCGCTGTATAACGACTCCGATGACCTGGAACGCTTCTTTGAAGCGCTGGACCGGGCGCTGGATATGCTGCGATGAGCCTGCCGGTGGACGCGCAGGCTGCACTGGAAACCTTTCACTCAATCGGCAGTTGGGAGCAACGCGCTCGAATGCTGATGCAGTGGGGTGAGCGCCTGCCCGTATTGGCGGACGAGGAGAAGGTCGATGCCAACCTGGTGCAGGGCTGTGAGAGCCTGGTGTGGTTGGTGGGGCGCTTGCACGATGGCCACTGGCAGTTCGCCGCGAGCAGCGATGCGCGGATGATTCGTGGCTTGGTGGCATTGCTGCTGGCACGGGTCAATGGGTTGTCGGCGGACGAGTTGCAGGCGGTCGACTTGCCGGATTGGTTCAATCAGCTGGGGCTTTCCCGTCAACTGTCGCCGTCGCGCAGCAATGGGCTGAATGCAGTCCTGCAGCGCATGCGCGAACTCAGTCATACCCACATTTGAACCGTGTAACGTTCTGAGGCTCAGGCGGGCTTGACCCGCTCCGAAGGCCTGCGCACCCCGGCCACAATCTTGTCCACCGCCTTGGTCGCCGCGACCATGCCGAAGGTCGCCGTCACCATCATCACCGCGCCAAACCCGCCGGCGCAGTCCAGCTTCACCCCATCACCGACAAAACTCTTCTGCAAACAGATGCTGCCATCCGGCTTGGGGTAGCGCAGTTGCTCGGTGGAAAACACGCACGGCACGCTGTAATGACGGGTCACGGTGCGGGAAAAACCGTAGTCACGGCGCAAGGTGGAGCGCACTTTCGACGCCAAGGGGTCATTAAAGGTGCGGTTCAGGTCGCAGACCTGGATCAGCGTGGGGTCGATCTGCCCACCGGCGCCACCGGTGGTGATGATCTGGATCTTGCGGCGCTTGCACCAGGCAATCAGTGCGGCCTTGGCATTGACGGCGTCGATGCAGTCGATCACGCAATCAATGTTGGCCGTGATGTACTCCGCCATGGTGTCGCGGGTGACGAAATCCGCCACCGCATGCACCGTGCAATTCGGGTTGATCGCGCGCAGGCGCTCGGCCATCACCTCGACCTTGGGCTTGCCCACGGTGCTGTCCAAGGCGTGCAACTGGCGGTTGCTGTTACTGACGCAGACGTCGTCCAGGTCGAACAGCGAAATCTCGCCCACCCCGCAACGGGCCATGGCTTCCGCCGCCCACGAGCCGACGCCGCCGACGCCGACGATCGCCACATGGGCCGCTTTCAAGCGCTCCAGGCCTTCAATGCCATACAAGCGGGCGACGCCTGCAAACCGCGGATCTTCTGTACTCATGACCATTACCCCAAAAACCGGCGCGCATTATAGGACTACGCAGCGACAAGTTTTAAGCTACAAGCTACAAGTTAAGAACTTAGATGTACTTTCGCTGCCCAATGTCCGGTTTTTCTCGGCTTGCTGTACGGTCAGGGAAAGGCCGGTGTAGGATGCGCGCCGTTCGGTGCAGGCCGACACCTCTTTTCGTTCCACACCCTTTGGAACCCGACATAACCATGGCATCGCGTAAATTTGGACTCAACCTGGTGATAGTGCTGGCAATTGCCGCGCTGTTCACCGGCTTCTGGGCGCTGATCAACCGCCCGGTCACTGCTCCCAACTGGCCCGAGCAGATCTCCGGTTTTTCCTACTCGCCGTTCCAGCAAGGCCAGTACCCGCAGAAAGACCAGTACCCCACCGACGAGCAGATGCGCCGCGATCTGGAGATCATGAGCAAGCTGACGGATAACATCCGCACCTACTCGGTCGACGGCACGCTGGGGGACATTCCCAAGCTGGCCGAAGAGTTCGGCCTGCGCGTAACCCTGGGGATCTGGATCAGCCCGGATCTGGAGCGTAACGAGCGCGAAGTCCAGCGGGCCATCGAGATCGCCAACAGCTCGCGCAGTGTCGTGCGGGTCGTGGTCGGTAACGAGGCGCTGTTCCGTGAAGAGATCACCCCTGAAGCGCTGATTGTGCTGCTGGACCGAGTGCGCGCCGCCGTGAAAGTCCCGGTGACGACCTCCGAGCAATGGCATATCTGGGAAAAGAACCCGCAACTGGCCAAGCACGTCGACCTGATCGCCGCGCACATCCTGCCGTTCTGGGAATACATCCCGATGGACAAGGCCGGCCAGTACGTACTCGACCGCGCCAGGGACCTGAAGAAACTGTTCCCGAAAAAGCCGCTGCTGTTGTCGGAAGTGGGCTGGCCAAGTAACGGCCGTATGCGCGGCGGGAATGAAACGTCCCCGGCAGACCAGGCCATTTACCTGCGTACGCTGGTGAACAAGCTGAACCGCCAGGGCTACAACTACTTCGTGATCGAGGCCTTCGACCAGCCGTGGAAGGTCAGCGACGAAGGCTCGGCCGGCGCGTATTGGGGCGTCTACAACGCCGCGCGCCAGCAGAAATTCAACTTCGAAGGGCCGGTGGTGGCAATCCCGCAGTGGCGCGTCCTGGCGATCGGCTCGGTGGTGCTCGCCTTGCTGTCCCTGACCCTGCTGATGATCGACGGCTCATCCCTGCGCCAGCGTGGCCGCACCTTCCTGACTTTTATCGCGTTCCTCTGCGGTTCCGTACTGGTGTGGATCGGCTACGACTACAGCCAGCAATACAGCACCTGGTTCAGCGTGACCGTCGGCATCTTGTTGGCCCTGGGTGCACTGGGCGTATTCATTGTGTTGCTGACCGAAGCCCACGAACTGGCGGAAGCGGTATGGACCCACAAGCGCCGGCGTGAATTCCTGCCGGTGGAAGGGGAATCGGACTACCGCCCGAAAGTGTCGATCCATGTGCCGTGCTACAACGAGCCGCCAGAGATGGTCAAACAGACCCTCGACGCCCTGGCCGCCCTCGATTACCCGGACTACGAAGTCCTGATCATAGACAACAACACCAAGGACCCGGCGGTGTGGGAGCCGGTGCGCGATTACTGCGAAACCCTGGGCCCGCGCTTCAAGTTTTTCCACGTCGCGCCCCTGGCCGGTTTCAAGGGCGGTGCACTGAACTACCTGATCCCGCACACCGCCAAGGATGCCGAAGTGATCGCGGTGATCGACTCGGACTACTGCGTGTCGCCGAACTGGCTCAAGCACATGGTGCCGCACTTCGCCGACCCGAAAATCGCCGTGGTGCAGTCGCCGCAGGACTACCGCGACCAGAACGAAAGCACCTTCAAGAAGCTATGCTACGCCGAATACAAAGGCTTCTTCCATATCGGCATGGTCACCCGTAACGACCGCGACGCGATCATCCAGCACGGCACCATGACCATGACCCGTCGCTCGGTGCTCGAGGAACTGGGCTGGGCCGACTGGTGCATCTGCGAAGACGCCGAACTCGGCCTGCGGGTATTCGAGAAAGGCCTGTCGGCGGCGTACTACCACGACAGCTACGGCAAGGGCCTGATGCCGGATACCTTTATCGACTTCAAGAAACAGCGTTTCCGCTGGGCCTATGGCGCGATCCAGATCATCAAGCGCCACACCGCCAGCCTGCTGCGCGGCAAAGACACCGAGCTGACCCGTGGCCAGCGCTACCACTTCCTCGCGGGCTGGTTGCCGTGGGTGGCGGACGGCATGAACATCTTCTTCACCGTCGGCGCGCTGTTGTGGTCGGCGGCGATGATCATCGTGCCGACGCGGGTCGACCCGCCGCTGTTGATTTTCGCGATCCCGCCGTTGGCGTTGTTCGTGTTCAAGGTGGGCAAGATCATCTTCCTCTACCGCCGCGCGGTAGGTGTGAACCTCAAGGATGCGTTCTGCGCCGCCCTGGCTGGCCTGGCGTTATCCCACACCATCGCCAAGGCGGTGCTGTATGGTTTCTTCACCACCAGCATTCCGTTCTTTCGTACACCGAAAAACGCGGATAACCACGGCTTCTGGGTAGCGATTTCCGAAGCCCGCGAAGAAATGTTTATCATGCTGCTGTTATGGGGCGCGGCGCTGGGGATCTACCTGGTGCAGGGCCTGCCGAGCAATGACATACGTTTCTGGGTGGTGATGCTGCTGGTGCAATCGCTGCCATATGTGGCGGCGTTGATCATGGCGTTCCTGTCGTCGCTGCCGAAACCGGCCGTGGCACCTGAGCCTGCACCTGTGGCTTAAAAACTTGCGCAATGCACTAAACGGCGGCCTCTGGCCGCCGTTTTGCTATAAGATAACGGCCGTTTTGTCCGCCCGCCCTGCTCTTCCAGACATGCTTCCCGGAGTTTTCCCATGACGGCCCATGCCGACCTTTCGCCGACCCTTCAACTTGCCATCGACCTGATCCGTCGTCCCTCGGTCACGCCGATCGACGCCGATTGCCAGAAGCTGATGATGCAGCGCCTGGGCGACGCCGGTTTTGCGCTGGAGCCGATGCGCATCGAGGACGTGGACAACTTCTGGGCCACCCATGGCAAGCATGACGGCCCGGTGCTGTGCTTCGCCGGCCACACCGACGTGGTCCCCACAGGTCCGGTGCAAGCCTGGCAGAACGACCCGTTCGACGCATTGATCGACGAAAACGGCATGCTCTGCGGGCGTGGCGCGGCCGACATGAAGGGCAGCCTGGCCGCCATGCTGGTGGCGGCCGAGCGCTTCGTCAGCGACTACCCGGACCACAAGGGCTCGGTCGCGTTCCTGATCACCAGCGATGAGGAAGGCCCGGCACACCATGGCACCAAGGCCGTGATCGAACGCCTGGCCGCGCGCAAGGAGCGCCTGGACTGGTGCATCGTCGGCGAACCGTCGAGCACTACCCTGGTGGGTGACGTGGTCAAGAACGGCCGTCGCGGCTCCCTCGGTGCCACCCTGACCGTGCGCGGCGTGCAGGGCCATGTGGCCTACCCGCACCTGGCGAAGAACCCGATCCACCTGGCCGCGCCGGCCCTGGCCGAACTGGCCGCCGAGCACTGGGACAACGGCAACGCCTTCTTCCCGCCGACCAGCTTCCAGATCTCCAACCTCAACTCTGGCACCGGCGCCACCAACGTGATTCCGGGTGACCTGACGGCGGTGTTCAACTTCCGTTTTTCCACCGAATCCACGGTCGAAGGCCTGCAACAGCGCGTTGCGGCGATTCTCGACAAGCATGGCCTGGACTGGCATGTGGAGTGGGCGCTGTCGGGCCTGCCGTTCCTCACCGAGCCGGGCGCGTTGCTTGATGCGGTGTCGGCCAGCATCAAGGCGATCACCGGGCGTGAGACCCAGGCCTCCACCAGTGGCGGCACCTCCGATGGGCGCTTCATTGCGACCCTCGGCACCCAGGTGGTCGAGTTGGGCCCGGTGAACGCGACGATCCACCAGGTCAACGAGCGGATCCTGGCCAGCGACCTCGACGTGCTGACCGAAATCTATTACCAGACCCTGATCAAGTTGCTCGCCTGATGCTGGCCTGCCCGATTTGCAGCGCCCCGCTCAACGCAGTGGACAATGGCGTGGCGTGCCCGGCCGGGCACCGTTTCGACCGCGCGCGCCAGGGCTACCTGAACCTGCTGCCGGTGCAGCACAAGAACAGCCGCGACCCGGGCGACAACCTGGCGATGGTCGAGGCGCGCCGTGACTTTCTCAACGCCGGGCACTACGCCCCGGTGGCCAGGCGCCTGGCCGAGCTGGCCGCCGAACGCGCACCGCAGCGCTGGGTGGACATCGGTTGCGGCGAGGGTTACTACACCGCGCAAATCGCCGCGGCCCTGCCCCATGCCGATGGCTACGCCCTGGACATTTCCAAGGAAGCGGTCAAGCGCGCGTGCAAACGCGACCCGACGCTGACCTGGTTGATCGCCAGCATGGCCCGCGTGCCGTTGGCCGACGCCAGCTGCCAGTTCCTCGCCAGTGTGTTCAGCCCATTGGATTGGCAAGAGGCCAAGCGCCTGCTCAGTCCCGGCGGCGGCCTGATGAAGGTCGGCCCGACCAGCGGCCACCTGATGGAACTGCGCGAGCGCCTGTACGACGAAGTGCGCGAGTACACCGACGACAAGCACCTGGCCCTGGTGCCGGACGGCATGAGCCTGGCCCACAGTGAAACCCTGGAATTCACCTTGAGCCTGGCCGAGCCCCGGGACCGCGCCAACCTGCTGGCCATGACCCCCCATGGCTGGCGCGCCAGTGCCGAACGCCGTGCCGAGGTGATCGAGGCGGCCGAGCCGCTGCTGGTCACGGTATCGATGCGCTACGATTATTTCGTGCTTCAATAACCGACTTTTAACCATCCGCGAATGGATTTTCGAATCCCGCAACGAGGAATATCCATGCGCCAACCCGATATCGAGATTTACCTGAAGGACGCCGACGTCGACTACAAGGCCATCGCCGCCTGGCTGGGCGCTGCCCTGGGCCCTTGCAGCGACTGGGTCCAGCGTGGCCAGACCTACAAGTGCAAGGCCGGCAATGTGCCGGTCACCTGGCTGCCGAAAGCCGTAGGCAAGTGGAACAGCCTGTACCTGGAAAGTGACCAGACGCCGTGGGAAGACGACATTGCCTGCGCCCGCGCTGCGTTTGCTGCGCTGAACGTGGAAGTGCGCTGCGCACCGGGGAGCTGGGTCGAGGAAGAAGGTGAGGAAAGCGCCGACACCTGGATTCGCATCAGCGCGGACGGTGAAGAGCAGATCACCTGGAAAACTGCCTGAGCCTGAATTGCGAACCCAGTCAAAATGTGGGAGGGGGCTTGCCCCCTCCCACATGGGTTCTGCGGTGTAACAAATCCGCATTACAAACCGACCACATCCTCCGCCTGCAACCCCTTCTCGCCGCTTACCACGGCGTATTCCACCTGCTGGCCCTCGGCCAACGAACGGTGGCCGTCGCCGCGAATGGCGCGGTAGTGCACAAACACATCCTTGCCATCTTCACGCTGGATGAAGCCATAGCCCTTGGCGTCGTTGAACCACTTCACATTGCCTGTCTCGCGCGTTGCCATCTGTTCACTCCCACTTGATTGTTATTGTTGAGCCGATCGCGTTGAACTGCCGAGTATAAGACAGGCTCAAAAACGATCAACTCAAGTTTACATCGCTGCTTTTTTGCCGATTTTCGGCGAATACGGCACACTACCCGCCCGAGCGCCTGCTCGGTTTTTCCCACTTGAAGCAGCTCGCCTATGACCCGCTCCCCGTTCCGCCGTCTGGTGTTTGGCACCTTGCGCCGACTGTTGTACCTCTGGGTTCGCTCGGAGACGATCAACCAGTCGTCCCTTACCCTCAACCTGGACCGCAGCCGGCCGGTGTTTTACGTCCTGCAATCGCCCTCCCTCACCGAATTGGCCGTGGTCGATGCCGAGTGCACCAAGGCCGGCCTGCCGCGCCCGGTACTGCCGGTATCGGTAGGCCCGCTGATGGAACCCGCGGCGTTCTTCTACCTCACGCCCGAGCCGGACTGGCTGGGGCGCCAGGACAAGCGCGGCGCGCCGCCGACCCTGACCCGCCTGGTCAACACCCTCAGCGAACACGCCGAAGAGAATGCACAAATCATTCCGGTCAGCGTGTTCTGGGGGCAAACCCCTGCGAGCGAGTCCAGCCCGTGGAAGCTGCTGTTTGCCGACAGTTGGGCGGTCACTGGGCGTCTACGCCGGTTGTTGAGCATCCTGATCCTGGGGCGCAAGACCCGCGTGCAATTCTCCGCGCCCATCAACCTGCGTGAATTGATCGAGCACAATAAAGGCCACGAACGCACCGTGCGCATGGCCCAACGTATCCTGCGCGTGCACTTTCGTAACCTGAAGACGGCGGTGATCGGCCCCGATTTGTCCCACCGGCGCAATCTGGTGAAAGGCCTGGTCAACATGCCGCTGGTGCGCCAGGCCATCCTTGACGAAGCCGAGCGGGAAAAAATCAGCCCGGAAAAAGCCAAGGCCCTGGCCCTGCGCTACGGCAACGAGATCGCCTCGGACTACACCTACACCGCGATCCGCTTCCTGGAAGTGGTGTTGAGCTGGTTCTGGAACAAGATCTACGACGGCATCAAGGTCAATAACATCGAGGGCGTGCAACAGGTTGCCCAGGGCTACGAGGTGATTTATGTGCCTTGCCACCGCAGCCATATCGACTACCTGCTGCTGTCCTACCTGCTGTTCAAGAACGGCCTGACCCCACCGCATATCGCCGCCGGCATCAACCTGAACATGCCGGTAATCGGCAGCCTGTTGCGCCGTGGCGGTGCGTTTTTCATGCGCCGCACCTTCAAGGGCAACCCGCTGTACACCTCGGTGTTCAACGAATACCTGCACACCTTGTTCACCAAGGGCTTCCCGGTGGAGTACTTCGTCGAAGGCGGACGCTCGCGCACCGGGCGCATGCTGCAGCCTAAGACCGGGATGCTGGCGATTACGCTGCGCAGTTTCCTGCGCTCCTCGCGCATGCCGATCGTGTTCGTGCCGGTGTATATCGGCTATGAGCGCGTGCTCGAAGGCCGCACCTACCTCGGCGAACTGCGGGGTGCGAGCAAGAAGAAAGAGTCGATCTTCGATATTTTCAAAGTGGTCGGCGCGCTCAAGCAGCGCTTTGGCCAGGTCGCGGTCAACTTCGGCGAGCCGATCAAGCTGGCCGAGTTCCTCGACGCCGAGCAACCGGACTGGCGCAGCCAGGAACTGGGCCCGAACTACAAACCGGCCTGGCTCAACGAAACCACCAACCGCCTCGGCGAACAGGTGGCCCGCCACCTGAACGAAGCCGCCGCCGTGAACCCGGTGAATCTGGTGGCCCTGGCGCTGCTGTCCACCACGCGCCTGGCCCTGGATGAACAGGCCATGGCCCGCCAGTTGGACCTGTACCTGGCGCTGCTGCGCCGCGTGCCTTATTCGCCCCACACCACCTTGCCCGAAGGCGACGGCCTGGCGCTGATCAAGCACGTCAAGGACATGGACCTGCTGTCGGAACAGAGCGATGCCCTGGGCAAAATTCTGTACCTGGACGAGCAGAACGCCGTCCTGATGACCTACTACCGCAACAATGTGCTGCATATCTTCGCCCTGCCGGCGCTGCTGGCCAGCTTCTTCCAGAGCAGCTCGCGGATGAGCCGCGAGCAGATCCTGCGCTATACCCACGCGCTGTACCCGTACCTGCAATCGGAGCTGTTTATCCGCTGGTCGCTGGAAGAGCTGGATGCGGTGGTCGATCAATGGCTGGACGCGTTCGTCGAACAGGGCCTGCTGCGCTTCGAAAACAATGTGTTCCTGCGCCCTGCACCAAGCTCGCGGCACTTCGTGCTGCTGACCCTGCTGTCCAAGACCATCGCCCAGACCCTGCAACGCTTCTACATGGCGATCTCGCTGCTGCTCAACAGCGGCCAGAACAGCATCAGCGCCGAAGAACTGGAAGACCTGTGCACGATCATGGCCCAGCGCCTGTCGATCCTGCATGGCCTCAACGCCCCGGAATTCTTCGACAAGAGCCTTTTCCGACATTTCATCCAGACCTTGCTGGAGCAAGATGTGCTGCGCCGCGACGAGGCCGGCAAGTTGAGCTACCACGACCTGCTCGGCGAACTGGCCGAAGGTGCGGCCAAGCGCGTGTTGCCCGCGGAGATTCGCCTGTCGATCCGCCAGGTGGCCTTGCACCGTGTGGATGGCGCGGCCGAAGCGCCGGTGGAAGCGGAAGAAACACGCTAGATTGAACAAGGCGCCAGTTGGATGCTGGCGCCGTTGAAAAGGAGCTGCACCATGAAAAAGATCATTCTCCTGGGCCTCACCGCCCTGCTCGGAGCCTGCCAATCCATGCATCCAGCGCCCAAGGCCAGCCTCGACGGCGAAGTGTTCTACCTGCAACGCATTGCCCTGCCGCCCGCTGCCACCTTGAGCGTGAGCCTCCAGGACGTGTCCCTGGCGGATGCGCCCGCAGTGACGTTGGCCGAGCAGAAAGGCCCGGTCAAAGGCCAGGTGCCGCTGCCGTTTCACCTGACCTACGACCCCGCACAGGTCAAGCCAGGCCACAGTTATTCGGTGAGCGCTCGCATCGAACTGGATGGCAAGCTACTGTTTATCACCACCGAACGGCACACGGTGCAGCTCAACGGCCAGGATCCACAGCCGCTGCGCGTGCGCGTGAACGCCGTAGCACCCTGAACTCGAACATAAGGAAGCGCCCATGCTCCGCAAATCCCTTCGCCTCACTGCCCTGTGTGCCGGCCTGCTGCTCGGCGCCAACGCCATGGCCCTGGACCTCAGTAGCCTGTCCCAGGGCGACGCCAGCGGCGGCCTCAAGGACGCCCTGACCCAAGGCGCACAGATCGCCGTGAAACAACTGGGTGTACCCGGTGGTTTCAGCAACAACCCTGAAGTGAAGATCGGCCTGCCGGGCAAGCTGGGCAAAGTCGCCGACAAGCTGAAAATGTTCGGCATGGGTGACCAGGTCACGCAGTTGGAAGACAGCATGAACAAAGCCGCTGAAACCGCCGTGACCCAGGCCCAGCCGATTCTGGTCAATGCAGTGAAGAACATGAGCGTGACCGACGCCAAGGGCATCCTCAGCGGCGGCCAGGACTCCGCCACCCAGTACCTGAACAAGAGCAGTCGCGAACAGATCCGCGCCAAGTTCCTGCCGATCGTCAAGGCCGCCACCGACAAGGTGGGCGTGGCCCAGCAGTACAACGCCCTCGCAGGCAAGGCCGCCGCGTTTGGCGCCGTGGATGCCAAGAGCGCCAACGTGGAAAACTACGTGACCGAACAGGCGCTGGATGGTTTGTTCAAGATGATTGCGCAGCAGGAAGAGACGATTCGCAAGAACCCGGCGGCGGCGGCCACCAGTCTGGCGAAGAAGGTGTTTGGCACACTCTGACTAATGGCTGGACCACCTCACCCCCTACAAAAAACGCCCCGACTGTTTCGGGGCGTTTTAGTGTGAAAGCACTTAGTAGAGTCGGTGCGTTGGGAAGTAACCTGTTACTGGGCCATTAACCGTTGTGGTAGTCGTTGTTGTAACACTGTGGGGTGAAGGGTTAGGTCGAGCAGGTTCAGGCTCAGGTGGCCTACAGCACTGAGGACGACCAAACCCACCGAAAAGAAGCGGAAGAACGAGAGGGAAGAAAAGCACATTGAACTCCTTGCGTTTCAATCACTCCTGCTTCTACCCTACGCAGAAACAGGTACCTGCCAATCAGGTAACGTTAAGTGGCAATCACATAAGATTGGTTCCACACCCCCTGTAGGCGTCATCCCTACAGCAGGAGCGTCTCGACCAAGCGCCCCATCATGAGCGTGGCAAAGCCGCAGATGGCCACAGAGGTGACACGATTGATCTTCAAGGGGGTCAACCAGGTCTTCTGAAACCCTTCGAATTGGCTGCCGAGAATGATCCAGGCACAACCGACGGGTATCACCACCAAGGCAAGGGCGGTCATGAACCCCACGTAACCTTGCAGCGTGATAAAGGCGCCGGCCGGCGCGATGAACGACACGATCAACAGCCCCTTGGGGTTCATGACCGTCAACCAAAAGAAATACAGCCCGGAGAATCGATCCCTGTTCAGGTCGATGGCAGCACCTTTGCGCTGCCACAGGTTGTAGGAGACGTACAGCAAGTAACAGGCCGCGGCCAGTTGCGTCGCCTTCAATGCCCACGGCGAATACATCGCCAGGTAAACCAGCGCTACGCCCCACAGTGAGACCTGCAGCAAGTAAGCCAGGCACTCAATAAAGGCCAGTTTCCACGAAGCCCGGAACCCGAACAGCAACCCGGCACGAAACAGCAGGGTATTGGTCGGGCCGGGGGCGAGCAGCAGCAACATCAGGGCAGAAACAGTGGCCAGCATGATTACGCGACGTCCTTCCTCACTCGGAACCACGCAGCATACAGGGCCGGAAGGAACAATAGGGTCAACGCCGTCGCGACGATCAAGCCGCCCATGATCGCCACCGCCATCGGCCCGAAGAACACGCTGCGTGACAGCGGGATCATCGCCAGCACCGCCGCCAGGGCGGTCAGCACAATCGGGCGGAAACGCCGCACGGTGGCTTCGATAATTGCCTGCCACGGCGCCAGCCCGGCCTTGATGTCCTGTTCGATCTGGTCCACCAGGATCACCGAGTTGCGCATGATCATCCCCGACAGCGCGATGGTCCCGAGCATGGCCACGAAGCCGAAGGGCTGGCGGAACACCAGCAGAAACAGCGTCACGCCAATCAGGCCCAACGGCGCGGTCAGAAACACCATCGCCGTGCGTGAGAAGCTGCGCAGTTGCAGCATCAGCAAGGTCAGCACCACCACGATAAACAGCGGCACGCCAGCCTTCACCGAGTTCTGCCCGCGGGCGGAGTCTTCGACGGTGCCACCGACTTCCAGCAGGTAGCCATCCGGCAATTCGGCGCGCACACCCTCAAGGGTTGGCAGGATTTGCTGGACCAGCGTTGCCGGTTGTTCCTTGCCGTAGATATCGGCGCGCACGGTCACCGTCGGCAAGCGGTTGCGGTGCCAGATAATGCCCTCTTCAAAGCCGTATTCGAGGGTGGCGATCTGCGACAGGGCCACGCTTTTACCGTTGTCGGTCGGCACCGCCAGGCTGGGCAGCAGCGATAACTCGGTGCGCTCGTGGACGGTGCCGCGCAGGAGGATTTCGATCAACTCGTTGTCCTCCCGGTATTGACTGACGCTGGAACCGGTCAGTGAGCTTTGCAGGAATTTCGACAGGTTGGCGGTACTGACGCCGAGGGCGCGGGCGCGGTCCTGGTCGATATTGAGGTAGACGATCTTGCTCGGCTCTTCCCAGTCCAGGTGCACATTGACCACGTGGGTATTTTCGCGAACCTTGGCCGCGACCTTCCGTGCAAGGGCGCGGACTTCCTCGATGTGTTCTCCGGTTACGCGAAACTGCACCGGATAGCCGACAGGAGGGCCGTTTTCCAGGCGGGTAACCCGCGAGCGCAGGTCGGGGAATTGTTCGTTGAGGGTTTCGATCAGCCAGGTACGCAGGCTCTCGCGGCCCTCGATGGTCTTAGCCAACACCACGAACTGCGCAAAACTGGCCGCTGGCAGTTGCTGGTCCAGGGGCAGGTAGAAACGCGGCGAACCGGTGCCGACGTAGGCCACATAGTTATCAATGCCGGCGTGTTCCTTGAGCAAGGCTTCCAGGCGCTTGACCTGGTCGGCGGTATTGCTCAGGGAAGCGCCTTCAGCCAATTTCAGGTCGACCATCAGCTCCAGGCGGCCTGAGGCCGGGAAGAACTGTTGCGGCACAAAGCGAAACAACGCCACCGAGCCGATAAACAGTAGCAACGTCAGGACAATCACGGTTTTGCGCCGGCGCACGCACCACTCCACCAAACGTCTTACACGTTGGTAGAACGGCGTGCCGTAGGGATCCGGGCCATCGATGCCGTGTTTGGCCGCGTGAATCTTCGCCAGGTCCGGCAGGAGTTTTTCCCCCAGGTACGGCACAAATACCACGGCGGCGATCCATGAGGCGAGCAACGCGATCGTCACCACCTGGAAGATCGAGCGTGTGTATTCACCTGTGCTCGACTGCGCGGTGGCAATCGGCAGGAAACCGGCCGCCGTGATCAGCGTACCGGTGAGCATCGGGAAGGCGGTGCTGGTCCAGGCAAAACTGGCCGCCTTGAGCCGGTCGTAGCCCTGCTCCATTTTGATTGCCATCATTTCCACGGCAATGATCGCGTCATCCACCAGCAAGCCGAGGGCCAGCACCAACGCACCGAGGGAAATCTTGTGCAGGCCGATACCGAGGTAATACATGGTGGCAAAGGTCATTGCCAGCACCAGCGGTATCGCCAGGGCTACGACCATGCCAGTGCGTATGCCGAGGGAGAAGAAGCTCACCAGCAAGACAATCGCCAATGCCTCGGCCAACACCTGCACGAATTCGCCGACACCGGTTTTCACCGCTGCCGGTTGGTCTGACACCTTGCGCAGCTCCATGCCCGCCGGAAGGTTCTTTTGCAAACGTGCGAATTCGCCTTCGAGGGCCTTGCCCAGCACCAGGATATCGCCGCCATCACGCATGGCCACGGCCAGTCCGATAGCATCCGCCCCCATGTAACGCATGCGCGGTGCCGGTGGATCGTTGAAGCCACGGTGAATGTCGGCTACATCGCCAATCCGGAAGGTTCGATCAGCGACACGAATCGGAAAGTTGCGGATCTCTTCCACCGTCTTGAAGTTGCCCGACACGCGCAGTTGCACACGCTCGCTCGGGGTTTCAAAGAAGCCGGCAGTGGACACCGCGTTCTGCTCCTGCAACGCCTGCTGTACAGCGGCCAACGGCAGGCCAAGAGTGGCGAGCTTGAGGTTGGACAGCTCGATCCAGATCTTCTCATCCTGTAGGCCAAGTAACTCGACCTTGCCCACATCCGCCACCCGTTGCAGTTGAATCTGGATGCGGTCGGCGTAGTCCTTGAGCACGGCATAGTCGAAGCCGTCGCCGGTCAGGGCGTAGATATTGCCGAAGGTGGTACCGAACTCGTCGTTGAAAAACGGCCCCTGGATATCCGGCGGCAAGGTCTGCCGGATGTCGCTGATCTTCTTGCGCACCTGGTACCACAACTCAGGAATCTGCACAGAGTGCATGGAGTCGCGCGCAATGAAGGTGACGGTGGACTCACCCGGGCGAGAGAACGAGACAATGCGCTCGTATTCGCCGGTCTCCATCAGTTTTTTCTCGATACGCTCGGTGACCTGGCGCGAGACTTCCTGGGCCGTAGCGCCGGGCCAGTTGGTCTTGATCACCATGGCCTTGAAGGTAAACGGTGGATCTTCGCTTTGCCCCAGCTTGGTGTAGGACAAGGTGCCGACCACAGCCAGCAGGATCATCAGGAACAGTACGATCTGGCGGTTACGCAACGCCCATTCGGAAAGATTGAAAGCCATCGGGGACTACTCCTTGGCCGCCAGGTTCACTACACGGTTGGAGCCATCCACCGCGCGCACTTGCTGGCCCTCGTGGAGCACATGCACGCCGGCTGCGACCACCCAGTCGTTGGGGGTCAAGCCTTCCAGCACCGGTACGGTTTTTTCACCGAAGGCGCCAATGCGTACCGGTGTGCGCTTGAGGGTGTTGTCCGGCTGTACACGCCAGACGTAGGACGCACCGTTCTCCGCACTCAGGGCAGACAGCGGTACCGACAGCGGAACAACACCGTCGGCCTGTATGAATACGCGAGCGCTTTGCCCCAGTTCCGCCGGGACTTTGCCGCCGGTGAAGGCAACGCGAGCGGCGAAGGTGCGCGATTTTGGATCAGCCGCAGGCGACAGTTCACGGATGCGCCCGGTAAAACGCTGGCCCGGCTGGCTCCACAACTCCACCGCGACCGGTTGACCGATCTTGAAGCGACCAAACCCTTGTTCGGGCAGGCTGATGAGCACTTCGCGCTCGCCATCGGTAGCCAGGGTGAACACGGTCTGGCCAGCGGAGACCACTTGGCCGACTTCCACCGCGCGCTTGGCTACGACACCATCCTGGGGGGCGCGCAATACGGCGTAGCCAGCCTGGTTACTGGCCACGTCAAACTCGGCCTTGATCTGCTTGAGGCGCGCTTCGCCGGAACGGTAAAGGTTTTCGGAATTGTCGTACTGGGAACGGCTGACCATCTGGCGGTCCATCAGGGTCTTGTAGCGATCACGCTCAGCGCGCACCAGGCTCAGGTTGGCTTCGGCTGCGGCGACCTGGGCACGGGCGGCCTCCAGTTGCAGGCGCACATCCTGAGGGTCAAGTTCCGCCAGCGCCTGGTTGGTCTTGACCCGCTCGCCCTCCTCCACCAGACGCTTGCTGACTTTGCCACCGATGCGAAAGGCCAGGTCCGGCTCATAGCGAGCGCGGACTTCACCGGGGTAGCTGTCCGTCGACTGCGCCGAGGGTTGCGGCTGCACCACCATGGCCGGGCGGACGGTGGTCTGGACCGCTTCTTCATGGCCGCAGGCGGCCAACAGGAAGACCAGGCAGACAGGCAACGCAAAGGGCAGGAAAGTGCTGCGCATGCTGAAGGACCTTTCGCAAATGGAGCTAGGAATAATTATACTGGCCGGTATGTTATTAATACCAAACTCGCCAGTCCAGTATTAAAGGTGAAAATGTCCGACAATCGTGTAAGCACCAATAGCCCCGGGCGTCCCAAGGACATGGCAAAACGCCAGGCAATCCTCTCGGCAGCAAAAACCCTGTTCTTGAGCAATGGCTACGCCAGTACCAGCATGGATGCCGTGGCCCTTGAGGCCGGCGTGTCGAAGCTGACCGTCTACAGCCACTTCACCGACAAAGAAACCTTGTTCACCGCCGCCGTGGTGGCCAAGTGCGAGGAACAGTTACCGGTGATGTACTTCGAACTGCCCGAAGGCATGCCGGTGGAAACGGTATTGTTGAATATCGCGCGGGGGTTCCATCGGCTGATCAACAGTGAAGAGTCGGTAAACCTGCATCGCCTGATGATGACCACCGGCAATCAGGACGTGAAACTCTCCCAAATCTTCTTTGAAGCCGGGCCCATGCGCATGCTCCAGGGCATGGAGCGCCTGCTCGGCAAGATCGATCAGAGCGGCGCGCTGAGCATCGACAGACCGTTTACGGCGGCCGAGCACTTCTTCTGCCTGCTCAAGGGCACGGCGAACTTCTGCCTGCTGTATGGCTGCGGCGGGCAACCGAGTGATGAAGCCGCCGAAGCCCATGTGCAGGAGGTGGTGGGGTTGTTTATGCGGGCCTATAGGAGAGATGCAGTTGCAGGTGATTAGCTACAAACTGCTTGTGGCTTAAGACTTGAGCGCTTTCTTGGGATAAATGTCATACCGACTGGACTTGCCATCCAGCGCATGGCTCGGCTTGGGCCCCTCGATGCAAGGCGCCTTGCGCGGGCGCTTGACCACCACACGGTGGCTGGCCAGGGCCAGGGCGGCGGCCAGCAACGCCGGTGCGTCCGGATCATCCCCCACCAGCGGCCGGAACAGGCGCATTTCTTTCTTCACCAGGGCGGTTTTCTCACGGTGAGGGAACATCGGGTCGAGGTAGATCACCTGGGGCGGCTCCCCTTGCCAATTGAGCATCACGTCAATGGAGTTGCCCTTGAGCAGCTGCATGCGCGCCACGATGGGCGCCACGTCGAAATCCTCCGCGCCGCGTGCCAGGCCATCTTCCAGCAGGGCGCCAATCAGCGGTTGGCGCTCGATCAGGCTCATCTCGCAGCCCAGGCTGGCCAGCACGAACGCGTCCTTGCCCAGACCGGCCGTGGCGTCCAGCACACGGGGACGCACGCCTTGGGCAATGCCCACGGCCTTGGCGATCATCTGTCCGCTGCCGCCGCCATACAGCCGTCGGTGAGCGGCGCCGCCTTCGACGAAGTCCACCCGCACCGGCCCCGGCGCGTCGGGCCCCAGTTGTTGCAGTTGCAGGCCATGCTCGCCTACCTGCAGGGAAAAATCCGCCTCCGCAAGCTGTAAAGGCAAGCCGAGCTGTGCAGCCCACTGCTCGGCCCGGGCCTGGAAACCTTCGCCCAAGGCCTCGACCTGGATGCGGCTGGCCGCTGGTTGTTCGCTCATCAATCGCTACGCTCAAAAATATTAAGGATCGGCAAACAACGGCCGATAAAAACAACAGTCAGGTATTTTGCCAGAGCTGAGCGTCGACCGAGAAAAATGTCAGACATTCTCCCCCTAACCATCGGTGTACTGCCGACCCATAACCACTACGGCCTGCGCAATACCCAAGCGCTGGCCGGGGTGAGTCATGTGTGGCAGGACTTCTTCGCCCGGGCGCTGGCCGAACAGCTCGGTGAAACGCCGAACGCGCTCGCCGCCAAGGCGCCGGCACCGGCGGACCCGGCGGTAGAGCCCAGCGCCGGTGCCGACCTGTTGTCGCAGATCCTCACCCAGCGCGAGTGCGACGTCAAAGACACCGAGATCGCCCCACCTGAGCCACTGTTCCTGCCCATCGCCGAATTTGAAACCGAGTTGCTGCCACCGGCCGCCGAGCCGTTCCCACAGGATGAAATCGTCGCGCAGCAGCGCCAGCAGAATTTCGAAAGCGCTTGGGTTCGCCCCATCGTCCTGACTGCCGGCCAGCCATTGCCTGAGCCCGGCCCGGCGCCGGAACCACGGCCTTTGCACTTGCCGATTGCCGAGTTCGAACTGGACCTGTTGCCACCACCCGCCACGCCTTACCCGACCGAAGAATTGCTGGCGCAACAGAAGGCGCTGGACTTCGACTACCACTGGGCACGCCCGCTGATCACCCACAACCTGCGCCTGGCGGCCTAGCGACACACCCACCAACGCCCCATGTCCAGATGGAAATGGTTGCGGTGCGCGGCGTTGTAGTCCGGGCTCAACACCACATTGAAATCATCACAGGCGCCATCGCGCACCTGGCGCAGGAACCGCGCGCTGTCGCCCTCCCCGGACCAATCCTTGAGCACGCTGATACTGCGCCCATCCGCCAGGCGAAACCCGGCGATATCCAAGGCATTGGCCGACGCATGCTGGCTGAGCCGCCCTTCGGCACGGTTATACATGTTGCGACAGGCAAAGCTGCCCAGATGATCGACCCGTGTCACCGCCTGACCGAACACCGCCTGGGCTGCCGGTTGCAGGCTGTGGCGCTCGAACAGCGCGAACGCCACGGCCAACGGGCAACTGGCGAGAAAGCTGCTGCTTAATGCCACGTCTGCACCCTGCACGCGCAAGGTATTGCGCAGCGGACAGGCAGCGTCGGCGGGCGTGTCAGCCTGATGGCTGACACGCAAAGCAGAGGTTTTCAGCACTTGGTCGCACAGCTCGGGGTCATCCTGCAGGCGTCCCAGCTTGTAGCGGGTCAACAGGTTCGGGCTGGACCGTACGTCCAGCGGCGACCAGGGGTTCCATTCAGCCGGCAGCGGCAACCAGCCACGCCACACACCCACGGCAAATGCAGCACTGAGCACCAGCAGAGCACCCTGCAGTTTGAAAAAACGCACGGCTCAGTCCTTGAAGAACTGATTGGCCTGGCTGAAGGGCATCGAGCGCTCGGTAAAGCTGAAGGTGCCCAGCTCATAGACTTCCTGGGCCGCGCGGTAGAATTCACCATAGGCCGCCAGTGCCATGGCCGAGCCCACGCTGATGCGCTTTACCCCCATCGCGCTCAATTGCGCCACGCTGAGTTTCAGGGCGCCGGACATCAATACGTTCACCGGCTTTGGCGCCACGGCCTTGACCACCGCCAGCACATCCTCGGCACTGCGCAGGCCCGGCGCATAGAGCACGTCGGCGCCGGCTTCGGCGTAGGCCTGCAAGCGGCGAATAGTGTCGGGCAGATCCAGGCGACCATGCAGGAGGTTTTCCGCGCGGGCCGTCAGCGTGAAGGGGAATGGCAAGCTGCGGGCAGCGGCGACGGCGGCTTCCACGCGCTCTACGGAAAGGTCGAAGGGATAGATCGGGTCGACGGCAACGCCGGTGGCATCTTCGATAGAGCCCCCCACGATACCGCTGGCCGCCGCCCGCAAGATGGTTTCGGCACACCCTTCGGGGGTATCGCTGAAGCCGTTTTCCAGGTCGGCCGCCACCGGCAGCGCGGTGGCCTTGGCAATCATGCTGACATTGCGCAAGGTGTCTTCCAGGGACAACGCCCCTTCCGCGTCCGGGCGTCCCAGGCTGAACGCATAACCCGCGCTGGTCGTGGCCAGGGCTTCAAAGCCAAGGCTGGTGAGCATCACCGCAGAGCCGGCGTCCCACGGGTTTGGCATCACGAAGGCGCGGTCGCGCTCATGCAGGGCCTTGAAGGTTTCGGCGCGAAGGGTTTGGGCATCCATGACTGACTCCTGGCGGGAAAAGGAGCCCTAGAGTAACCCCAGTTGCTCGGCTTCGGGTTCCCGATGCAAGGTCGGCAGCGCCGGCAGGCCGGGCAGGCGCGCCATCAGCTGCGCGTGAAAACGCAGGGCCAGTTGCGCGGCAAGGCGATTATCCGAGGTGTGCAGGAACACGTAGGGTGTGCGGCCTTCTTCGATCCAACCCGCGACTTTTTCCACCCACGGCACCAGGAACGGGTCATTCGCCTCAAGCTCCGGATGACCGATAAAACGCACTTGGGGAAACTGGGTCAGCGCTGCCGGACGGGGTGGCACCTTGGGCTTTTTCGATTGTGCGTGCAGTACCGCCGCCGAGGTCGACGTGCAACTGAACAACGCGCGTGGGTCGAGGCAGATGCGCTCGACACCCCGATCCCGCAACAAACGGTTGAGCGTGCGCTCGGCATCGCCCTTGGCGAAGAACTCAGGGTGGCGTACTTCCACCGCCATCGGGCGCTCCAGGCCATCGATAAAACCGGACAGTTCAGCCAGGCGTTGCGGCGAAAAACTCGCCGACAGTTGCAGCCACAGCGGCGAAACACGTTCACCGAGCGGGCTCATCAAACCGACAAAACTTTCCGCCGCCGGCAATTGCTCGCGCAAGTCGCCACCGTGACTGATATCACCGGGGAATTTGGCCGTGAAGCGAAAATCGTCGGGCATGATGTCGGCCCAGCGCTGCACGGTAGCGGCCGAGGGGCGAGCGTAGAACGTGGTATTGCCTTCGACGGCGTTGAAGACCTGGGAATAAAGGGCAAGGTAATCGCTGGAGCGGGCGTCGACGGGGTACAGGTACTCGCGCCAGGCGTTTTCACTCCAGGACGGGCAGCCGAGGTAGTAAGGCAGGCGCATCAGATGTGGATGTCGAGACCCAGCACTTCCATATCCCATTCGACAAATCCGGCGGTGGTCAGGTAGCTGGCCAGGGCGGTGGCAACGCTTTTGCTCATGGAACGCGGGAAGACCATGTCTTGCTGACGGGCGGGAACGCCGCTGATGCGGGCTTGTGAACTGGCCTGCGCATCGGATTGGACCTCGATGAAGTCCGGCGAATCCTCGACGGAGTCGTCCACCGTGGCGTTTGCCCTACGCGGCTTGCGCTTGATCGGGTACGACTGTGAGGAAAATCCATCTATACGCATAGGCGCGAACTCGCTATCAGTAATGGCATTTTAGTGGCGCAATCCGTAGCGCGCAAATGCTCTGGTGATAACTAGAACACATAATTTGAAAAAGGTTTAAAAACCCGGGCAAATTCTGACGATTGGCGACTTTTGCCTCAAATTGCCATCATTTTTGGCGTCAAATAATCCCTCTTTCCGCCTTGGTCTGCGCGACTTTATCGCGCAGGTAAACCGGTGCGGCCTGATCCGCAGGAATCGCCTCGCCACGTTCGAACGCAAAGCGTGCCAGGGTCAGCAGATCTTCGGCGTGAGGCAACAGGGTTGCGTCCTGCCCAGCCGGTTGAACACCGATACGCTCGCCATACCCCCAGCCGGTGCCAGCGCCGAACCAGTCACCGCTGGCATCGCCCGGCAATACCGCCGATTCCGGTGGCTGCACCGCTTCCACGCCGACAAGGCGCATTTCGCCAGCCGTTTCGCGGTAGCACCCCCAATACACTTCGTCCATACGCGCATCGATCGCCGCCGCCACCTGCTGGGCGCCGTGTTCGCGCAAGGCACGTTGGGCCAGTACGGCAAGGTTGGAGACCGGCAGCACCGGGCGCTCCAACGCAAAGGCCAGGCCCTGGACCACGCCAATGGCGATGCGCACCCCGGTGAACGCTCCCGGGCCACGGCCAAAGGCGATGGCATCCACGGCCGACAGGGTGGTGCCCGCGTCTTCAAGCAGCTGCTTGATCATCGGCAACAGCTTCTGCGCATGCAGGCGCGGGATCACCTCGTAGTGGCTTGTGACCTTGCCATCGTGCAGCAAGGCAACGGAGCAAGCTTCAGTCGCGGTGTCCAGGGCCAGCAGGGTGCTCATCGGGTGGGTGTCCAAGTCAAAAAAAGTGCGCCAGTATAAACAACAACGGCCCGCAAGCGGGCCGTTGTCTATCAAGCCGATAAAGGATCAGCTCAGTGCTTGCAGGACCTTGGCGGTGATCGCTTCCACCGAGCCGACGCCAGGGATATGGCTGTACTTCGGCTTGCCCTGGGCTGCGGACAGCTTCTGGTAGAAATCCACCAGCGGCTTGGTCTGGGAATGGTAGACCGACAGGCGATGACGCACGGTTTCTTCGGTGTCGTCCTTGCGCTGCACCAGGTCTTCACCGGTGACATCGTCCTTGCCTTCAACTTTAGGCGGGTTGTAGACGGTGTGGTACACGCGGCCGGAGGCTTCGTGGACGCGACGACCGGCGATACGCTGGACGATTTCTTCATCTTCAACCGCGATTTCCACCACCGCGTCCAGCTCGACGCCGGCTTTCACCAGGGCTTCGGCCTGGGGAATGGTGCGTGGGAAACCATCGAACAGGAAGCCGTTCTTGCAGTCTTCCTGGCTGATGCGTTCCTTGACCAGGTTGATGATCAGGTCATCGGAGACCAGGCCACCGCTGTCCATCACGCTCTTGGCGATCAGGCCCAGCTCGGTGCCGGCCTTGACGGCAGCACGCAACATGTCGCCAGTGGAGATTTGTGGAATGCCGAATTTTTCAGTGATGAACTTTGCCTGAGTACCTTTACCGGCCCCGGGAGCTCCCAGCAGAATGACGCGCATCGATGTGCTCCTCAATTTTTTATAGAGATGACGCTCGGATTCGCCGCGTGGGGCCAATCTCGTAAAAATAATATAGGGCTCATGAAACTATGGGCCCAGGCCGCCCAAACGGCCAAAGGCTGATCAAGATACACAGCGGGCCCTAACCACACAAGCCGCCAAAAGTCGCAGGAACCCGCGCCACGCGTACGTCATAGGTAGGGTGTGCCTGAGTGCAACCCGCGCTGTAAACGCCGACCCCCCCTTTCAGGGCGGCCGTCGTGGTTTATCCGCAAGCCTTTGAGAACACGCAAAAAACCTCAGCCGGTGTTGCGCAGGCCGGCGGCAATACCGGCCACGGACACCAGCAGCGCCTGTTCCAGAGGGCTGTCCTGCGCGGCTTCCTGGCGACGCGAGCGCGCGAGCAACTCGGCCTGCAACAGGTGCAAGGGGTCGAGGTAGGTGTTACGCAGGCGGATGAACTCCAGGGTGTCAGGGCTATGGGCCAGCAGTTGCGACTGGCCGGTCAGGCCAAGCACCACGTCGCAGGCCTGCGACAATAGGTCGCGTAAGTGCACGCCCAATGGCAACAGGTCCGGCTGCACCAGGCGCTCGTCATACAGGCGCGCAATATCGGCATCGGCCTTGGCCAGGACCATTTCCAGCATATCGATGCGGGTGCGGAAGAACGGCCACTGTTCGCGCATCTGCCCCAGCAGTTCCCCTTCGCCACGCTCCAGGGCCTTGCTCAATGCGGCTTCCCAACCCAGCCAGGCCGGCAGCATCAGGCGAGTCTGGGTCCAACCGAAGATCCACGGAATGGCGCGCAGGCTTTCTATACCACCGGCGCGACGCTTGGCCGGGCGACTGCCCAGAGGTAGCCGGCCCAGCTCCTGCTCCGGGGTGGACTGGCGAAAATACTCGACGAATTGCGGATTTTCCCGCACCACCGCACGGTAAGCGCTGACGCCGTCGGCCGCCAATTCATCCATCAAATGGCGCCACGCCGGCTCCGGTGGCGGCGGTGGCAGCAACGTTGCCTCCAACACGGCGGCCAGGTAGAGATTGAGATTCTGTTCAGCAATGTCCGGCAAGCCGAATTTGAAGCGAATCATCTCGCCTTGCTCGGTGGTACGGAAACGCCCCGCCACCGAACCCGGCGGTTGCGACAGGATCGCCGCGTGGGCCGGGCCGCCGCCACGTCCGACGGTGCCGCCACGGCCATGGAACAGCAGCAATTCCACCTGTTGCTCCCGGCAGATATCCACCAGCCGCTCCTGGGCCCGGTACTGCGCCCAGGCGGCGGCGGTGGTGCCGGCGTCCTTGGCCGAGTCGGAGTAGCCGATCATCACTTCCTGCGGGCCCTGCAAGCGCGCCCGGTAGCCTGGCAGCAGCAACAGTTGTTCGATCACGGGACCGGCGTTATCCAGGTCGGCCAGGGTTTCGAACAGCGGTACCACGCGCATCGGCCGTTGAACGCCCGACTCTTTAAGCAGCAGCTGCACCGCCAATACATCCGAGGCGGCACCGGCCATGGAGATGACATACGAGCCTAACGAGGCGGCAGGCGCGGCGGCCACTTCCTTGCAGGTGTTGAGCACTTCGGCGGTATCGGCCGATGGCTTGAAATAGCCCGGCAACAGCGGTCGACGGTTGGCCAGCTCCTTCATCAGGAAGCTGATGCGCATCTCTTCGTTCCAGTCCTCGTAACGGCCCAGGCCCAGGTAATCGGTGATTTCGGTCATCGCCGCCGAATGACGACTGGAATCCTGGCGCACATCCAGGCGCACCAGGAACAGGCCAAAGGTGACGGCCCGGCGCAGGCAATCGAGCAGCGGGCCGTCGGCGATCACGCCCATGCCGCACGCGTGCAGCGACTGGTAGCACAGCTCCAGTGGCTCGAGCAGGTCGCGGTTGTTCTGCAACACCTCGGCAGGCGCCGGCGTGCTGCTGCTCAACGCGGTATGGGCCCATTGGCGCGTGGCGCGCAGGCGTTCGCGCAGTTGCTTGAGCAGGGCACGATAGGGTTCGACGCTGTCGCCGACCTTGGCCTGCAACGCCGGGCTGGCCTGTTGCATCGACAGTTCGGAGGCCAGGTGGTCGATATCGCGCAGGTACAGGTCGGCCGCCATCCAGCGCGCCAGCAGCAACACCTCGCGGGTGACCGGCGCGGTGACATTCGGGTTGCCGTCACGGTCGCCGCCCATCCACGACGCAAAGCGGATCGGCGCGGCTTCCAGCGGCAAACGCAGGCCCGTCGCAGCGTGTAACGCCTGGTCGGCCTTGCGCAGGTAATTGGGGATGGCGTGCCACAACGAATGCTCGATCACCGCGAAGCCCCACTTGGCTTCATCCACGGGGGTGGGCCGCGTGCGGCGGATTTCTTCGGTGTGCCAGGCTTCGGCGATCAAGCGTTGCAGGCGCTGGCGGATCTGCTCGCGCTCAGCGGTGGTGAGGTCGCGGTGATCCTGCAGCGCCAGTTGTGCGGCGATGGCGTCGTATTTCTGGATCAGGGTGCGGCGTGCCACTTCGGTGGGGTGGGCGGTGAGGACCAGTTCGATGTCCAGGCGCCCCAACTGGCGGGCCAGGGACTCATTGCTGTGGCCCTCGCCCTGCAGGCGCGCCAGTAACTCCGGCAATACGCGGGACTCGAACGGCGCCGGTTGCGACTCGTCGCGCCGGTGAATCAACTGGTACTGCTCGGCGATATTGGCCAGGTTGAGGAACTGGTTGAAGGCCCGCGCCACCGGCAGCAGTTCGTCTTCCTGCAACTGATTGAGGCTGGCGCTCAGTTCGTCACCCGCGGCTTTATCCGGGGCGGCTCCACGGCGGTCGGCCTTGGCGCCTTTGCGGATCTGTTCGATCTTGGCGAGAAAATCATCGCCGTACTGCTCTCGAATGGTGTTGCCCAACAGCTCACCCAGCAGGTGAACATCCTCACGCAAGCGTGCATCGATATCACTCATCAGCCAATCTCCAGCCAGAAATCCGGGACGCGCAGGTGTGTCAGAGTGCCGCCGGCATCGTTTTATGACAAGACTTTAAACCTTGTGACTTGCAGCTAGTCTCAAGTGTGAGCCGCCGCGTTTATCCACGCGCACGGCTGGTCACTCATCACCGCCCGCCACCGCAGGCTTTATTGAGGTTGCCATGAAAATTCGAGAACTGGCCCAGCACTGGGAAGAGAACGCCAAGGGTCGCCTGACCAAGACCGAGTACGCCATCCATCTGGATGTGGAGGCGGCTGCACGGCTGGCAGCCATCGGCGAGATGTACCCCAAGCGCCACACCGAAGAACTGCTCGGCGAGCTGATCGGCGCCGCCCTTGAGGAGCTGGAAGCCAGCTTTCCCTACATCAAGGGGCAACAGGTCATTGCTACCGATGAAGAGGGCGACCCGCTCTATGAGGACGTCGGGCCAACGCCGCGGTTCCTGACCTTGTCCCGTCGCTATCTGCATGATTTGTCTGCCAGTGCCGACGACCAAAAGCACTGACAAACTCGATTGACACCCATCTGAACCCCGTATTCCGGGCCTCTGCCGAGGCTCGGAGTACCCCTGCACGGGGCAAAAGTTCCAATTTTTTACCCTGACCAATCAGTCAGATATTTTTTTAGGCAAATCGCCATCTCTTCTGAACTTTTGAAAAAAGCCTCCGGTCACAGCCAGTAAGCCATCACTTGGAACGGCCGTTTGAAAGGGCCCGTCGTGCTTTACCGCTGCGCCCCGGCCGTTCATCGACTGCGATGGATTTTGATGTTTTTAGGAGCTATCCAATGGAGTTGAAGACGATGAAGACCAGCACTGCCAAATCCACGTTTAACCACCTGCGCGGGCTTAAATTGGCCGCGCTGGCAATCGGCACCAGCTTCGTTTTGGCTGGCTGCGCCGGCAACCCGCCCACCGAGCAATACGCGGTGACTCAGTCCGCGGTCAACAGCGCAGTGAGCGCCGGCGGCACCGAGTACGCAGCAGTTGAAATGAAATCGGCCCAGGACAAGCTCAAGCAAGCCGAAATCGCCATGCACGACAAGAACTATGACGAGGCGCGTCGCCTGGCCGAACAGGCTGAATGGGATGCTCGCGTTGCAGAGCGCAAGTCCCAGGCGGCCAAGGCCGAACAGGCTGTGAAGGATTCCCAGAAAGCTGTTCAGGAGCTGCGTCAGGAAGGTATGCGCCCGGCTGCTATCCAGCAGAAATAAAGCGCCGCGCCTGATTGCACTGCACCCGATATCGAATTGAAAGGACGACACGACTATGCGTAAACAATTGATGATCCCTGCCCTGCTGGCGATGAGCGTTGCCCTGGCGGCCTGCTCTACCCCGCCCAACGCGAACCTGGAAAACGCACGGACCAACTTCTCGTCCCTGCAAACCAACCCGCAAGCCACCAAGCTTGCCGCGCTGGAAACCAAGGACGCCAGCGAATGGCTGGACAAGGCTGACAAGGCCTACCGCGACAAGGAAGACCAGAAGAAAGTTGACCAACTGGCCTACCTGACCAACCAACGTGTTGAAGTGGCCAAAGACACCATCGCGCTGCGCGAATCCGAAGCCAAGCTGAAAAACGCCGGCGACGAACGTGCCCGTGCCCTGCTTGAGGCCCGTGACGCGCAGATCAAGCAGTTGCAGGACAGCCTGAATGCCAAGCAAACCGATCGCGGTACGCTGGTGACATTCGGCGACGTGCTGTTCGCTACCAACAAGTCCGACCTGAAATCCAGCGGCCTGGTGAACATCACCAAGCTGGCGCAGTTCCTGCGTGACAATCCGGATCGTAAGGTGATCGTCGAAGGCTACACCGACAGCACCGGTTCCGACTCGTACAACCAAAGCCTGTCGGAGCGCCGCGCAGCCTCGGTACAACGCGCACTGGCTCAGCAGGGCGTGGATATCTCGCGCATCGTGACCCAGGGTTATGGCAAGGAATACCCGGTTGCCGACAACGGCAGCGTCTCGGGCCGAGCCATGAACCGCCGCGTTGAAGTGACCATCTCCAACGATAACCAGCCGGTCAAGCCCCGTTCGTCCATGGCGAACTGATTGATTGATGCTGGATAAAAAACCCACCTTATGGTGGGTTTTTTTATGGATTGCCAAACTGGATAGGACGGTGTTTGTCCTCGTCTGGCATCTTCATCTTCTGGTCCTGTGCGGTCCGCCGCTCAAGATCTACATGGCACCGGCTCATATTCAGCAGGTTGCGAAATGCCTGACTTTCAGGATTTGCCGGATGTACGGGAGGTACAGGATTTGCAATTATCGCCACTTTCTCGGCCCTGATCTGAGTAAGTTACACCGCTTTGTGTGGCGCCTTACGCGATATGGTTCCAAAAAATCTTGGCTCAGTGCTGGCCCAGCGTTATCGACCGGTCGGTGACCACAAACCCCGCCCATGACGGGCGGGCTTTCCAGAAGTGGGCAATCAGGCTTCGATTTTTCCGGAAGGCTGGTAGTCGGACGCCTGGATTTGGCCTCCGTCCTGTGAGCCACCTTGATTGTCTTGTGAGCCTTGGCCGGCTTGTGCACCTTGATTGCCCTGCGCAACTTGAACGCCCTGTTTACCTTCAAGCTCTGCAATCTTTTTCTTCAGCTTTTCAATCTCATCTTCGATGCCGCTGCCGCCCCCCCCACCTCCCTGGCTGCCCTGGGAAGCTTTTAACTCTTTTAGTTTAAGTTGGTTTTTTAAGTTATCAAGTTCGGAGCCTTGTTGGGGCTCCTGACCGCCATCAACGCCAGACAAATCCCTTGAAACCGGTACACGGTTGATACTATCTACCATAATCGCTGACTCCAGACTGACTAATGAAATGGACTGATCAGTCGTTCCGATCAGTCCATAGTCTGTGGCGGTTAAATAAAGATAGTTCCGGTCAGCAACGGGTCGCACATGCAGCAAGGGACTAATCGCCAGGTTCAATGGCGTTTTCCCACGACGCGATGTGTCAGGTCACTGTTGCAATTGCGGGGTTTCCTGGCCCATGCAACGCACCGCCTGCTTCTTATTATTGACCAACACCCCACTCAAGCCTTTCTGCTCAGTATCGAACATGACCAGCACACCATCGACGCACTGCGCCACTTGAGCGGCCGGGGTCAGGGAGATCTTGTAGTCCTCGCCCGGCACGGTCTTGAGCATGGTGAAGTCGCTGAGCAGCAACGCATCCTCAGGCTTGGCGAAGTGCAAATAGCCGTAGTACCACAGGCAGCCGACGGTGCCGATGATGGTGCCGATGCCGGTGAGGATCAGCGGAATCATGTTGCGTTCTTCGCTCATTGCGGGCTCTCTGATGGATCAACTTTAGGAATGGGGTAATTCGGAATCTCGCCCAGGCGGCGCAGGCCGTTGAAGTGCTGCGGGTCATCCAGGTAGCGCAGCATCACGGTTTGCCAGGTCTTGTCGGAAAAGGTCTGCACATGGCCGCCGCGGGTCAACTGCAATACCCGTGGCGGTGGCGCGGCCTGATACAGGCGGATACCGTTGGCCACGGGCACGATCGGGTCATCCAGGCTGTGGAACAGCAATTTCGGCACGCCGGTCAGTTGCGGCATGGCGTTGATCGCGCTGTCGGCGTCAGGCACCAGCCAAGACAAGGGCACCTGGAAGGGCCATGTTAACCAGGAGGTGCTCAGGGCGAATTGTCCTACGTCACGATAACTGGCAGGCACGCCGTCCAGTACCAGGGCCTTTAGTTGGGACTGACGCTGCGGGTGTTCCGCCAGGTAATGCACCGCCAGCGCACCGCCGAGGCTTTGACCGAGGACGATCAACGGTTGGCCCTGGGTTTCGGGCGCCTGGTCGAGCCAGTTGAATGCCGCATCCACATCCTGATAAATCGCCGGCAATGAGGGCTTGCCTGCCGACAGCCCATAACCGCGATAGTCCAGCAGCAGTACCTGGTAGCCCTGCTCCGGCAACCACCAGCTGCCGCCCAGGTGCCAGGCCAGGTTACCGCCGTTGCCGTGCAGGTGCAGCACCGTCCCTTTGACGGGTACTCCGGCCTTGGCCGGCAGCCACCACGCGTGCAACTTCACGCCGTCGGCGGTGGTGAGGGTGACATCACGGTATTGCAAATGTGCTTTTTCGGGCGTGAACGGCAGGCCGGGTTCGGGGTAGAACAGCAGGGAGCTGCAACCGTTCAATGTGAGTAGCAGGCACAGAATGCCGAGGATTCTCATCCGTTGAAGCCTCGTGAATAACAGCGTTTAAAGGATATTGGAGTAATCCGCCTCGATCCGGTCCAGGCTCAAGTGGTTGAGGAAGTTGGAGAAACACATCCACGCCGCCAGTGCATTCATGTCGCGGAACTGTTCAGGCAGGTACTTGGGCGGCACCACCAGGCCTTCGTCCACCAGTTGGCGCAAGGTGCGCATGTCTTCCAGGGTGGTCTTGCCGCAGAACAGCAGCGGCACTTGCTCCAGCTTGCCTTTGCGCACGGCCAGCTGGATATAGTTGTAGACCATGATAAAGCCCTTGAGGTAGGACAGATCCTTGGTAAACGGCAAGCCGTTCGGCACTGAGCCACGGAATACCCGGCTGGCGTTGCCATAGCTTTCGGCCATTTCAAAGCCTTGTTCGCGGAAGAACTCGAACACCTGCAGGAAGTCGGCACCCTCTTCCACCATGTGGATCGCACGGGTGCGGTTGGTCAGCTTGCGCAAGCGGCTCGGGTAGGAGGCGAACGTAATGATCTCCATGAGGATCGCCAGGCCTTCCTGGGTCACGGTGGACGACGGCGGGCCCTTGGACAGGAAGGTGCAGATCGGCTGGTTCTGGCCGTTGAGCGTGGTACCGACATGCACCAGGCCTTCGTGGACTTCCAGCGCACGCACGTCGCGGTCGTTGAACATCGCGTCGGCGCGGATCTTGATGTAGTCGGCACCCGCTGCGGCATCGGCAACGATACCGTCGGACTCAAACACCCGGATGGTCTCTTCGGCTTCGCCAAATACCTTGTTCAGGCGGGTTTGCAGCAGGGCCACGGCGTCTTTGGCGGTCAGGGTCTTGGCTTCGTCCTTGAGGTCGCCACGGCCGTCGATATTGTTCAGGTAGTCGGAGAGCATCAGGCCCAGGTCAGCCAGGGTCGGGTCGCCGGCGTGGAAGGCATCGGAGGCGGCGCCGTACAGCTCCTGGGAAATCAGGCCGAAGTCCTCGGTGCCGCGGGCTTCGAGCATGCGCACCACCATGCGGTATTCGCGGCACATGCGACGCATGATCTGCCCCACCGGGCTGAACTGGCCGAGGCGGCGAGTGATGTCGCGTTCGATGTTCTGGAATTCCAGCTTTACCGCACTGGAGTCGAACGACAGCGGTCGGTTCAGGTAGTAGTCGCGATCCACGGCGGGCATGGCCTTGCCCTTGGCCTTGAGGAATCCCTGGCGAATGTTGTCGTCCCACTTCACGGCGTCGAGGACGCGAATCGGTGTTTGCGCCAGCACAATGCGATCGGACAAGCTGCGTATCGTCTGCTGGTAATCGTCCACCCGGTGCTTCCTCTCTAAACGTTATTTGCCCGCACGCTGGTAGCGCACGGCTTCAACGAACACATCGGCATTGGCCGGATCATCCAGGTAGGCAAACACCTGGCTCATGGAACTGTCGACCCGTACGCCGGCGCCTTCGACGGTCTCCACGTTGCTGCCCTGCAGCACCTGTTGCCCGATGGCCTGGTGAATCTGTTCGAGGTCGAGGTTATAGACCACCAATTCGTGCTTATCGTCGAACTCGAACCCCGCCAGGAAGTAATGCCCTCCGAACCGGGCCGGCAACGGTGCCGACAGGTACCAGCGGTTGCCATGACGCGAAACGGTAAACAGGTACTCATCGCGCTGGGCCGGCGTGGCTTTAGGGTAGCTCACCGCCTTGTAGCGGTGCTCACCGGCACGGCTGATGCGCAGATTGAGCGGTTCGCCCCAGGCATTCCTGCTGGTCCAATGGCCCAGCAACTCATCCGGCGCCGCCTCATGGGCGGGCAACGGGTCCTTGAACGTGACCAGGCAACCGCTGAGCAACAGGAACGACAAGGCGATTACCGCCACACGCCAGGTTTTCATTGGACTCCCCCGGTGTCAGACCGAGGCCAACACCAAATGCATGTAACGCTTGAGGATCTCAAGCATCTCTTCACCGGTCAGAGGCTCTGCGCCGCCCAGCAGGCCCTGATATTCCATCCGACTGATAATCGCCGTCAACACCTTGGCGTCCTGTTGCGGCTCGCGGGAGCCCAATACCTGGAAAAACTGCCCCGTGCCCTGCAACAGGATCTGCTGGTGGGACCGCACCAGCTCAGCCAGGCGCGGGTTGAGCAAGGCTTCCTGGCGGAAGGCCTGTTCGGCCATCAAATGTTCGCGGCGGTTGGTCAGTTGGCGCAGCACATAGTCGGCGGTCAGCCGCGCAATGTCATCGGCCAGTTGCGAGCGCGATTCCGGGCTGCCATCGCCATAGGCGACCATCTCACGCAGCAGGCCTTCGTTACGCACCCATAGCTTGCCCATGAAGGCCGCGCTGCGTTCAACATACTGGGCGAAGGTATCGGTGAGCAGGTCATCGATGTCCTTGAAGTAATAGGTAGTGGCTGACAACGGCACACCGGCCTCGGCCGCCACGGCCCGATGGCGCACGGCGCGCACGCCATCGCGCACCACGATGCGCATGGCTGCATCGAGAATGTCTTGCCTGCGTTGCTCGCTGCCCCGACGGCTGGCCTTACGGCCCTGGTACTGGACGCTTTCAGCCACGGCAGCGGCAATGCCGGCGGCGCCTTCTTGAGCGGTTACGCGGTTCACGACACACATCCTTGAATAGATCAAAACCTGGCGCTGTTTGCTTGACGCTTAAAAACGCCACATAAAAAAGCCGCCTTATAAAAGGCGGCTTCGGATTTCGCTACGCTTACGCTTGTGGCCGCATGTGCGGGAACAAGATCACATCGCGGATCGACGGCGAGTTGGTCAACAACATCACCAGGCGGTCGATGCCGATACCTTCACCGGCCGTTGGCGGCATGCCGTATTCCAGGGCACGTACGAAGTCGGCGTCGTAGTGCATGGCTTCGTCATCGCCGGCGTCCTTGTCGGCCACCTGGGCCATGAAGCGCTCGGCCTGGTCTTCGGCATCGTTAAGCTCGGAGTAGGCGTTGGCGATTTCGCGGCCGCCGATGAACAGCTCGAAACGGTCGGTGACGTTCGGATTGTCGTCGTTGCGACGGGCCAGCGGCGACACTTCGAACGGGTACTGGGTAATGAAGTGCGGCTGTTCCAGCTTGTGCTCCACCAGCTCTTCGAAAATCATCACCTGCAGTTTGCCCAGGCCTTCGAAGCCCAGCACCTTGGCGCCGGCTTTCTTGGCGATGGCGCGGGCCTTGTCGATGTCATTGAGGTCGTCGGCGGTCAGCTCAGGGTTGTACTTGAGGATCGAGTCGAATACCGAGAGACGCACGAACGGCTCGCCGAAGTGGAACACCTTGTCACCATACGGCACGTCGGTGCTGCCCAGGACCAGTTGCGCCAGCTCGCGGAACAGTTCTTCGGTCAGGTCCATGTTGTCTTCGTAGTCGGCGTAGGCCTGGTAGAACTCCAACATGGTGAATTCCGGGTTGTGCCGGGTCGAGACGCCTTCGTTACGGAAGTTGCGGTTGATCTCGAACACCTTCTCGAAGCCACCGACCACAAGACGCTTGAGGTACAACTCAGGCGCGATACGCAGGAACATTTCCATGTCCAGTGCGTTGTGGTGGGTTTCGAACGGCTTGGCTGCGGCGCCCCCCGGGATGGTCTGCAGCATCGGGGTTTCCACTTCCAGGAAGTCACGCTGCATCAGAAAGCTGCGGATATGCGCGATGACCTGCGAACGCACGCGGAAGGTCTGGCGCACGTCTTCGTTGACGATCAGGTCAACGTAGCGCTGACGGTAGCGTTGCTCGGTATCGGTCAGGCCGTGGTGCTTGTCCGGCAACGGGCGCAGGGACTTGGTCAGCAGGCGCACGCTGGTCATTTCCACGTACAGGTCGCCCTTGCCGGAACGGGCCAGGGTGCCTTCGGCGGCGATGATGTCGCCCATGTCCCAGGTTTTCACCGAGGCCAGGGTTTCTTCAGACAGGGTCTTGCGGTTGACGTAGACCTGGATACGCCCGGTCATGTCCTGGATCACCATGAACGAGCCACGGTTGAGCATGATGCGACCTGCCACCTTGACCGGGATCGCCGCTTCTGCCAGCTCTTCCTTGGTCTTGTCCGCGTACTGCTTCTGCAAGGCATCGCAGTAGTTGTCGCGACGGAAGTCGTTGGGGAAGGCATTGCCCTTGGCGCGCTCGGCAGCCAGCTTTTCCTTGCGCAGGGCGATCAGGGAGTTTTCTTCCTGTTGCAGGGCTTGCGGGTCGAGTTGTTGGTCGCTCATGTCTTTAAATTTTCCATCAGGTTCGTGGTCCCCGGCCTGCGGCCGGGGATCGCCGGCAAGGACTGGGCGTCCCCCCGGTTCCTACAAGGGGTTACAGGCCAGATTTCAGGCTGGCTTCCAGGTATTCGTCGATGTCACCGTCGAGCACCTTGTCGCAGTCGCTGCGTTCGATGTTAGTGCGCAGATCCTTGATCCGCGACGCGTCGAGCACATAAGAGCGGATCTGGTGACCCCAGCCGATATCCGACTTGGTGTCTTCCAGGGCCTGGGAAGCGGCGTTGCGCTTCTGCATTTCCTGCTCGTACAACTTGGCCCGCAGCATTTTCATGGCGGTGTCCTTGTTCGCGTGCTGGGAACGTTCGTTCTGGCAGCTCACCACGGTGTTGGTCGGTACGTGGGTAATACGTACGGCCGAGTCGGTGGTGTTTACGTGCTGGCCACCGGCACCGGAGGAGCGGTAGGTGTCGATCCGCAGGTCAGCCGGGTTGATCTCGATTTCCACCTTGTCATCGATCTCGGGCGAGACGAACACCGCAGAGAACGAGGTGTGGCGACGGTTGCCAGAGTCGAACGGGCTCTTGCGCACCAGGCGGTGTACGCCGATCTCGGTACGCAGCCAGCCAAAGGCGTATTCACCCTTGATGTGCACGGTCGCGCCCTTGATGCCGGCGACTTCACCGGCCGACAGCTCCATGATGGTGGCGTCGAAACCGCGCTTGTCGGCCCAGCGCAGGTACATGCGCAGCAGGATGTTGGCCCAGTCCTGGGCTTCGGTGCCGCCGGAACCGGCCTGGATGTCCAGGTAGGCGTTGTTCGGGTCCATTTCGTGGCTGAACATGCGACGAAATTCAAGCTTGGCGAGGTTTTCCTCGAGACGGGCCAGCTCGGCGACGACATCGCCCACTGCGCCTTCGTCGTTTTCTTCGACGGCCATGTCCAGCAGGTCGCGGCAATCGGCCAGGCCGGTGTTCAGTTCGTCGAGGGTGTCGACGATCTGCGCCAGCGCAGCGCGCTCGCGTCCCAGTTCCTGGGCGTATTCAGGTTTGTTCCAGACACTCGGATCTTCAAGCTCGCGATTGACTTCGGTCAGACGCTCATGCTTTTGATCGTAGTCAAAGATACCCCCGAATAGTTTCGGAGCGCTCGGACAGGTCCTTGATGGTGTTAAGGATCGGGTTGATTTCCATGGCGGGCAGCACTCGTTGGCGAACTTTTGAAAGCCGGCGAGTATAACGGCAAACGGGGGGGAACGGCAGTCCGCTGGGCGAAAAGGCAGACTACGCAGGGTTAAATGTGGGAGGGGGCAAGCCCCTTCCCACCTTTTGATCTGCTGCGGCCTCGAGTCACTCGATACCGACCTGATTGCGCCCGTTGTGCTTGGCCGTATACAAGCCCTTGTCCGCCGCCATGATCAACCGGCGGCAATCGGTACCCTGCACCGGCGTCATGGTCGACAGGCCGATGCTGATGGTCAGGCTCGAGCCTTCCGCCGGCGCGATGTGCGGGATCTTCAGTGCGGCGACGGCCATGCGCAGCTTTTCCGCCACCAGGCGTGCCCCACCCGGCGAGGTGTTCGGCAACACCAGGGCAAATTCCTCGCCGCCATAGCGCGCCGGCAGGTCCGAGGGGCGGCTGCTGGCTTCGCGGATGGTGTTGGCCACTTTGCGCAAGGCTTCATCACCCTCGACGTGGCCGAAGCTGTCGTTGTAGGTCTTGAAGAAATCCACGTCGATCATCAGCAATGACAGCTGGGTCTGGTCACGCATGGCGCGGCGCCATTCCAGCTCCAGGTATTCGTCGAAGTGGCGGCGGTTGGACAGCCCGGTCAGGCCATCGGAGTTCATCAGCCGTTGCAGCACCAGGTTGGTGTCCAGCAGCTGTTGCTGGCTGACCCGCAGCGCACGGTAGGCGGCATCGCGCTGCAACAGGGTCATGTAGGAGCGCGAGTGATAGCGGATGCGCGCCACCAGTTCGATGTTGTCCGGCAGCTTGACCAGGTAGTCGTTGGCCCCCGCCGAGAACGCCGCGCTCTTGATCAGCGGGTCTTCCTTGGTGGAAAGCACGATGATCGGGATGTTCTGCGTGGCCGGGTGGTTGCGGTATTCGCGCACCAGGGTCAGGCCGTCGAGGCCGGGCATCACCAGGTCCTGCAGGATCACCGTGGGCTTGATGCGGATGGCCTGGGCAATCGCCTGGTGCGGGTCGGCACAGAAGTGGAAGTCGATGTTTTCTTCATGGGCCAGGCCACGCCGTACGGCTTCGCCGATCATGGCCTGGTCGTCGACCAGCAACACCATGGCGGCGTTTTCGTCGGTCTTGATGTCGTCGATCTGTAAATCATTCATGTGCAGTCACCTGAATTACTACCTGCAAGCCAGCCGCGGGAGGTGTGGATCATTTTGCAAATACCTCCAGCAATCGGGGCGCAATTCTATCCAGTGGGCGAATTTCAACAGCAGCATCAATCGCCGCCGCCGCTTTGGGCATGCCATACACCGCCGAGCTTTGCTGATCCTGGGCGATGGTCAAATAACCTTGTTCACGCATTAGCTTGAGCCCCTGGGCCCCATCACGGCCCATACCGGTCAGCAGTACGCCGACGGCATCGCCATTCCAGTGGCTGGCCACGCTTTCGAAAAACACATCGATGGAAGGCCGGTAAATCTCGTTCACCGGCTCTGCGGTATAGGCTAGCGTGCCATTCTTCAATAAACGAATGTGGTGATTGGTGCCGGCCAGCAGCACCACCCCGCTTTGCGGCGGTTCGCCTTCGCGGGCCAGGCGTACCGGCAGGCCGGAAGCACTGCTCAGCCACTCGGCCATGCCGGCGGCGAAGACCTGGTCCACATGCTGCACCAGCACAATGGCGGCGGCAAAGTCCCGGGGCAACCCCTTGAGCAGGATTTCCAGGGCAGCCGGGCCACCCGCCGAAGAACCGATCGCCACCAGGCTCTGGCGTTTGCCGGTGCTGCGCTCCGGCGTGGTTTCGGCGCGCACACGGCTGCCGCGCTGGCCGATCAGCCAGCCGATGTTGAGGATCTTGCGCAGCAACGGCGCCGCCGCATCCTTGGGGTTGCCCACGCCGAGCGCCGGCGTGTCCACCACATCCAGGGCGCCGTGGCCCATGGCTTCGAACACCCGGCTCACATTGGCCTGGCGGTCGACGGTCACCAGCAGGATCGCGCACGGGGTCTCGGCCATGATCTGCCGCGTGGCCTCCACGCCGTCCATCACCGGCATGATCAGGTCCATCAGGATCAGGTCCGGGGTCAATTCGGCGCAGCGCTGCACCGCCTCCAGGCCATTGCTGGCCACCCACACCACCTGGTGCAGGGGCTCGAAGCTCAAGGCACGGCGCAGGGCCTCCACGGCCAGGGGCATGTCATTGACGATCGCAATCCTCATGAGCGCGCGCCTCCGATCAGCTCCACCACGGCATCCAGCAGCGCGTCATCGTGGAAGCTGGCCTTGGCCAGATAATAATCGGCCCCAGCATCCAGGCCGCGACGGCGGTCTTCCTCACGGTCTTTGTACGACACCACCATCACCGGCAACGATTGCAGGCGACTGTCACGGCGCAGGAGTGTGACCAATTCAATACCGTCCATACGAGGCATATCGATATCAGTGATAAGCAGGTCGAAGTCTTCGGAGCGCAAGGCGTTCCAGCCGTCCATGCCGTCGACCGCGACGGCCACTTCGTACCCGCGATTGAGCAGCAGTTTGCGTTGCAACTCCCGCACAGTGAGCGAGTCGTCCACCACCAGTACCCGCTTGCGCGGTGCCTCGGTGGCCTGCTGGCTGCGCCGGGCGATGCGTTCCAGGCGCCCGGTGTTGAGCAGCTTGTCCACCGAGCGCAGCATATCTTCCACATCGACGATCAATACCACCGAGCCGTCGTCCAGCAAGGCACCGGCGGAAATATCCTGGACCTTGCCCAGGCGATCATCCAGCGGCAGCACCACCAGGGTGCGTTCGCCGATAAAGCGTTCCACGGCAATCCCGTAAACCGCATCGCGCTCGCGGATCACCACCACCTTCAAGGTTTCGTCATTGCTCTGCCCCAATGGGCGCTGCAACAACTGGCTGGCGGCGACCAGGCCCACATGCCGACCTTCGTGCCAGAAATGCTGGCGGCCTTCCAACTGCACAATGTCGTCGGGGGCCAGGTCGCACATGCGCTCGATATGCGCCAGCGGGAACGCATAGGCTTCCTCGCCGACTTCCACCACCAGGCTGCGCACCACCGACAGGGTCAGCGGCACCTCCAGGTGGAAGCGGCTGCCCTGCCCTGCCGTCTGCTCCAGCACCACCGCGCCGCGCAGTTGGCGGACCATATGCTGCACCGCATCCAGCCCGACACCGCGCCCGGACACTTCGGTGACCTTGTCGCGCAGGCTGAACCCCGGCAGGAACAGGAACGTCAGCAGCTCCTCTTCACTCAGGTTCAGGGCCGTCTCCCAGGTTGAAAGATGCCGATCGACGATGGTGCCGCGCAGGCGCTCCAGGTCAACGCCATTGCCGTCGTCACTCAGCTCCAGCACCAGCAGGCCGGCCTGATGGGACGCGCGCAGGCGGATCAGGCCTTCTGTGGGTTTGCCTGCCAGCAGGCGTTGCTCGGGCATTTCGATGCCGTGGTCGACGGCGTTGCGCAATAGATGGGTGAGTGGCGCTTCGAGCTTTTCCAGCACGTCGCGATCGACCTGGGTCTTTTCCCCGTCGATCTCCAGGCGCACTTGCTTGCCCAGGCTGCGGCCGAGGTCGCGCACCATACGCACCTGCCCGGCCAGCACATCGGCAAACGGGCGCATGCGACACGCCAGCGCGGTGTCGTAGAGCACCTGGGCACGCTGGCCGGCCTGCCAGCCGAACTCATCCAGCTCGGCGGTCTTTTCCGCCAGCAGCGCCTGGGCTTCGCTCAACAGGCGGCGGGTATCGGCCAGGGCTTCCTCGGCTTCGAGGCTCAAGCCCAGGGTCTTGAGCTGGCCATCCAGGGTATCCAGGGCGCGTACGCTCTGGCTTTGAATCCGTTTGAGACGCTGCATGCTGGCCAGGTAGGGCTTGAGCCGCTGGGTTTCCACCAGGGACTTGCTCGAGAGGTCCAACAGGCTGTTCAAGCGCTCGGCGGTCACGCGCAATACGCGTTCGCCACCTTCGGTCATGCGTCGGCCCTGACGCGGCGGATCGCTGGCGACGGGCGGTGCGGGCTCAGGCTCCGGCGGCAGCTCTTCGATGAGCGGCGCCGGGGCGGGCTCAGGCACAGCGGGCAGCGGCGCGACGTAGGCACTGGGTTGGGATGGATCCAGCAGGCGCTCCATCAACGCCACATAGGCATCGATGTCCGCCGTGCCGACATCGTTGCCAGGGGTGGCGATACGCATCAGCAGGTCGGTGCCTTGCAGCAACGCGTCGATATGCTCGGGTTGCAGGTGCAGGCGGCGTTCCTGGGCGCTGACCAGGCAGTCCTCCATGACATGGGCCACGCTGACCCCGGCGTCCACCCCGACGATGCGCGCCGCGCCCTTGAGCGAATGCGCGGCACGCATGCAGGCTTCAAGCTGGTCGGCCTGGGTAGGGTTGCGCTCCAGGGCCAGCAGGCCCGCGCTCAGCACCTGGGTCTGGGCATCGGCTTCCAGGCTGAACAGCTCCAGCAGCGAGGCGTCGCGCATCTGGTCGGGGGTCATGTGAGGCTCCGGGTCACGGCGGACAACAATTGCGCCTCGTCCAGCCACCGCAGGCTACGGCCTTTCCACTGCAACACACCCTGGGTGTAGCGCGCGCTGGCCTGGGTACCCGAGGCCGACGCCGCCTTCAGGGTGCGCTCATCGATGGCATGGATACCATCCACTTCGTCCACCGGCACCACCACCGGGCCATCCTGCGCGGCGATGATCAGCATACGCGGCATGATCCGCCCACCGCTGGCGCCCTGATGGGTTGTTTCCAGGCCAAGCAACTCCACCAGCGACAGGCACGCCACCAGCGCGCCACGCACATTGGCCACACCGAGCAAGGCACGGGAGCGCTGGTGCGGCAGCGAATGAATCGGTTGCAACGGCGCCACCTCCACCAGGCAGCGGGTGGCGATGCCCAGCCATTCCTCGCCGAGGCGGAACATCAACAGCGAGCGGGTGACGATCTTTTCGTCAACCTCGGCAGCCGCCACCGGACGACGGTCGTCCTGCTGCAAGGCATAGCGGTCCAGCAAGCGCGTGGCGGCAGCCGAGTACACCGAACAGTTGCGGCAGTGGATATGCTCCACCAGCAGCGGGCACGACTTGTCGCCATGGATACCGATACGGTTCCAGCAGTCGTCGATGGCTTGGGTGTCGGCCAGGGTCAAGTCCAGGCCTGCGGTGTTGAGCGCCTCGGTGCTACTCATCGTTTGGACTCACTGTCTGCTCGCTCGCTGCGGGCGGCCCGCGCCTGTAAACGGCGCGCCCCCGCACTGTCGCCCTGGGACTCGAGCAAGGCAGCCAGGTGCATCAAGGCCTGCGGATGCTGGGGTTCCAAGTACAAGGCTTTTCGATAAAACCCCTGGGCTTCCAGGGCGCTGCCGGCCACGTCGCTGAGCAACCCCAGCCAGTAGAACACCTGGGCGGCCGGCGGGTGACTGTTCAGATACTGCTCACAGGCGGCGCGGGCCTCGGCACTTTTACCTTCGTTGGCCAGGCTGGCGATGCGGCTGAGCAAGGTGCCCGCATCGGAGGGCGGCGCCTTGATCGGCACCCCCTGGGCGCTGGCCGTGCTGAACGGTCGCGGCTTGACCGGGACCGGCGCGACGCGGCGCGGTGGTGTCGGCATGGGCACGAATACCGGCTCAGGCGTCACCGGCTCGGCCTGCCGGCTGAAGGCAAATGACTGCGGCACCCCAATCGAGCGCATGCCGTGACGCCCCAGCAAGCTGCCCTCCGCGGGGCCGATAAACAGCACGCCGTCCACATGGGTCAGGCCCTTGAGTACGTCGAAGACTTGCTTCTGGGTCGGCTGGTCAAAGTAGATCAGCAGGTTGCGGCAAAACACGAAATCGTAGCTCGCCTCGTTCGCCAGCAGCGCCGGGTCGAGCAGGTTGCCGACTTGCAGGCGCACCTGTTCGCGCACGCGGTCGGCGATGTGGAACCCGTCGCCGCATTCCGTGAAGTGGCGGTCGCGAAAGGCAATATCGCCGCCGCGAAACGAGTTCTTGCCGTACACCCCGCGCCGGGCGCGCTCCACAGACAGCGGGCTGACATCCAGGCCCAGGACCTTGAACTGGTGCGGCGCCAACCCGGCATCCAGCAAGGCCATGGCAATGGAATAGGGTTCTTCGCCGGTGGAACACGGCAGGCTGAGAATGCGCAGGGCGCGCATCTGCTTGATCTCGGCCAGGCGTGCAAGCGCCAGTCGGGCCAGGGTCGCAAAGGATTCGGGGTAACGAAAAAACCAGGTCTCGGGGACGATCACGGCTTCGATCAGCGCTTGTTGCTCGTTCTCGGAGCTTTGCAGGTGCTGCCAGTATTCACCTGGTGTTGGTGCCTGCACGGCCTGGCTGCGCTGGCGTACGGCGCGCTCGATGATGGCCTCGCCGACCGACGCGACGTCCAGGCCGATACGTTCTTTCAAGAAGGCAAAGAAACGCGGGTCGTTGCTCATAGGCTCAGCTCGGCAGAAAACAACAGGGCGCGCACATCATCGGTGAGCACGTCATTCACGCCAATCCACTGCATCAGGCCCAGGGCATCCTCCCGCACCGGCCCCAGGTACCGCGCCTGGCGGTTATCCAGGCCGTAAGGCTGGAATTCGGCCGGGTCGCACCGCAAGGTGTCCGTGGCCTGCTCGAGGATCAGCCCGAGCCAGCGCGACTCGACCCAGGTGTGCGGCTGGTAATTGACCAGCACCAGGCGCGTACTCGTCCGCGCCTGGGCCGCTGTGCCGAAGGTCAGCGCGCTCAGGTCGATGACCGGTACCAACGCCCCGCGATGGGCAAAGATGCCCGCCACCCACAGTGGCGCATGGGCGATGGGCTTGAGCGGCAGGCGTGGCAACACCTCGGCCACCTCCGTGGCCTTGAGCGCAAAGCGTTCGCTGCCGATGTGAAACACCAGGAACAAGGCTTTTTTCGCTGCCGGAACGGCGCCGCGTTTAGCCGCGAGATCGCTCATCAGACTTTGAAACGCGACACGCCGCTGCGCAGACCCACCGCAACCTGGCTCAGTTCATCGATGGCAAAGCTGGCCTGGCGCAGGGACTCCACCGTCTGGCTGCTGGCATCGCCCAGTTGCACCAGGGCATGGTTGATCTGCTCGGCGCCGGTGGCCTGGGCCTGCATGCCTTCGTTGACCATCAACACCCGCGGCGCCAGGGCCTGTACCTGATGGATGATCTGCGACAGCTGCTCGCCTACTTGCTGCACTTCGAACATGCCTCGACGGACTTCTTCGGAGAACTTGTCCATGCCCATCACGCCCGCCGAAACCGCTGATTGGATTTCACGCACCATCTGCTCGATGTCGTAGGTGGCCACGGCGGTCTGGTCGGCCAGGCGCCGTACTTCGGTGGCCACCACGGCAAAACCGCGCCCGTATTCACCGGCCTTTTCGGCCTCGATGGCGGCATTCAGGGACAGCAGGTTGGTCTGGTCGGCGACCTTGACGATGGTCACCACCACTTGGTTGATGTTGCCGGCCTTCTCATTGAGGATCGCCAGCTTGGCATTCACCAAGTCGGCGGCGCCCATCACCGAATGCATGGTTTCTTCCATGCGCGCCAGGCCTTGCTGGCCGGAACCGGCGGCCACCGAGGCCTGGTCGGCGGCGGTAGACACTTCGGTCATGGTGCGAACCAGATCCTTGGAAGTGGCAGCGATCTCCCGCGAAGTGGCACCGATCTCAGTGGTAGTAGCCGCCGTTTCAGTGGCAGTGGCCTGTTGCTGCTTGGAGGTGGCCGCAATCTCGGTGACCGAGGTGGTGACCTGCACCGAAGAGCGCTGGGCCTGGGACACCAGGGCCGTAAGCTCGGTCATCATGTCGTTGAAGCCGGTTTCCACCGCGCCGAACTCGTCCTTGCGCTCCAGGTTCAAGCGTTTGCTCAGGTCACCGGTGCGCATGGTTTCGAGGATCTCGACGATACGCTGCATCGGCGCCATGATCGCGCGCATCAGCAGCAGGCCACACAGGCCGGCGGCGAGGATCGCCACGGCCAGCGACAGGAACATGCTGACCTTGGCCGAGGCAACGGCGTCGTCAATGGCGGCCGTCGCGTTGTCGGACACGGCCTTGTTTTCCGTGATGATGTCATTGAGCTTCATGCGCCCTTCGGTCCAGATCGGCGTCAATTGCTCTTCCAGCAGCTCGCGCGCGGCCGGCAGGTCATTGGCTTCGACGCGATCGAGTACCTGGGCCAGAACCTTGTTGTAATTGATGTGGGCGGCCTTGAAGTTGTCGAACTCCATGCGATCGGCCTGGCTATGCACGGTTTTTTCGTAATTGGCCATCTGCTGTTCGATACGCGATTCGAAGGCCTTGTAGTCCGACTTATCGCTATTGGTGAAGGTTTTATCCTCGCGCAGGCCAATGATATCGATGGTCTGCAAATAACTGTCGACCCATGCGCTGCGGATCATCGAACTGAGGTAAACCCCCGGCACCGCGTCGTCACGCACCGATTCCTGGCTGGCTTCAATCTTCAGCAACCGTGAGTAGGACACCACAACCATCAGCAGCATGATCGCGATAATGACCGCAAAGCTCGCCAAAATCCGCTGGCGCAAGGTCCAATTCTTCACAGTGTTTCCTCGAAGGGCCATTCAAATGGAGGGGAGTATAGCTGAGCAGAAGCCCTCATTTATCAATGGGTTTCGATGTGGCACACACACATTGCAAAAACACCTGTGGGAGGGGGCTTGCTCCCGATTGCCGTGGGTCAGTTGCAGAGATTCGAACTGGACCACCGCTATCGGGAGCAAGCCCCCTCCCACAGGTTGGATTTGCCCGGCCCCGTTGGTTACTGGTTAAGCCGTACCTGCTTTTCCAGTTCCAGCTTCAAGCCCGGTTCGAGCTTGAGTTGGCGGGCCAATTCGTCCAGATACGCCTTTTCCATAAAGTTCTCCTCATCCACCAGCATCACGCTGGCGATGTACATCTCGGCGGCCATTTCCGGGGTGCCGGCGGCGCGGGCGACGTCGGCCGGGTCCAGCGGCTTGTTCAGCTCGGCGTGCAGCCAGCTTTGAAGTTCGCGGTCGTTGTCCAGCTTGGTGAATTCACCTTCGATCAGTGCGCGCTCGCGTTCATCCACATGGCCGTCGGCCTTGGCGGCGGCGACCAATGCCTTGAGGATCCCCTGGCTGTGCTGCTCGACCTGGGCCGGCGGCAGGCGATCGATGGTTTGCGGCTCACCCTGAGGCGCGTTGGCCTGCTTGGCCTGCCAGTTGCCGTAGGCTTTGTAGGCAATCACGCCCAACGCGGCCAGCCCGCCGTAGGTCAGGGCTTTGCCGCCAAACTTGCGCGCCTTCTTGTTGCCCAGCAACAGACCCATCGCCCCCGCCGCCAGGGCGCCACCGCCCGCACCGCCGAGCAGGCTGCCCAGACCGCCGCCGAGCAGCCCGCCGAGGGCGCCTTTATCGTCCTGCTTGCGCTGGCCGCCGGTTTTATTCTGCAACATGTCCTGGCCGGACTTGAGCAACTGATCGAGCAATCCACGGGTATTCATTCGTAGCCTCCAGACACTAGGGTTCATAGGACCAATAGGCCCTCAGCGTAAAACTAAGTGCCAAAAAGCCGCGATCTAGAGTGCTTCCAGATGTAACGCCACTGCCCTTCGCTAAAACCGATATACACTCGGACAAATCTATAAAAACACCCCACTGGTAATTCCAGCATGATGACCTTGCGTCAAATCCGGCATTTTATCGCCGTGGCCGAGACCGGCTCGATCTCCGCCGCCGCGCAGACCGCGTTCATTTCCCAGTCCACCCTGACCCTGGCGATCCAGCAACTGGAGCAGGAAATCGGCGTCACCCTGTTCAACCGGCACGCCAAGGGCATGACCCTCACGCACCAGGGCCATCAGTTCCTGCGCCAGGCGCACTTGATCCTCGCCACCGTCGACAATGCCAAGCGCAGCCTGCAACAGAGCACCGACCAGGTCGCCGGGCAGTTGATCATCGGTGTGACCAGCCTGGTCGCCGGCTACTACCTGGCGGATTTGCTCACCCGCTTCCAGCGCGCCTACCCCAACGTGGAGATCCGCGTGATGGAAGACGAACGCCCGTATATCGAGCATTTGCTGGTCAGCGGTGAAATCGATGTGGGCGTACTGATCCTCTCCAACCTGGAAGACCGCCACGCCCTGCAGACCGAAGTCCTCACCCACTCGCCCCACCGCCTGTGGCTGCCGGCGCAACACCCGCTGCTGGAGCACGACAGCATCAACCTCGCCGACGTGGCAAGGGAGCCGTTGATTCAGTTGAATGTCGACGAAATGGGGCATAACGCCCAGCGCCTGTGGGCCGCTGCCGGCCTGCAGCCGCGCGTGACCCTGCGCACCGCCTCCACCGAGGCGGTGCGCAGCCTGGTGGCCGCGGGCCTGGGCGTGTCGATCCAACCGGACATGACCTACCGCCCCTGGTCCCTGGAGGGCGACATTATTGAAGCGCGGCCGATTGCCGACCTCAGCCAGACCCTGGACGTCGGCCTGGCCTGGCGTCGGGGCACCGCGCGGCCGGCCTTGGTGGATCCGTTCCTCACCGTGGCGCGGGAACAACCACACCCACGCAAGCCATCTATTTAATCGAATGTTGCATTCAGTATTTAGTATTTGTTGACCTCGCGCCTGACCTCTAGTCTCTGTCTATCCATAAGAGAAGGTCAGGCGCCTTGTAAGAGAACGCCCATGACCACACAAGAAAAGAGTTCACGAAAAATGTCCGGCGCGCCCACCCCGCTGCTCACTTCGTTGCTGATCGACGGCGAACTGGTCCAGGGCCAGGGCGTTGCCGAGCCGATCCTCAACCCGGCCACCGGCGAAGTGCTCACCCAGATCGCCGAAGCCAGCACCGAGCAGGTCGAAAGTGCGATCCTCGCCGCGCACCGCGCTTTTGCCGGCTGGTCGCGGACCACGCCGCAACAACGCTCGAACATCCTGCTGGGCATCGCCGACGCCATCGAGAAACACGCCGACTACCTCGCCCGCCTGGAATCGCTGAACTGCGGCAAGCCGTTGCACCTGGCGCGCCAGGATGACTTGAGCGCCACCATCGATGTGTTCCGCTTCTTCGCCGGCGCCGTGCGCTGCCAGACCGGCCAGCTCAGCGGCGAATACCTGCCGGGCTACACCAGCATGGTGCGCCGCGATCCGATTGGCGTGGTGGCCTCGATTGCGCCGTGGAACTACCCGCTGATGATGGCCGCGTGGAAGATCGCCCCGGCGCTGGCGGCCGGTAATACCTTGGTGTTCAAGCCGTCGGAACACACGCCGCTGTCGATCCTCGCATTGGCCCCGGTCCTGAAGGACGTGTTACCACGCGGGGTCATCAACATTCTGTGCGGTGGCGGTGAAGGCGTCGGCAGCCATCTGGTCAGCCACCCCAAGGTGCGCATGGTCTCGCTGACCGGCGACATCGTCACCGGCCAGAAAATCCTGCAGGCCGCCTCCAAGACTCTCAAGCGCACACACCTGGAATTGGGCGGCAAGGCGCCGGTGATCGTATGCAACGACGCCGACCTGCAAGCCGTGGTCGAAGGCGTGCGTGCCTACGGTTACTACAACGCCGGCCAGGACTGCACCGCGGCGTGCCGCATCTACGCCCAGGCGGGCATCCACGACAAATTGGTCGCCGAACTGGGCGCAGCCGTCAGCAGCCTGCGCTTCGCCAGCAAGCGCGATGCCGATAACGAACTCGGCCCGCTGATCAGCACACGCCAGCGCGACCGCGTGGCCAGCTTTGTCGAGCGCGCCCTCGGCCAGCCGCATATCGAGCGGGTCACCGGCGCGGCCGTGCATTCCGGGGCCGGCTTCTATTACCAGCCGACGCTGCTCGCCGGTTGCAAGCAGAACGATGAAATCGTCCAGCGCGAAGTGTTCGGCCCGGTGGTCACCGTGACCCGCTTCGACGAACTGGAACAGGCGGTGGACTGGGCCAACGCTTCCGAATACGGCCTGGCCTCCTCCGTCTGGACCCAGAACCTGGACAAGGCCATGCAGGTCGCCGCACGCCTGCAATACGGCTGCACCTGGATCAACAGCCATTTCATGCTGGTCAGCGAAATGCCACACGGCGGCTTGAAGCGCTCGGGGTATGGGAAAGATCTGTCCAGCGATTCGCTACAGGACTACAGCGTGGTGCGCCACATCATGGCCCGCCACGGCCAGCATCTTTAAAACAACAACTAAGCTCATGCGTCACGGCTTCACACACTGCCCCGACCATAATTAAAGAAGAGGGAATCCCCATGTCTGCGCATAAGACCGCACTGCTCAGTGCCTTGACCACCGCGCTGCTGGCCAGCGTCAGTATCCAGGCCGCCGAACCGCTCAAGGCGGTGGGCGCTGGTGAAGGCCAGTTGGATATCGTCGCCTGGCCCGGCTATATCGAACGTGGCGAAAGCGACAAGGCCTACGACTGGGTCACAGGTTTCGAGAAGGAAACCGGCTGCAAGGTCAATGTGAAAACCGCCGCCACCTCTGACGAAATGGTCAGTTTGATGGCCAAGGGCGGTTATGACCTGGTCACCGCGTCCGGGGATGCGTCGCTGCGATTGATCGTCGGCAAGCGTGTGCAACCGATCAACACGGCGTTGATCCCCAACTGGAAGAACATCGACCCGCGCCTCAAGGATGCGCCGTGGTACGTGGTGGGCCAGCAGACCTACGGCACCCCGTACCAGTGGGGGCCGAACGTGCTGATGTACAACACCACCGTGTTCAAGACCGCGCCCACCAGCTGGAATGTGCTGTTCGATGCGCAAAACCTGCCAGACGGCAAGCCGAACAAAGGTCGTGTGCAGGCCTATGACGGTCCGATCTACATCGCCGATGCGGCGCTGTACCTCAAGAGCACCCAGCCGGAACTGGGGATCCAGAGCCCGTACGAGCTGACCGAAACCCAGTACAAGGCTGTGCTCGACCTGTTGCGCGCGCAGCAGCCGTTGATCCACCGCTACTGGCATGACACCACCGTGCAAATGAGCGACTTCAAGAACGAAGGCGTGGTGGCCTCCAGCGCCTGGCCGTATCAGGTCAACGGCCTGCAAAACGAGAAGCAGCCGATTGCTTCGACCATTCCCAAGGAAGGCGCCACCGGCTGGGCCGACACCACCATGTTGCACAGCGAGGCCAAACACCCGAATTGCGCCTACAAGTGGATGGACTGGTCGCTGCAGCCCAAAGTCCAAGGCGATGTCGCCGCCTGGTTCGGCTCGCTGCCGGCGGTGCCCGCAGCCTGCAAGGAAAGCGAACTGCTCGGCGCCGAGGGTTGCAAGACCAACGGCTTCGACCAGTTCGACAAGATCGCCTTCTGGAAAACCCCGCAGGCCGAGGGCGGCAAGTTCGTGCCGTACAGCCGCTGGACCCAGGACTACATCGCGATCATGGGCGGCCGCTAAGACTATGCAGACGGCATAGATCCCCTGTGGGAGGAGGCTTGCCCCCTCCCACATCGACCGCATTCACGGATGTTTTGTTTTTTCAGCAGTCCAGGCCGGGCGCTGCGACCACCCGCGCCTTTTTGGAGCACCGCACCATGACGCTTGCAGTCCAATTCACCCACGTTTCCCGTCAGTTCGGCGAAGTGAAAGCCGTTGACCGGGTTTCCATCGATATCCAGGACGGCGAGTTCTTTTCCATGCTCGGCCCATCCGGCTCGGGCAAGACCACCTGCCTGCGCCTGATCGCCGGTTTCGAGCAGCCGAGCGCAGGCTCGATCCGCATTCATGGCGAGGAAGCCGCTGGCTTGCCGCCGTATCAGCGTGACGTAAACACGGTATTCCAGGATTACGCACTGTTCCCCCATATGAACGTGCGCGATAACGTCGCCTATGGCCTCAAGGTCAAAGGCGTGGGCAAGACCGAACGCCTCAACCGCGCCGAAGAAGCCTTGGGAATGGTCGCACTCGGTGGCTACGGCGAGCGCAAGCCGGTGCAACTCTCCGGCGGCCAACGCCAACGGGTAGCCCTGGCCCGTGCCCTGGTCAATCGCCCCCGTGTGTTGCTGCTCGATGAACCCTTGGGCGCCCTCGACCTCAAGCTGCGCGAACAGATGCAAAGCGAGCTGAAGAAGCTGCAACGCCAGCTCGGCATCACCTTTATCTTCGTGACCCACGACCAGACCGAAGCGCTGTCGATGTCCGACCGTGTGGCGGTGTTCAACAAGGGCCGTATCGAACAGGTCGACACCCCGCGCAACCTGTACATGAAACCGGCCACCGCGTTCGTCGCCGAATTCGTCGGCACCTCCAACGTGATTCGCGGCGAGTTGGCCCAGCGCCTCAGCGGCAGTGCGCAGCCGTTTTCGATTCGCCCGGAACACGTACGGTTTGCCGAGGGCCCGCTGGGCGCCGGCGAAGTGGAAATCAGCGGCTTGCTGCACGACATCCAGTACCAGGGCAGCGCCACCCGTTATGAACTGAAACTGGAAAACGGCCAGGCGCTGAACATCAGCCAGGCCAACAACCAGTGGCTGGACATCAGCAGCGGCCATCAGGTAGGCCAGTCCATCACCGCCCGTTGGGCGCGAGAAGCCATGACGCCGCTGACTGACCGCGCAGGCGAGGTGTGACATGAGCCTGGCCCTTTCCCAACCGCCGATGCGCAGGTTTTCCAACCTGCTGTACCGCAAGCCCAACCTGTACCTGGCGATGCTGCTGGTTCCGCCGCTGATCTGGTTCGGCGCGATCTACCTGGGTTCGTTGCTGACCCTGCTATGGCAAGGCTTCTATACCTTTGACGACTTCACCATGGCGGTCACCCCGGACCTGACCCTGGCCAACTTCGCCGCGCTGTTCCAGCCGTCGAACTTCGACATCATCCTGCGCACCCTGGGCATGGCGATCGTGGTGTCAATCGCCAGCGCCATCGTCGCCTTCCCGATCGCCTACTACATGGCGCGCTACACCACCGGCAAGACCAAGGCGTTCTTCTATATCGCGGTGATGATGCCGATGTGGGCCAGCTACATCGTCAAGGCGTATGCCTGGACCTTGCTGCTGGCCAAGGGCGGCGTGGCGCAGTGGTTCGTGCAGCACCTGGGCCTGGAACCGGTGTTGCAGTTCGTGCTGGGCATTCCCGGCGTGGGCGGCAGCACCTTGAGCACCTCGCACCTGGGGCGCTTCATGGTGTTCGTCTATATCTGGCTGCCCTTTATGATCCTGCCGATCCAGGCGTCCCTGGAGCGCTTGCCGCCGTCGTTGCTGCAAGCCTCCGCCGACCTCGGCGCCAAGCCGCGCCAGACCTTCATGCAGGTAATCCTGCCGCTGTCGGTGCCGGGGATTGCCGCCGGTTCGATCTTCACGTTTTCGCTGACCCTGGGCGATTTCATCGTGCCGCAACTGGTGGGCCCGCCGGGTTACTTCGTCGGCGGCATGGTCTACGCCCAGCAAGGCGCCATCGGCAATATGCCCATGGCCGCGGCGTTCACCCTGGTGCCGATCGTGCTGATCGCGGTTTACCTGTCCATCGTCAAACGCCTGGGGGCCTTCGATGCACTCTGAGAAATCATCATTAGGCTTGAAGATCGCAGCCTGGGGCGGGTTGGTATTCCTGCACTTCCCGATCCTGATCATCTTCCTCTACGCCTTCAACACCGAAGAAGCCGCGTTCAGCTTTCCGCCCCAGGGCTTTACCCTGAAGTGGTTCAGCGTGGCCTTCGCCCGGCCGGATGTGCTGGAAGCGATCAAGCTGTCGCTGCAGATCGCCGCCATCGCCACCCTGATTGCCATGGTGCTGGGCACCCTGGCCTCGGCGGCGCTGTATCGCCGCGAGTTCTTTGGCAAGCAAGGCGTGTCGCTGATGTTGATCCTGCCGATTGCGCTGCCGGGGATCATCACCGGTATTGCGTTGCTGGCGACCTTCAAGACCCTGGGCATCGAGCCGGGGATGTTCACCATCATCGTCGGCCACGCGACGTTCTGCGTGGTGATCGTCTACAACAACGTCATCGCCCGCCTGCGCCGCACATCCCACAGCCTGATCGAAGCTTCGATGGACCTGGGCGCCGACGGCTGGCAGACCTTCCGCTACATCATCATGCCCAACCTCGGCTCGGCGCTGCTGGCCGGAGGCATGCTGGCGTTTGCGCTGTCGTTCGACGAAATCATCGTCACCACTTTCACCGCCGGCCACGAACGTACGTTGCCGCTGTGGTTGCTCAACCAATTGAGCCGGCCACGGGATGTGCCGGTGACCAATGTGGTCGCGATGCTGGTGATGCTGGTGACGATGTTCCCGATCCTGGGTGCCTATTACCTGACCCGCGGTGGTGAAAGCGTGGCAGGGAGTGGTGGTAAATAATTTTTTATTGAAGACACCGAGCCCTCTCCCACATTCAGAGCCGGTTTATTCAGTGACATAACGATCGCTTTCTAGAGGACTGAACCATGCAAACCAAACTCTTGATCAACGGCCATCTGGTCGAAGGCGAAGGCCCGGCGCAAGCGGTGTTCAACCCGGCATTGGGCCGCGTGCTGGTGGAAATCAAAGAAGCCAGCGAAGCCCAGGTCGACGCCGCCGTGCGCGCCGCCGATGCGGCCTTCGAAGGCTGGTCGCAGACCGCGCCCAAGGATCGCTCGCTGTTGCTACTGAAACTGGCCGACGTGATCGAGGCCCACGGCGAAGAACTGGCCAAGCTGGAATCGGACAACTGCGGCAAGCCCTACAGCGCCGCGCTGAACGACGAGATCCCGGCAATTGCCGACGTGTTCCGCTTCTTCGCCGGCGCCAGCCGATGCATGAGCGGTTCGGCCGGTGGTGAATACTTGCCCGGCCACACCTCGATGATCCGTCGCGACCCGGTAGGCGTGATCGCGTCCATCGCGCCGTGGAACTACCCGTTGATGATGGTCGCCTGGAAAATCGCACCGGCCCTGGCGGCGGGCAATACCGTGGTGCTCAAGCCGTCGGAGCAAACCCCGCTGACCGCGTTGCGGATGGTCGAGTTGGCGTCGGAGATTTTCCCGGCCGGAGTACTCAACCTTGTGTTCGGCCGTGGGCCTACCGTGGGCAGTCCGCTGGTGAACCACCCGAAAGTGCGCATGGTGTCGCTGACCGGCTCCATCGCCACCGGCGCGAATATCATCTCCAGCACCGCCGACAGCGTGAAGCGCCTGCACATGGAGCTGGGCGGCAAGGCGCCCGTGATCATCTTCAACGACGCGGATATCGATGCAGCGGTGGAAGGCATTCGTACCTTCGGCTTCTACAATGCCGGCCAGGACTGCACCGCAGCGTGCCGGATTTATGCGCAGGCGGACATCTACGACGCCTTTGTGGAGAAACTCGGCGCGGCGGTCGCCAGCATCAAATACGGCTTGCAGGATGACCCGGCCACTGAGCTGGGGCCGTTGATCACTGCGCAACACCGCGACCGGGTTGCCGGGTTTGTCGAACGCGCCGTGGCGCAGCCGCATATCCGCCTGGTCACCGGTGGCAAGGCGGTGGAAGGCAATGGTTTCTTCTTTGAGCCGACCGTACTCGCCGATGCGCAACAGGACGATGAGATCGTGCGCCGCGAGGTGTTCGGGCCGGTGGTGTCGGTGACCAAGTTCACCGATGAGGTGCAGGTGCTGGGCTGGGCCAATGATTCGGACTACGGGTTGGCGTCATCGGTATGGACCGCCGACGTAGGACGCGCCCATCGCCTGGCCGCGCGCCTGCAGTACGGCTGCACCTGGGTAAACACCCATTTCATGCTCGTCAGCGAAATGCCCCACGGTGGTCAGAAACTGTCGGGGTATGGCAAGGATATGTCCATGTATGGCTTGGAGGACTACACCACGGTTCGGCATGTGATGTTCAAGCACTGATCCCCCAAGTGCCGTAACGCTTTATTGTAGGAGCGAGCTTGCTCGCGAAGAACGCAAGAGCACTGCGGTTAATCAGAATCTCCGCGTTATCGTTGACGTTCTTCGCGAGCAAGCTCGCTCCTACATTTGGATCTTCATAATTCGTGGGTAATGTGTTCACTCACAGCGTCGGAAATGTCTTGTCGCATTTGCAATGCCATCACCCCGCCATCAATCAATTTTCCTTCTCCATCGAACCGCTTAAGCTATCCGGCGTCTGTTTAATGTCCGTTGCGTTTGGCCGAAGGCATGTCCGAACCGTAATTTCTGATCCAGCACGTGCCAGGAACGGCGCGGGATTTGCTCACGACAGGTTGTCTCTATGCACCGCAGGAATTTGCTCAAAGCCTCCATGGCCATTGCGGCCTACACCGGTTTATCAGCCAGCGGCCTGCTTGCCGCGCAGGCCTGGGCCGGGAACCGTGCCGCCGATGGCAAGGCCGTGGCGTTCGATTTTGAAACGCTCAAGGCCCAAGCCAAACAACTCGCCGGAACCGCGTATAAAGACACCAAACAGTTGCTACCGCCCACCCTGGCGACCATGACCCCGCAGAATTTCAACGCCATCGGCTACGACGGCAACCATTCGCTGTGGAAGGAATTGAACGGCCAGCTCGACGTGCAGTTCTTCCACGTCGGCATGGGCTTCAAGACACCGGTGCGCATGCACAGCGTCGACCCCAAGACCCGTGAAGCCCGCGAAGTGCATTTCCGCCCTTCACTGTTCAATTATGAAAAAACCACCGTCGACACCAAACAGCTGACCGGCGACCTGGGTTTCTCCGGCTTCAAGTTGTTCAAGGCGCCGGAACTGGATCGCCATGACGTGCTGTCGTTTCTCGGCGCCAGCTACTTCCGCGCGGTGGATTCCACCGGCCAGTACGGCCTCTCCGCCCGTGGCCTGGCGATTGATACCTACGCAAAAAAACGCGAAGAGTTCCCCGATTTCACGCAGTTCTGGTTCGAGACCCCGGACAAGAACGCGACCCGCTTTGTGGTCTACGCTCTGCTCGACTCGCCGAGCGCCACCGGTGCCTACCGCTTCGATATCGACTGCCAGGCCAACCAGGTGGTGATGGCCATCGACGCCCATATCAACGCACGTACCGCCATCGAACAGTTGGGCATCGCCGCCATGACCAGCATGTTCAGTTGCGGCACCCACGAGCGCCGCATGTGCGACACCATCCACCCACAGATCCACGACTCGGACCGCCTGGCGATGTGGCGGGGTAATGGCGAGTGGATTTGCCGCCCGTTGAATAACCCGGCCAAGCTGCAGTTCAACGCGTTCGCCGACACCGACCCGAAAGGTTTCGGCCTGGTGCAGACCGACCATGAGTTCGCCAGCTACCAGGACACCGTCGACTGGTACAGCAAGCGTCCAAGCCTGTGGGTCGAACCGACCACCGCCTGGGGCGAAGGCTCGATCGACCTGTTGGAAATCCCCACCACCGGCGAGACCCTGGACAACATCGTGGCCTTCTGGACCCCGAAAAAGCCGGTGGCGGCTGGCGATTCACTCAACTATGGCTACAAGCTGTACTGGAGCGCCCTGCCCCCGGTCAGCACACCGCTGGCGCAAGTCGATGCGACCCGTTCCGGCATGGGCGGCTTTACCGAAGGTTGGGCGCCGGGCGAGCACTACCCGCCAGTGTGGGCGCGCCGGTTTGCCGTGGACTTCAAGGGCGGCGGCCTGGACCGCTTGCCGGCCGGCACCGGGATCGAGCCGGTGGTGACCTGCTCCCACGGCGAAGTGAAAGACTTCAGCGTGCTGGTGCTCGACAACATCAAGGGCTACCGCATCCTGTTCGACTGGTACCCGACCAGCGACAGCGTAGAGCCGGTGGAACTGCGGCTGTTTATTCGCACCCAGGACCGCACCCTGAGTGAAACCTGGTTGTATCAGTACTTCCCGCCGGCACCGGAACAGCGCAAGTACACCTGATCCAGATCGTTCCCACGCTCGCGTGGGAACGATCCTCGGGCACGGCATCAGAACCGCGACACACTCTTCATCGCTCCAATCAGATACCGCATCGCCACCTGATCGTTTTCGGTCAGGGCGCGATACTGCGCCAGTAATTCGGCTTCGTCCGAACTCAACCTGCGGCCACGCAAGGACACCCTGCGGGTAAAAAAAGACACCACCGCACCCGCTACACCATAGGACTTGGCCATGGACTGTTTCTCCTGATATCGATCAAAAACTCCTGTGCCCACAAACCGTTTCCCGGGGAGCGCAATGCCTCGGTGTACAAACAGACTGACTCCCTGGGCCAGAAATCAGTCGTACCCTAAGCGTAGAAACAATCTCGTTACGCGTGGGATTTTTTTAGAGTATTCACTTAAAAAATCACTTCGGTAACAAATACCTACAACCCCATCCCACAGCAGCAGGCAAAAAAAACCCACCGGTTCAAGGTGGGTTTCGATGGCGCCGACGCAGGATCAATCCCTCAAGTCAGACTCATGGATCGGTTGGTCCCGATGGGTCGCTCGTTGGTACTGAGCCGGCCAAATGGCCTTGCGCCCGCCCAGATCATCATCGGCATGCAACGGCCAGTAAGGGTCACGCAGCAGTTCACGCGCCAGGAAGATGATGTCGGCCTGGCAGGTACGCAGGATGTGCTCGGCCTGGGCCGGTTCGGTGATCATGCCGACGGTGCCGGTGGCGATGCCCGACTCCTTGCGTACACGCTCGGCAAAGCGCGTCTGGTAGCCAGGGCCGGTGGGGATTTCGGCGTTGGCGGCAGTGCCGCCGGAAGACACGTCGATCAGGTCCACGCCCAGGTCTTTGAGACGGCGCGCCAGTTCCACGGTTTCATCGGGGTTCCAGCCATCTTCCACCCAATCGGTGGCCGACACCCGCACGAACAGTGGCAGCTCCTGGGGCCAGGCCTCGCGCACGGCCTCGGTCACTTGCAGCACCAGGCGGATACGGTTCTCGAAGGAGCCTCCATATTGGTCCTGCCGCTGGTTGCTGATGGGCGAGAGGAATTGATGCAGCAGGTAACCATGGGCGGCGTGGATTTCCACCACTTCAAAACCGGCGGTCAGGGCGCGCCTGGCGGCGGCGACAAAATCGGCGATCACTTGCTGGATCTGCGCCTCATCCAAAGGCTTGGGTTGTGTGTGCTGCGGGTCAAAGGCAATCGGCGACGGCCCCACCGGCACCCAGCCACCGTCTTGCGGCTTGACGCTGCCGTGCTTGCCGATCCATGGCCGGTGGGTGCTGGCCTTGCGCCCGGCATGGGCCAGCTGGATGCCCGCCACCGCGCCCTGGGCGGCGATAAACCGTGTGATGCGCCGCAGGGGTTCGATCTGTTCGTCGTTCCACAGGCCCAGGTCTTCGGCCGTGATGCGGCCATCGGCGGTTACGGCGGTGGCTTCGGTGAATATCAGCCCGGCGCCCCCGACCGCGCGGCTGCCGAGATGGACCAGGTGCCAGTCGTTGGCCAGGCCATCGACACTTGAGTACTGACACATCGGCGACACGGCGATGCGGTTGAGCAGGGTCAATTGGCGCAGGGTATAGGGTTCGAGCAGCTGACTCATGGCGCACCTCTTCTTGGCTTTTGGGCACTTTTGTAGGAGCGAGCTTGCTCGCGAAGGCCTCATAGGCGCCGCGTCTATCCAGGATTAACGCGTTACCGTGACATTTTTCGCGGGCAAGCCCGCTCCTACACAACAGTGCTTAGAGCCTAGTCGACAACCGTGGATTGCACAGGGTTCAGACGTAAAGCGGGAGCCGATTGCCGGCTCCCGTACCGCGCAGGCTTACATTTCGACCTGGGTGCCCAATTCGATCACTCGGTTGACCGGGAGCTTGAAGAACCGCAGGTTGCCGTTGGCGTTCTTGAGCATGAATGCAAACAACGCTTCGCGCCAACGGGCCATGCCCTTGATGCGGGAGGCGATGACGGTTTCACGGCTGAGGAAGTACGTGGTGCGCATCGGACTGAAATCCAGGCCGTCCAAATGGCACAGCTTCAACGCTTCGGGGACGTCCGGCTCATCGGTAAAGCCGAAGTGCAGGATCACGCGAAAGAACCCCTCGCCGTAGGAATCCACCTCGAAGCGCCGTGAGGCCGGGACACGCGGAATGTCTTCGTAGACCACCGTCAGCAACACCACCTGTTCATGCAGCACCTGGTTATGCAACAGGTTGTGCAACAGCGCATGGGGCACGGCGTCCGGGCGCGCGGTAAGGAACACGGCGGTACCCTGCACGCGATGCGGCGGCTGCACGCGGATGCTGCTGATGAAGATCGGCAACGGCAGGCCACCTTCATCGAGGCGGTCCACCAGCAATTGCTTGCCGCGCTTCCAGGTGGTCATCAGCACGAACAGCACAATCCCCGCCAATACCGGGAAGGCGCCGCCCTGAATGATCTTCGGCACGTTGGCCGCGAAGTACAGCCCGTCCACCAACAGGCAGCAGACCAGGACCGGCACGGCCAGAATCGGTGGCCATTTCCACAGCAACAGCATGACTGCCGACACCAGGATGGTGGTCATCAACATGGTCCCCGTCACCGCCACGCCGTAGGCCGACGCCAGTGCGTTGGAGGACTCGAAACCCAGCACCAGCAGGATCACGCCGACCATCAGCGACCAGTTCACCGCACCGATATAGATCTGGCCCTGTTCGGCGCTTGAGGTGTGTTGAATGTGCATGCGCGGGATATAACCCAGCTGGATCGCCTGGCGCGTCAACGAGAACGCACCGGAAATCACCGCCTGGGACGCAATCACCGTGGCCAGGGTGGACAGCACCACCAGCGGGATCAGCGCCCAACTTGGCGCCAACAGGTAGAACGGGTTGCGTGCGGCTTCCGGGTCGCCCAGCAACATGGCGCCCTGGCCGAAATAGTTGAGCACCAGCGCCGGCAACACCAGGATGAACCAGGCGCGGGCGATGGGTTTGCGGCCGAAGTGGCCCATGTCGGCATACAGCGCCTCGGCACCGGTCAACGCCAGCACTACCGCGCCGAGGATCGCCACGCCAATGCCAGGGTGGGCCTCGAAGAAACGCACGCCCCACATCGGGTTCAGGGCATTGAGCACTTCAGGGTGCAGGGTAATGCCATACACGCCGAGGCCCCCCAGCACCAGGAACCAGGTCACCATCACCGGCCCGAACAACTTGCCGATGCGGTCGGTACCGTGCTTCTGGATCAGGAACAGCGCCACCAGCACCACCAGGGCGATCGGCACCACCCATTTTTCCAGGCCGTCGAACGCCAGTTCCAGGCCCTCAATGGCCGACAGCACCGAAATCGCCGGGGTAATCATGCTGTCGCCATAGAACAACGCCGCACCGCACAGGCCACACACCACGAGGAAACTGCGCAACTTCTTGCGCTCCCCCGCCGCCCGTCGCGCCAACGCGGTCAGGGCCATGATGCCGCCTTCGCCCTGGTTATCGGCGCGCAGCACGAACAGCATGTACTTGATCGACACCACCCAGATCAACGACCAGAAGATCAGCGCCAGGATCCCCAGCACACCGTCATGGTTGACCTGCACCCCATAACCACCGTTGAACACCTCTTTGAGGGTATAGAGCGGGCTGGTACCGATATCGCCGTAAACCACCCCGACCGCTGCCACCAGCATGCCGATCGGCTTTGCGTTGGAATGCTCGGCACCTGCTGCCTGACTACTTGCCTGACCCATCAACCACTCCTGCCCTTTGACCTGAGGTCTCTTATAAACAGCGCGTCTAAGCTGACCCTAGCATGCGCTGTTTTACTTCTCGTAACAGACGTTTTATTGACCCAAGGGTTTTCCCCGTGCGCAACGGCGCGAAGCATAGCGCAGCGGTCGTCGTATTTCCCTGCTCAAGTGATTCGGGTATCGATTTACACCGTCAGTCGTAGATGAAGCGGCATTTTGGAGCCTTTTTGCCTGCATTGATCACATTTACGGCCAACCGTATATTTTCCGCCCGGCTCAGTAGCGCAGCCTCAGCGGTGTATGCGCAAGCTCCTTGGCCACCTTGCCTGATCAATAAATCGCGCGCCTGCATCACGTGCGTAGTCGATATAAAAACTCAATCATTGCCCTGTCTCTTTTAAGGTACATTCCGCATGTACGAAGTGAAACACGTACTTTCAGTCAACGGGGTGGATATCTACCAGGCTTGGCTGGACACCGTGCAAGACACGCGTTCAAAGGCAAGAATCACCACCAGAGTGGATCGAGCTTCCCTTGGCCACTTTGGTGTTACCGAGTCGGTGGGTGACGGGGTCTTTGAGATGAAACTCGACTTCGGGCCTGGGTTTCGTGTGTATTACGCAATCCAGGATCGAAAAATTGTTTTCCTGTTGGGCGGCGGCTCAAAGGCCAGGCAGCAGAACGACATTGATCAGGCCAAGGCCCTCTGGAAATCTTACAAGGTGCAGCAAAAATGACCATTCGTACTCGTTCTCATGAAGATAGTGTTCTTGAAATGCTCCGAGACGACGAAGCATTTGCCTTGGAATATCTATCTGTCGCGCTTGAGGAAATCGATGAAGCGGGTGGGGAAGACGCGTTCCTTGTCGCTATCCGTCGAGTGGCGGACGCTCGCGGCGGGATGCTCAGTCTGTCGCAGAACACGGGCCTCAATAGAGCAAATCTCTATAGGTCCCTCGGCGTCGGCGGCGACCCAAAGCTTTCCACTCTCCTGAAAGTGCTTCAGGCGTTAGGTGTGGGCATGTCTAAAGTTGTAACGCACCGCACAGAGCAGGACGTCCGGGCTTAAGAACGTGTAAGGGCTGGGCGATTCACCCAACACAGCACTCGTCGCATTTCCCTGCATAAAGCTGGTCAAGTGCGTTGCCCGTCGCTAGAATTGCGCACTTTTTGATCAGAGGCGCAGCAAGCGCCCGTCCGCAGCCCTGTCGTGCCCGACTGGCGGCGTCATTCAATACCGAGGTTAGACATGTCCACCACCACCGCAAAAGCCAACCCCAAGGTTGGCTTTGTTTCCCTGGGTTGCCCGAAGGCGCTCGTCGATTCCGAACGCATCCTCACGCAACTGCGCATGGAAGGCTATGACGTGGTGTCCACTTACCAGGACGCCGATGTGGTGGTGGTCAACACCTGCGGCTTTATCGACTCGGCCAAGGCAGAGTCCCTGGAAGTGATCGGCGAAGCCATCAAGGAAAACGGCAAGGTCATCGTGACCGGCTGCATGGGTGTGGAAGAAGGCAATATCCGCAACGTGCACCCCAGCGTACTGGCCGTGACCGGCCCGCAGCAGTACGAGCAGGTAGTCAATGCCGTGCACGAGGTGGTGCCGCCGCGCCAGGATCACAACCCGCTGATCGACCTGGTGCCGCCCCAAGGCATCAAGCTGACCCCGCGTCACTATGCGTACCTGAAGATTTCCGAAGGCTGCAACCACAGCTGCAGCTTCTGCATCATCCCGTCGATGCGCGGCAAGCTGGTCAGCCGTCCGGTGGGTGACGTACTCGACGAGGCCCAGCGCCTGGTCAAGTCCGGCGTCAAGGAGCTGCTGGTGATCTCCCAGGACACCAGCGCCTACGGCGTCGACGTGAAATACCGCACCGGCTTCTGGAACGGCGCGCCGGTGAAAACCCGCATGACCGAACTCTGCGAAGCCCTCAGCAGCCTGGGCGTGTGGGTGCGCCTGCACTACGTCTACCCGTACCCGCACGTGGACGAGCTGATCCCGTTGATGGCCGCCGGCAAGATCCTGCCGTACCTGGACATCCCGTTCCAGCACGCCAGCCCGAAAGTGCTCAAGGCCATGAAACGCCCGGCCTTCGAAGACAAGACCCTGGCGCGCATCAAGAACTGGCGCGAGATCTGCCCCGAGCTGATCATCCGTTCGACCTTCATCGTCGGCTTCCCCGGCGAAACCGAAGAAGACTTCCAGTACCTGCTGGACTGGCTGACCGAAGCGCAACTGGACCGTGTGGGTTGCTTCCAGTACTCGCCCGTGGAAGGTGCCCCGGCCAACCTGCTGGACCTGGCCGTGGTCCCGGACGACGTCAAGCAGGACCGTTGGGAGCGCTTCATGGCGCACCAACAGGCAATCAGCTCGGCGCGCCTGCAACTGCGTATCGGCAAGGAAATCGAGGTACTGATCGACGAAGTCGACGAGCAAGGCGCAGTCGGCCGTTGCTTCTTCGATGCACCGGAAATCGACGGTAACGTGTTTATCGACGATGCCAGCGGCTTGAAGCCGGGTGACAAGGTCTGGTGCACCGTGACCGACGCTGATGAGTACGATCTGTGGGCTGAAAAGCGCGACTGATCGAAAAAACTTGAAAAGCCCTGCTTCTGGACAAGATGCGGGGCTTTTTTAGGTCTATCGTTTTGCCCATCAGCGCCAATCATCGCAAGGGGCAGCGGGCATGCGTCAGCATTCGGTTATCCACACACCTAAAACCAGCGACTACGCGGAGCTGGCGCGCATCTGGGAGGCCTCGGTGCGGGCCACCCATGATTTTTTGCCGGACAGTTACATCGTATTGCTGAAAAACCTGCTGCTGACCCGCTACCTGGATTCGGTGATGCTGATCTGCACCCGTGACTCGCGCCAACGCATCACCGGGTTTGCCGGGGTGGCGTGCGGTAAGGTGGAGATGCTGTTCATCGACCCGCAATACCGCGGGCAAGGCCTCGGCCGGCAGTTGCTGCGTTATGCAATCGAGCGCATGAACGCCGACGAACTCGACGTCAACGAGCAGAACCCGCAAGCCTTGGGGTTTTATTTCAAGCAGGGTTTCGAAGTGGTCGGACGCACCGAGCATGACGGCCTGGGGCAGCCCTATCCGTTGCTGCACCTGCGCCTGCGCCAGCAACAACAAAACGCCCGTCAGGGCTAAATGAAATGGGGCCGGGATTAACCGCGCCCACACAGGTACAATAGCCGCCCCCTTTTGTTACGGCCCTTGTCATGACTGACCCCATACGCCTCTCCAAACGCCTTATCGAACTGGTCGGTTGCTCCCGTCGGGAGGCTGAGCTGTTTATCGAAGGCGGCTGGGTCTCGGTGGACGGTGAAGTGATCGACGAGCCGCAATTCAAGATCACCACCCAGAAGGTCGAACTGGACCCGGAGGCCAAGGCCACTGCGCCAGAGCCGGTGACCATCCTGTTCCACGCCCCGGCCGGTGTCGATGCCGAGACGGCAATGGCCTCGATCAGCGCCGAAACCCTCTCGGAGGAACACCGCTTCAGCAAGCGTCCGCTCAAGGGCCACTTCCTGCGCCTGACCGCCAGCGCCGACCTGCAAGCCAAGGCCAGCGGCCTGTTGGTGTTTACTCAGGACTGGAAGATTCTGCGCAAGTTGACCGCCGATGCCGCCAAGATCGAGCAGGAATACGTGGTGGAGGTTGAAGGCGACATGGTTGCCCACGGCCTCAACCGCCTGAACCACGGCCTGACCTACAAAGGCAAAGAGCTGCCAGCCGTAAAAGCCAGCTGGCAGAACGAAAATCGCCTGCGCTTTGCGATGAAAAACCCGCAACCGGGCGTGATCGCCCTGTTCTGCGAAGCCGTTGGCCTGAAAGTCGTCGCTATCCGCCGCATTCGCATCGGCGGCGTGTCCATCGGCAAAGTGCCGGTTGGCCAATGGCGTTATCTGTCCGGCAAAGAAAAGTTCTAAACAGCCTCCCCCTTTCCAGGCACCGCCCCACCCGGCGGCGCCCACCGTTGAAAACCAGGATTGCCCACCATGATTCACAACGACGTACTGCGCAGCGTGCGCTACATGCTCGACATCAGCGACAACAAGATGGTCGAGCTTATCAAGCTCGGCGGCATGGACGTGACCAAGGAAGACCTGCAGACCTACCTCAAGAAAGACGAGGAAGAGGGTTTTGTGTTCTGCCCGGATGACGTCATGGCCCACTTCCTCGATGGCCTGGTGATTTTCAAGCGCGGCAAGGACGAAAGCCGTCCGCCGCAGCCGATCGAAACCCCGGTGACCAACAACATCATCCTCAAAAAACTGCGTGTGGCCTTCGAACTGAAGGAGGACGACATGCACGCCATCCTCAAGGCCGCCGAATTCCCGGTGTCCAAGCCTGAGCTGAGCGCACTGTTCCGCAAGTTCGGCCATACCAACTACCGCACCTGTGGCGACCAGCTGCTGCGCAACTTCCTCAAGGGCCTGACGCTGCGGGTTCGCACGTAAGCCATGGGTTACCAGGTCTCGCCGGTCGGTTTCGTACGCTCCTGCTTCAAGGAGAAGTTCGCCATCCCGCGCCAACCGCAACTGGCGCCTGCCGCGCGGGGCGTGCTGGAGTTGGTGGCGCCGTTCGACCAAGGCGAGGCGGTACAGGGCCTGGAGCAGGTCAGCCACGTGTGGCTGTTGTTTCTGTTCCACCAGGCCCTGGAAGACAAGCCCCGCCTGAAAGTGCGCCCGCCCCGCCTGGGTGGCAACACGTCCATGGGGGTGTTTGCGACCCGCGCGACTCATCGGCCCAACGGGATTGGCCAGTCAGTGGTCAAGCTGGACAAGGTCGAGCCGGGCCGGCTATGGATTTCCGGAATCGATTTGCTCGATGGCACCCCGGTATTGGATATCAAGCCGTATGTGCCCTACGCCGACATCATCGACACGGCCACCAACAGCATCGCCAGTGGTGCGCCGCAGCTGATTCCGGTGCAGTGGCTGAAGAGCGCACTGCAGCAGGCACAAGGCCATGCCCAGCGCCTTGGGGAGCCGTTGGTGGCGTTGATCGATCAGTGTCTGGCACAGGATCCACGCCCGGCCTACCAGACGCCAGGGCCTGAACGCGAATACGGGGCGCAGTTCTGGGATGTGGATGTGCGCTGGCACTATCCTGAAGCAGGGATGATTTGTGTGTTGGAAGTGGTGCCGGCGGGATAAACCGGTAACCCAATGTAGAAGGGGGCTTGCTCCCGATGGCAGTGGATCAGTCAACGTGTATATCGACTGACCCATCGCCATCGGGAGCAAGCCCCCTCTCACATTTTTTACCGCAGTTATTTCTCGACGAACGCGCGCTCGATCAAGTAATCACCCGGCTCACGCATGCGTGGCGAAACTTTCAGGCCGAAGCTGTTCAGCACTTCGCTGGTCTCGTCCAACATGCTTGGGCTGCCGCACAACATGGCGCGGTCGTCCTCGGGGTTGATCGGTGGCAGACCGATGTCGCTGAACAGCTTGCCGCTGCGCATCAGGTCGGTCAGGCGGCCTTCGTTTTCGAACGGCTCGCGGGTCACGGTCGGGTAGTAGATCAGCTTCTCACGCAGGGCCTCGCCGAAGAATTCGTTCTGCGGCAGGTGCTCGGTGATGAATTCGCGGTAAGCGACTTCGTTGACGTAGCGCACGCCGTGGCACAGGATCACTTTTTCGAAACGCTCGTAGGTTTCCGGGTCCTGGATCACGCTCATGAACGGAGCAAGGCCGGTACCGGTGCTGAGCAGGTAGAGGTGTTTGCCCGGCTTCAAATCGTCAAGCACCAGGGTGCCTGTCGGTTTTTTGCTGATGATGATCTCGTCGCCCTCCTTCAAGTGCTGCAATTGGGAAGTCAGCGGGCCATCCGGCACCTTGATGCTGAAGAACTCCAGATGCTCTTCCCAGTTCGGGCTGGCAATGGAGTAAGCGCGCATGAGCGGGCGGCCGTTGGGCTGTTGCAGGCCGATCATCACGAACTGACCGTTCTCGAAGCGCAGGCCCGGATCGCGGGTGCACTTGAAGCTGAACAGAGTGTCGTTCCAGTGATGAACACTGAGGACACGCTCGTGGTTCATGTTGCTCATGTACGGGGGACTCCTGGAAATGGGTCTGCGCCAAAGATGAAGTGCGCAATTGCACAGCATTCTAATGGCGGCGACAATATCTGTTAACTGGATTATTAAGATAAGGGTTATCGGTTATATCGATATGCGATTTACTCTCCGTCAACTGCAAGTCTTCGTCGCCGTCGCCCAGCAGGAAAGCGTCTCTCGCGCTGCTGGCCTTCTGGCCTTATCTCAATCCGCCGCCAGCACCTCGATTACCGAGCTGGAGCGTCAATCCAGCTGCCAATTATTCGACCGTGCCGGCAAGCGCCTGAGTCTCAACGCCTTGGGCCATCAGCTGTTGCCTCAAGCGGTGGCGCTGTTGGACCAGGCCAAGGAGATCGAAGACCTGCTCAACGGTAAGTCCGGGTTCGGCTCCCTGGCGGTCGGCGCGACCCTGACCATTGGCAATTACCTGGCCACCCTGCTGATCGGCAGCTTCATGCAGCAGCACCCCGAAAGCCAGGTGAAGCTGCATGTGCAGAACACGGCCAATATCGTGCATCAGGTTGCGCACTACGAAATTGACCTGGGTCTAATCGAAGGCGACTGCAGCCACCCAGATATCGAGGTGCAAACCTGGGTGGAAGATGAGCTGGTGGTGTTTTGTGCACCTCAGCACCCCCTGGCCAAGCGCGGCGTGGCCACCCTGGAAGAATTGACCCATGAGGCCTGGATCCTGCGGGAGCAAGGCTCCGGCACGCGCCTAACCTTTGACCAGGCCATGCGCCATCACCGCAGCGCGCTGAATATCCGCCTGGAGCTGGAGCACACCGAGGCGATCAAACGGGCGGTGGAATCGGGTTTGGGCATCGGGTGCATTTCCCGGCTGGCGCTGCGCGATGCATTTCGCCGTGGCAGCCTGGTGCCGGTAGAAACCCCGGACCTGGACCTGGCCCGGCAGTTCTACTTCATCTGGCATAAACAGAAATACCAGACCTCGGCCATGCGCGAGTTCCTGGAGCTATGTCGGACCTTCACCGCCGGGGTTCAGCGCAGCGACGAGATCGTGCTGCCGAGCATTGCCTGATCGTCAGATCAGGATCACGGCCCACACCAGGGTGATCATGGTCAACGCCACGAATTGCGCGGCGCTGCCCATGTCCTTGGCGTTTTTCGACAAGGGATGGCGATCGAGGGAAATACGGTCGATCGCCGCTTCTACCGCCGAATTGAGCAATTCAACGATCAAGGCCAACAGGCACACCGCAATCAGCAGCGCGCGCTCAACACGGCTGACGTGCAGGAAAAAACTCAGCGGGATCAGGATGACGTTCAACAAGACCAGTTGACGGAACGCCGCCTCACCGGTGAAAGCCGCGCGCAGGCCATCCAGGGAATAGCCCCCTGCATTGAAGATACGTTTGAGACCGGTTTGACCCTTGAAAGGCGACATAGACGTAGGCAACTGAACCAAAGAAGTGGGGAAACTAGATCACGCAAAGTCAAAAAAGCGTGAATCGGTAACAACTTAATGCTGCGCAATTGACTCAAGTTGTTGCAAGAGCAGCGCCGCCTGGGTCCGCGTGCGCACCCCCAATTTGCGAAAGATTGCCGTGACATGCGCCTTGATGGTCGCTTCCGACACACTCAGCTCATAGGCGATCTGCTTGTTCAGCAAACCTTCGCAGACCATGGTCAGCACCCGAAACTGCTGGGGCGTCAAGCTGGCCAAGCCATCACGGGCGGCCTTGGCTTCGTCGGACACGTTGATGTGTTCGAATGCCTGCGGCGGCCAGGACACATCACCGTCCAACACTGCGCGCACGGCCTTCTGAATATCTTCCATCGCGCTGGACTTTGGAATGAAGCCGCTGGCGCCAAACTCCTTGGAACGCACCACCACGTCGGCGTCTTCCTGGGCAGAGACCATCACCACGGGGATCTGCGGGTATTGCCCACGCAGGAGCACCAGCCCCGAGAAACCGTAGGCGCCGGGCATGTTCAGGTCGAGCAGCACCAGGTCCCAATCGGATTTTTCGGTAAGGCGGGTTTCCAGCTCGGCAATGCTGGCCACTTCAACCAGGCGCACGTCGGGGCCAAGGCCCAGGGTCACGGCCTGATGCAACGCACTGCGAAACAGCGGGTGGTCATCGGCTATCAGGATTTCGTATGTGGCCATTGATTAAATGATCCTGTTTTTTATGGCAGCCCCGATGGGTTCAGGGTTCACCAATACACAAGGCGACAGCCAGGCAGCCATCGCCACAGGGTACGTTCAACGTCAAAAGCACTTGGAACGACGTCGAAAACTCACGGTTGCACCCCAATCGGCGCTCAGCATGCCCAGCGCAGCCTGGGGGGTCAAGCACTACGCCCATGGGCATTTTAGCGGGGTGCAGGTTTACGGTGCCATCATGCAAACGTCGTCTGGCTATAGCGTGGGTATATAGGGTGCAAGACGAGTATGGACGCTGTCGGTCGGGTCCAGTGGCAGCTGGAACTTGGCGGCCAGGTAATGGGTGCTGAATACGTCGAGGTAGGCGTCCAGCACTTCGCTGGCAGCGGCGTCATCGGCCAGTTCCAGGCACAGGGCGGCGACTTCGGCGGTGCAGAAATGGTCGTCACGCTTGGAGCGGCGCAGTTTGTAGCGCGAAAGCTGCTCAGGCGCCAGGCTCAATACCGGCAGATGCTCCAGATAGGGACTCTTGCGAAACATCTTGCGCGCTTCGCTCCAGGTGCCATCCAGCAGGATGAACAGCGGGCGCTTGCCTTCTGCCATCGCCACGGTACTGACAACACGCTCGGGCGCCACGAATTCGCCGGGGAACACGATGTAGGGCTGCCACTGCGGGTCAGCGAGCAGGGTGAGCAAATCCGGGTCGACTTCGGTGCGCGACCAGGCGAATGCCGTGGTGTCCTCGACCACGTCGGCGATCAGCCAGCCGGTGTTGCTGGGTTTCATCGGTTCGACATCGTGCATCAACAGGCACATGGCGGACCTGGCTGCGACCTGGGGGCGCCAGGCACACAGGCAGTATTCGGGGATGACCCGGCAGCCGGGGCAGCGTTCGGCACGGGAGCCTCGATTGACGAAGGGCTTGATCGCGCGTGCCAGGCGCTGGGTACGCAGGCGGGAGACGGCGTGGCTCATCGGATGCGCCGTACAGAGGGGTAGATCGACACGGAGAAAACTCGTGGAAGGCTGAAGTGACCGCAGTTTACCAGCGATACGCCTGGCTGTAGTGGCAAGGGGTCACCTATAATTGCGCGCCACTGAACGCACAGCGCAGTGGCTGGTCTATGCACCAGTAACCGAATCAGGAGAGTTTCATGCTGCGTTCCATGCTGCGTCTTGCCGCCCCATCCATCGCACTTGCGCTGGTACTGCCCGTGGGCGCCCAGGCGGCCTCGCTGCTGGAGGCCCAAATGAACCGGAAGCTGCAAAGCGTCGCGACTGAAAGCAACAAGGACCTGCCCCGGGAAATCGACGAAAAAACCCTGGAAGTGGCCTACACCGTTGAGGGCATGCAACTGATCGATCACCTCAGCGTATTGCCTGATCGCGCCGAACAGATGCGCGCCAACCCCAAGGCGGTGTACTTCCAGCTGGGGCAAAGCGTGTGCCTGAACAAAGGTTATCGCGAGCTGATGGCCAAGGGCGCAGTGATGCGCTATGAAATCACCGAGAACAAGACCAATCGTCCTGTGGCATCGGTGAAATTCGTGGAAGCGGATTGCCCGGCACCAGCTGCCACCAAGAAGAAAAAGTAATCTTCGCTTGCCCTTCGCGCGCTGCTGTCCAGTAGCGCGCACTCCCCTGCTTCATTTCCCTGCAGGCGGCTAAACTCCCTGCTGAGAGACCAATAAGCGGTTGCCAGCCAAGGGTTTTTCGGCCCATGATCAAGTCATCCCGACCGCCCGTTCATCACGGCTTCCACGCCGTTCTGTAACATTTCCAGGGCAAAAGAGGGTTGCCCTCCTGCGACGTACAGTGCAAAGGTTTTTTAAATCACAAGGAATATACAGAGCCCGTTTGCTGCCTGGCGAACACGTGCAATGCCTTGGTATGCAGCGACACATGCAGTGTCGTGGCCCCCGGACGAATCTCTCGCCGTTGGCCCAGCCTCTGTGAAGAAGGAGAAGTTGAATGCCTTACGAACCGAATGACCGCCTGCTCCGGCATTTTGAAGAAAACGGGGCCGACCTTACGCAACAGGTTGAAGCTCAACTCCAGCAGATCGCCCCCAACAGCCCGAATATCCCCCTGTATCGCGACATGATCCTGACCGTGCTGCGCATGGCCCAGGACGACCGCAACCGCTGGAACGCCAAGATCACCTTGCAAGCCATTCGCGAACTGGACCACGCCTTCCGCGTACTCGAACAGTTCAAGGGGCGCCGCAAGGTCACGGTGTTCGGCTCGGCACGCACCCCGGTGGAAAGCCCACTGTACGCCTTGGCCCGCGAGGTGGGTGCCGCACTGGCCCGTTCGGACCTGATGGTAATCACCGGTGGCGGCGGCGGCATCATGGCAGCGGCCCACGAAGGGGCAGGCCTGGAACACAGCCTGGGGTTCAATATCACCCTGCCGTTTGAACAGCATGCCAACCCGACCATCGATGGCACCGAGAACCTGCTGTCCTTCCACTTCTTCTTTACCCGCAAGCTGTTCTTCGTCAAGGAAGCCGATGCGCTGGTATTGTGCCCGGGTGGTTTCGGCACCCTGGATGAAGCCCTGGAAGTATTGACCCTGATCCAGACCGGCAAAAGCCCGCTGGTGCCGGTAGTGTTGCTGGATGCGCCCGGTGGCGGTTTCTGGCAAGGCGCCCTGGACTTTATCCGTAGCCAGCTGGAAGCCAATCGCTACATCCTGCCCACCGACCTCAAGCTGGTACGCCTGGTGTACAGCGCTGAAGAGGCAGTGGAAGAGATCAATCAGTTCTATGCCAACTTCCATTCCACGCGCTGGTTGAAACGTGAGTTTGTGGTGCGCATGAACCACCCGCTCAGCGATCGAGCTCTGGCTCATTTGCAGAGTGAGTTTGCCAGCCTGCGATTGAGCGGAGAATTCCAGCAGCTTGCCTATACGGGCGAGGAGCATGATGAGCCGAAGTTCAGCCATTTGACGCGGTTGGTGTTCAACTTCAATGGCCGTGACCAAGGCCGGTTACGGGAGCTGGTGGATTACATCAACTTGCCGGAGAACTGGGCGCAGGCTCAGGGGAAGACGCAACAGCGGGTAGCGCCGCAGCCGGCGTGAAATCCAGAAAGGCAGAATCCAGAAACGCAAAAAGGCCCGCTATTTTCATAGCGGGCCTTTTTTGGGGGCTTCAGGTTTGGTGTTTCAGGTTTAGATCGAAGGGGAGGCTATTGGGGCTGCTTCGCAGCCCAGCGCGGGGCAAGCCCGCTCACCACAACAAGCCCATTCAACAAACAACAAGCCTATTCACCACACAACAAGGCCGTTCAGCGCACAACAAGGTGTTCAGTCATCCATGTCTCGGCCACTTAATAAGCGGCTGATCATTTCCATCGAAAAACCGCGATAACTCAAGAAACGCCCCTGCTTGGCGCGCTCCCTGGCATCAATGGGGAGATGACCCGAGAATTTGCGGCGCCAGGTGTCTTCCAGTTGCGCCTGCCAACTGATACCGCACTCACGCAAGGCAAGGTCGATATCCGCGCGCTGTAAACCACGCTGGCTCAGCTCTTCGCGAATACGCGCCGGGCCATAGCCGGACCGGGCTCGGTAGGAGACAAAACTTTCGAGATAACGGGCTTCCGAAAGCAGCCCCTCTTCCGTCAAACGGTCAAGGGCGGTTTCGATCATCTCAGGTTCCGCGCCGCGCTGACGCAGCTTACGCGTCAGCTCGACTCGACCATGCTCGCGGCGAGCGAGCAGGTCCATTGCGGTACGCCGAACGGCGACGAGTGTATCCAGTACAACGGTCATCGTTTACTTCAGATGTCAGTGTCGGCTTCTTCTACTTCTTCAACCGGCTCGCGGTTGGCGGCAGCTTTCACGTCTGGTGTTGGGGTCAGCAGTTTGTCGCGGATCTGCTTCTCCAGCGTGGCAGCGATATCCGGGTTGTCCGCCAGGAACTTGGCCGAGTTGGCCTTGCCCTGACCGATCTTGCTGCCATTGTAGGCATACCAGGCACCGGACTTTTCGACGAAACCGTGCAGCACGCCCAGGTCGATCATCTCGCCGTTCAGGTAGATACCCTTGCCGTAGAGAATCTGGAATTCAGCCTGGCGGAAAGGCGGAGCCACTTTGTTCTTCACGACCTTGACGCGGGTTTCGCTACCCACAACCTCGTCACCCTCTTTCACCGCGCCGGTACGGCGGATGTCCAGGCGGACCGAAGCATAGAACTTCAGCGCGTTACCACCGGTGGTGGTTTCCGGGCTGCCGAACATCACGCCGATCTTCATGCGGATCTGGTTGATGAAGATCACCAGGCAGTTGGCGTTCTTGATGTTACCGGTGATTTTACGCAGCGCCTGGGACATCAGGCGGGCTTGCAGGCCCACGTGCATGTCGCCCATTTCGCCTTCGATTTCAGCCTTGGGTACCAGGGCTGCCACGGAGTCGACCACGATCACGTCGATGGCGTTTGAGCGCACCAGCATGTCGGTGATTTCCAGGGCTTGCTCACCGGTGTCCGGCTGGGACACCAGCAGGTCGTCAACGTTGACGCCCAGCTTGCCGGCGTATTCAGGATCCAGGGCGTGCTCGGCGTCGACGAACGCGCACGTAGCGCCCATTTTTTGCGCCTGGGCAATCACCGACAGGGTCAGGGTGGTTTTACCGGAAGATTCAGGACCGTAGATTTCAACGATACGGCCTTTTGGCAGGCCGCCAATGCCGAGCGCGATGTCCAGACCCAGAGAGCCAGTGGAAATAGCCGGGATCGCCTGACGGTCGTGATCGCCCATACGCATTACGGCACCCTTGCCGAATTGACGTTCGATCTGACCCAGGGCCGCAGCCAAGGCTTTCTTCTTGTTGTCGTCCATTAAAGTCCTCACGTAATCAATAAGGCCTGGCGGCCAACACCTGTATAAGTAGACAGTATTGTTCCACAAAGATCGGAGATCGCCTACCCCTGATTTTCTATTTCTGCTGCAGCTCGTCGCAACAAGCCCTCCAGCGCGGCCTTCACCGTTTGTCGGCGGACCTCGTCGCGGTTGCCGGAGAAGTGCGCAAGCTCGGCCGTGACCTCCTCGCCAACGCCAAAGGCCAGCCACACGGTGCCCACCGGTTTGTCCACCGAACCACCATCGGGGCCCGCCACACCGCTGACCGCCACGGCAAAGCGCGCCAGGCTTTTCTCCTGGGCGCCGCGCACCATGGCCTCCACCACTTCCTGGCTGACCGCCCCAACCTTTGGAAACAAGGTTTCCGGCACATTCAACTGCCGGGTCTTCTGCCGATTGGAATAGGTGACATACCCCGCCTCGAACCAGGCCGAACTCCCCGGGATCCGCGTAATGGCCTCGGCGATACCGCCACCGGTACAGGATTCCGCGGTGGTGACGTGGGCATTGAGCACCTGCAGGCGGCGGCCCAGGTCAGCGGCAAGTTGAGTGATTTCCTTCACGACGGTCTCCAGAAGTGGGCGGGGGTTTGCCTACCCTACAGGAGCAAATCGCTCGTGCAAGCGACAGACTGGAACAAGAGATCAGCGGGCGACAGCGCGCACATACGCCTGGCAAGCGCGCAAGGCGATCAGTCCCTGGTCGCCGGCATCGGTGATGCCGATAATTCGCTGAGCATGCGCTGGGTCAAGTCGGGCTCGTGCGGCTGCATGAACCAGGCCGCCGGTGGTGGTGGTACTTGGCACTGCGCAGCCATCGGCGGCTTCGGTGGCGTCGAGAAGGACTGACAACCGCACATCAGCAGTGGCCAGACGGTCGCGCAGAGCAGCCTGGTTATGTTGGGCATCGCTCAACTCCCGAGCATGGTGTTGGTCGCTGGCACTGAGCTGTTGCTCCAGGGCCATCCGTTTATCTTGTTCAACCTGTTGTTGATGCAAGGCCGCCTGGCGTTGCTGGCTGAACGCCTGTGCATGGGCAGAAGCCTGGCGCTCAAGCTGTCCCCCCAAGCGCCAGGCCTGGACCTGCCAGGTCACCGCCACCAACAGGCAAGCACCGATCAGTTGGTAGGTCCCTAGGAAACGCATAACACCGCCTTCGCCCGCGCCCACAGCCGCAAGCGATCCTCCAGCCCATTCAGCCCGCCATTGATGCGCCGTGTAATGCTGGTGAACTGGTCCTTGTCGGCCAGCTCATTCAGGCCATTGACCTGCCAGAACCAGGCGGCCGACTCAACCGCCCATTGCGGTTGCTCCAGCAACATCGGCTCCCGTAACAGACGGTCATCACCAAACAGCGCCTGGCTGCATGCCAGGTAATTGCGCCGACCGGTGATCTGGATCAGTCCTCGGCCGCGATACAACTGGCCGTCGCCATCCGCTTCGAGGCTATTGCCCAGGCGTGCGGCCAGGCTGCCGGTGTCGTATTTGCCCAGGTAGTGATCGTTGCCCAGTTCGCGCACGTAACGCAGCTCACTGGATTCGTGGCCGATCTGGGCGAGGAAGGCGGCTATGCGCTTGGCACGGTTAATCTCGAAGCGAACGAACGCCGCATTCAAGGGCATTAAAAAAACGCCCGCTCTAAGGCGGGCATCCGGCATAACGCCAAGCAGTTGGGGGAGTGTTATCACCATTGGTTTTACTCTCGAAAAGTAGCTATATCGACAACCCACCGGCCGTGATCGAACTGCGGTATCCCGCCACCGGACCGCCGACATGAACCACCTGCTTTATCGACCAGCGCCCCTGCATATAGGACGGCCAGCTCTCATCCAGCACTAACAGGCCTTCCGCCGCCAACAATGGATTGCCCGGGCAATCGATCAGCAACTTCAAATTTTCACGCCCCACACGGCGTAGCTCGCCGTCGGCAACGGCGCGGGCCTCGGCTTCGTTCTGATAGCGTTGGCGCAAGGTTTTGAACGGCGCGTTCCCCACCTGGACGACGCGCTGCTTGCCGGCGGAGACATCCCACCAACTGGCACGGCAGCCTTCGTATTTCGAGCGGGATTTTTCGTCGAGCTTGGCGGTGATAAAGCTTTGTTCACCGGGGCGATTGTCATCCGTCACGGACAGCTTCACTTCCGGCAACAGCTGGCCGGAGAGCGATTTGGCTTGGCCGGCTTCGGCCAATACATAGAGTTCGTTGAACGGTTTGGTGACTGCACTATAAAGTCGGGCAAGGCGCGAAATGAACGCCATATCACTTTCGTTGGACTGGTCAATGTGCGCGATCGCAATCCCCTCCAGCGCCGGCGCCACTCGCGGTGAATAGCCGTGACGACTGACCAGTTGGCGAAACAGCGCGCCCAGGGTGGTCGGACCGTAACTGGCGGATCGACGCTGGCGGTAACCCGTTGCATCGACCACGCTGAAGGGCGCTGCGGTGGCCACGATCATCAAGCGCATGGGAAACAGCACCGGTGTGCGTTGGGTGACGACAAACTCGCCCTTTTCCACCAACCCCGACTCCAGGTAACCGGCACGCAAGCCGATCTTGCCGTTCAGCGTGGGTAGGCCGTCCAGGCCCTCGATATTCAGGGTCAGCTCCAGCCGGTCGGTCTCAATGCACGCGGCGTCGATGAGGCGCACGCAGTAAAAATGATTCGGTGCGCCTTGGCGGGGAGCGGTGATCCAAATAGGAAGTCAGGTGTTAACAGCACGCGCGGGCTGCCGGTATTTTTCCGTAGCGCTGCACTACCGGCTTATCCGCGTCCAGGCATCCCCCGAAGGGCAACCCTGGCTGTGGCGAGCCTGAATCAGAAATGAAAAAGCCCAGCGCGACGGCTGGGCTCTATTACGCAAGGAGATAGAAGATCATGGAGTCCAGTAAGCAATCTTGCCGCCTGCACCAACAGCTACAAAATTGCCGTTGCCGTAGGCGACGCTCCGGATATCGGTTCCTGCGAAAGTGTTGGCTTGCTGAACCCAGCCGATCCCATCCTCGGAAACGGCTGTCTTGCCGCCGTCGCCGACAGCTACATACTTGCCATTACCGTAAGCAATGTCGCGGATGATGGTTCCACCGAAACTGGTATCTTCAACAGCAGTCCAGGTAAGCCCATCGGATGAATATGCCATCTTGCCATCCGCACCAACGATAAACATTTTCCCGTTGCAAAGCTTCATGGAAAGGATGGTGCTAGTGCCGAAGGTGCTGGTTCTGGTCGCAAATGATTGCGGATTTTCCGTCGCCATCTTCACAGCGCTAAGCAGCTTCCCATTCGATCCCGCAACCAACACAAAAACGCCAATGACGTTGACGCAGTACACAGTCTCGCTAGAGTTGAAGGTCGTAGTGCGCTCCACCTGGCCTGACCAATCGCCATAACGGGAAAAGACTTTACCGTTAGACCCAACCAGTATCCAGGTCGTGTCAATGCCGGAAATTGGCTGATAATACACGATGCCTTGCAAGTCTCCGGACGCGCGAGCAGTTGCCGTAATGTCTGTCCAAGCCCTTTCAGGGCGTGCTGTGCTGCCGTAGACCACATTGCCGGATTGAGAAAGAGCTTGAAGCTGTGTCCCAAGACCGTTCCAGTACAGGTCGTTGAGGACCTTTCCGCTATCAGAGGTGACGACGCCCTTAAGCTTGGTCCACGCTGTACCAGTTGCGTCTCCGCTGACAAGCTGAGTGGTTGTGGGAAGACCGTTGCCACCAGCCGCATAGAACTTGCCTTGCGCAAAAACTACGCGCCTAAGCATGCCGGTGTTATCCACCGGTTGTACTTGAGTCCAAAGATCTTGCAAGGTTTGAGACGCCGAGTTTGCGCTTTCCATTTTAAACTCCGTTACTTAGCTGATTTAAGTTCAGGCCTCTGTATTGGGCGTATGGCGCTCATGGGCGATTGCTCGAGGCTCGCGGCTCGCGGCCTTCACATGATTCAGCGTCCCGCATCGGGAACATTTGATCTGGAGCTCTGTAAACCCACCCGTACGGGCGAGAAGTCTTTTGCAGTTACCGCATCTGAATTCTTTCAACATCTGCAAGTCCGTTTATTTATCTGCTAGGCCCCCTCCCGCTCGCGCGAGCAGTGAGGGCCCTGGCTGGCTACATCTGCGATCTGGCGTCTCCTTAGGGTGTTACAGCACCCTCTGGAGTCGCCCTCTCTTTTTTCGACCCCAACAAAAAGCCCTGAACTTGTCGGGGCTTTTTGCTTTCTTCCGGGCACAAAAAATCCGACACAATGGCCGTTTTTTGTGAATCATCATGATCGGCCTCAAGGGCTCGAGTATCTGCAGTTGCGCGCACCGGCGCTGTGGAACGCATAGTCGATTCAACTTGGGTTCACGCGGCCGTCCAAGCAAGGGCAGGAGTCGGCGTAGGTTTGCAGCAGTTGTTGCGCGGCCGCTTGGGTCAGCAGCTCGCTTTCGTTGTCGAGGCTGACCTTGAGTCTGGCCGCGCTTTGCGGCGCACGGGCGGCGACGTAGTCGACAACAAACGCCTTGAACTCCGCCAGCAGGGGTTCGAACTCATCGACCGCGATAATCGCCGGCTCCGCCAGTTGGTTCTGGCCTGGGATCAGCATGCTCATGTCACGACCTCGAAGGATTGTTGGCGGTTTTTCCAGGTACCGGCAAAACGCAGCAATAACCCGGCGCCCTGGCGGGTGGCGACGATGACCTGGGGCTGGAAGTCGGCAATGCCGTTCTGGCGGTTGTAGAACGCTTGCGCGGCGTGGCTTTGGGCGAGGATCAACAGGTCGTCGCCAAGGTTCTGGCCAAACAGTTGCGGGATCATCGAGCCGTACAACGGGCGCTTCTGGCGAGTGCCCAAGGGGGTGGTCAGCGCTCGGGTGGCACGCTGTACGAATTGCAGCCAGTCATCCACGGCTGCCCCGGTGTTCCTATCGATTCCGATCATGGCAACTCCTTATGCGCGGCTGATCACGCGCCCCTGGTGATCCACCACCGGGCCGCTCAAATGCACGCCGGCAGCATCCAGCGAAAGGCCGGTGGCACCGAGTTGCAGGGTGATGCCCTGGGCGCTCAGGGTCAGGCTGGCAGCACCGACCTTGACGTCGACCTGTTCGCGGGATCCGCTGAACGTGGTTGGGCCGTTAATCCAGTTGAAGGTATGGCTGGCATCGTCGTAGTCGCTTTGGGTGCCATCCTGATGGCGCCGCCGGATCAGCGAGGCCACGCTGGACACCGGTGGAAACAGGCTGCTGTTCAGCCCGAACAGCGCCACCGACTGCGCGCCCCCTTCCCCGCCGCCATAGTTGAGCAGCAGGCATTGTTCGCCCACCGATGGAATGGGTTTCGGTCTGCGCACCGGCGCTGGGGTTGAAGAACCGAATCGCCGGGGTAAGCAACTCACCATGGCTGACCTTGCAGGTATTGCTGGCAGCGTCGACCTCCTGGCACACGCCAATGCGGCAGAAACTGTCCGCGCGGCGATACAGGTCTTCGAGCTGGGCTTCCATTTCCGCCAGGCGCTCGACAATCGGCCCCAGTTGCATGCGTAACAATGCGTCGAACATGACCTACTCCTGCAGGGGCCGATATTGATCCGGATCGTCGATGTCCGAGACTTCCCAAGCGCGGGCAAACAGCGGTGTGCCGGTGGGGTCTTCGAGCAACGACGGGCCGAGATAAAGGGTTTGGGTGAAGGAAACGATCCAGGTGTCGTAGTCCGTTTCGGCGCTGGCGAGTCCAGAGGGCGCCGCAACGACGGCCGTGGGTAAATCGCACTGGTCCGACGGCAGGCCCCAGCGGTTATCCAGGGCCAGGTCCATCAACTGGCTGGCCAGGTCGCACGCGTCAAAAGGCGCCGCCGCGCTGGCGACCGTAACCCTGAGTGATACCGACAAGGCATGCGCCTTGCGCCCTTCACGGGAACGCACGCCGGGGCCGTTGCGTTCCACGCTGATCAGCACGCCGGTGTGATCCCCGGCGCCGCCAACGTCCTGGTGGTTGCCTACCTGTAATTGTGGGAAGGCACGCTTCAGCACCCCCTCAATGGCTACAGGCAGTTGGGAGGGTTTTTCGATAAGTGTCATCAGTTGCGTCCTTGCAGCAGTTACTGCTGATCCGAGCGGGATGTCGGCGCTTCGTTGACCCCGATGCGCTTGGCCGCCCAGCGTTCATAAAGGCCGATGGCGACGTCCGCGCCGGCCATGGCCGTCAGGCAACCAATGGCGCCGGCGGTCCAGATCGACATGCCGGCGGCGTAACACAGCATCAATGCCGAAACCCCGCAGACCATGCACGCCCCGGACCGCAGGGCCAGGCGCCGGACCAGCGACCAACCGCGGGCGCCCTCCTTGTCGGCGCGCCACATTTCGCCGGATACACCGCCAATCAGCGCCAATGCGATCACCAGCCAGATAGGCATTTCCGCTAACGCTTGCTGCTCGTTTGTCATGTCACGCCTCCTGGCTGAGCAATGCCGGTAAGCACCGGCTTTTGGGTAAATCCATGTATAGGTAGGCATTCCAAAAAGCCCGGTTGCCCAGGCTTTTCAGTAATGCGGTCCAGCTTCGATCTTTCGGCGCTACTGGCGCGGTACGGATCTTTCCTCGATGTTTTTCCGACCACGATCCCTGTCTGCCGGATAACTGCTTCTGGTGCTTTACGCTGCACACCCGGGTCAGTTGCCAACCCTCTGAACCGTCAAGGCCGGTTCATCGCTGCCTGTTGCTGAAGCGGTGTCACTAAAGAGCGTCGGCATCCTTGCCGGTGTTGCCTGGCGTCCCTGCCATCGCTCTGATGGCGTCCTTGCCGATGTTGCGTGCCTTCCTTGTCTTCCTTGGCAGCATCCTTGCCGCCTCCACCAGACCTTATTGGCTGGCTTGGGATGAAGAATATGCATGTATGCATATACAGTCAATGCGTAAATGCATTTATTTTCACCTTGCTAATGCACTGATGCATTTCAGGCCTTTCGGGTAAAGGGTTGGGCGATTTTCCACGGGCGAAAAAAAGCCCGCTCGATGGCGGGCTCCCTCTTACGCAAGGAGGTTAACGGGCGTACATCCCCCACCAGAACACATGACCGAGGATGCTGATCTGCTCATCCTGGATATCCTGGAAGCTGTAGTCTTCATCCGGGTGTTCATCGCGATTGAAACTGCGCAGGCGAATCCCGGAAGGCAGGCGATAGAGCTGTTTAACCCGCAGCTGGCCATTGTGATTGATGGCATACAAGTCGCCATCGACGATGTCGCCGATGCCACTTTTGCCAGCATTCACGCCGACCGTCGCGCCGTCGCGCAGTACCGGCAACATACTGTTGCCGCGCACCGTCACACACTTGGCCTGGTCGAACTGCACACCGTTATGCCGCAGGCTGCGCTTTCCAAAACGCAGGCTGGCCTTCTCGCTTTCCTCGATGACGAATCTTCCTGATCCAGCAGCCAATTCAACCTCGCGCAGAAAGGGGATCGACACCTCGTCATCATTAACGGGCGTGTCATCGTCCCACAGGCTTATATCCTTGAGTTCCGAATGCATCGGGTCGCGCCCGTCATCGCGCAAAGCCCCCACCGCCGCGCGCCCGCGCAGTTGATCGGTGCTGACGCGGAAGTACTCGGCGATGCGCGAGATGTGTTTATCCGACGGATCAACAATCTTGCCGCTGAGAATCCGGGACAACGTGGATTGAGGCACGCCAGTACGCCGGTGAAGCTCCGTGGGGGAGATCCGGTCGCGGTCCAGCAGTTCTCTTAAGACGATAGAAACGTTGCGTTTTTGCATAGCGGCGATAGTGACGGGAGTTTTTGGGGTTGGCAAATGCTAATTTGCATATTCCATGCACATCAGCGGAACTTCCGGGCAAAATAATATCAATTTGGCATGATCACCGCGGTACTTGATGCGGTGCGCTCAAACAGCGCCAGGCTGATTCCTGGCGAGCCAAGGAAGAAAGCAATGAAACTCGTGCTTGCCATTTTGTTGATGTTCAGTGGGTACATCTTTGCGGCAAGTTGCACCAGCATCAGCGACTCTGACCAACGAGCCTACTGCAACGCCCAGCAAAGTGGCTCCAGCTGCGAAAACATCAGCAATAGCGATTTGCGCACTCAGTGCAACGCAATGAAGCGTTGATCAGGATGGGCTAAGGGACAAAAAGGGTCGCCCGCACTTTTATTTACGTTCTACCTATCCGTTCATGACCTGCGAAGCCCCCAACCTTGCGTGCTAACCTTGCCGCCAACGCCCATTCACCTCAATTTAAAGCGGTATGCGGAAGACCACGAATGACCGAATGGAGAAATCAGAGCTTCTGGGGCAAGGCGTGGATATACGCCGTGCTGGCGCTCCTAATGTTGATCTCCGACGGCGCAGACTTCAGCTCGCTGGGCGGCGGGGGCTCTAATCGCAAGCGGGTCTTCAGCCCCGGGTTCATTGTGCTGTGCTGTTTCGTCGCGGTGATTGAATTGATAGCGCTGAACCATTTCTATGGGGCGAACTGATGAGTCGAGAGCACAGCGTTAAAAACCACCCCGTCAAGCATGGCAACCCGCCCCAGTGCCGACGGCGCCTTATATCTGCAAAGTGACCAGCTCTGCTATCGTGCCCCCCTCTTATAGAAATGGAAGCTTCGAAGAATGGACTCATGGAAGACTCTGGCAATCGCTGCCATGGTATTGATCGGCGCCCCAGCAGTGGCCGCAGAAAACGCCAACCCTTTCGATAAAGCGCTGATGTATACGACGTTCGTGCCCACCATCCTGGTTGCGGGAACCACCGCTCTCACGACCGATGCGCCAAAGCTTTTCACATCGTCCAAAACCGATGCCCTGGCCTTTATCGGTTCGGACGGCGAGATCCGCGGTGCTGAGTTCGAACAGGCATCTCGGTACTATCGCGCGACCTACGCCTCGCCTCTTATGTCCGATATGCAACTGGCCAAGGCGATCGCCTCATCGTACTGAGGGAGGCATTTTCGGCTGCGTGCCAACAGCGACACGTCCCTGCAGAAGCCTTGCGCATTTAAACAAATGCACCATCCCCTTTTGGGTTTTACCTATTCGTTTGCGACCTGCGAAGGGCCGACCTCGCGTGTTAACCTTGCGGCCATTGCAAAATCAGCAGGGCCGAGCGCCCCACCTTTGCCCCACTCCTTTCAACGAATTTGCCTATTATCCAATGAGTAAAAACACGTCCGATCTGTCCTCCCACACCCCGATGATGCAGCAGTACTGGCGCCTGAAAAACCAGCACCCTGATCAGTTGATGTTCTATCGCATGGGCGACTTCTACGAGATCTTCTATGAAGACGCGAAGAAGGCTGCCAAGTTGCTGGACATCACCTTGACCGCGCGCGGGCAGTCGGCGGGGCAGTCGATTCCGATGTGCGGGATTCCTTACCACTCGCTGGAGGGTTACCTGGTCAAGCTGGTGAAGCTGGGCGAATCGGTGGTGATCTGCGAGCAGATCGGCGATCCGGCCACCAGCAAGGGCCCGGTGGAACGACAGGTGGTGCGCATTATTACCCCGGGGACGGTGAGCGATGAGGCGCTGCTGGATGAGCGTCGCGATAACCTGATCGCCGCGGTGCTGGGCGATGAGCGCTTGTTCGGGCTTTCGGTACTGGACATCACCAGCGGCAATTTCAGCGTGCTGGAGATCAAGGGCTGGGAAAACCTGCTGGCGGAGCTGGAGCGCATCAACCCGGTGGAGCTGTTGATCCCGGATGATTGGCCCAAAGACCTGCCAGCGGAAAAACGCCGTGGGACCAAGCGTCGTGCGCCGTGGGATTTCGAGCGTGACTCGGCACTGAAAAGTCTATGCCAGCAGTTCTCGGTGCAGGACCTTAAAGGCTTCGGTTGCGAAACCCTGACCCTGGCCATCGGCGCTGCGGGTTGCCTGCTCAGCTACGCCAAGGAAACCCAGCGCACCGCCCTGCCGCACCTGCGCAGCCTGCGCCACGAGCGCCTGGACGACACCGTGGTGCTCGATGGCGCGAGCCGTCGCAACCTGGAACTGGACACCAACCTGTCCGGCGGGCGCGATAACACCCTGCAATCGGTGGTCGACCGCTGCCAAACCGCCATGGGCAGCCGTCTGTTGACCCGCTGGTTGAACCGTCCGTTGCGGGATTTGACGGTGCTGCAGGCGCGCCAGACGTCGATTACCTGCCTGCTGGACGGCTATCGCTTTGAAAAGCTGCAGCCGCAGTTGAAGGAGATCGGCGACATCGAGCGCATCTTGGCGCGGATCGGCCTGCGCAATGCGCGGCCCCGTGACCTGGCGCGTCTGCGCGATGCCCTCAGCGCCCTGCCGCAACTGCAAGTGGCGATGACCGAACTGGACACGCCGCACCTGCAACAACTCGCCGTAACGGCCGGTACCTACCCGGAACTGGCCGCGCTGCTGGAAAAGGCCATTATCGACAACCCGCCGGCGATCATCCGTGACGGCGGTGTACTCAAGACCGGCTACGACAGCGAACTGGACGAACTGCAGTCCCTGAGCGAAAACGCCGGGCAGTTCCTGATCGACCTGGAAGCCCGCGAGAAAGCCCGCACCGGCCTGGCCAACCTGAAAGTGGGCTACAACCGCGTGCATGGCTACTTTATCGAGTTGCCGAGCAAGCAGGCCGAGTCGGCGCCCATCGACTATCAACGCCGCCAGACACTCAAGGGAGCCGAGCGTTTTATCACCCCGGAGCTGAAGGCGTTTGAAGACAAGGCGCTGTCGGCCAAGAGCCGTGCCCTGGCCCGGGAAAAGATGCTCTACGAGGCGTTGCTGGAAGACTTGATCAGCCAATTGGCGCCGCTGCAGGACACCGCCGCCGCCCTGGCGGAGCTGGATGTGCTGAGCAACCTCGCCGAACGGGCGCTGAATCTCGACCTGAACTGCCCGCGGTTTGTCAGTGAGCCGTGCATGCGCATCGTGCAGGGGCGCCACCCGGTGGTGGAACAGGTGCTGACCACGCCGTTCGTCGCCAACGACCTGTCGCTGGACGACGATACGCGCATGTTGGTGATTACGGGGCCGAACATGGGTGGTAAATCCACCTATATGCGTCAAACCGCGTTGATCGTACTGCTGGCGCATATCGGCAGTTTTGTGCCGGCAGCCAGTTGCGAGCTGTCCCTGGTGGATCGCATCTTCACCCGGATCGGCTCCAGCGATGACCTGGCCGGTGGCCGTTCGACCTTTATGGTGGAAATGAGCGAGACCGCCAATATCCTGCACAACGCCACCGAGCGCAGCCTGGTGCTGATGGACGAAGTGGGTCGCGGCACCAGTACGTTTGACGGCCTGTCCCTGGCGTGGGCGGCGGCCGAGCGGTTGGCGCATCTGCGTGCCTATACGCTATTTGCCACCCACTACTTCGAACTGACGGTGCTGCCGGAAAGCGAGCCGCTGGTGGCCAATGTGCATCTGAATGCCACCGAGCACAACGAGCGCATCGTGTTCCTGCACCACGTGCTGCCAGGGCCGGCCAGCCAGAGTTACGGCCTGGCCGTGGCGCAATTGGCCGGCGTGCCGAACGACGTAATCACCCGTGCCCGCGAACACCTCAGCCGCCTGGAAACCACGGCCTTGCCCCATGAAACCGTGGTGGCCAGCCCTGCCAAGGCTAGCCGCAAACCTGCTGCGCCGCATCAGAGCGATATGTTCGCCAGCCTGCCCCATCCGGTGCTGGATGAGTTGGCAAAGCTTGACCTGGACGACTTGACGCCGCGAAAAGCGCTGGAAATGTTATATGCACTGAAGACTCGGATATAACGCTCACGCTTGCAAGCTGATAGACTCTCGCGCGGTTTGGGATGCTGCTGGCTCTTAGCCTGGCCTGCAGACTATCGCTCCCGAACCTCGCGAGCCCTACCACAAAGGGTTTCGCTGCCGCCGCCTGAGGAGAGAATTAGAAATGACCTTCGTCGTCACCGACAACTGCATCAAGTGCAAGTACACCGACTGCGTAGAAGTGTGTCCGGTGGACTGCTTCTACGAAGGCCCGAACTTCCTGGTCATCCACCCGGACGAGTGCATTGACTGCGCCCTGTGTGAACCTGAATGCCCGGCCGTCGCCATTTTCTCCGAGGACGAAGTCCCGGCGGGCATGGAACAGTTCATTCAGTTGAACGTTGAATTGGCTGAAATCTGGCCAAACATCACCGAGAAGAAAGATTCGTTGCCGGATGCCGCCGAATGGGATGGCAAACCCAACAAGATTGAGCAACTAGAGCGCTAAAAGCGCCGTTGCCCAACAAAAAAAGGCCCTTCAAGGGCCTTTTTTGCGTTCAGGGGAACGCATTCACTTTTCTACAGACGAAAAAAGGGGCGGTATGACCCGCCCACATTTTTTCCCTAGTCCCTGTGTTCCTTTTCATCATCCTGATGAATCGCATCCTGCGACGTTCCTTCAACCATCGTTCCTTGATGGCTGTGTCAATCCGTGGACACAGGGCTGATGTTAGAGAGTTCCGAGGGAAGTTCAACGGGATCCAAACCGGGCACTGACGGGCTCCAGCCCCCAGACAAAGATAATTAATTGTTATCTTTCAAACAGATAGAAAACTCCTTCAAAGATTCGAGACGCGCACACCTAACAAAAAAACCAAACACTTACGAGAAAGTAAGTGAATGCTTACGCGCGCCATTGCGTAAAAGCGTAAAAGAACCCCATTGACCGATCTCCAGACAAGAAAAAGCCCCGACAACGTCGAGGCTTTTTGTCCTTCAGCGAGGTCAGTCGTCGCTGACGGTAATGGTCGGCATTGCCGGGGCCGCCGCTTCCTGCAGGACGATCCGGGCCCCCACATGGCGAGCCAATTCCTGATAGATCATGGCGATCTGGCCATCGGGCTCTGCCGCTACGGTGGGCTTGCCCCCGTCGGCCTGTTCACGAATGCCCATCGACAATGGCAACGAAGCCAGTAGTTCAACGCCGTACTGGGTCGCCAGCTTCTCGCCACCGCCCTCACCAAACAGATGCTCTGCGTGGCCGCAGTTGGAGCAGATGTGCACCGCCATATTTTCCACCACACCCAACACTGGAATGTTGACCTTGCGGAACATCTCCACGCCCTTCCTGGCGTCCAGCAAGGCCAGGTCCTGGGGCGTGGTCACGATCACCGAGCCCGCCACCGGGACTTTCTGTGCCAGGGTCAGCTGGATATCGCCGGTGCCTGGCGGCATGTCGATCACCAGGTAATCCAGGTCGCCCCAGGCAGTCTGGGTGACCAACTGCAGCAACGCGCCGGAGACCATCGGCCCGCGCCACACCATCGGCGTGTTGTCATCGGTCAGGAACGCCATGGACATGACCTCCACGCCCATGGACTCGATCGGCACGAACCACTTCTGGTCCTTGATCTTCGGCCGCGTGCCTTCGGCGATACCGAACATCACGCCCTGGCTCGGGCCGTAGATATCGGCGTCGAGAATACCCACGCGCGCGCCTTCACGGGCCAGGGCCAGGGCCAGGTTGGCTGCTGTTGTGGATTTGCCCACGCCGCCCTTGCCGGAAGCGACTGCCACCACGTTCTTGACGTTGGCCAGGCCCGGGATCTGCGCCTGGGCCTTGTGCGGGGCGATCACGCACTGGATGTCGACCTTGGCGGCACGCACGCCGTCGAGGCCCTCGATGGCCATTTGCAGCATCTGCGCCCAACCGCTCTTGAACAGGCCGGCGGCATAACCCAGCTCCAGTTGGACCGAGACCTGGTCACCCTGGACCTCGATGGCGCGTACACAGCCGGCGCTGACCGGATCCTGGTTCAAATAGGGGTCGGTGTACTGGCGAAGAACGGCTTCCACCGCTGCGCGATTGACGGCGCTCATGGGCAACTCCCGAAAAAAGACTGACTGAAACAGGCGGCTATCCTAACCGTTCCAGCCGCGTTACGGCATGCTTTCGCAGGTGCGGAAGATTCTGAAACAGCACCACGGGGTGAAATAAATTTCCTGGCGCTTTATAGTGGCCGACCTCCGTTTCATCAAGTAGCCGAGCCCCATGTCCGAGCCACGCAAGATCCTCGTCACCAGCGCCCTGCCCTATGCCAATGGTTCCATCCATCTTGGCCATATGCTTGAGTACATCCAGACCGATATGTGGGTGCGCTTCCAGAAGCATCGCGGCAATCAATGCATCTATGTCTGCGCGGACGACGCCCACGGTTCGGCCATCATGCTGCGCGCCGAAAAGGAAGGCATCACCCCGGAACAGCTGATCGCCAATGTGCAGGCTGAACACAGCGCCGACTTTGCCGAGTTCCTGGTGGATTTCGACAACTTCCACTCGACCCACTCCGCCGAAAACCGCGAGCTGTCGAGCCAGATCTACCTGCGTTTGAAGGACGCCGGGCACATCGCCACGCGCTCGATCACGCAGTATTTCGACCCGGAAAAGAAAATGTTCCTGGCCGACCGCTTCATCAAGGGCACCTGCCCGAAATGCGGCACTGAAGACCAGTACGGCGACAACTGCGAAAAATGCGGTGCCACCTACGCACCGACTGACCTGAAGAACCCGCGCTCGGCGATCTCCGGCGCCATCCCGGTACTCAAGGATTCCCAGCATTTCTTCTTCAAGCTTCCGGATTTCCAGCAGATGCTGCAAACCTGGACGCGCAGCGGCACCCTGCAGGACGCCGTGGCCAACAAGATCGCCGAATGGCTGGATGCAGGCCTGCAACAGTGGGACATCTCCCGCGATGCGCCGTACTTCGGCTTCGAGATCCCTGGCGAGCCCGGCAAATACTTCTACGTGTGGCTGGACGCGCCGATCGGCTACATGGCCAGCTTCAAGAACCTCTGCGACCGTACGCCGGAGCTGGACTTCGATGCGTTCTGGGGCAAGGACTCCACCGCCGAGCTGTACCACTTCATCGGCAAGGACATCGTCAACTTCCACGCCCTGTTCTGGCCAGCCATGCTCGAAGGTTCGGGCTACCGCAAGCCCACCGGCATCGCCGTACACGGCTACCTGACGGTCAACGGCCAGAAGATGTCCAAGTCCCGTGGCACCTTTATCAAGGCGCGCACCTACCTGGACCACCTGTCGCCGGAATACCTGCGCTACTACTACGCCTCCAAGCTGGGCCGTGGCGTCGACGACCTGGACCTGAACCTGGAAGACTTTGTCCAGAAGGTCAACTCGGACCTGGTCGGCAAGGTGGTCAACATCGCCAGCCGCTGCGCCGGTTTTATCCACAAGGGCAACGCCGGCCTGCTGGTGGCCGAGAACGCCGCGCCGGAACTGACCGACGCGTTCCTGGCTGCCGCGCCAAGCATCGCCGACGCCTATGAAGCCCGTGACTTTGCCCGTGCCATGCGCGAGATCATGGGCCTGGCCGACCGCGCCAACGCCTGGATCGCCGACAAGGCGCCATGGTCGCTGAACAAGCAGGAAGGCAAGCAGGCTGAGGTCCAGGCGATCTGCGCCACCGGCGTCAACCTGTTCCGCCAGTTGGTGATCTTCCTCAAGCCCGTGCTGCCATTGCTGGCCGCCGACGCCGAGGCGTTCCTCAATGTCGCTCCGCTCACCTGGAACGACCACGCCACGTTGCTCAGCAACCATCAGTTGAATGAATTCAAGCCTCTGATGACCCGGATTGACCCCGTCAAGGTCCAGGCCATGACCGACGCCTCGAAAGAAGACCTGGCCGCCAGCCAGACCGATACCGGCGAATCGAAACCAGCCGGTAACGGCGAGCTGGCCAAGGACCCGCTTTCCCCGGAAATCGACTTTGACGCCTTTGCTGCCGTGGACCTGCGCGTGGCGCTGATCATCAAGGCCGAAGCCGTGGAAGGGGCCGACAAACTGCTGCGCCTGACCCTGGATATTGGTGACGAACAACGCAACGTGTTCTCCGGAATCAAGAGCGCCTATCCCGACCCGTCCAAGCTCAATGGTCGCCTGACCATGATGATTGCCAACCTCAAGCCACGGAAGATGAAGTTCGGTATCTCCGAAGGCATGGTGATGGCGGCCGGTCCCGGCGGTGAAGAAATCTATCTGCTGAGCCCGGACAGCGGCGCCAAGCCGGGTCAACGTATCAAGTAAGCCCTGCAAAACGGCCCCGTCGTTTCCGCGACGGGGCTTTTCAACTAGTCCCCCTTTCTCGCTTGCCGGATAATCAAACCCTGTTTGTTCAACCGGCACGCCACTGATCACTCCATGAATCTGATTCAACGTATCGACGCGCTGCTACCGCAGACACAATGCGGTAAGTGTGGGCACCCGGGCTGCAAGCCTTACGCCGAGGGTATCGCCCGGGGCGAGGCAATCAACAAATGCCCACCCGGAGGACAGGAGACGATCACCGGCCTCGCGCTATTACTGCGTGTACCCATTCTGGAGCTGGATACCAGCCGTGGGGACGCCCCGGCCCAGGTCGCCTACATCCGCGAGGCCGAGTGCATCGGCTGCACCAAATGCATCCAGGCCTGCCCGGTGGACGCGATTGTCGGCGCCGCCAAGTTGATGCACACCGTCATCGTCGATGAGTGCACCGGTTGCGACCTGTGCGTCGCGCCCTGCCCCGTCGACTGCATTGAGTTACGCCCAGTGGTCACAGGGCTGCCGATCATCGGCGGCCTGGCAGCGAACGAAAACGAACGCCGTGAACGAGATTTCAAGCGCGATCGTGCCCGGCAACGCTTTGAACAACGCAATGCGCGACTGCAACGGGAAGAAGAGCACAGGACTGCCCAACGTGTGGCGCGGCCTCAGCGCTCAGCACCAACTCCCCCTTTGCCATTTGACGCAGCGCGGGCCGCCCAGGATGCGGAGGTGAAAAAAGCCAAGATCAATGTGGCCATGAGCCGCGCCCAATTGCACAAATCCTTGCAGGCTTTTGGGCACCCGCCGACCTTTGAACAACAATCCCAACTGATCGCCCTGCAACAGCAATTCGAGGCAGCGGAGCAGGCGTTGGCAGCCATGGGCCAGCATCACACACCCGCGACACCGCTGCCTGCCGCCAACAACGCCGACCTCAAGCGCGCCAAAATCCAATTGGCGATGCGCCGGGCCGAGTTGAAGAAAGCCTTGGACCAACAGGCGGATCCGCAACAATTAGCCGACGCGCAACACAAGCTCGATGATGCGCAGCGACAAGTAGCCACCCTTGGTACATGACCGATAATCCGGCTTGCAGGGCTTCAGGCCTGGACCCACTATTCGAAACTACGCTGACTGCCCGAAAGGAACCTTCCGCCCCATGAACGCCGCAAAACGCCTGGAAATTTTCCGCAGGCTTCACGAAGACAATCCGGAACCCAAGACCGAACTGGCCTACTCCTCGCCGTTCGAGTTGCTGATTGCCGTGATCCTGTCGGCCCAATCCACAGACGTCGGCGTCAACAAGGCCACGGCCAGGCTGTATCCCGTGGCAAACACGCCAGAGGCGATTTATGCCCTGGGTGTGGACGGGTTGTCGGAGTACATCAAGACCATCGGCCTGTACAACAGCAAAGCCAAGAATGTCATCGAGACCTGCCGCTTGCTGATAGAACGGCACAATAGCGAAGTGCCAGAAACCCGCGAAGCGCTGGAAGCCCTGCCGGGGGTGGGCCGTAAAACAGCCAACGTGGTGCTCAACACCGCATTCAGGCAACTCACCATGGCCGTGGACACCCATATTTTTCGGGTCAGTAATCGAACCGGCATAGCACGCGGCAAGAACGTGGTCGAAGTGGAAAAGCAGCTCATGAAGTTCGTGCCCAAGCCATACCTGCTTGACTCCCACCATTGGCTGATCCTGCACGGACGCTATGTTTGCCAGGCCCGCAAGCCGCGCTGCGGCAGCTGCCGCATTGAAGACCTGTGCGAATACAAGGACAAGACGTCGGACGATTGAGGGTTCATTGGTTTTCTCGATCAGTCGATTGAAAAAATCTTTTTTACCCATTCATGGATTATCGTTATAAGGAGCGCCAACGGCAGTCTTACTCCGGAGTTAACGTTATGAGCACTGACAAAGAACAGTTGGATGTGGAAGACGACCTCGTTGAATCGGAGGACGATGGCGTGGAAGCACCTGTGGCAGAGGTCGCCAAGACCAATCTGAGCAAACGCCGTACTATCGACAACCTTCTGGAAGAACGACGCTTGCAAAAACAACTGGCCGACTACGACTTCGACCTCTGATCAAGCGGTCGACGGCCGGAAGCCTCCCTGACGGAGGCTTTTTTCTGCCGGTTACGCGGCCTGTATGCAGTGCTATGCCCTCACCTATACCAAGCCGTTACGCTGGGCCAGTTCGATCAGGTCCACGAGAGAGCGGGCATTGAGCTTGAGCAGCAGACGAGTCTTGTAGGTACTGACGGTCTTGTTGCTGAGAAACATCCCGTCGGCGATTTCCTTGTTGGTTCTGCCCCGAGCCAATTGCTGCAACACCATCATCTCCCGGCCGGACAGACGCTCGACCATATCGGCCTCACTGGCATTACCCATGGTGGAGCGTACCGAGTTGAGTGCCTGGTTTGGAAAATAGCTGTAGCCCGACAACACCGCCTTGATCGCACTCAGCAACTCGGTCAGGTCCTGTTGCTTGCACACATAGCCCGCAGCGCCCGCCTGCATACAACGCATGGAAAAGTGACCTGGGGCCTGGGAGGTGAGCACCAGGACCTTGAACGGTACAGCCTGTTTGGTGGACGAAAGCCGGCAAATAACTTCCAGGCCATCGAGCTTGGGAATCCCAATATCCAGTATGACAATGTCCGGCATATGCTCCCGCGCAAGTTGCAATGCATCGACACCGTTATTGGTCTCGGCAACGACCTCATAACCATGACGTTCCATTAGCATACGCACAGCAAGACGAATGACGGGATGATCATCTACGATCAGCACTTTATTCATGAGAAAGTCCAATTTCGCTGTTCGAATTATTTAGAGCAAACACAATAGCCTAGTCGTTTCCTAGTTGGCATAGCGCTCCCCCCCGAGCAACAGCAAGCAGAGACCCAACCCACAGCGATAAAGGAAATTCCCTACAAAAAAACACCGATTCAGATGTTTCCAGTTTTATGGAGCCTTTCAGAACTTTCCGGGGCATCACATATTTTGAGTGAAATTTCCAAGGTCCCCAGGGGATAAGGTAAACGTGCCGCACACCACTATCAGGAAATGCCCCTTGCCCGTCGACTGCAGGTACCGGAGCTGGCAGAGAAAAATCGGTAGTTTCAGTTCCATTCAACATATTTATTTACTTCCATATTTCCTACAGTATTTTTTACTTCTTACGTACTCCTCGCACCTATATGAGTGAATTATCTGTAAGACTGGTTCCTACATAAATGATAAAAAATCATTCGCCCGGCAAAAAAACCAGCAATCCAATAGTTGGATCACCAATTAAACAAGTTTAAACAGCGTGGACTTAATCAAAATACCAGGCCAAAAAAAATGGCCCCTTGAAAAAGGGGCCATTTTTTACAACGAGCTAAACACTCAGAACAACGAGCGACCTTTGTTGGCAGCAATGCGCATGCGCAATGCATTCAACTTGATAAAGCCCGCTGCGTCGGCCTGGTTGTAGGCGCCGCCATCTTCTTCGAAGGTGGCGATGTTGGCGTCGAACAGCGAGTCATCGGACTTGCGGCCAGTAACAATCACATTGCCCTTGTACAATTTCAGACGCACAACACCGTTCACGTGGGCCTGGGAGGCGTCGATCATCTGTTGCAGCATCAGACGCTCAGGGCTCCACCAGTAGCCGGTATAGATCAGGCTGGCGTACTTGGGCATCAACTCGTCTTTGAGGTGAGCCACTTCACGGTCCAGGGTGATGGACTCGATGGCGCGGTGAGCACGCAGCATGATAGTGCCGCCCGGGGTTTCATAGCAGCCACGGGACTTCATGCCCACATAGCGGTTCTCGACGATGTCGAGGCGGCCGATACCGTGCTCGCCACCGATACGGTTCAAGGTCGCCAATACGGTGGCCGGGGTCATCTCGACGCCGTCCAGCGCGACGATGTCGCCATTACGGTAGGTCAGTTCCAGGTACTGCGGCTTGTCTGGAGCGTTCTCCGGGGAGACGGTCCATTTCCACATGTCTTCTTCGTGCTCGGTCCAGGTGTCTTCCAGCACGCCGCCTTCATAGGAGATGTGCAGCAGGTTGGCGTCCATCGAGTACGGGGACTTCTTCTTGCCATGACGCTCGATCGGGATCGCGTGCTTTTCAGCGTAATCCATCAGCTTTTCACGGGACAGCAGGTCCCATTCACGCCACGGGGCAATCACTTTCACACCAGGCTTGAGCGCGTAGGCACCCAGTTCGAAACGCACCTGGTCGTTGCCCTTGCCGGTAGCGCCATGGGAAATGGCATCAGCGCCGGTTTCGTTGGCGATTTCGATCAGGCGCTTGGCGATCAGCGGACGTGCGATGGAAGTACCCAGCAGGTACTCGCCTTCGTAGACGGTGTTGGCGCGAAACATCGGGAAGACGAAATCGCGGACGAATTCTTCGCGCAGGTCGTCAATGTAGATCTCTTTCACGCCCATGGCTTGCGCCTTGGCACGTGCAGGTTCGACCTCTTCGCCCTGACCCAGGTCAGCGGTGAAGGTCACCACTTCACAGTTATAAGTATCCTGCAGCCACTTGAGGATCACCGAAGTGTCCAGGCCGCCGGAATACGCGAGAACGACCTTGTTTACGTCGGCCATGCCATCACTCCACGGGGTTGTACGGAAAGGCGTCGATTCTACCGATCAAAACCGTGAATTTACAGGGGCGCGACAGCAAATGAAGATAAAGCGACAGATTATGTCGAGCGAGCGACCGATGGTCGCACGTCAGGAGGTGTGTGCCGGGTTGCTCGGGCCCGTGGCCTGGGGGGCCGGTTTCTCAGGGGCAGCCACGCGTTCGAGCTGAATATTCACACGGCGATTACGGGCCCGGTTGGCGGCAGTGGTGTTGGGCGCCAAGGGGTAGCTTTCACCATGGAACCGCAGAGTGATCTGAGACTCAGGAATACCGTTGGCCTTGAAGTAGTCCATCACCGCCAGCGCACGACGGCGTGAAACATCACGGTTGCTCAGGCGATTGCCGCTGTTGTCCGAGTGGCCGTTCAATTCGATATGGTTGACGGTAGGGTCCGCCTTCATGAATTCGAGAATCACCGCCAGCTTCTGCTTTGCCGCAGCGTCCAGCTCGATGCCGCCACCGGGGAAGCCCACTTCGGTCTGCTTGACCTGATCGTAATTCATCGGCAGCAGCTTGGCCGTGCACAGCTGATAGTCGCTGTAGGCCTTGTTGAATTTCACCGGCAGCAGGCGAATCTCCGAATAGCCACCCTCGCGTCCATAGTGACGCACCGTGGGCGAGCGTCCATCGAGCAAACCGTTGAAGAGACGCCCGGCCTGGGCCTGAGAGCTGTTGAACAGCACATCACCGCTGCCGGCACGTACGGCGCCGAGATTGATGTCACCCCGACCGGGCTGCCAGGGGGCTGCGGCGGCCAACAAGGTGGCCGACCCTGCGCCCAGCGACCCGTTATAGGCTTTCAGACGAAACGTCGCCTGCTCGCCGGCCCGGCGCACGAACTCACCCGAACCGAAGTCGGTGATCGGTTGGCTCAGGCGGCACTCGAACTTGTCCCCCTCCACCTTCCACTCAATGTTCTCCAGACGCGTCTGGAACGTGAGGGCCATAGCAGGCAGGCTGGCGAACACACTGAGCAGGGCTAGATAATGCTGGCGCACGGGAGGCTCCACTGGTTTCTACAACACTTCAAAGCGTCATACATCGATAAGGCATACGAAAGGCTATCGGATGCATCCTGCAAAACTTGATAGCGAGTGCCTGCAAGAGTCTTTTCCGGTAGCATTCCCACCAGATTGACCCGCCTGGAATCCCCAATGTCCGACCGCCTGACCCTGCTGCGTCCCGACGACTGGCATATTCATCTTCGCGATGGTGCTGCGTTGCCCCAAACCGTGGCCGATGTAGCGCGTACGTTTGGCCGCGCCATCATCATGCCTAACCTGGTACCACCGGTGCGTAACGCCGCCGAAGCCGACGCCTATCGCCAGCGCATCCTCGCTGCACGGCCGGCCGGCAGCCGCTTCGAACCGTTGATGGTGCTCTACCTCACCGATCGCACCCAGCCCGAAGAAATTCGCCAGGCCAAGGCCAGCGGTTTCGTGCACGCCGCCAAGCTGTACCCGGCCGGCGCGACCACCAACTCCGATTCCGGCGTGACCAGTATCGACAAGATCCTGCCGGCCATCGAAGCCATGGCCGAAGTCGGCATGCCGCTGCTGATCCACGGTGAAGTCACCCGTGGCGACGTGGACGTGTTCGATCGCGAGAAAATCTTCATCGACGAGCACATGCGCCGCGTAGTCGAGCTGTTCCCGACCCTCAAGGTGGTGTTCGAGCACATCACCACGGCCGATGCCGTGCAGTTCGTCACCGAGGCCTCGGCCAACGTTGGCGCAACCATCACCGCCCATCACCTGCTGTACAACCGCAACCACATGTTGGTGGGCGGGATTCGGCCGCACTTCTATTGCCTGCCGATCCTCAAGCGCAACACCCACCAGGTGGCCTTGCTGGATGCCGCGACCAGCGGTAATCCGAAATTCTTCCTCGGCACCGACTCTGCGCCCCACGCCCAGCACGCCAAGGAAGCGGCATGCGGTTGTGCCGGTTGCTACACCGCGTTCGCCGCCATCGAGCTGTATGCCGAAGCGTTCGAACAGCGCAACGCCCTGGATAAACTCGAAGGTTTCGCCAGCCTCAATGGCCCGCGATTCTACGGCCTGCCGGCGAATACCGACCGTATCACCCTGGTCCGTGAAGACTGGACCGCCCCCGCCAGCCTGCCATTTGGCGAGCTGACCGTTATCCCGCTGCGCGCCGGTGAAACACTGCGCTGGCGCCTGCTGGAGGAAAGCAAGTGAGTGAAGACCATTACGATGACGACCAGGAACACGGTGGCGGTGGTGGTTCGCGCCATCCGATGGCCGAACGTTTCCGCGGCTACCTGCCTGTCGTTGTCGACGTAGAAACCGGCGGCTTCAATTGCGCCACCGATGCACTGCTGGAAATCGCCGCAACGACTATCGGCATGGACGAACAGGGCTTTGTGTATCCGGAGCACACCCACTTCTTCCGCGTCGAGCCGTTTGAAGGTGCCAATATCGAAGCGGCAGCCCTGGAGTTCACCGGGATCAAACTGGATCACCCCCTGCGCATGGCCGTCAGCGAAGAGGCGGCACTCACCGATATCTTCCGTGGCGTACGCAAGGCCTTGAAGGCCAATGGCTGCAAGCGCGCGATCCTGGTCGGGCATAACAGCAGCTTCGACCTGGGCTTCCTCAACGCCGCCGTGACGCGGCTGGACATGAAGCGCAATCCGTTCCACCCGTTCTCCAGTTTCGACACCGCCACCCTTGCTGGTCTGGCCTATGGCCAGACGGTATTAGCCAAGGCCTGCCAGGCGGCCGGCATCGACTTCGACGGTCGCGAAGCCCACTCGGCACGCTACGACACCGAGAAGACCGCCGAGCTGTTCTGCGGCATCGTCAACCGCTGGAAGCAGATGGGCGGCTGGGAAGACTTCGGCGACTGAGGTCAAATCCCGCGCACAAAAAAACCGGCCTTCTCAGGCCGGTTTTTTTTGTCCCGCGAATCCGGCTTACAGCTTGCCAGCGTTCTCGGTCAGGTAAGCCGCAACGCCTTCTGGCGAAGCGTTCATGCCTTTGTCGCCTTTTTTCCAGTTGGCAGGGCAGACTTCTCCGTGCTCTTCGTGGAATTGCAGGGCGTCGACCAGACGGATCAGCTCTTCCATGTTACGGCCTAGCGGCAGGTCGTTGATGATCTGGGAGCGCACAACGCCTTTGTCGTCGATCAGGAACGCGCCACGGAACGCCACGCCGCCTTCGGATTCAACGTCATAGGCCTTGGCGATGTCGTGCTTCATGTCGGCAGCCATGGTGTATTTGACTTTGCCGATGCCGCCATCGTTGATGGCCGTGTTGCGCCAGGCGTTGTGGGTGAAATGGGAGTCGATGGAAACGGCAACCACTTCAACGTTACGTGCCTTGAAATCGTCCATGCGGTGGTCCAGAGCGATCAGCTCCGAAGGGCAGACGAAGGTGAAGTCCAGCGGGTAGAAGAACACCAGGCCGTATTTGCCTTTGATGGCTTCAGACAGTTTGAAGCTGTCAACGATTTCGCCATTGCCGAGCACGGCAGGTACGTCGAAATCCGGGGCTTGTTTGCCGACGAGTACGCTCATTGGGTATCTCCTGATGTAAGGGTGACGATTGAAGTAAAAGGACCGGCCTTGAGTCTGCCGCATTCAAGCGACAGCCCTGTGACGCAGTCACGCTTCGTGAAGACCGACCATCATACACTGAAAAAACCGTTCGTCAGCGTGAGGGCGGTGCAGGCGAATACCCTACGAATCTACTTTGACAATCATTCTCGTTAACATTAAGATCCATCGCACTTAAGCCTTAAACCCGCGACGGTTCTCCCTTATGTATGTGTGCCTGTGTACCGGCGTCACCGACGGACAAATCCGCGAAGCAATCTATGAAGGTTGCTGCAGCTACAAGGAAGTGCGTGAAACCACCGGCGTTGCCAGTCAATGTGGTAAATGTGCTTGCCTCGCCAAGCAAGTGGTACGGGAAACCCTGACGCAGCTGCAAACAGCCCAGGCAGCTGTTCCCTACTCAGCAGAATTTACACACGCTTAAATAGGCGTGTTTTGAAGAACCGGACCGAGTGTCCGGTTTTTTTTATGCCTGTAATTCAATTAGTTAGCGCTAAGACGCGGAACACAAACATTCTTATTCCGATTAATTTTCATTTATTATTCAATAACTTAGGTTTGACACTAGGGTTTTCGCCGCTCAAACTCCGCCTTATACACAGCTACTACAGGGCAGGACCCCAGTCATGAAAGGCGACATTTCAGTCATCCAGCAACTCAACAAAATCCTTGCCAATGAACTGGTCGCGATCAATCAGTACTTCCTGCATGCGCGCATGTACGACGATTGGGGCCTGGAAAAGCTTGGCAAGCGTGAATACAAAGAATCCATCAAGGCCATGAAGGACGCAGACGCGCTGATCAAGCGCATCCTGTTCCTCGAAGGCCTGCCGAACGTACAGGACCTGGGCAAGCTGAACATCGGCGAGCACACCCAGGAAATGATCAGCAGCGACCTGGGCTTTGAACGCAAGAGCCACAGCGACCTCAAGGCCGCCATCGCACATTGCGAGACCAAGGGCGACTTCGGCAGCCGTGAGCTGCTGGAAGATATCCTCGAAGACCAGGAAGAACATATCGACTGGCTGGAAACCCAACTGGGCCTGATCGATAAAGTCAGCCTGGAAAACTACCTGCAATCGCAGATGGGTGAATAACCCCGTCGCCCACAGGTACAAAAAAGCCCCGCTCTCTCACGAGAAGCGGGGCTTTTTATTGCAGGCGAATCAAGCGTCGGTCTTGGCCGCCGCGTTTGCCGCTGCATCTTTGATCAACGCCTGCAACGAACCATCAGCCGCCATTTCGGTGATGATATCGCTACCGCCGACCAGCTCACCGGCTACCCACAGTTGCGGGAAGGTAGGCCAGTTGGCGTACTTCGGCAGGTTGGCGCGGATTTCCGGGTTTTGCAGGATATCCACGTAAGCGAACTTCTCGCCACACTGCATAACAGCCTGGGAAGCCTTCGCGGAGAAACCGCACTGAGGAGCGTTAGGTGCGCCCTTCATGTAAAGCAGAATGGTGTTGTTGGCAATCTGCTCTTTGATCGTTTCGATGATATCCATGGAACACCTCGGCTGGAACTTTGCGACTCACAGGTCGGCACGGTGGCGCATTGTAACGCAAAATTCCAACGCGGTGCTCGGGCTCCTTATGCGGCAGCGACTTGGACCGGTACGCCATTCAATGCCGCATTGCCCGATAACTCATCCAATTGCCGCTCGTCGGTCAAGTCATTCGCGCTCGCCCCCGGTTGCTCGCTGGCGATGGTCATCTGGACGCCAGGACGGGCGTGGCCCCAACCATGGGGCAGGCTGACCACGCCGGGCATCATGTCCAGGCTGGCGACCACCTCCACCTCGATCATGCCGATACGTGAACTGACGCGCACCCGCTGGCCGTCTGCCAACTGGCGACTGGCCAGGTCGTCGGGATGCATATGCAACTGGTGCCGAGGCTTGCCCTTCACCAGCCGGTGATAGTTATGCATCCAGGAATTATTACTGCGCACATGGCGACGGCCGATCAGCAGCAACTCGTCAGCCACAGGCATCGGCTGCGCCGCAAAGCGCGCCAGATCCGCCAGAATCACTGCCGGTGCCGCCTGCACCTTGCCATCCACGGTTTTCAACCGCGCTGCGAGATTTGGCTGGAGCGGTCCCAAGTCCATGCCATGGGGATGATCCGCCAGCTTCGCCACCGACAACTGATGGCTCGACGCATCACCATAAGCGCCGGCGCGCAGGCCGAAGTCGATCATTTGCGCAGGCGGCATGGTGGGCTTGAGCGCCATACCGGCCTGCGCAGCGAATGCCGTGGCCAGGCCGACAAAAATCTCCCAGTCATGCAACGCCCCCTCAGGCTTGGGCAGAATCGCGCGATTGAAACGGGTGACATTGCGCACGGCGAACATGTTGAACGTGGTGTCGTAGTGGTCGTTCTCCAGCGCCGAAGTGGACGGCAGGATCAGATCGGCATAACGCGTGGTCTCGTTGATATAGAGGTCGATGCTGACCATGAACTCCAAGCCGTCCAGCGCCTGCTCCAACTGGCGGCCATTGGGGGTCGACAGCACCGGGTTGCCCGCCACCGTCACCAGCGCGCGGATCTGCCCTTCGCCGCCGGTGAGCATTTCTTCGGCCAATGCAGACACTGGCAACTCGCCGCCGTACTCCGGGCGCCCGGACACGCGACTCTGCCAGCGATTGAAATGCCCGCCACCGGTGGACGCGACCAAATCCACTGCCGGACTGGTGCATAACGCACCGCCCTCGCGGTCGAGGTTGCCCGTGACCAGGTTGATCAACTGCACCAGCCAATGACACAGCGTACCGAACGCCTGGGTCGACACACCCATGCGCCCGTAGCACACCGCTTTATCCGCAGCAGCGAAATCCCGTGCCAACTGGCGAATCTGCCCGGCGGGTACGGCACACTGGCGGCTCATGGCTTCGGCGGTAAAACCGAGGATCGCACGGCGCACCTCCTCAAGGCCCTCTACCGGCAAATGACTGTCACGCGTCAGGTTCTCGGTGAACAGCGTGTTGAGTACCCCGAACAGCAACGCCGCATCCCCACCAGGCCGCACGAACAGATGCTGATCAGCGATCGCCGCCGTCTCACTGCGCCGAGGATCGACCACCACCACCTTGCCGCCCCGGGCCTGGATAGCCTTGAGACGCTTCTCCACATCGGGCACGGTCATGATGCTGCCGTTGGAGGCCAGCGGGTTGCCGCCCAGGATCAGCATGAAGTCGGTGTGGTCGATGTCCGGAATCGGCAGCAACAGGCCATGGCCGTACATGAGGTGGCTGGTGAGGTGATGGGGCAACTGGTCTACGGAGGTGGCAGAAAACCGATTGCGCGTCTTGAGCTGGCCGAGGAAGTAGTTGCTGTGGGTCATCAGCCCATAGTTGTGCACGCTGGGGTTGCCCTGATACACCGCCACCGCATGCTGCCCATGCCGCGCCTGGATGCCCGCCAGCCGCTCGGCGACCAGGGCAAATGCCTCATCCCACGGGATTGGCTGCCATTCGCTGCCCACCCGCAACATGGGCTGGTGCAGGCGGTCAGGATCATTCTGGATGTCCTGCAACGCCACGGCCTTCGGGCAGATATGGCCGCGACTGAAGCTGTCCAGCGTGTCGCCCTTGATCGAGGTAATCGCCAGGCTGCCGTCTTCGGCTTGGGTGGTTTCCAGGGTCAGGCCACAGATGGCTTCACACAGGTGGCAGGCACGGTGGTGGAGAGTCTTGGTCATGGCCAGTCTCTTTATTGGGCTTTGGCCTGACTATGGGCCGTGACCATGACAGGCGCCAGCATCGTTCGTCCTGTGAATCGATAGCCATCAGGCCAGGCCATGCACAAACATGAGCAAATGTTACAGAACCTGTCATCAACCTCTGAAACCGACGCAGCCTGATCCAGGCCCGCCCCCGCGCATTGCAAAAGGTGATGGCGTCAGTGTACAAATGGCCCGCTGCTGTCAGGAAATCGTCTTCAAAAGCGCTCTCGCGCCCTTCTTGAACACCCCTAAAAACGTAGCCCTATTGGTAAGACGCGACATTTAATGTCAATATCGCGCCTTCCCCTATTTCGTCGCCCCGTGCGGCTTTCGCCGCAGGTCTCGCCCGTTGTCACAATAAACAAGGCTTTGAGTATCTGCGGTCTGTTGCAAAAAGGTAGTTAATGATGAGCGCAAGGCACTTTCTCTCCCTGATGGATTGCACGCCCGAAGAGCTGGTCAGCGTGATCCGTCGAGGCATTGAGCTTAAAGACCTGCGTAACCGCGGCGTACTGTTCGAGCCTTTGAAAAACCGCGTGCTCGGGATGATTTTCGAGAAGTCGTCGACCCGCACTCGCCTGTCGTTCGAAGCCGGCATGATCCAGCTGGGTGGCCAGGCCATCTTCCTGTCGCCGCGTGACACCCAACTGGGCCGTGGCGAGCCGATCAGCGACTGCGCGATCGTCATGTCGCGCATGCTCGATGCGGTGATGATCCGTACCTTCGCCCACAGCACCCTGACCGAATTCGCCGCCAACTCGCGTGTGCCGGTAATCAACGGTCTGTCCGATGACCTGCACCCATGCCAGTTGCTGGCCGACATGCAGACCTTCCTTGAGCACCGTGGCTCGATCCAAGGCAAGACCGTGGCCTGGATCGGTGACGGCAACAACATGTGCAACAGCTATATAGAAGCGGCGATTCAGTTCGACTTCCACCTGCGCATCGCCTGTCCGGAAGGCTTCGAACCGGCCGCCGAGTTCCTGGCCAAGGCCGATGGCCGTGTGCAGATCCTGCGCGATCCAAAGGATGCAGCGATCGGCGCCCACCTGGTCAGCACCGACGTCTGGACCTCCATGGGCCAGGAAGACGAAACCGCCAAGCGCCTGGCCCTGTTCGCGCCCTTCCAGGTGACCCGCGCCCTGCTCGACATGGCCGCGCCGGACGTGCTGTTCATGCACTGCCTGCCCGCCCACCGGGGTGAGGAAATCAGCCTCGACCTGCTCGATGACCCACGCTCCGTGGCCTGGGACCAGGCCGAGAACCGCCTGCACGCGCAAAAAGCCCTGCTCGAATTCCTCGTCGAACCGGCGTACCACCACGCATGAGCCAGCCATTACTGCTGAACTTGCGCAATCTGGCATGCGGTTACCAGGATCAACGGGTGGTGCAGAACCTCAATCTGCACCTCAACGCGGGCGATATCGGCTGCCTGCTGGGTTCTTCGGGCTGTGGCAAAACCACGACCTTGCGCGCGATTGCCGGGTTTGAGCCGGTGCATGAAGGCGAAATCAGCCTAGCGGGCGAAGTGATCTCCAGCGCCGGTTTTACCCTGGCGCCGGAGAAACGTCGTATCGGCATGGTGTTCCAGGACTACGCGCTGTTTCCCCATCTCAGCGTGGCCGACAACATCGCCTTCGGCATTCGCAAGCACCCGCAAAAAGACCGTGTGGTCGCCGAACTGCTGGAGCTGGTCAACCTCAAGAACCTGGGCAAGCGTTTCCCCCACGAACTGTCGGGCGGCCAGCAACAACGCGTCGCCCTCGCCCGCGCCCTGGCACCGGAGCCGCAGCTGTTGCTGCTGGACGAACCGTTCTCCAACCTCGACGGCGAACTGCGGCGCAAGCTCAGCCACGAGGTACGAGACATTCTCAAGGCACGGGGCACCAGTGCGATCCTGGTCACCCATGACCAGGAAGAGGCATTCGCCGTGAGTGATCACGTCGGGGTGTTCAAGGAGGGCCGCCTGGAGCAATGGGATACCCCTTACAACCTCTATCACGAACCCCTGACGCCGTATGTCGCCAGCTTTATCGGCCAGGGTTATTTCATTCGTGGCCAGTTGAGTTCGCCCGAGTCCGTCCACACCGAACTGGGCGACCTGCGCGGAAACCGCGCCTACACCTGGCCTACGGGGGGGGCCGTGGACGTCTTGCTGCGCCCGGACGACATCGTCTACGCGCCGGACAGTGCCTTGAAAGCGCGGATCGTCGGCAAGACCTTCCTTGGCGCGTCGACCCTGTACCGCCTGCAACTGCCGACCGGCGCGCAGTTGGAGTCGATTTTCCCCAGCCATGCCGACCATCAGGTGGGCGCGCAAGTGGGCATTCGCGTGGCCGCTGAGCATCTGGTGCTGTTCCAGGCCTCAGGCAGCGTCGCGGCGCAGGTTCCTCACGCCGAATCCGGCGTACGACGCTACAGCCCGGCTGGCTGAGTCAATGATCAACGTGTGGGAGGGGCAAGCCTCCTCCCACATTGGTTATCCAGGATACCGGGACTACGCCCGGCCAATTTCTGCGAATTTGGCCTGGGTATGTTCCGCCAGCACTGCGGCGGACAACTCCACTTCCAGTCCCCTTCTCCCCGCACTCACAAAAATTGTCGCGAACGGCTGTGCCGTTACATCAATAAATGTGCGCAGCCGCTTTTTCTGCCCCAGTGGGCTGATGCCTCCCAGCAGGTAACCGGTGGAACGCTGCGCCGCTGCCGGATCAGCCATTTCGACTTTTTTCACACCCGCCGCATGAGCCAGGGCCTTGAGGTCCAGACTTCCGACGACCGGCACCACAGCCACCAATAATTCGCCTTTTTCACTGCTGGCCAACAAGGTCTTGAACACCTGCGCCGGGTCGAGGCCCAATTTTTCTGCGGCCTCCAGGCCATAGGAGGCCGCCTTGGGGTCGTGTTCATAACTGTGGATGCGATGTTCGGCGCGAACTTTTTTCAACAAATCCAATGCGGGGGTCATGACCTCTCCGAGCGTGGCAAACAGACGGCCAATTCTAGGCCAAGCCCGCATAAAACGCTCTAGTCCGCCCTCTCCGTCCACAACACTTAACGTGGCGAGCGTGATCATTCATCAAACCAATAGTTGGAAAGTGACCAACAGTTCACTTTCGACCTTTGACAGCCGTCATTCTTGTCTATATTTTTTCGTTTCCGAATACTGTAGGAATACACCTGCAGCGTTCCAGCAGTAAGCCGTGTCTTGGATGGGGATCCTCGTCACGGTGAAAATCGCGCAACCGTCCGTTGAGGCAGTGCGCCAGACAAGAACAACAATCGAGGTTTTCCATGACAACTGCTCTTCAACAGCCTTCACTTTCGAGCCAATGCATGGCCGAGTTCCTGGGGACTGCGCTTCTGATCTTCTTCGGTACAGGCTGCGTTGCTGCGCTCAAGGTCGCGGGTGCTAGCTTCGGGTTGTGGGAAATCAGCATCATCTGGGGGATCGGCGTCAGCATGGCGATCTACCTGAGCGCCGGTATTTCCGGGGCTCACCTCAATCCGGCGGTCAGTATCGCCCTGTGTATTTTTGCCGACTTCGACAAGCGCAAACTGCCGTTCTACATCCTGGCCCAAATCGCCGGGGCCTTCTGCTCGGCGGCGCTGGTGTACACGCTCTATAGCAATCTCTTTTTCGATTACGAACAAACCCACCATCTGGTGCGCGGCACCCAGGCCAGCCTGGAATTGGCCTCGGTGTTCTCCACCTACCCCCATGCACTGCTGAGCACGGCGCAGGCCTTCCTGGTGGAAATGGTCATTACCGCGATCCTGATGGGCGTGATCATGGCCCTGACCGATGACAACAACGGCCTGCCGCGTGGTCCGCTGGCACCACTGCTGATTGGCCTGCTGATTGCGGTCATCGGCAGTGCCATGGGCCCGCTGACCGGCTTTGCGATGAACCCGGCGCGGGATTTCGGGCCCAAGCTGATGACCTTTTTCGCTGGCTGGGGTGAAATGGCCTTCACTGGCGGCCGCGATATTCCTTACTTCCTGGTTCCGATTTTCGCGCCGATTGTCGGCGCATGCCTCGGTGCTGCGGCCTATCGCGGGCTGATTGCCCGTCACTTGCCGAGCGCCGCACCTGCTCTAGCTGAAACAACTGACACGGCTGTCAACGGCAAGACTCGTATTTCCTGAAAGCGCCAGCCTGGTCCTCTGCCCTTCGCGGCCCCGGCTGATTTCTGACTTCCTTATTTCGTCCAAGGCAATTGACATGACCGACATCGAGAATAAGAACTACATCATTGCCCTTGATCAGGGCACCACCAGTTCCCGAGCGATCATCTTCGATCGCGACGCCAACGTGGTCTGCACCGCCCAACGTGAATTCACCCAGCACTACCCGCAAGCCGGCTGGGTCGAACATGACCCGATGGAAATCTTCGCCACCCAGAGCGCGGTGATGGTCGAGGCCCTGGCACAAGCCGGCCTGCACCATGACCAGGTCGCCGCCATCGGTATCACCAACCAGCGTGAAACCACCGTGGTCTGGGACAAAGTCACCGGCCGCCCGATCTACAACGCCATCGTCTGGCAGTGCCGCCGCAGCACCGAGATCTGCCAGCAGCTCAAGCGCGACGGCCACGAGCAATACATCAACGACACCACCGGCCTGGTCACCGACCCGTACTTCTCCGGCACCAAGCTCAAGTGGATCCTCGATAACGTCGAAGGCAGCCGCGAGCGTGCGCGCAACGGCGAGCTGCTGTTCGGCACCATCGACAGCTGGCTGATCTGGAAATTTACCGGCGGCAAAACCCACGTCACCGACTACACCAACGCCTCGCGCACCATGCTCTTCAACATCCACACCCTGGAGTGGGATGCGAAGATGCTGGAGATCCTTGACGTTCCGCGGGAAATGCTGCCGGAAGTGAAGTCTTCCTCCGAGATCTACGGCCGCACCAAAAGCGGCATCGCTATCGGCGGTATCGCCGGTGACCAGCAAGCGGCGCTGTTTGGCCAGATGTGCGTGGAGGCCGGCCAGGCCAAGAATACCTACGGCACCGGCTGCTTCCTGCTGATGAACACCGGTGATAAAGCAGTGAAATCCAAGCACGGCATGCTCACCACCATCGCCTGTGGCCCCCGTGGCGAAGTAGCCTATGCGCTGGAAGGCGCGGTGTTCAACGGCGGCTCTACCGTGCAATGGCTGCGTGACGAGCTGAAAATCATCGCCGATGCCACCGACACCGAATACTTCGCCGGCAAGGTCAAGGACAGCAACGGCGTGTACCTGGTCCCGGCCTTCACCGGCCTGGGCGCCCCCTACTGGGACCCGTATGCCCGTGGCGCACTGTTTGGCCTGACCCGCGGCGTACGCGTGGATCACATTATTCGTGCCGCCCTGGAGTCGATTGCCTACCAGACCCGCGACGTACTCGACGCCATGCAACAGGACTCGGGCGAACGCCTCAAGGCCCTGCGTGTGGACGGCGGTGCGGTGGCCAACAACTTTCTGATGCAGTTCCAGGCCGACATCCTCGGCACCCAGGTCGAACGTCCGCAAATGCGTGAAACCACGGCACTCGGCGCCGCCTACCTGGCAGGCCTGGCCTGTGGCTTCTGGGGCAGCCTCGACGAGCTGCGCGGCAAGGCCGTGATCGAGCGCGAATTCGAACCGCAACTGGAAGAAGCCGCCAAGGAAAAACTCTACGCCGGCTGGCAAAAAGCGGTGAGCCGCACCCGTGACTGGGAGCCCCACGAAGGCGCCGAATAAGCCAAGCGCCAGCCCTATATCGGGTTGCAACTGGCAGGGAGCAGATTCCTGCGTCATCATGGGCCACTTTTGTATGGCAGCCCAAAGGACGCCCCATGAATCTGCCTCCCCGCCAGCAGCAAATCCTCGAACTGGTCCGCGAACGCGGCTACGTCAGTATCGAGGAAATGGCGCAGCTATTCGTTGTCACCCCGCAAACCATCCGCCGCGATATCAACCAACTGGCGGACGCCAATCTGCTGCGCCGCTACCACGGCGGCGCGGCCTATGACTCCAGTGTCGAGAACACCGCGTACGCCATGCGCGCCGACCAGATGCGCGATGAGAAACAACGCATCGGCGAAGCCATCGCGGCGCAAATTCCCGATCACGCCTCGCTGTTCATCAATATAGGCACCACCACGGAATCCATTGCCCGTGCGCTGCTCAACCACAACCACCTGAAAATCATCACCAACAACCTCAACGTCGCCACCATGCTCAGCGCCAAGGACGACTTCGATGTGTTGCTGACCGGCGGTAATGTGCGCCGTGACGGCGGCGTGGTGGGTCAGGCCAGTGTCGACTTCATCAACCAGTTCAAGGTCGACTTCGCATTGGTGGGTATCAGTGGCATCGACGAGGACGGCAGCCTGCTGGACTTCGACTACCAGGAAGTCCGGGTTTCCCAGGCGATCATCGCCAATGCACGCCAGGTGATCCTGGCGGCGGACTCCAGCAAATTCGGGCGCAATGCCATGATTCGACTGGGGCCGATCAGCCTGGTGGACTGCCTGGTGACGGATCGGGAGCCGGTGCCGGCCTTGGTGCAGCTGTTGAACCAGCACAAGGTTCGCCTGGAAGTCGTATAGCGCCTGCACTGATGCCATCGGGGCGACGATTCGACTTGCCCCCGATGGCGATCTGTCTGACAGGCCATTTCTAAAGCCTGCCGCGGTTTCATGTTCACAAATTTTCCTTTTCCCGCCCTTCGATGAGTTTTTTCAATCGAAGTCGACTGGCTGTGCCCACGTTTATCAGCTACCATTTTCGCAAATGAACATTAATGTTCGAATTCCAATACGAAAAAGCTCCCGAGGCCAGTCGATGAACCCTTCTACCTTGCCTGCTCCACCGCTTGCCGAAGTCTATGACGTTGCCGTAATCGGTGGCGGGATCAACGGCGTCGGCATTGCAGCAGACGCAGCCGGTCGCGGTTTGTCGGTATTCCTTTGCGAAAAGGACGACCTGGCCAGCCACACCTCCTCCGCCAGCAGCAAGCTGATCCACGGCGGCCTGCGCTACCTCGAACATTACGAATTCCGCCTGGTACGCGAAGCCCTGGCTGAACGTGAAGTGCTGCTGGCCAAGGCCCCGCACATCGTCAAGCAGATGCGCTTCGTCCTGCCACACCGCCCCCACCTGCGCCCGGCGTGGATGATCCGTGCCGGCCTGTTCCTCTATGACCACTTGGGCAAGCGCGAGAAACTCGCCGGCTCCAAGAGCCTCAAGTTCGGTCCCGACAGCCCGCTGAAAAGCGAAATCACCAAAGGCTTCGAATACTCCGACTGCTGGGTCGACGACGCCCGCCTGGTGGTCCTCAACGCCATGGCCGCCCGTGAAAAAGGTGCGCATATCCATACTCAGACCCGCTGCATCAGTGCCCATCGCAGCAATGGCATATGGGACATGAACATGGAACGCGCCGATGGCAGCCTGTTCTCGATCCGTGCCCGCGCCCTGGTGAACGCCGCCGGCCCGTGGGTCGCCAAGTTCATCAAGGACGACCTGAAGCTGGACTCGCCCTACGGTATCCGCCTGATCCAGGGCAGCCACCTGATCGTGCCGAAACTGTATGAAGGCGCCCACGCGCACATCCTGCAGAACGAAGACCAGCGCATCGTCTTCACCATTCCGTATCTGAACCACCTGACCATCATCGGCACCACCGACCGCGAATACACCGGCGACCCGGCGAAAGTGGCGATCACCGAAGGCGAAACCGACTACATGCTCAAGGTGGTCAATGCGCACTTCAAGAAACAGCTGAGCCGCGACGACATCGTCCACACCTACTCGGGTGTGCGCCCACTGTGCAACGACGAGTCGGACAACCCGTCGGCCATTACCCGTGACTACACCCTGTCGCTGTCCGGTGGTACGGGCGAGGCGCCGATCCTGTCGGTGTTCGGCGGCAAGCTGACCACCTACCGCAAGCTCGCCGAATCGGCGATGGCGCAACTGGCCCCGTACTTCACGCAGATGCGTCCCAGCTGGACCGCCACCGCGAGCCTGCCCGGCGGCGAGGACATGACCACGCCAGAAGCCCTGGCCGAGGCCATTCGCAGCAAATTCGACTGGTTGCCGAGCGAGATCGCGCGCCGCTGGTCCACCACCTATGGCAGCCGCACCTGGCGCCTGCTCGAAGGCGTGCAGTCGCTGGCTGACCTGGGTGAACATTTGGGGGGCGGCCTGTACACCCGCGAGGTTGACTACCTGTGTGCCGAGGAATGGGTAACCCAGCCCCAGGACGTGCTCTGGCGCCGGACCAAACTCGGCCTGTTCACCACCCCACAGGAACAGGATAACGTGCAACGCTACCTGTCCAAGGTTGAGCAGACCCGCAGCAAGATCGAAGCGGCCTGACAGGCCCGTCGTACAAAAGCCCCTGCGCCGTAAGGCCCAGGGGCTTTTTTATAGCGCCTGGCATTCGGTTTTCCGAACGCCACAGGCAAGCCTATTCGGTTTACCGGATCAAACGGTTACATATTTGTCGTCATACAAAATTAATCCTCATGTAAATCAACTTGTTAAGCTTTTATTTCCGGTCTGGCACGACTCATGCTCTACACTCCTAGACGATTGCCTGGGACGCTTCAGGAGCCGTCACGGGCATTCGCTGTACAAGAGAGCCGTCTAGCCGGCTTCATAAAAAAAACAAATGTCGAGGAAGTATTGATGCGCATCGTTCCCCATTTCCTGGGCGCAGCTATCGCTGCTGCTCTGATCAGCACTCCAGTTTTTGCCGCCGAACTCACCGGCACACTGAAGAAAATCAACGACTCCGGCACCATCACCCTCGGGCACCGCGACAGCTCCATTCCGTTTTCCTACATTGCGGATGGTTCGGGCAAACCTGTGGGCTACTCCCACGACATTCAGTTGGCCATCGTCGAAGCCCTGAAAAAAGACCTGAACAAACCCGATCTGCAGGCCAAGTACAACCTGGTCACCTCGCAGACCCGTATTCCGCTGGTTCAGAACGGCACCGTCGACATCGAGTGCGGTTCCACCACCAACAACGCCGAACGCGCCCAGCAAGTCGCCTTCACCACCAACATTTTCGAAATCGGCACTCGTCTGCTGGTCAAGAAAGACAAGGAAGGCAAGCCTAGCTACGCCGACTTCGCCGACCTGAAAGGCAAGAACGTCGTGACCACCGCCGGCACCACGTCCGAGCGCATCATCAAGGCGATGAACGCTGACAAGCAGATGGGCATGAACGTCATCTCCGCCAAAGACCATGGCGAGTCCTTCCAGATGCTGGAAAGCGGCCGTGCCGTAGCCTTCATGATGGACGACGCCCTGCTGGCCGGTGAAGAAGCCAAGGCCAAGAAGCCGGATGACTGGGTCATCACCGGTACTCCACAGTCCTTCGAAGCCTACGCGTGCATGGTTCGCAAAGAAGACCCTGCCTTCAAGAAAGCGGTGGATGACGCCATTGTTGGCCTGTACAAGTCCGGCGAAATCAACAAGATCTACGCCAAGTGGTTCGAAAGCCCGATCCCACCCAAAAACCTGAACCTGAACTTCCCAATGAGCGACAAGGTTAAGGAACTGATCAAGAACCCGACCGACAAGCCGGCGCCTGAAGTAAAAATCTGATTCCTGACTAACCTTATCGCCTGAGGGAGCCTACCCTCCCTCAGGCGTCTGTTACTACCTGCTGGCTATACTTTGGAACACTCGACCTGGCGGTTTTCGAGCCGATCGCGTGTGCCTGGCGTTCATCGCCGGGCGGGAATGGACTTTCCCCAAGCGGGTGCTTGTACATCGATCGATCTCGAGGGGAGACCCTAATGAATTACAACTGGGACTGGGGCGTGTTCTTCAAGTCCACCGGCGTGGGCAGCGAGACTTATCTCGACTGGTACATCGCCGGCCTGGGCTGGACCATCGCCATCGCTGTCGTGGCATGGATTATCGCCTTGCTGCTGGGCTCCATTCTGGGGGTCATGCGCACCGTGCCAAACCGCCTCGTATCAGGCATCGCGACCTGCTACGTGGAGCTGTTTCGTAACGTGCCGCTGCTGGTGCAGCTGTTCATCTGGTACTTCCTGATACCCGACCTGCTGCCGCAGAACCTGCAGGACTGGTACAAGCAGGACCTCAACCCGACCACCTCAGCCTACCTGAGCGTTGTCGTGTGCCTGGGCCTGTTCACCGCTGCCCGTGTGTGCGAGCAAGTGCGTACCGGTATCCAGGCGCTGCCACGTGGCCAAGAGGCCGCTGCACGTGCCATGGGCTTCAAGTTGCCGCAGATCTACTGGAACGTGCTGCTGCCCCAGGCCTACCGGATCATCATTCCGCCGCTTACCTCGGAATTCCTCAACGTCTTCAAGAACTCCTCCGTGGCGTCCTTGATCGGCCTGATGGAACTGCTGGCGCAAACCAAACAGACCGCCGAGTTCTCGGCCAACCTGTTTGAAGCCTTCACCCTGGCCACGCTGATCTACTTCACCCTGAACATGAGCCTGATGCTGCTGATGCGCGTGGTCGAGAAGAAAGTCGCCGTGCCCGGCCTGATCTCCGTGGGGGGTAAATAATGGAACTCGATTTCAGCGGCATCATCCCCGCCATCCCGGGCCTGTGGAACGGCATGGTCATGACCTTGAAGCTGATGGTCATGGGCGTGATCGGCGGCATCGCGCTGGGTACGATCCTCGCACTGATGCGCCTGTCGTCCAGCAAACTGCTGTCCCGGGTGGCCGGCGCCTATGTGAACTACTTCCGCTCGATCCCGCTGCTGCTGGTGATCACCTGGTTCTACCTGGCGGTGCCGTTCGTGCTGCGCTGGATCACCGGCGAAGACACCCCGATCGGCGCGTTCACCTCCTGCGTCGTGGCATTCATGATGTTCGAGGCGGCCTACTTCTGCGAGATCGTGCGGGCCGGCGTGCAGTCGATCCCCAAGGGCCAGATGGCGGCGGCACAGGCAATGGGCATGACCTATGGCCAGACCATGCGCCTGATCATCCTGCCCCAGGCGTTCCGCAAGATGACCCCGTTGCTGCTGCAACAGTCGATCATCCTGTTCCAGGACACCTCGCTGGTCTACACCGTGGGCCTGGTGGACTTCCTCAACTCCGCCCGCTCCAACGGCGACATCATCGGGCGCTCCAATGAGTTCCTGATCTTCGCCGGTGTCGTCTACTTCATCATCAGCTTTTCCGCCTCGCTGCTGGTCAAGCGTCTGCAAAAAAGGTTTGCCGTATGATCTCGATCAAGAACATCAACAAGTGGTATGGCGACTTCCAGGTGCTGACCGATTGCAGCACCGAGGTTAAAAAAGGCGAAGTGATCGTGGTGTGCGGGCCATCGGGCTCGGGCAAGTCCACCCTGATCAAGTGCGTCAACGCGCTGGAACCGTTCCAGAAAGGCGACATAATCGTCGACGGCACGTCCATTGCCGACCCGAAGACCAACCTGCCGAAACTGCGTTCGCGCGTGGGCATGGTGTTCCAGCACTTCGAGCTGTTCCCGCACCTGACCATCACCGAAAACCTGACCATCGCACAGATCAAGGTGCTCGGCCGCAGCAAGGAAGAAGCCACCAAGAAAGGCCTGCAACTGCTTGAGCGCGTCGGCCTGTCGGCGCACGCCCACAAGCACCCGGGCCAGCTTTCCGGTGGCCAGCAGCAACGTGTGGCGATCGCCCGCGCCCTGGCCATGGACCCGATCGTCATGCTGTTCGACGAACCGACCTCGGCCCTCGACCCGGAAATGGTCAACGAAGTACTGGACGTGATGGTGCAACTGGCCCAGGAAGGCATGACCATGATGTGCGTCACCCACGAAATGGGCTTTGCCCGCAAAGTGGCCGACCGCGTGATCTTCATGGACGCCGGCAAGATCATCGAGGACTGCCCGAAGGAAGAGTTCTTCGGCGACATCAGCGCCCGCTCCGAGCGCGCGCAGCACTTCCTTGAGAAAATCCTGCAGCACTAAGTACCACCCAGCTGTGGTGAAGGGGCCCCCCCTTCGCCACAACTGGTTGACCCAAGGCATCTGTGATGAAATGCGACCCCAACCTCTATCGCGCCGCACCGCCATCACTTGCCGTGAAACCTCGTCTGATTCGCCAACTGTTCCTGCCGCCGTTGATCATCGCCCTGATGATCGGTCTGGGTTATATCGGCTTCTGGATCAGTGAGTACTACGGCATCCGCACCCTCAGCGACAACGGCGAACGCCAGCTGGAGCTGCATGCCCGCACCGTCGAGAGTGAAATCAGCAAATACACCTACCTGCCCAGCCTGCTGGAGCTGGAGTCGAGCGTCTCCAAGCTGCTGGCCGATCCGAACCAGGAAACCCGCAAAACGGTCAACGACTACCTCGAAGGCCTGAACCGACGCAGTCGCAGTCGGGCCATCTACGTGATGGACACCACCGGCCGCGTGCTGGCCACCAGTAACTGGCGCGATGCCGACAGTTACCAGGGTGAAGACCTGTCCTTTCGCGCCTATTTCCAGAATGCCGTGCGCGGCCAGCCCGGGCGTTTCTACGGCATCGGAAGCACCAACGGCGAACCCGGCTACTACCTGGCCCATGGCCTGGAAGAACACGGCAAGATCATCGGCGTGGCGGTGGTAAAAGTGCGCCTCGAAGCCCTGGAAGAGCGCTGGCAACGCGCGCGCCTCGAAGCCTTTGTGAGCGACGAGAACGGCATCATCATTCTCTCCAGCGACCCGGCTCGACGCCTCAAGGCGGTGCGACCGCTGAGCGACGAGACCAAGGATCGCCTGGCCCACAGCCTGCAATATTACTGGGCCACGCTCAACGAACTGGAACCCCTGGCCCGTGAGCGCTTGAATGACCGCAGCGAGAAGCTGACCTTCCCGGCCAACACTGAAGTGGTCAACGACGAGCACGAAGTCAGCTACCTGGCGCAAACCCGCCCACTCAATGACACACCGTGGAATTTCACCCTGCTCACCCCGCTCAACGACCTGCGCCGCGCGGCGATCAACCAGGGCATCCTGGTGGCTGTCGCGTTTGGCCTCGTCGCGTTTTTGCTGATTGCCTGGAACGAGCGGCGCAAAGTCATCGCCACCCGCCTCGCTGCGCGGGAAGCCTTGCAGGAAGCCAACAGCCAGCTGGAACGGCGGATCGCCGAACGCACCGCCGACCTGCGTGCCAGCAACGAGCGGCTCAAGGGCCAGATCCGCGAACGGCGCCAGGCCGAGGAAACCCTGCGCCGCGCCCAGGATGAACTGGTACAGGCCGGCAAGCTGGCGGCCATCGGCCAGATGTCCACCAGCATCGCCCATGAACTGAACCAGCCGTTGGCCGCGCTGCGCACCTTGTCCGGCAACACCGTGCGCTTCCTCGAACGCGGCGCGCTGGACACCGCCAGCGCCAACCTCAAGACCATCAACGAGCTGATCGACCGCATGGGCCGCATCACCGCCAGCCTGCGCTCCTTTGCCCGACGCGGCGATGACCAGGGCGAAGCCAGCCTGGCCAAGGCCGTGGACGCCGCGTTCCAGGTCCTCGGCCCACGCCTGGACAGCCTGCCGCTGAGCCTGCACCGCAACTTTGCCCCGGCCCAACTGCAGATCGACCAGACGCGCCTGGAACAGATCCTGGTCAACCTGATCGGCAACGCCCTCGACGCCATGCAGGCACAACCGGCTCCCGAGTTGTGGCTGGAAGGCAGCGCCGCCGAGGGCAAATACCGCCTGCTGGTGCGCGACAACGGCCACGGCATCGACGCCGAGGCGCGCAAGCATCTGTTCGAACCCTTCTTCACCACCAAACCCGGCGAGCAAGGCCTGGGCCTGGGCCTGACCCTCTCCGCCAGCCTCGCGGCGGCCACCGGCGGCACCCTCGCCGTGGAGCACCCGGCCGGCGGTGGCACTGCCTTTGTCCTGAGCCTGCCGCTGGTGGGCGCTCAACAAGCTGAGTCGACATGAATATTGATCCTCAAGACCTCACCGTGCTGATCGTCGAAGACGACCCCCATGTGCTGCTCGGCTGCCAACAGGCCCTGGCGCTGGAAGACATCCCCAGCGTGGGCGTGGGCAGTGCCGAAGAAGCGTTGAAATGCATCGGCGAGAACTTCGCCGGCATCGTGATCAGCGATATCCGCCTGCCGGGCATCGACGGCCTGGAACTGCTCACCCGTCTCAAGACCCTGGATAAAAGCCTGCCGGTGGTGCTGATCACCGGGCATGGCGACATCTCCATGGCCGTCGGCGCCATGCGCAATGGCGCGTACGACTTCATGGAGAAACCCTTCTCCCCCGAGCGCCTGGTCGACGTCGCCCGCCGCGCCCTGGAACAACGCGGGCTGGCGCGGGAAGTCTGGTCGCTGCGCCGCCAGTTGGCTGAGCGGGATTCGCTGGAAGGCCGCATCATCGGTCGCTCGCCGGCCATGCAGAACCTGCGCGAGCTGATCGCCAACGTCGCGGACACCTCGGCCAACGTGCTGATCGAAGGCGAGACCGGCACCGGCAAGGAACTGGTCGCGCGTTGCCTGCATGATTTCAGCCGCCGGCACGCCCACCAGTTCGTCGCCCTCAACTGCGGCGGCCTGCCGGAGAACCTGTTCGAAAGCGAGATTTTCGGCCACGAAGCCAACGCCTTTACCGGCGCCGGCAAGCGCCGTATCGGCAAGATCGAACACGCCCATGAAGGCACGCTGTTCCTCGATGAAGTGGAAAGCATGCCGATCAACCTGCAGATCAAATTGCTGCGAGTGCTGCAGGAGCGCACCCTGGAACGCCTGGGCTCGAACCAGAGCGTGGCCGTGGATTGCCGGGTGATCGCCGCCACCAAGTCCGACCTCGACGAACTGAGCCGCGCCAGCCAGTTCCGCAGCGACCTGTACTACCGCCTCAACGTGGTGACCCTGGAACTGCCGCCCCTGCGCGAACGCCGCGAAGACATCCTGCAACTGTTCGAACATTTCCTGCAGCAGTCATCCCTGCGTTTTGACCGCACCGCGCCGGAACTGGACAACCAAACCGTGTCCAGCCTGATGAGCCACGACTGGCCCGGTAACGTGCGTGAACTGCGCAACGTCGCCGAACGCTTCGCCCTCGGCCTGCCCGCCTTCAAGAAAAGTGGCAACAGCAGCAGCGGCCAAGGCCTGGCCTTTACCGAGGCGGTCGAAGCCTTTGAACGCAACCTGCTGGCAGACGCGTTGCAACGCAGCGGCGGCAACCTGACCCAGGCCAGCCAGGAACTGGGCATGGCCAAGACCACCCTGTTCGACAAGGTCAAGAAATACGGGTTGAGCCACTGATGGATCTTTTTTTGAAAGCCGCCCTGGGCGCGGCGGTGGTGCTGATCCTGGCGGCACTGGCCAAGACCAGGAACTACTACATCGCCGGGCTGGTGCCGCTGTTTCCGACCTTTGCGTTGATCGCCCATTACATCGTCGGCAAGAGCCGCTCGCTGGACGATTTGAAGACCACCATCCTGTTCGGGATGTGGTCGATCATTCCCTACTTTGTGTATTTGGCGACGTTGTATGTGATGGTGGACCGCATGCGGCTGGAGGCCTCTTTAGCCGTCGCAGCGGTAGCGTGGCTGATGGCCGCGACGATCCTGGTGAGTATCTGGGTACGCATCCATACCTGACCCGACTCGGTCAAACAATGTGGGAGGGGGCTTGCCCTACTGCCAGTCATTTAAGGCTTTTTGTAGGAGCGAGCTTGCTCGCGAAAAACTCACAGGCGCCGCGTTCATTCAGGAAGCACGCGTTATCATTGACGTTTTTCGCGAGCAAGCTCGCTCCTACAGAAGGCGATGTACGCTTAACTGACTGACATTAGGGCAAGCCCCCTCCCACATTTTAATCAGCGGACTATTTTGTCGACCTGGATGCCCAGTTTCTTCAGGCGATACCAAAAGCTCCTTTCGGAAATTCCTATCTTCGCCGCCGCCGCAGCCTGCACGCCGTTGCTCTCCTGCAAGGCGGCCAGGATGTAGGCTTTCTCCACCTCCGCCAGCGCCGCATCCAGGTCCTGGGGAATCCCCGGCCCTTCGCTGAGGATCGCGGTCACGCCGCCTTCGCTGGGTTTGGAAGCAAACAGATAACCCGGTAAATCAATGTCTTCGATCACAGGCGTGGCGGCCACGATGGTCGCGCGCTCCACACAGTTTTGCAGCTCACGGATATTGCCCGGCCAGTGATACGCGGCCATGGCCTGCAACGCCTCAGGGCTGAAGCCGGTAATCCGCTTGCCGGCCGTGGCGCTGAGGGTCCGGGCAAAGTGGCGGGCCAGGGGCGCGATGTCTTCCACACGCTCACGCAGGGCCGGCAGCGGGATCGGGAACACATTGAGGCGGTAATACAGGTCTTCGCGAAACTCCTTGTTGGCCACCGCCTCCAGCAGGTTCTTGTTGGTGGCCGCGATCACCCGCACATCCACCTTGCGCTCGCGGGGGTCGCCCACCGGCTCGATCACCCGCTCCTGCAAGGCGCGCAGGATCTTGGCCTGCAATGCCAGGGGCATATCGCCCACTTCATCGAGAAACAGCGTGCCCTTGTCGGCCTGCTGGAAGCGCCCGACCCGGTCAGACACGGCGCCGGTAAACGCGCCCTTGCGATGACCGAACATTTCGCTTTCCAGCAGCCCTTCGGGGATCGCCGCGCAGTTGACCGCCACAAACGGCTTGTCGGCACGGCTGCCGTGCTTGTGGATGGCGCGGGCGACCATTTCCTTGCCGGTGCCGCTTTCGCCGGTCAGCAGGATGGTGGTGCTGCTGTCGCGCACCGAATCCACCGCCTGCAACACTTTGCGAAACGCCGGGCTGTCGCCCACCAGGCTGTCGAACTGCGCCTGCTCATCCAGCTCGGCGCGCAGGCGCGCGTTGTCGCGCATGATGTCGCGAAACTGCAGGGCCTTGGCCACGGTGATGTCCAGCTCGTCGATATCGAACGGTTTGGCAATGTAGTCGTAGGCACCGTTGCGCATCGACTGCACGGCGTTTTTCACCGTGCTGTAGGCGGTCATCACGATCACCGGCACGTGGGGATAACGCACCTTGATCTCGGCCAACAAGGCCGGCCCGTCCATGCCCGGCATGCGCCAGTCACTGATCACCAGGTCGATGTCTTCCTGTTCCAGCACCTTGAGCGCATGCAGGCCGTTGCCCGCAATGAACACCTGCACGCTGTTCTGGCCCAGGGCCGACGCCAGCAGGTCGCAGAGCTTGGGTTCGTCGTCGACTACCAGAATGTTATGCGTCATGACTGTCCTCGTCGTCTTCGCCTGTCGCTGGAATGTACAGGCTGAAGGTGGCGCCGGCATCGTTTTCGCTGGCGCATTCGATGCTGCCGTCGTGACTTTCCATGATCGAATAGACTTTGGCCAGGCCCAGGCCCGTGCCCGAGGCCTTGGTGGTGACGAATGGCGTAAAGATACGCTCGATCATCTCCGGCGCGATGCCCTGGCCGGTGTCGGCGATGGCGATGACGGTGTTGTCGCCCTCGCTGCGGATGCCCAGGGTCAGGCGCCCGCCTTCAGGCATGGCATCGATGGCGTTGAGAATCAGGTTGAGGCAGGCCTGCTTGAGTTGCTTGGCATCGGCGTAGATCGTCGCCCCCGGCGCCTGGTCGTCAATCTGCGCGTCGATGTTATGGCTGGCCAGTTCCGGCGCGCAGAAGCCCAGGATCTCCTCCACCAGCGGACGGGCCGGCTGCAGCACGCGCAACGGTGGGTTGGGTTTGGCAAAGTCGAGGAACTCGGTGATCAAGTCATTGATGCGGCTGACTTCGCTGATCACATATTCCAGGTGGCGCTTGTCGGCGTCCGGCAGGTCAACGCGGCGGTGCAACAACTGGGTGGCCGTCTTGATGATGCCCAACGGGTTACGGATCTCATGGGCAAGGCCCATGGCGACTTCGCCCAGGGCATGCAGGCGATCGCGCCGGCGCAGTTGGGCTTCGAGGTGGTGCAGCTCGCCCAGGCGCTCGGTCATATGGTTGAAGGTGCTGCTCAATTGCGCCAGTTCGTCGCCGCCGCTGACCAGCACGCGGTGCGCGTAGTTGCCTGAGATCACCGCGCCCACGCCTTCGGACAAGTCCCGCAACGGCTTGGTCAGGCGCCGTGACACCAGCACCCCCGCCGCCAGGGACAGCGCCGAGCTGAGCAGGAAAATCAGCACGAACAGATTGCTCTGGTTCACCAGCCCCACCAGGCTGGTATGGCGCAGCAGGCCGCTGAAAATCACGCCTTGGAGGTCACCGGCGTCGTTGAAGATCGGCCAGTACAACCCGCTGTAACTGTTGGTGAACTGCTCGCTGGGCTGCTTGGTACTGCGCATCGCGGTCTCGACACTTTTCGGAATGCGCGCAGGATGGTCCACGAAGCGCTGGGTCGAAAATATCTCCGAGAACCCTTCGGGGTTGGCCAGGTACAGGCGCAGGTCGAGGGAATGCACATCGGCCACGCTGGTGAGAAAGCTGCTGTCCAGGTAGGTCGCCACCAACAGGCGGTAGTCGACGCCGTCCTGGCTGGTTTCGAAGGTCGAGACCACAATCCCGGTGCTCACCCCTGCCACTTGCACGGTCTGCAGCACCGCGTTGCTGGTCAGGCTGATCTGTTTGACGATGTCATCGGAAGCCGTGCTGAACACCACCTTTTGATCGCTGGTGCGGATCAGCGCCACCACGTCGATGTCGGTGGCATCGGCGATGTCTGCGGTCAGCCGGTCATGCTTGGCCGCCTGCCGGCTCGAGGGCGGGCTGGTGTAACGCAGGAACAGCTTGGCCATGCGCGCGTTGTCGTGAAGGATGTCGCCGATCTCGTCCTTGACGATCTTGGTCGATTCCTGCAGCCAGATACGCACGTTGCTGTCGAAAATCTGCGACAGCGTGGTCGCCGCCAGCTCCGCCGCGATCATGGTGGGAATCACGCTGACCAGCCAGAACGCCAGCACCAGCTTGCGCTGGACGCTCCAGCGCGAAATGGCAAAGGGGCGGGCTTTCTGGCGGGTCTTGGTGATCATCAGGTTTCGCTTATCGCAGCAGCCATGGCAGGGTCGGAACGATCCGGTCGAATAAACAGTTTTACAAGCGCGAGCAGGCCGTTGACCAGCCGGTTGCGGTGGCGGAAAAACACACTGTTGCCCTGGAACTCGCAGCCCAGGCGCAGCTTACTGGCATAGCCGGCCTGGCCGCACTCATACACCGCAATATTGTGTTGAATACAGTAGTCGACGTTGGTCAGCCAACTGCGGAAGTACAGGTTGTAGTCACGGGTGAACGCAACGTCATGGGCGAAAAACTTGTCCACCAGCCGGTGCTCGTCCAGCAGCAGCAGGTTGAACGCCACCAACTGCTCGTCGACCCAGTAAAGAACACAGACGGCGCGATCGCCAAGACGTTCCAGCACGCCGGTGAAATAGCCGGCAGGCAGGCGTTCGAACTGCAACTCGGCGCGCGTCAGCGTGGCTTCATACAGGCGCATGATCTCGGGCAGCACGTCGTCGATATTGCCGCGCCACTCCACCCGCGGTCCAGGTGCACGCAGCTTGCGGCGCAAGTCCTTGCGGGTGGATTTGCCCAGCGAGCCGAGGTAGGCGTCCACCGAGCCGTATGGCAGCGGCAACACCCCGGTGGGCAAGCCCGGCATGCTTTGAAAACCCGCCACCCGGCAACTGTCGAGCCAATGGGGATCCTGGCTGGGTGCATCCTTGACCGCCAGCAGGCCGATACCGAAGTCATCGGCATCCTGGCGCGCGGCTTCCAGCAAGTGTTTGAGCAACAACGGACGACGCGACTCGGGTACGCCACTGGCCACCCCGGCGTCGCAACGCTCGGCCACCGGGGAGCCAATGGCATACAGGCCCAATTGCAAAACACCCGGCCACAGCCGCTCCACACGTTCGGCCAAACGCTTGCCGGCGCCCGACACCGTGGTGTCGAGGCGATAATGGGTGATGAAGGCGGCTGCCACGGCCACCAGCGTTCCATCGTCGTAAACCGCCAGGTAGCGCCATTGGAAATCATCGATGGCGGCGTTTTCCACGGCGACGTAATAGTCCCAGTCTTCCAGGGCACCGGGAAAACAGTCGTTCCAGGCGCTACGCTGGAGGGCCCGGATGGACGGGAAGGCTTGGGTGGTGATCACATCGTTTCCCTTGTTATGGCTGGCGAGCTTGCTGTGGTGAGCGGCTTATTGTGGTGAGCGGGCTTGTTGTGGTGAGCGGGCTTGCCCCGCGCTGGGCTGCGAAGCAGCCCCAAACCCAGGCACCTCAGTTCTAACTGGACGCATGCAGTGTCAGTGATGGGGCGGCTTCGCCGCCCGGCGCGGGGCAAGCCCGCTCACCACAACAGCAAGCCAGCTCAACACAACAAGCACGCTCGCCACCCAGTAAGCCGGCGTCCACAAACGCGGTGTGCCGTTCGACAAAGTCGGCACTCAACTCGATCACCCGGCGGTATTGCAGGTCGACGGTGATCATGTGGTAGCAGTTGTCCAGCAGGATCTTGGTCACCGGGCCGCCCAGGTGACGCTCCACGTAATCGGCGTTCCAGCGGCTGGTGATGTCGTCCTCAAGGGAGTGCAGCACCAGGGCCGGCACCTTGACCTTGGGCATGCGCTTCCTGACCACGGCGTTCATGCGGTGCAATTCGCGCACCGTGATGCCTTCCATGGTCAGCAAACCGGCTTCGCTGCTCTGCCCTTCCTTCATCTGCCGCTCGACGATTGCCCGCAGGCGTTCGTTCTTAATGCCGTAGGGTGGCTTCTCTTCGAAGCGGCAGATGTGCACGCCGAACGGAATTTTCATCAGCAGCGGCGTAAGGAATGCCAGCTTGTTGATGCTCCAGCCGTCGTACTTGAGGGTGGTGGAATACATCAACAGCCCGGCAACTAGCCCAGGGTGCTCGGCAGCCACGTACATCGACATCACCGCGCCCATGGACAAGCCACCGACAAACACCTGCTCGTGGCGTTGCCTGACCTGCACGAAGGTCTTGCGCACGCCCTCGTACCAGTCCAGCCAGCCGGTGGCCTGCAGGTCGCTGTTGTCACCGCAGTGCCCGGCCAGGGTGGGCACGTACACCGTGCAATTACCCGCCTTGGCCAGGCCCTTGGCGACCTGGCGCAATTCCGTCGGGGTGCCGGTCAGGCCGTGGATCAACAGGATCCCGACCGGACCTTCACCGAGAACGAAACCGGCGCTGCCTTCACCGAGGTCGATCCCGGCGGCGTTCATCGTTGGGTCGCCCGTACCAGCAGTTGTTCGAGCAGCTTCAGGCCCAGTTCGATTTCCGGGTAGCTGATTTCCAGGGATGGTGCCAGGGTGATCACGTTTTTGTAGTAGCCGCCCACGTCGAGGATCAGGCCGAGTTTGCGGCCATCGACGACCATGTCGCCTTTCATGCCTTCTTCGACCATGTAGTCCAGGGTCGCCTTGTCCGGCGTGAAGCCGTCCGGGCCGCAGATTTCGCAGCGCAGGGCCAGGCCCAGGCCGTCGACGTCGCCGATGATCGGGAAACGTTTCTGCAGGTCCTGCAGGCCTTCGAGAAAGAACTTGCCCTTGGCCATGACCATCGCGCCGTAGTCGACTTCGTTGGTCATCTTGAACATTTCCAGGCCCACCGCCGTGCCCAATGGGTTGGAGGCGAAGGTCGAGTGGGTCGAACCTGGCGGAAAGATCTTCGGGTTGATCAACTCTTCACGGGCCCAGATGCCGCCCAATGGGTTGAGGCCGTTGGTCAGCGCCTTGCCGAACACGATCACGTCCGGTTGGACGTCGAAGTGCTCGATGGACCAGAGTTTGCCGGTGCGGTAGAAGCCCATCTGGATTTCGTCGGACACCATCAGGATGCCGTGCTGGTCCAGTACCTGCTTGAGTTCGCGATAGAAGTTCATCGGCGGGATCACATAGCCGCCGGTGCCCTGGATCGGCTCGACGTAGAACGCAGCGTATTCACTCTGGCCGACTTTCGGGTCCCACACACCGTTGTATTCGGTCTCGAACAGGCGCGCGAATTGCTGCACGCAGTGGCTGCCGTACTCTTCCTTGGTCATGCCCTTGGGACCGCGGAAGTGGTACGGGAACGGGATGAACTGCGCACGCTCGCCGAAGTGGCCGTAGCGGCGACGGTAGCGGTAGCTGGAGGTGATCGACGAGGCGCCGAGGGTCCGGCCGTGGTAGCCGCCTTCGAAGGCGAACATCAGGCTTTTGCCGTTGGTGGCGTTACGCACCACCTTCAGGGAGTCTTCGATCGACTGCGAACCGCCGACGTTGAAGTGCACGCGACCGTCGAGGCCGAATTTCTTCTTGGCGTCCACGGCGATCATTTCCGACAGCTCGATCTTGCCTTTGTGCAGGTACTGGCTGGCGATTTGCGGCAGGGTGTCGATCTGCTGTTTCAGCGCGTTGTTCAGGCGCGGGTTGGCGTAGCCGAAGTTGACGGCCGAGTACCACATTTGCAGGTCGAGGTAGGCCTGGTCTTCGGTGTCCCACACGTAGGAGCCTTCGCAACGGCTGAAAATACGCGGTGGCTCGATGTAGTGAACGGTGTCGCCGTAGGAGCAATACTTGGCTTCTTTATCCAGAAGGATCTGGTCTTCGGCGGTAGCGATGCGGATATCAGACATGATGGAAGAGTTCCTGATTGTCAGAAGAGGTGTTGAAGGTGGTGGCGTTGGCGGCGATGCCCTGAGGCAGGCGGGCCAGCAACGCAGGCACTTCGGCGAAGGTGTCGAAGCGCGCGTGAGGGATGTTGTTGGCCGCGCAGTACTGGGCGAGGCTGCCTTTGGCAAATACGAAGTCGGCGGTGGAGGCCACGCACATGTCCGACTTGCCGTCGCCGATCACCAGCACGCGCTTGTTGCGCGGGGTGGATTTGCACTTGCAGTTGCCGGACGCCGCACGGCAGGCATCGCTGGCATACGGGAAGTCGATGCGCCAGCTGTTCTGGTCGACCTGGCGCAGGCGGTTGGCAAGGATCGGCAGCAACGTCACATAGTTGCGCGACAGGATCCGCGCAATACCCTGTTCGATGCCGTCGCTGACCACTTCGAGGGAAGCGCCCAGGCCGAGCACGTGATCGACGAAGTCGGGGAAATCCGGGTCGATCTCGACACTGTCGAAATACGCCAGCAGTTCACTTGGGGTGGCCTTGATCAGCGCCAGTTGGCGGCTCAGGCATTCGCGGGAACCGATATGCCCATCCAGCCATTCCTGTTCGATGGTTTCCCACTCGGGGCCGGCGAAGCGTTGGAGGACGTTGTCGATGACATCGGTGGGGGTAATGGTCCCGTCGAAGTCACACACGATATGCCAGTGGATCATCTGCGTTTACCTTGAGGAGCGCGCTGTGTGCGCTTGCACAAGGGGTAGAGCAGGGAGTGTGCCAACTGGCTGAAGTCCAGCCGGGCTGGGGGTTCTGGCGTTAGCGGTGGAGATATGTGTCGTGCAAGCTACAATTTTTGTAGCTCGCTACAAACAAGATGAGTGCTTGCGCAAGGGATGCCCTTCGCGCGTTCATGCGCGCATGTCCAGATAAGGAAACCGCTCCATGTTCAAGGTTACAGCGACTGTATTTGCCGGCTTACTCGGACTATGGGGCTTTTCCAGTAGTGTCCTGGCAGCCCCGATCACCGGTGAAGTCGGCGCGGGCCTCAGTTATCAACCCCACGACCCCACCGGCAGCCGCTACGAAACCCGCCCCGTGCCCTACCTGGACCTGGACTGGGGCCCTGTCAGCCTGAGCACCGATGACGGCCTGACCTGGAGCGCCCTGAACACCAACGGTTTTACCGCCGGCCCCTACATCAACTACCTGCAGGGGCGTACTTCCAACGGCGAGCTGCAAGGCCTGCGCAATGTGTCGGACATGGCGGAAGTGGGCGGTTTCATACAATACGCGCCGGCCGACTTCTGGCGCGTGTACGCCCGGATGGGCCAGGCCGTGGGCGGCGGGCATTCGCAGAGCGGCGCGCTGGGCAAGGTCGGCGGCGAGCTGGGCTATCCACTGGGTGGCGGGATTATCGGCAGCAGCGGCCTGGCGGCGAATTTCGCCGATGCGCGCCAGACTCAAACCTATTTCGGGGTAGACGCCAATGAATCCGCGGCCTCCGGCATTCGCCCCTACAACGCCAGCGGCGGATTCCAGAACCTCACGCTGACCCAAAGCTTCGAGTTCCCCCTGGCCTCCCACTGGTCGCTGCTGACCAGCGCCAGCTGGATCCACCTAGTGGGCTCGGCGGCCAACAGCAGCATCGTCAAGGAGACGGGCGACGTGAACCAGGGCCAGGTACAGACGGCGATCAGCTACACGTTCGATTGATCACTTCGGACAATATGTGGGAGGGGGCTTGCTCCCGATAGCGCAGGGTCAGCCAATGTATACGGGACTGATCTAACGCTATCGGGAGCAAGCCCCCTCCCACATGGGTCCGTGTTTCAGTTTTCCTCGCCCTCGGCCAGCAGCGCTATACCGCCGATGATCACTGCCACCCCCACCCAATGCAGCGGGCTGATATGTTCCCCCAGCCCCAGCCACGAACCGAGCAACACCACCACAAACACCAGTGAACTCAGGGGAAACGCCAGGGACAGGCTGCTGCGCCGCAGGATCAGCATCCACACGAAAAACGCGCCGATGTAGCAGGCAATCGCCGCCAGGATTCCCGGGTTGCGCGCCACCTCGGACAACCACTGCCAGTTGAAATCCATCTGCCCCAGCTGGTCCCCTGCAACCTTGGTAAACAGCTGCCCGGCACTCTCGGTGCAGATCAGCAAGGCCCACAGCACCACCGTGCCGAGGCGCCCATGCAACCAACCGGTATGCATCGTTTGCGTACTCATGCCTGACTCCCAGCAATCGCTACCAGCATCACACCCAAGGTAATCACCAGCGTGCCCAGCCAACGGCGGCGGCTGACGGTTTCGCCCAGTACCACCTTGCCGGCCAGCACCACACCGCAATAGGCCAGGGCCGCCGCCGGGAACAACAGGCTCAACGGCGCACGAGACAGCGCTTCGAGCCATACGAAAAACTCGATCACATAGGCACCGATCCCCGCCCACAGCAACGGCGCATTGAACACCTGGCCCCAGAACGCATTCAGGCGAAAACCGCCCTCCAGCTCCGGCAAGCGGTCCAGGCCGAGCTTGAAACACAGTTGACCGATCACATCGAGCACGATGGAAAAGGCCACCAGCAACACCACAGTCAAGGTCACGGGAACAGCTCCTCAAACAGGTCGATCAAGGCTTCATTGGTGGCGGCGTTACGCTGCAGATCCTCCGGGCTCCAGCGCTCCGCGGGCGGCTGGTCGGACTTGGCTTCCCAACGCTTGAACGCGTTGCTGAACGCCGGCGTGGCGAACTCGCCGCACACGTCGATGCCGATGATGCGCTTGCGCGCCGCCAATGCGCGCAGGGCTTGCAGCAGATGGGTCAGGCGCATGCCGCCCTGGTCCCAGTTGGTGGCGGCGTCTTCACTGGCAAGCACGTCTTTGTCGATAGTGATCCAGATCGCTTCGGTGGGCAGGCTGCCGATCATCTGCTCGAGAAACGCAGCCCAGTCCAGCTCCGCCAGGTTGCGCCAGTGCAGGTGGTTTTCCTGCTGCTGGTGGCCGGCGCCATCGCCGACCCGGCCCCAGACTTTCGACGGCGGGTGCTGCCAGGGGAACAGTTGCAGGCGCCCGCGCTTGAGGGCACCGAGGTTGCCGCCACGCAGTTGCGGGTTATGCAGATCATCGCTGCATGGGCCGAGGGTGACGATGCGTTTGATCGCCGGCATGTTCAGTGCGCGGTTGACCCACGAGCCACAGTGTCGCCTGGGCGCAAAGCGCACCCAGTCGGGATGGTTGTCGAAGTGGATCAGGCTGATGGGTTCTTTCAGGTCGGCCAGAAACGCCGGCGTCAGGTGGTGATAATCGCCGGAACCGACGAACAGGATTTCCGGACGCGCATCCGTGGGCCGGGGCCGCTGGGCCAGGCGTTCGGCAAAGCGCTTCCAGGTTTTTTCGGTGGACCACAGGCGCAGCTTCGGGCCCAGGTCCAGCAGGTCGATACGCGTGGCACGGCCACTGGCCAAACGCCGGGCAATCGGTGCCTGACCGGTGAGGCTGTGGTCGAGGTCGAGAATGTTCAAGGTCATGTTTCCCCTATGGCTTTAGGGGGGGTCAATGCAAGGGGCGGGCCAGCGCTTACCTCAAGGACAGTGAGAAACAAATGTGGGAGGGGGCTTGCTCCCGATAGCAGAGTGTCAGTCAACAAAGATGTTGAATGTGCCACCGCTCTCGGGGGCAAGCCCCCTCCCAGATTTGGATCAGTGTTCGATTTTAGTTTTTAGCTTCGTTGATGATCTGGCGAATCGCGCCCACAAAGGCTTCCGCCGGCTGGCCACCGCTGACGGCGTACTGGTCGTTGAACACGATGGTCGGCACCGACGTCACCCCACGGGAGGTCCACAACTGCTCTTGCTCGCGGACTTCGGCGGCGTATTCATCGCTGGCGAGAATCTCGGCGGCGCGCTGGATATCCAGGCCGACGCTTTCGGCGATGATCGCCAGGGTGGCGTGATCGGAAGGGTCCTGGCCATCGCTGAAGTAGGCCTTGAACAACGCTTCCTTGAGGTTGTACTGCAAGCCCTCGAGCCCGGCCCAATGCAGCAGGCGGTGTGCGTCGAAGGTGTTGTAGATACGGCTCTGGCCGTCGGTGCGGAAGGCAAAGCCCAGCTCGGCGCCCATGTCACGGATACGCGCACGGTTGGCCTGGGACTCTTCGGCGCTGGAGCCGTATTTCTCGGTGATGTGTTCGACGATATTTTGCCCTTCGGCGGGCATGTTCGGGTTCAGTTCGAACGGCTGGAAATGGATCTCGGCCTGCACCTCGCTGCCAAGCTGGTCGAGGGCTTCGGTCAGGCCGCGCAGGCCGATGATGCACCAGGGGCAGGACACGTCGCTGACGAAATCGATTTTCAGGGGAGTACTCATGACAGGCAACCTCGCAGGCTTCAATACGCCGTAAAGGGTGCACGATACACCAATGTCACAGCAGCTTCGAAGGCCCGACCGGATCGATCTGCGCCCAATGGGCGGCATCTTCACGATGAGCCTGCAGGTACGGCAGCACCGCCGTCAGCAGCGGCGCCTTGAACGCTTCCTGGAAACGATGGGCCATGCCGGGAATCAACTTCAATTGGCTGCCCTGGATATGCGCTGCCAGGTGCACACCGTGCATCACCGGCAGCAACGGATCAGCGGTGCCGTGGACCACCAGCGTCGGTACACGCAGTTGGTTGAGCAGCGGCACACGGCTGGGTTCGGCGAGGATCGCCATGATCTGGCGCTTCACGCCGTCCGGGTTGAAGGCGCGGTCATAGGACAGCGCCGCCTGGTGCAGCAGCACTTGGCGATCGTCCTTCACCGTCGGGCTGCCCAGCGCCGCGAGCAAATCGGCCTGCTGCTCCAGCGCCACTTCACGATTCGGCGCACTGCGTCGCGACAACAACTGCACCAGCGCCGCATTCGGGGCCGGCAAGCCTTCGGCGCCGGAGCTGGTCATGACCAGGGTCAGGCTTTCCACGCGCTGCGGCGCCATCGCCGCCAGGTGCTGGGCGATCATGCCGCCCATGCTTGCGCCCAGTACGTGGAATTGCTGGATCTGCAAGGCGTCCATCAAGCCCAGGGCGTCATCGGCCATATCCGTCAGCGTGTACGGCGCCGATACCGGCAGGCCGAGCTTATAGCGCAGCACTTCAAAGGCCAGGTTGGCGTTCGCCGGCGCCTGGCGCCAGGTGGAGAGGCCGACATCGCGGTTGTCGTAGCGGATCACCCGGAAACCCTGCTGGCACAGGGCAACGACGACTTCGTCGGGCCAGTGGATCAGTTGCCCGCCCAGGCCCATCACCAGCAGCAAGGCCGGGTCGGACGCACGGCCGATACTCTGGTAGGCGATGCTCACCTGGGCCAGGTCGACCGTTTGGGTCGGGACATTGACATCACATCGAGACGCCGCAAAAGACGGCAGGCCGAACAGTAGAGCGGCCAGTAAAAGCAACACGCGCATGAAAAACACCGAAACGCAGAACCCCAGTAGAGCGCGAGTCTGATGAAGTTTGTTCAAGGGCGCTGCCACAGTTCCATGACAGTTTGATGAAGAGTGCCCGGCGGTCGTGGTCGACACGGCTTGCAACATGAGACAAACTCACGCTATCCCGCTTCGTCACAAATTGTCTTCATGGAGAGCCCGTGCTCGAGATCCGTCACCTCAAGACCCTGCACGCCCTGCGCGAAGCCGACAGCCTGGTGGAGGCCGCCGAGCGCCTGCACCTGACGCAATCGGCGCTGTCCCACCAGTTCAAGGAGCTGGAAGAACGCCTGGGCATGCCGCTGTTCGTGCGCAAGACCAAACCCGTGCGCTTCACCAGCGCCGGCCTGCGCCTGCTGCAACTGGCCGACGCCACTCTGCCCCTGCTGCGCGGTGCCGAGCGCGATATCGCGCGCCTGGCCGGTGGCACCGCCGGACGCCTGCACATGGCGATCGAGTGCCACAGTTGTTTCCAGTGGCTGATGCCGACCATCGACCAGTTCCGCGATGCCTGGCCGGAAGTCGAACTGGACCTGGCCTCGGGCTTTGCGTTCGCGCCGCTGCCGGCCCTGGCCCGTGGCGACCTGGACCTGGTGGTGACGTCCGACCCGCTGGAGCTGCCGGGCATCACCTATGTGCCGCTGTTCACCTACGAAGCCATGCTCGCCGTGGCCAACCAGCACGCGCTGGCGAACAAGGCGTACATCGTGCCCGAAGACCTGCTGAGCGAAACCCTGATCACCTACCCGGTGGAGCGTGACCGCCTGGACATCTTTACCCGCTTCTTGGAACCGGCCGACGTGGAACCGGCCCAGGTGCGCACCTCGGAACTGACGGTGATGATGATGCAACTGGTCGCCAGCGGCCGCGGCGTGTGCGGCATGCCCCATTGGGCCCTGCATGAGTACAGCTCGCGCGGCTACGTGAAGGCCAAGCGCCTGGGTGAGAAAGGCTTGTTTGCGACGCTGTATGCGGGGATTCGTGCGGATATGCTGGATGCGCCGTATATGCGCGATTTTTTGCTGACGGCCAAGGACACGTCGTTTTCAACGCTGGATGGCGTGAGCGCGGTGCGCTGAAACAACACCGTTCCAAATGTGGGGTGCTTGCCGCCTCCCACATTGGCTCTCAGTCAGCGTTGAGTTCGCGCCACATGTGGATTTTGTCGAAGTAGTCCACCCCCACCCGCACCGCCAGCGGTTCCAGGCCGTACTGGATAAACCCGCAGCGGCGGTACAGCGCAAACGCTGCATCGTTGCCGGCGGTGACGGTCAGTTGGATCACTTTCAGGCGCGGATGTTGGCGCGCTTCATCCAGCGCTGCCTCGACCAATCGCCGGCCCAAGCCTTTCTGCTGGTAAGCCGCGTTCACGTACATGCCGAACAGGGTCACTTTGTGCCGCGCCTTCTCCCGAGGCTCGAAGGCCAGGCCGACGATGCCGGCCAGTTCCCCGTCGACGTACGCGCCGAGCAAACGATCCAGCGGACTCTCCAGGCGCTTTTCCCACCAGCTCAACGGCATCGCCGCACGCTCGGCCACACTGGAAGTGAACGCCTGGGGATAGGCGCCGTAAGCTTCCAGCATCAACGCCCGATAAGCCTCGGCATCGTTGGCCCCCAGCGCACGCACGCTCATTCGCGTCAGGCCGGCGTGGTCAGTGACGCGCGGTAAAACGGCAGGATCAGGTCACGGGTCAAGGGCGCCAGCACCAGGCCGCCATCACCGGCCGGGTCGATCCAGCGCACCTCTTCGATTTCAGCGGCCGGGCTGACCGGAACATCGATCTGCACCTGGAACAATTCAGCGTCCACGGTAAACCCCGGTTCGTTGGCCGCGGGGGCCGAGAAGTGACCCAGGTAGACCGCATCGCCGGGCTCGATGCGCAGGTTCAGCTCTTCGTACAGCTCGCGGGCCAGGGCCTCGGCGGGCTGCTCACCGGCGTCGATCTTGCCACCGGGTTGCATAAAGGCCTGTGTGCCGCGCTTGCGCACCAGCAAGGTGTGGCCGTCGCTGCCGATCAGCAGGGCAGCGGCAATACGGATAGTGCTAGGCATGAACTGAAAACCTTGAACTCAAACAATGAAAATTAATGGAGCACCCCTTCGCTCTCGTCCGGCTCCTTGATGAACACGCTGTACTTGGCGCCTTCCATCGCCTCGAACGCAATCAGCTTGTCCACCAGCGGCAGGTTCAGCACCTTGCCGGCATTGAGCAGCAACATGCCATTATCGGCGTTGAGGTTACGCGCCAGGACCATGCCGTCTTCCAGCTCACGGGTGGTGAGCACCTTGACGGTCGGATCGCCCAGGGTCACGTCACTGAGAAACGCAGCGCACGCCAGGATGAAGTCCTCGACCAGGTCCGGATCGTAGAGGCGCCCGGCATACTTGCGGATATACAACAGCGCTTCATCGCTGTTCAGGTGCCGCTCAAGAATCAGGCCTTTCTGCAACTCGATGAAGTCCACCGCCAGTTTCAGCAGGCGTGAACCGAACGGAATCGCATCGCCCTTGAGGTGGTCGGGAAAACCACTGCCGTCCCAGCGTTCCTGGTGATGACGGATGATCCGCGCCGCATCCTTCATCGGCTCCAGGGTCATCAGCAGCGATTCGCTCTGGGCCGGATAGCCACGGTAGCGCTCGCGATCGGTGCTGTGCAGCTTGTCGGCCGGCTCGATCAACATGCTGTCGCTCCAGCTCAGCTTGCCGATGTTGTACAACGCGGCGGCCATGGCCATGTCGCGGGCGCTGGCTTCGTCTATGGACTGGGCGGTGCAGTACACCCGCACCAGCTCGATCAGTGCTCGGTTGGTCTGTTTGTTCTTGGGCAGGCGCAGGTTGGCCAGCAACGAAAACACTTCGGTGCCGGTCACGTAGCTGCGCTTGAGCTCGTCGTAGGCCAGGTCGAGCATGTCGGCGGTCTGTTGCAACTCACTGGTGCGTGCTGCCACGCGCTTTTCCAGGGTCGCGTTCAACAGCTTGAGCTGGTCGTTCTGCTGATGGGCCAGTCGCTCAAGCCGCTGAAATTCCAGGGCCTGCTGCAGGATCAGCTTCAGTTCGTCGTCGTTCCAGGGTTTGCCGATATAGCGGTGGATCGCCCCTTCGTTGATCGCCTTGATGATCGTCGGCAGGTCGGCGTAGCCGGTGAGCAGGATGCGACTGGTGGCGGGATAAAGGCGATGAACCTCAGCCAGCAATTGCGCGCCGTCCATGCCGGGCATGCGCGCATCGCTCATCACCAGGTCGATGGGCTGGGCGGCCATGATCGCCAGGGCCTCGGCGCCGCTGCCCGCGAGCACGACATCGAAGGGTTGGCCGCGCAACAGGCGACGCAAGCTGTTGAGAATCGACTCTTCATCGTCGACCAGCAAAATAGTGGGTTTCGTCGCAAGTTGTTCATCCATGCCTGCTGCGCCTTCACATTGAACTGAATTGAGCTAATTTGAACCCGTGTGCCAAGCCGTCTTCCCTCGCTTAAGGCGCGGGGTTGATTTGACGCCAACTGGCCGCCGAATTCAAGGGACCTCGACTACACTGTCACGGCAGGTCTGCGCCCCGCTCAGCCATGGAACCAAGGAAGGAATGGTTATGCCGTCGAACCGTTTGCAGATAAGGCGCGCACTATGAACCCGAACCCTGAGCGGGCCAACCGTCGCATCCTGATCGTCGATGATGTCACGTCCATCCACCTGGACTTTCGCAAGATCCTGTGCGCCGACGCCGACGCCGAGCCCTCCCTGGATACCCTTGAGCAGACCCTGTTCGGCACCACCACCGTCGCTCGCCAGGCGTTTATCCTCGATTCCGCCTACCAGGGCCAGGAGGCCTTGGATCTGGTGAACCGGGCCCTGGCAACCAACACCCCCTACGCCATGGCGTTCATCGATATGCGCATGCCGCCCGGCTGGGACGGGCTGCAAACCATCGAGCAGTTGTGGAACGTCGATCCCAACCTGCAGATCGCCCTGTGCACCGCCTATTCCGACTATTCCTTTGAAGCGATCGAGGCGCGATTGAAGTACAACGACCAGTTGCTGATCCTGAAGAAGCCCTTCGACCACCTGGAAATCCGCCAGATGGCCAGCGCCCTGACCTGGAAATGGCAGCTCGCCCAGGATGCCGCCCTGAAGGTGATCGGGCTCGAACGCACGATTGAGGAACGCGTGCAGGAGTTGCTGAAAGTCTCGCACCTGCTGCAATACGACGCGCTCACGGAGTTGCCCAACAGCACGCTGCTGGGCGACCGCCTGACCCAGGCCATTGCCCTGGGCCGGCGCCATGACACGCAACTGGCGGTGATGTTTATCGGCCTCGACCGCTTCAAGCGCATCAACAACGCCCTGGGTTATCCGGTGGGGGATGAGGTGCTCCAGCAGGTCAGCCAAAGCCTGGTGGCGGCCGTGCGTGAGTCGGACTCGGTGTTTCGCTATGGTTCGGACGAGTTTGTGATCCTGCTCAATGATGTCCAACACCCCCAGCAAACCCAGCACATCGCCCAGAAGGTACTCCAGGCCGTCAGCGTTACCCGGCATGTCGCGGGGCACGACCTGAGCGTCACCGCCAGCCTCGGCATCAGCATCTACCCGAACGACAGCAGCACTGCGGTGGAACTGATCAAGCACGCCGAAACCGCCATGCACACCACCAAGGAGCGTGGCCCCGACGACCTGAGTTTCTACACCGAAGACATGAACCTGCGCGCCCGGCACCAGCAGAACCTGGAAAGCGCGATCCGCCAGGCCCTGGAGCACGATGAGTTTGCCCTGCACTACCAGCCCAAGCTGGACCTGAAAACCGGGCGGATCCTCGGCGCAGAGGCACTGATCCGCTGGTTTCAACCGCGCTCGGGCTGGGTCCACCCGGCCGACTTCATACCGGTGGCCGAAGACAGCGGGCTGATCGTGCCCTTGACCCAGTGGGTGCTGCGCCACGCCTGCGAACAGGCACAGGCCTGGCGCGCCATGGGCCTGGCGCCGCTGCGCATCTCGGTGAACATCTCGGCCATCGACTTCCGCCAGCGGGAGTTTGTCGACAACCTGGCCGCCATCCTCAAGCAGACCGGCCTGCCGCCCAACCAGCTGGAGCTGGAAATCACCGAAAGCGTGCTGATGCAGAATGTCGACGAGACGGTTGATATCCTCAACCGGATCAAGGCCATGGGCGTGCGCCTGGCCCTGGATGATTTCGGCACCGGCTACTCCAGCCTCAGCTACCTGCGACGCTTTCCCATCGATGTGCTGAAGATCGACCAATCATTCGTGCGCGGGCTGCACGAAAATAGCCAGGACGCGCAGCTGATCAGCGCTATCATCGGCATGGGCAAGAGCCTGGAGCTGAACATCATCGCCGAAGGGGTGGAGACCGTCGAACAGCTGAACTTCCTGAGAGCCCAGCACTGTGAGGAAGGCCAGGGCTTTCTGTTCAGCAAGGCCGTGCCTGCGAAGGATTTCGCCCAGTTGCTGCAGGTGGGCAGCCCCACACTGATGCCCGACCAATAGCCCTATGCCTGCAAGGAGTGCTCGCTTGAGCGACGTTTCAACCTACCGTTTCGGCTCCATCCTCGCGTTGGGGCTGTGCCTGGGGACGACCGTGACGGCCGCGCCGCTGGACGAAGCGCTCAAGCCCCTGCCGCCGGTGCCGCACCTCGATGCGGCCAAGGTCGAGCTGGGCCGCCAGCTGTTCAATGAGCCGCGCCTGTCAGTGAACAACACGCTGTCTTGCGCCAGTTGCCATCACCTCGAATCCGGGGGCGCCGACACCAGGCCCTTCTCCCTGGGTTTCGACGGCAAGCCCGTGGAGATCAATACGCCGTCGGTCTTCAACGCCAGCCTGAACTTCAAACAGTTCTGGAATGGCCGCGTGGACACCCTGGAAGCGCAGGTCGAGCAAGTGGTCATCAGCCCGGTAGAAATGGGCAGCGACTGGAACACCGTGGTGCAGAACCTGACCGCCCTGCCCGCCTACCAGGCGGCGTTCAAACAGGCCTACCCCGATGGCGTCACCGCCGCCAATGTGCAAAACGCCCTGGCCACCTATGAACGCACGCTGCTGACGCCCAACTCACGATTTGACCAGTACCTGTTGGGCAACACGGACATCCTCACGATCCAGGAAAAGTACGGCTACCAGCGCTTCAAGGATTACGGTTGCATCGCCTGTCACCAGGGCATCAACATCGGCGGCAACATGTTCCAGAAATTCGGCGTGATGGGCGACTACTTCAAGGTGCGCGGCAACCCCGTCGAGTCGGACCTGGGGCGCTACCTGCTGACCAAGGATGAGGAAGACCGGCACGTGTTCAAGGTCCCCAGCCTGCGTAACGTCGCGGTCACGGCCCCGTATTTTCACGATGCCTCGGCCAAGACCCTGGAAGAAGCCGTCGACGTCATGTTCAAGTTCCAACTGGGGCGCAACCCTTCGCAGGAGGATAAAGACCTGATCATCCAGTTTCTCAAGACCCTGACCGGCGAATGGAAAGGCAAGCCTTTATGAGCAGACCGTCATGACCCTTTCTCGCCGCCGCACCAGCCAGTTAGCCTTGGGGTTGATCACCCTGTTGCTGGCCTCGACCCTGATCTTTCTGTACATCAAGTCGTCCAGCGACCAGGCGTCTTCCTACACCCACTCCCGGGATCTGATCCGGCAGTTGCAGCAACTCAATGCCCAATGGGACAGCGAAGTCCTCAAGGCCAGGATCGCCATCACCCACAACTACGACCCCCTGGTGACGCCCCTGACGGAAATGACCCGGTTGTGGGCCGAGCTGGAAGCACGCGGCTCGTACCACAGCCCGCAAGACCTGCCCGCCTGGCAAGCCAGCCAACAGGCTTATCAGGCGGCCATCCAGGAAAAGGCCCGGCGCGTCGACCAGTTCAAGTCCCATAACGCGGTATTGCGCAACTCCCTGGCTTTCCTGCCGACCGCCGAAGACGATATCCAGGCGCAGTTCAACCAGGTAAACGACGATACAAAAGCGCAACTGCAAAGCGTGGCCACCGACACCTACGACCTGCTGCTCAGCAGCCTTGAATTCGCCCAGGTCACCAGCGACGAGCGCGCCGCCGACATTCTCGTCGGCCTGGGCAAGCTGGCCGTCAACCAGGAACTGCTGCCCAGCGAATTCCGCGGCCCGGTGGAGATCCTGAGCAATCACATCGAACTGATCCTGCGCGAGCAGCCGGTGGTGAACACGTTGCTCGACCAGATCGCCGCCATTCCGGTAGCCGAACGCCTGGATGACCTGACCACCCACCTCAACCTGGACCAACAGGCCCTGGACCGGGTCGAGCAGCAATACCACCGTTACCTGCTGGTGTTCTCCACACTGCTGGTGGCCCTGTTGCTGTACCTGACGATTCGCCTGCTGCGCAGTTTCGCCGAGATCAACCGTGTCAACCGCGCCTTGCAGGCGGTGAACGAAACCCTCGAACAGCGCGTGGAACGGCGCACCCGACAGCTCAAGGATGCCCAGAGCGAGCTGATGGACAGTGCACGCCAGGCCGGCATGGCGGAGATCGCCACCAACGTGCTGCACAACGTCGGCAACGTGCTTAACAGCGTGAACATCTCCGCCGACCTGGTCACCCGCAAACTGCGCAGCAGCAAGGCTATGGGCCTGGGCAAGGCCATGCAGTTGATCAACGAACGCCAGGGCGACCTGGGCACTTTTATCACCGAGGATGAGAAGGGCAAGCTGCTGCCCGGCTACTTGAACCAGTTGGTGGACGCCATTGCCGTCGAGCAGCAAGGCCTGATCGAGGAACTGGGGCAATTGAGCAAAAGCGTGGACCACATCAAGGACATCGTCTCCACCCAACAATCCTATGCGGGCGCGCCCTCGCTCAAGGAGCCGGTGCAGATCAGCACCTTGATGGAAGACGCCCTGCGCATGAACGCGGGAGCCCTGAGCCGGCACAATGTCACGGTGGTCAAGCACTATGGGCAGGTACCGGAAGTCCTCGGGGACAAACACCGCTTGCTGCTGATCATGGTCAACCTGATCAGCAACGCCAAGTACGCCATGTCCAACCTCACCGACCGGCCACGGCAGATGACCCTCACGGTCCAGTCGCTGGAGGACAACAGGTTGCAGATCAGCGTGAAGGATGAAGGCGAAGGCATACCGGCCGAGAACATGACGCGGATATTTACCCACGGTTTTACCACCCGCAAGGAAGGCCACGGTTTCGGGCTGCACAGCTGCGCCCTGGCCGCCGTCGAAATGGACGGCCACCTCAGCGCCCACAGCGACGGGCCGGGCCTGGGCGCGCTATTCACCCTGACGATCCCCCTCATTCCTGCCGGAAGCCTCGTATGAACCAGCCTCCCAACCGGCGCATCCTGTTGATTGACGACACGCCGTCGATTCATGAGGATTTCCGCAAGATCCTGATGCCGCCCACTGAATCCAACCAGGAGCTGGATGACATGGAGTCGGCACTGTTCGGCGAAACCAGCAAACCCACGGCCCCCCCTTTCGACCTGCACTCGGCCTACGGCGGCGAAGAAGGCCTGCAGTTGCTCATCACCGCCATGGCGCACCAGCAGCCCTATGCCCTGGCGTTTGTCGACATGCGCATGCCCCAGGGCTGGGACGGCGCGAAGACCATAGAAGAACTCTGGAAAGTCGCCCCCGACCTGCAAGTGGTGGTGTGCACCGCGTACTCGGACTATTCCTGGGAGGACCTGCTCGACCGTCTGCAAGGCCATGATCGCCTGCTGATCCTGAAAAAACCGTTCGATAACATCGAAGTCCAGCAGATGGCCAACACCCTGGCCAATAAATGGGACATGGCCCGTCGCGCCGCGCTGCAAACCACCCAGCTGGAACGGCTGGTGGAACAACGCACCCACGCGCTGCAGCTGGAAATCGAGGAGCGCAAGCACCTGGAAAGCCAACTGGTGCAGTCGGAAAAACTCGCCTCCCTGGGGCAACTCGCCGCGGGCGTGGCCCATGAGATCAATAACCCGGTAGGCTTTATCTCGTCCAACCTCAGCACCCTCGACGGCTACTTCACCCAGTTGCAACAGATGCTGGAGGCTTACCGGCAGGCCGAAGAAAGCCTCGCCACGGGTGAACAGCACGAGCAGCTCAAGGCCTTGCGCACCCGCCTGGAACTGGAGTTTCTACAGGAAGATATTCCGGTGTTGATCCACGAGTCCAAGGAAGGCATCGGCCGCGTGGTGCAGATCGTCAAGGACCTGAAAAACTTCTCGCGGGTGGACAACGACCAGACCTGGCAATTCGCAAACCTGCAACAGGGCATCGATTCGACCCTGAACATCGTTGCCAGCGAACTCAAGTACAAGGCCGATGTGGTCAAGCACTACGCGCCGCTGCCAGAGATCGAATGCCTGGCCTCGCAGCTCAACCAGGTGGTGATGAACCTGGTGATCAATGCCGCGCAGGCCATGGGGCCGGAGCGCGGCATCATCACCATCAGCAACGGAGTGGAAGGCGAGCACGTGTGGCTGGAAGTGGCGGACAACGGCTGCGGGATTGCCCCCGAGGCGGTGCAGAAAATCTTCGACCCGTTTTTCACCACCAAGCCGGTGGGGGAAGGCACCGGGTTAGGACTGTCACTCTCCTACGGCATCGTCAAGAAACACCATGGCGATATCCTTGTCAGCAGCGAACTGGGCAAGGGCACGAAGTTTCGCGTGGTATTGCCGATTCGGCAGACGGCGGCGTAGGGCACGCCGTCCGCGAATTGGGCGCAGGCCGCTTGATGCTCAGCGGCCACGCAGTTAAGGACATCGCTCGAACGCGCGGGATCAAATCCCGGTCGGCGTTGTTTTCAGCGCTCCTGCAAGCCCAGCAGCGGCAGTGAACGTGCCCCCCAGCGCCTGGGTCAGCCCCACCGTCGACTTGACCGACTTGGGCGTGGATTCGTTATGGGCGACCGCTTGTCCGTATCCGTTTAGAACCGACACCCAATCGCCCTTCGCCGCCCCCGCAATCGCTGTGGCCAAACCCGTCTTCAGGGTTTTATCAAGGCCGCTTTTCAGCCCGTCCATCATCCCGTCTACACTGCCATCTGACTTTTCCAGCCCATGAAGCATGTTGCTCAAGCCGGGAATAAACCAGGTGTGCCGAGCGATGTCGCCACTTGCCTTTTGGACCCAGCTGCGGTCGGCGGCTTCGGGCGCTTGCGCCGATAATGACGGTGCCATTTGCTGATAGAGCCTGGACTTGACCAAAGGGTTGCCATTGGCCATGAAGGGGGCAGATTCGCGGGGTGTCGACGTAAAGAGCGGCGTGTCTGACACAGGATGAGGCGTGGTAGAAGACACCTTCGACGATAAGGCAATGCGTGCTAGGAAATCTAACGAAGTCAGGCTAGTCGGGATAGTCGGGATAGTCATGGTCGGCTCACTTTGGGAAAGGTTGGGGAACTCCCGTTTAAGTGGCCAGGGGCGATTCATGAGTTCCGCACGCCAAGGCCTCTGAAATGGACACCTGCGTGGCCAAACCTTGGCCACGATTTCGCAGCGGACGCAGCTTGAACGATCGATCTTCAAAAAAACCTGCTCAGATCATTGATCTGCCTGCCCTCGCAACCTGTTATTTCTGACAGTAGACAGACCCTTTTCCCGACTCGACACTCCACACAAGCAACACGATTGCATGCCGGTGGCGTGCTGAACGTGAGGCCTGGGCTCTCATCGTCGAAGGAAATGACACCATGTCTACGCGCCGCGAGTTCCTCACATACGCGTCACTGGGCGCCTTGCTCATGCCACTGGGCAGGGACGCCCCAGCGGCCGATACAGCCGACCCGTCCAGTACTTTTTCCTTCGAAGGCTTGATCGAACAGGCACAAGCCGATGCCTTGAAACCCTACACCTACCCCAGCACCGCATCGGCCGCGCTGCTGGCGCGACTCGACTACGCCGCCCATGGCCAGATCCGCTTCAAACCCGAGCACGCCCTGTTCGCCAAAGGCCCCGGCAAGTTCCCTGTGACATTCTTTCACTTGGGGGCGTTTTTTCGCACGCCCGTCAGGCTGTATGTGCTGGACAACGGCATCGCCCGCGAGATCGTCTACGACCCGGCGCACTTTGATATGCCGGGCGACAGCCCGGCCCATGCCCTGCCCCGTAACAGCGGGTTCGCCGGCTTTCGTATCCAGGAAAGCCGCCTGGGCGACCAGGCCAGGCTGGCGTGGCAACAAAACGACTGGGTGGCCTTCCTTGGCGCGTCGTACTTCCGGGCCATCGGCGAGTTGTACCAGTACGGCCTGTCGGCACGGGCGATTGCCCTGGATGTGGCACAAGCCGGCAAGGCCGAAGAATTCCCCGACTTCACCCACATCTGGTTCGAGCCGCCAAAGAACCAGCACACAAACGCCATGACCCTCTACGTGCGGCTCGACGGCCCCAGTATCTGCGGCGCCTACCGTTTCGTGATCCACCGCACACAGGGCGTGGTCATGGACATCGACTGCACGTTTTTCCTGCGCAAGAACGTCGGCCGGCTGGGCATTGCGCCGCTGACCTCGATGTTCTGGTTCAGTGAAACCGCCAAGCGCACCGCCGCCGACTGGCGCCCCGAGGTCCACGACAGTGACGGCCTGGCGCTGTGGACCGGCAACGGAGAACGTATCTGGCGGCCCTTGAACAACCCGCCACGCACCCTGGTTTCGGCGTTCAGCGATCGGCAACCGAAGGGCTTCGGCCTGCTACAGCGCGACCGTAATTTCGACCACTACCTCGATGGCGTGAATTACCAGCGGCGCCCCAGCCTGTGGGTCGAGCCGTTGGGCGATTGGGGCGAAGGCAGCGTGCAACTGATGGAAAACGGCACCGACGACGAGATCCACGACAACATCGTCGCAATGTGGGTGCCCTCGGCCCCGGCGGAAGCGGGCAACCGTTATGCGCTGCGGTATCGCCTGCACTGGCTGGCCCAGGAACCCTACGTTTCGCCACTGGCGGTGTGCGTGGCCACACGCCTGGGCAAAGGCGGCTCACCGGGCGAGCCGCGCCCGCTGGGGGTGCGTAAATTCGTGGTGGAATTCCAGGGCGTCCCCTTGGAAAAACTCGCACCGGGGGTCAAGCCCGAGGCCGTGATCAGTTGCTCCAGGGGCGCGCTCAGCCGGGTCTTTACCGAAGCAGTGCCGGACGGCGTCGCCGGCCATTGGCGAGCACAGTTCGACCTGAACGTCGACGGCAAGGACCCGGTGGAATTGCGCCTGTTCCTGCGCCTGGACGGCCAGCCGCTGTCAGAGACCTGGCTGTATCAGTACCACCCCTTCCATTCGGAATCGACGGCAATCGGTACCCCTTCAACGGCTGACACCGGCAATAGTCCATGAGGCTCGGCGGTCAATGGGCGCTGTTCTGCGTGGTGTTCAGTGTCAGCGGCAACGCTCTCCACGCCGGCGAGCAGGACCCGGTAGAGGCCTTGTTGCAACAGATGACGCTGGAAGAAAAAGTCGGCCAACTCAGCCAGCTCGGCGTCCAGGACACACCTACCGGCCCGGTCATTGACCCAGGCGAGCTGGCGCAACGGCCCATGAGCACCGTGGGCTCGGTCCTTGGCGCCTACGGCGTCGAACAGACCCGCCGGTTACAGGAACACGCCGTCACCCGTTCGCGCCTGCCTATACCGTTGTTGTTTGCCTTTGATGTGATCCACGGGTTTCGCACCGTATTTCCCGTGCCGTTGGCAGAAGCTGCGGCCTGGGACGTTGACCTGGCACAACGGACCGCTCGCGCGGCGGCCGTTGAAGCGACGGCCAGCGGCATACACTGGACCTTCGCGCCCATGGTCGACATTGCCCGCGACCCGCGCTGGGGCCGTGTGGTGGAAAGCACCGGCGAAGATCCATTCCTGGGCGCAGCGCTGGCCAGCGCCAAGGTGCGGGGGTTCCACGGTGCCGGGCCTGCCGACCCGTCATATATGCTGGCGACCGCAAAACACTTCGTGACCTACGGTGCCGCCGAAGGCGGGCGCGACTACAACGTCGCCGACGTGTCGGAACGCACCTTGCGGGAAGTGTACTTGCCGCCTTTCCAGGCGGCCGTGGCGGCGGGCGTCGATGGGATCATGCCGTCGTTCAACGAACTGGCCGGAACGCCCCTGCACAGCAACACCGCACTGTTGACCGGTGTGCTGCGCAATCAGTGGCGGTTCCGTGGCCTCATTGTCAGTGACTTCAACGCCATTTGGGAGCTGAGCCAGCACGGCATCGCCGGCAGCCCGGCCGACCGGGCACGGCTGGCGTTCAGCGCGGGGGTGGACATCGACATGGTCAGCCAGACGTACCGCCAATACCTGCCCACCCTGGTGCGCACTGGCCAGGTTCCCCTGACCGCCGTGGATAATGCGGTACGCCGTGTACTCCAGGCCAAGCAGCGCCTGGGACTGCTTGACGATCCCTACCGCTACAGCGACGAGGCGCGGCAACGGGCCAATGTCCTGACCCCGCAGCACCGGGCACTGGCGCGCGAGGCCGCACAGAAGTCCATCGTATTGTTGAAAAATACCGACGCCCTGCTGCCGCTGTCCAAGCACCTGCGCAACATACTGGTGGTCGGCAGCCTGGCCACGGATGCCGAGGCCACGCTCGGTCCCTGGGCCTTGGCGGCTCGTCCGGAAGATTCGATCACGGTCTTGCAGGGCATACGCCGCGCCGTCGCCCCTGGCACCGAGGTGGTTTACCTGCCCGGCGCTTCGCCCATCAGCACCGAGACGCAGAACCTCAACGAGGTCCGGCAGGCCGCCCGCCGTGCCGAGGTAGTGATCGCCGTACTCGGCGAGCGCGCCGATCAGAGCGGCGAAGCCCGCAGTCGCGCGGACCTGGGCCTGCCGGGTGCCCAGGAAGCACTGTTGCGTGCCCTGCTGGACAGCGGCAAACCCGTGGTCATCCTGTTGATGAATGGCCGCCCGCTGGTGCTCTCGCAAAACGTGCGCCAGGCGCCAGCGCTGCTGGAAACCTGGTTCCTGGGCAGTGAGATGGGCCATGCCGTGGCCGACATTCTGTTTGGTGACGTCAACCCCAGCGGCAAACTGCCGATCACGTTCCCCCGCAGCGTGGGGCAGATTCCCCTCTACTACGCGCACAAAAACACCGGTCGTCCGCCCAGCGGCGATGGTCATTATGCCTCCGCCTACATCGATGAACACTGGACGCCGCTGTATCCCTTCGGCTTCGGCCTGAGCTACACCTCGTTCAGCTACTCCGCACCGCGGCTCAGCACACAGCGGCTGGCGTCCACCCAAGTGCTGAGCGTGGCGGTCACCGTCACCAATACCGGAGCGCGCCCAGGCGAAGACATCGTGCAGTTATACCTGCGCGATGATGTCGCCAGCGTGACCCGCCCGGTTCGCCAATTACGCGGTTTCCGCAAAGTGCAGCTGGCGCCCGGCGAGGCGCGGGAGCTGACCTTCACCCTTGACCAGGCGGACTTTGCCCTGCTGGACAGCAACTTTTCGCCGGTGATTGAGGCCGGCACGTTCACCGTCTTCGTTGGGGCAGACTCGACCACCGAAAACCAGGCCTGGTTTGAACTGACCGATAGCCGCGCATTGTCTATTTCGGGCCAGTCTGTCCCATCACGGGGATCACACTGAGGACACCTGCAGGTTGTCTGGCCTTTCGTTACTGGCGCAGAATGCCGGATCGACCTGAGAGTCCGAACCCAAGGAAACCGTATGAGCCTGTCCTTGCTAAGCCGTTACGCCTTCTTTGCCGTGTGCGTCATTTTCACCCTCGCCAGCCTGCCCTTTATCCAACACGAATGGCTGTGGCCCATCACCCTGGTCACCGGCGTGTTGAGCCTGATCGGCATTTTCGACCTGCTGCAAAGCCCCCACGCCGTGCGCCGCAACTACCCGATCCTGGGCAATATCCGTTACCTGGTGGAAGCCATCCGCCCGGAAATCCGCCAGTACCTGCTGGAGTCCGACAGCGACGCCCTGCCCTTCTCGCGCTCGCAGCGATCCCTGGTGTACTCGCGGGCCAAGAACGAAACCGCCGACAAACCCTTCGGCACCCTGATCGATGTGTACCAGCTGGGTTTCGAATTTATCGGCCACTCCATGCGCCCCGCGCCCCTGAGCGACCCCAGCGCCTTTCGCGTGATGGTCGGCGGCCCGCAATGCACCCAGCCGTATTCGGCGTCGGTGTTCAATATCTCGGCGATGAGCTTTGGCTCGTTGAGCGCCAATGCGATCCGCGCGCTCAACCAGGGCGCCAAGCTCGGCAATTTTGCCCATGACACCGGCGAAGGCAGCATCAGCCCCTATCACCGCGAAAACGGCGGCGACCTGACCTGGGAACTGGGCAGCGGCTACTTCGGCTGCCGCACCAGCGACGGCCGCTTCGACCCGGAGCGCTTTGCCGCGCAGGCGCAGAACCCGCAGGTGCGCATGATCGAAATCAAGATGAGCCAGGGCGCCAAACCCGGCCACGGCGGCATCCTGCCCAAGCACAAGGTGACTCAAGAGATCGCCGAAACCCGCGGCATCCTGATGGGCGAAGACTGCATCTCGCCGTCGCGTCACAGCGCGTTCGCCACCCCCATCGAGTTGATGCAATTCATCGCCCAATTGCGTGAACTGTCCGGCGGCAAGCCGGTGGGCTTCAAGTTCTGCCTGGGTCACCCGTGGGAGTTCATGGGCATCGCCAAGGCCATGCTCGAAACCGGCATCCTCCCGGACTTTATCGTCGTCGACGGCAAGGAAGGCGGCACCGGCGCCGCGCCCGTGGAGTTCACCGACCATATCGGCGTGCCGCTGCGCGAAGGGCTGCTGTTCGTGCACAACACCCTGGTCGGCCTGAACCTGCGCGACAAGATCAAGCTCGGTGCCAGCGGCAAGATCGTCAGCGCCTTCGACATCGCCAGCGTGCTCGCCATCGGCGCCGACTGGGCCAACTCGGCGCGCGGCTTCATGTTCGCCATCGGCTGCATCCAGTCCCAAAGCTGCCACACCAACAAATGCCCCACCGGCGTTGCGACCCAGGATCCGCTGCGCCAACGCGCCCTGGTGGTACCGGACAAGGCCCAGCGCGTGTTCAACTTCCACCGCAACACCCTCAAGGCCCTCGCCGAGATGCTCGCGGCGGCAGGCCTGGATCATCCGTCGCAGCTGTCGGCCAAGCATTTGGTACGACGCATGTCGGCCACCGAGATCAAGCTGTTCTCGCAGTTGCATGTATTCCTCAAGCCTGGCGAGCTGCTCACCGGCGAAGTGAATGGCGAGTTCTATTCGCGCATGTGGCAGATGGCGCGGGCGGACAGTTTTGAGCCCCATGAGGTGGTGGCTGCGTAACCTGTACACACCCTTTCCTGCTGAACCGGACCACCGACGGCATCGTAGAAACAAGGAGATTCACATGCCGTTACTGGACTTCGCTGCACTCGCCGGGCAACTGCCTGACAGCTGGAAATCGATACGCCTGGGCCAGGTCGGCCCGGCGCGGATCAAGGTGTTGCGCATGGATGAGCAGGCTTACGAAGAAGAAGTGCACGACTACAACGAGGGGCTACTGGTAATCAGCGGCCATTTGCGCCTGAGCATCGCTGATGAAGAGATCCACGTAGAGACCGGCCAGATGTACCTCGTGGAAGCGGGCACCGCTCATGCCGTACTTCCAGGTAGCCGGGGCACCCTGGTGATCATTGACGCCTAGAGACATTCAGTAATACCCAACCTTTGCAATTGCTTACAAATACCGCCAACCTGCGCCCGCCCGACGTGCGGCGTACGACAACCTGCGCGCTCGCCGGTCATTACTAAACCTTTTGTTCAAGAGCCCGCTGCCATGCTGAACGGACGCGACCCACGCATCGATTTTTTTCGGGGCCTGGCGTTGATCTTCATTTTCTGGGATCACGTCCCCCACAATCCTCTCGGCCAGATCACCCTGCGCAATTTTGGGTTCAGCGATGCGGCCGAGGTCTTTGTATTCCTCGCCGGTTACGCCGCCGTGCTGGCCTACGGCAAGATCCTGCAACGCGACGGCTACTGGATTGCCTCGCTGAAAATCCTGCGTCGCGCCTGGGTGTTGTACGTGGTGCATATCTTTTTGCTGGCGATGCTGATGGGCATCGTGTTCTTCGCCAACAGCCATGTGGAAACCCGCGATCTGGTTCAAGAGATGGGCCTGACGCACTTCGTCACCCACCCGCAACAGGCCCTCACCGATGAGCTGCTGCTGCGCTTCAAGCCCAACCTGATGGACCCGCTGCCGCTGTATATCGTGCTGCTGGCGGGGTTGCCGCTGGTATTGCCGCTGCTGTTGCGCCACACCTGGCTGGTGGTGGCCGCGTCGGCGACGGTGTATCTGCTGGCGCCGTGGATGGGCTGGAACCTGCGGGCGATTGCCGACGGCGTGTGGTACTTCAACCCGGTGACCTGGCAGTTCCTGTTTATCCTCGGTGGCGCGGCGGCGCTGCAGGCCAGTCAGGCGCGCCCGCCGGAACAGCGCCCGCTCAAGCGCCAGCCGTTGTTCATGGCGGCGGCGGTGTACACCGTGGCGGCGTGTGTGCTGACCCTGTCATGGCGCTGGCCCGAGGTGCATGACGCGTTGATGCCGTCGTGGCTCAGCGACCTGATCTACCCCATCAGCAAGACCGACCTGTCGCCGCTGCGCCTGCTGCACTTCCTGGCCCTGGCCTATGTCACCGCCAAGCTGTTGCCCGGTCGCGGCTGGACGCAAACCTGGTGGGCGCAACAAAGCTGTCGCATGGGCCGCTACTCCCTGGAGGTGTTCTGCCTCGGCGTGCTGCTGGCGCCGCTGGCGGACATGCTCAACGCCCAGGTCGAGGATGCCTGGCCGATGCAGGTGTTCAGCGCGTTGCTGGGGCTGGCGCTGATGGCCGGGCTGGCGGCGTGGCTGGCGTTCAACAAGCGCCTGGACCTGGCGCTGCGCGGCGAGGCGCCGGCCTTTAAATAGATAGCCCCAGCCCCGGTATGCGCGGTGCTTCCATCTGCCTTCCACTTATCGTGAAAGGTAGAGCGCATGCCGACTCATCAATTACTCAACGGCCTGTCCGGCAATCTGCAATCGAGTACCACCTGGGCCCAGCAACAGGCGCTGGAGCTGATCCAGCGCAATATCCTGCAAGCCCTGGAAGGCCTGGACGCCGAGGAAAAAACCCGCTTCCTGCGCCTGCAACGCAACGCCCTGGCGGCCATGGCGGCGGTTGAAGCCGAAAAGGAACGGGTGGTCCGCAGCTTCAAGGCAAATGGCCTGGCGCAGTTGCGTGAACGGATCGGTGGGCGCGATCCTGAGCAGTATCGCTTCGAAACCACCTACCTGGAAAAGATCGAGCAACCGCTGCCCTGGGACCGGCAGCCGGGCAGTCACGTGCGGGTACCGCGGCGCTCCGACAAGGATCTGCGCTTTATCGAACACATCAAAAGCCTCTCGCTGTGGGAGGCCGCCTGCCTGAATTTCGGCTTCACCGCCTCGGTCCGCCAGGACTCCGGCTACAGCCTGGTGGACGCCAGCCGTGTGGTCGGGCCCGGTGACGATCGCAGCCTCACGGCGCAGGCGTTCATCGCCATTGCCCGCGAGCTGGACCTGGGCCACCAGTTACAGGTGAAGATCAAGGCCAGCCTCGATGAAAACGGCACGCTGCGCCGCTTGATGGGCGAGGCGGCGCTGGCACTGCTGCAGTTCGATGTGCTTGACGCCTGGCGCAACCGCGCCCGCAACGGCCTGACCCGCGAGATGTATGACAGCCTCACCGCATCGATCGACGGCAGCGGGACGCAACTGCCGGTCGACCGCCTGAGCCTGACCTCGGGCGTCACCCCTGTCATCGCCGTGCCCTTCGTCGCCTGGGAGAGTGCCATTCCCGTGCCGCTGCTGCTGATCAGAGTGGCCAGCCTCGGAGTTCTGTCCTATTTTCCGTTCCGCCCCGGCGGCGCGCTGCGTTACCACAGCGATGCGCGCGCGGCAGAGGTGGATTTTCGCCAACAACTGCTGGACAGCCACCGGCAAGGCGACCTGGGCTGGTTTTCCCGGCAACTGCCCCTGGTGGGGTTGTCGGTGTTCCAGTCGTTGTTGACCCGGCAACCCCGCCCCGAGGGCATGAGCTGGCTGGCCGAGCGGCTTTACGATGGCTTTCATGCGGCCTTCCCGGAGCGCACCCTCGACGACATTCGCTTCTCCACCGACCCGCACGCCGGCCCCGCCGCAACCCTGGTGCAAGCCCTGACTTACCGGCAGATCCAACGCTGCCAGGCCGACCTCGACACCCTGGCCAACAGCCGTTCCGAAGCCGACTGGCAGGCGCTCCAGGACGCCACCGCCGCCGTGGCCGCCGAAGTCTTGCAAGTGCTGCTCACGCCCTTGCCCGGCGGGGTCACGGGGATGAACCGGGTGATGCAGCTGGCCGTGCTGGGCAGCATGACCTACAGCGTCAGCGTGGGCCTGAATGAAGCGGTCAAGGGCGAGGCCAGCAGCTTCGCCTCGACCCTCAGCGATGTCGCCGACCTGGCCATCAGCGGCCGCTTGATCAGCGTCGCCGGCAGCGCCCATCGCCAGCGCATGCTCAGGCACCTGCAGCGGCTGGGCAATCCGCGCAAAGTCACGCGTCCCGACGGGGTGGACGAGCTGTGGAAACCCGACGCACGTCCCTACGCCCATCGCCAGCAGTACCTGCTCGAGGGTCAACGCGCCGACGCCCTGTGCGTGTTCACCGTGCAAGGCCAGCAATACGTCAAGCTGCACCATGACAACCAGACCTTGGTGGCCGAGGTCGCCCATGACCAGGCCACCCAGCGCTACGTCCTCAAGAACGGCAGCAGCCCCTATAAGCCATCGATTGTCTTCAACCCGGCGCTGCAAGCCTGGACCTTCGACCTGCACAACACCCAGGCCCTGTCGGATGCCCAGTTGCTACAACAGATGCTGCCCGATGGCTCATCGCTGATCGCGCGAGCCGACCTGGAGCGGATGCTGCGCAGCACAGCCACCTCCCGCGCCACCCTGGAGGACGTGTGGCGCGGCGAACCGGCACCGTTGAACCTGATCGAAGGCGTGCGCCGCCTGCAAGCCGACCAGGTGATCGAGCACATCATCAACCGCTTTCATGAAGCCGGCTATCTGCCCCCCTATGGCGACAGCGTGGTGTTATGCCTGCTGACCCAACTGCCCGATTGGCCCGCCGCCACCTTGCTGAGCATCAACGACCCGCAACGCAGCGTGATCGAAACCTTCGGCAAGACCGAGCCGACGGTGCCGCGCCCGACAACGATCACCCTCGTGCGCGCCGCCGACCACCGCTACCAGGCCGAAGGCGACGGCGGCCTGCCGCCTTACCGGGCCGACCCCTTGCTGAGCCTGGTCATCAGCCTGCAACCGAGCACCTCGCTGCTGGGGCTCACGGATCAACTCGACGCCACGCTCGAACAGCGGATCCTGGCAGTACGGCGCGACGTCGCCGCCCTGGCGCGGCGCGAACGCCTGGCCCTGTTCGCGGCCCTGGTGAACTACGCCGGCTATGAAAAACATGAGCTATTGCCGCCCGCCAATGTGCGGCGTTTCCTGCCGGTCAAGGCGTCGATGCCCTTGGTGGCGGTTACGCCGCTGCTGAAAAAACTGCGCGACCTCAACAGCCCGCTGTCACCGGCCTTGCTGGAGCGCCTGCTGGCGCAGCATCCCCTCACCCCGCGCCAGCAGCAGGCCTATCTGCGTGAAGGCGGGCTGCCCACGGCCTTTGCCGAACTGTTGGATAACCACCGCACCGCCCTGCGCATCGACGCTGCAATCGATGCGCTGTACCACCCGCGCCAGTTCAACAACGATGCCGATCAATGGGCGCGGGAATTCGCCTCGGCGTTGATACGCCGAAGCCTCAAGCGCGATTTCCTCATCACCGAAGTGGTCGCGGGACGCATCGCCAAACCCTATCGCTCCAGCGGCCCCGAGGACCTCACCGTGGAGCTGCGTCACTACGGCGAGGGCGTCTATGAAGCCTATGACATGCGCAATGCCGGCACGATTGCGGTGACGCCGGCGGTGGACAGTTTCTACCTGGCCATCGGTTCGGTGCTGCAACCCCACGAGCGGCAACAATTGGGCATGCACAGTGCCACCGACGCCAGGGGCCTGCGCATCACCCTGGGCGACTACATGAGCAACCAGCGCGGCCCGGAAGGCTTCGTCAGGCTGGCCGACGGTTCGCTGGCCCAGTACGAGCACACCCTGGCGCTGCCGACCAGCCTGCGGCCGGATGCCGAGGGTATTTTCCCTCTCGCCGGCGACCACTATCTGCCCCTGTTCGGTTCCTGGTACCGGATCGTCTATGACAAACGGCTGTTCAAGTGGCGGCTCAAACACCCGCAGAAGATCGGTGTCGACACCCCGACCCTGGAGCACAACAGCGAGGGCGCGTGGCGCCTGTCCAGCGAGAACCCCATGGGCTGGGACGACCACAGCCTGCTCTATCGCCTCGGGGGCGACCATTACACATTCCCCCAGGACACCGCCCGCAGCATTCTCGCCCTGACCGACACCCCGCCCCACGTGCTGCGCCAGATACACCGCAGCGGTCGGGCGTCGCCACCGTTGTTGGCCGATACCTGCAAGCGCTTGCGCATCGATCAGGAAATCAACCACTTCATCGAAGCGATGTATGAGCTCCCCAATAATTCCGCCACCGCTCCAGACCCGAACCTGCAACTGCTGGTGGTCTCCAGCCTGCCCGGCTGGCCCGACAGCCACGTGCTGGAGATTGTCGACCGGGATGCCCCGCTCAGATACCCCGCCCGTCATCGGACCGATGCCAAGGTGGTGAGCGCCACCGATAAAGACCTCGAGTCGGCCGGGCTGCTGGAAAAATTCATCGCTGACGATGACCTGACCCGGGCGCTGCTCGGCACGCTGCCGCAGACCGAGGAACAGCGCCTGTTCCAGCTGATCACCCGGATCGTTGGATACACCGACCGCGAGCGCTCGCAAATCCTCGACTCCTTGTACATGCGCAGCGAGACTGCGGGCAGCGAGCCGGAGCGCCGCTTCAAGACCCAGCACCCGGACCTGTCCACCAGCACGGTCAAGGCGATTCTCGGCCAGGCCTCCAAGCGCGAGCTCAAACAGCTGCATGAACATGACCGCCTGAGCCTGCGCCTGGCCGAACAGGCGCGCCTGAGCGGCCACGAGTTACGCTTGAACCGGGCGTTCGAAGGCCTGTATGTGGATGCCTGCGCCAACGCCGACAGTGACCGGATCACCCTGTACCTGCTGCACAACCTGCCCGCCTGGCCGAAGACCCTGCGCATCGATGTGCGTGAACGGGACAATCAGGGGCGCCTGCTGGAAACCGCCGGCCATCGGCAGGGCTCCTCGCGCCGGACCGTGGCCAGGACCAATCGCGGTTACCAGGCCTACACCCCGCAGGGCGAGCCGCTGGGCCAGCCCTCGAACCGATTGCTGCGGGTGATTCTCAGCAGCTTGTCCGCCGACGAGCAGGCCTTGCTCGAGGTGGACAGCGAAAGCGGCATCGCCCAACTGCGCACCCAACTGGCCGAACTGGCCTTCGCCCGCCGCGTGGAAATCAAGGGCCTGCTGGATATCCCCCATCTGCAACCCTGGATGCAACCGGCCATGGGGGTGGATCGTTCGTTCCTGGTGTATCCGTTCTGGCAGCGTATCTGGCCGTTTCGCGGCCCACGGCCGCCGGATCTGGTGGCCAAGGTCCAGGAGCTTTACCCGCATTTCAACAATGACGATGCACGGCGGATGCTTCAGTCCCTGAACATGACCGACCCGGAAAAACTCATCGAGCTGGAGCGCCGCCAGGCCGAGTACCAGGCCATGGACGTGGAATTGTCACGCTGGAGCGAAACCCTGCTGCCGGCCGACAACGAACTCAATGACCCGCTGGGCATGAACCGTGGCCGACGTCGCCATATCGCCTACCAACTGCGGGGCGCATGGCGGCGCGAAAACGCGACGTTCTATCTCGCCGGCCTGTTCAACGTACCGTCACTGGAGTTGCAGCTGGACGACGAAGGCCTGCCGCCCGGCTCGTTCCTGACCGGCACCAGCGGCTTCAGCCACATCGAGTACCTGCGGATTTCCGGGAACGCCTTCCCCGCCACGGGGGCAGAGTTCCTGGGTAAACTCACCCAGCTCAAGGCCCTGCGCATCGACTGTCGCCTCACCGACTTGCCCAGCGCGATCACCGACATGACCTGGCTCACCCACCTTGACTTGAACGACAACGACCTGCGCTTGACCGAAGAGTCGGTACAGCGCCTGGCCCATATGGTCAGCCTGCAGAAACTCGACCTGAACGACAACCCGGACCTGACCCTCACCCCGAATGTCAGCCAGATGCTGCAGCTCAATACCCTGCGCCTGGCCAACACCGGTATCACCCAATGGCCCATCGGCGCCAGCGCGCTGCCGGTGCTCACCGAGCTGCACTTGCAGTCCAACGGGATCAGCACCATTCCCGACGAAGTCTTCAGCAACCCCTGGTTGCAAATGGCCAATCGCAACACCCTGCTGCACGAAAACCCGCTGTCCGCCGAGACCCTGGCAAGCATCGACGCCTACCGTATCGCCACGGGTATCCGCCTGGGGGGTCAACTGCGCACACCGGCCCATGCCCCCGTGGCGTCGAATGACCTCGATACCTGGTTGACCGGCGTTGCGGAGCAGGACGTGGCGGCCCGCCGTCAACTGTGGGAGCAACTGCAGGCCAATGAAACGGCGAGTGCCGATGATGTGTTCCGGGTCCTGCGCGACCTCAAGCGGACCCACGCCTACCGCAACACCACGTCAAGAACGCGGCTGACCGAGCGGGTCTGGAGCCTGCTGATCGCGATGGGCGAGTCGACGCAACTGCGCAACACGATCTGCCTCAATACCTACGGTTCAGGCAATTGCGGCGACAGCGTGCTGCTGGCCTTTACCAACATGGAGCTGCATCACCGCATCCACCAGGCCAAGCTGCAACCCAGGAGCTACCTGGCCGACCGGGCCTTGCTGGAACTGGCCAAGAGTTGCTTCTACCTCAATCAGCTCGACCACTTTGCCGACCAGTTCGTGCTGGCGCGCGAACGGGCAGACCTGGACGCCGATCCCGCCGAGGTGACCATTTACCTGCGCAGTAAACTGGCGCGGGAATTCAACTTGCCGTTTTATCCACTGGAGCTGCTGTACAGCGTGGATGACTATGTGACACCGGCAGTCATCGACGAGGCGCGCCGGACCCTGCGCAGGCTCGGCCAGTCACCGGCGTTGCAGGAGGCGATCCTGGCCACCGAGTTCTGGGTCGAGTACCTGGCCAGCAGCGAGCCGGAGGCGTTTTTCACCGTCAAGGACACCATCACCTACAAAGTCAGCGTGCTGGATCAGGAATTGTCGGACAGGCGTTCGGATGAATACCTGGAGCGTCGCCAGCAACTGGTCGACGAGGAAGCCAACGAACACAACCGCCTGGTGCGGCAGTTGACCGAGGGCACGCAACGCACGTTGCAGCGGGTCTGAGACCGTGCGGGCCGACCTGTGGTAAAACAGGCCGGCCCGCGCTCAAGGGATCACGCCGACGGCTGTGAACCCTGGACGACCGGGGTCGGCTGCAGCTTGAACACGTAGAACAACACGGTCAGCAGCACCAGGAAGGCCGGCCCCACATACAGTGCCACGCGGGTATCCGGGAAGTACGCCATCAGGCCCACCACCAGCACCAGGAACGCCAGGGCCAGGTACGAACTGACCGGGTACAGCCACATGCGGTACTTGAGGGCTTTCTGTTCGGCCGGGCTCAGGCTCCTGCGGAACTTGAGCTGGGCCAGCAGGATCATGACCCACGTCCAGATCGCACCGAAGGTGGCGATGGACGTGACCCAGACGAAGACTTTCTCCGGCACCAGGTAGTTGAGCAACACGCCCAGCAGCAAGGCGAAGATCGACAACAGCAGCGCCTTGCGCGGTACACCGTTGCTCGAGGTGGTACCGAACGCGGCCGGTGCCTGGCCGTTCTGCGCCAGGCTGTAGAGCATGCGCCCGGTGCTGAAGATGCCGCCGTTGCACGACGACAGTGCCGCAGTGATCACCACGAAGTTGATGATGCCGGCGGCGGTCTTGATGCCCAGGCGCTCGAAGGTCATCACGAACGGGCTGCCCTGGGTGCCGATCTCATTCCACGGGTAGATCGACAGGATCACGAACAACGCGCCCACGTAGAACAGCAGGATGCGCCAGAACACCGAGCCGATGGCGCGGGGAATGGTCTTCTGCGGGTTCTTCGCTTCACCGGCGGTGAGGCCGATCATCTCCACGCCCAGGTAGGCGAACATCACCATTTGCAAGGACATCAACACGCCCTGGACGCCATTGGGCATGAAGCCGCCGTGGCTCCACAGGTTGGAAATCCCCAGGGCCACGCCGTCGTTGCCGAAGCCGAAGGCAATGATGCCGACGCCGCCGATCACCATGGCAATGATGGTGACGATCTTGATCAGCGCGAACCAGAATTCGAACTCACCGAAGGCCTTCACCGCGATCAGGTTGATGGTGCCCATGCTGATCAGGGCTGCCAGGGCCCAGATCCAGCGCGGCGTATCGGGGAACCACACGCCCATGTACACCGCCACCGCGGTGATTTCCGCCACGCAGGTCACCAGCCACAGGAACCAGTAGTTCCAGCCGGTCAGGAAGCCCGCCAACGGGCCGAGGTAATCCTGGGCATAGCGGCTGAACGAGCCGGCGACCGGGTTGTGCACGGCCATTTCGCCGAGGGCACGCATGATCACCAGGATGGCCAGGCCACCGATGATGTAGGACAGCATGATGGCCGGGCCGGCCATTTCGATGGCCTTGGCCGAGCCGAGGAACAGGCCGACACCGATACAGGCGCCGAGCGCCATCAGGCGGATATGCCGTTCGCCCAGTTCGCGTTTGAGCGGGCCGCCCGAAGCGGTCTCGCCATGGGGCAGGTGGTTGCCGACTGGCATAGGGATACAACCTCGTCTTGTTATTGGATATGAGCCTCCGAGTCCGGCACGCCACGGCGGGTCAGCCATGGCATGCCGTCTCCGGTGGACCTTTTGGGTCAACCGGTCTGGCCGGGCCAGATCAGGGGGGTGCAGTATAAAAAGCTCAACCCAGTGATTTTCACTCTATAAACGGCAATATTCAGCGGGAACTCCCGGAGAACTCCGATTGCGCGGTGGGAGTATCGCACGGAGATGGTGCGCGGCTTAAGCCCATTGCCCTGCGTACTGACCCTGGCGGCGCCCACATCGGCGCGTCGAAGAGCACCGTGCGGGCCATGGGCAGGCTGATTTCGCCGCGATGAATCTCCAGGGGTTGCACGGGGTCGCCCGCACGCCGACAAATTTCTCGGCGGTGCCCATCAACGTCTACGCTTGAATCAAGTCCGATCAATCTGCCGGGATGGATCAATCGACTATGGGCGCTTTATGGCAAACCGATTCAACCAAGGCTGCGGCTCCCACCGACAGCATGGACGAACAGCCATTGCCACGACGCTCCCGCAAACGGCTGTACCGGTGGCGAATGGCGTGGCTGTTGCTGGTGATCGGCCTGATCGCCGCAGGGTTTGCCGCCCAGCGCGAAATGCGCACGTCCCACTGGCAGGCCCGGGAACTGAGCCGCCTGGCCGCCACCCTGAACTACCGGCTCGAGCCCGGCCCCAGCGATGCCGTGGTCTATCCCGGTGACGGGCCTTTCGACAAACGCCTGGGCTACAGCGACCTGGATGAATTCCTGCCGCGCCTGCTCAAGCGCAACTACCTGGTCCAGAGCCAGGTGCGCTTCTCCCCGCCCCTGATGACCTATGCCGAGCGCGGCCTGTTCGTGCCTTATGGGGAGAAAATCCAGGCCGGCCTGTCGATCAGCGATTGCCGCGCCGAGCCGTTGTACCGGTTCACCTACCCACAGCAGTCCTACCAGCGTTTCGACGCGATCCCGCCGGTGGTGGTCAACAGCCTGCTGTTCATCGAGAACCGCGATTTGCTCGACCCGGCCCAGCCCCAGGCCAACCCGGCGGTGGACTGGCCGCGCTTCGCCAGGGCGGCGTGGTCGCAAGTGGCCAAGCTGTTGCACTTGCCCGGGCAGACCGCCGGCGGCAGTACCCTGGCCACCCAGCTGGAAAAATACCGCCACTCCCCTGATGGGCTGACGCTGTCCGGCGGCGAGAAACTGCGCCAGATGTTTTCCGCCAGCGTGCGCGCCTATCGGGATGGCCCGCAGACCTTGCAGGCGCGCCAAGACATCGTGCGCGACTACCTCAACAGCGTGCCGTTGTCCGCCGTACCCGGTCACGGCGAAGTGCATGGCATGGCCGAAGGGTTGCGCGTGTGGTACGGCGCCGACTTCGACCGCACCAACGCGTTGCTCGCCGACACCCGCCCGCAGGACCTCGCGCAAAAGGGCCTGGCCCTGCGCGAAGTGTTGTCGTTGATGATTGCCCAGCGCCGGCCTTCCCATTACCTGTCCAAAGGCCACGCGGAACTTTCGAACCTGACCGACAGCCACCTCCGCCTGCTGGAGCGGGACGGGATCATCGACCCTGCCCTGGCAAGGGCCGCCCTGGCCAGCACAGTGAGTTACCGCGACTGGCAGCAACAGCCGACGCTCCAAGCGATTGACTCCAACAAAGGCATCAGCATGGCCCGCAGCCGCCTGGCCGCCCTGCTCAACCGCCCGCTGTATGACCTGGATCGCCTCGACCTGTCCGCCACCAGCACCTTGCACAATGACCTGCAAACCCAGGCCACGGCCTACCTCAAGCACCTGGCCGATCCGGCCTTTGCCGGGCAACTCGGCCTGCTCGGCCCGCGCCTGCTGACGCCCGCCAGCACCGCGCAAGTGCGCTACAGCTTCACGCTGTACGAGATGACCGGCGACGGCGCGCGGGTCCGGGTGCAGACCGACAACACCGACCAGCCCTTCGATATCAACGAGAGCAGCAAGCTGGAACTGGGCTCCACCGCCAAGCTGCGGGTGCTCACCACCTACCTGCAAATCATCAGCGAACTGCACCAGCGCTACGCCGGCCAGACACCGGCTGCGCTGAGAAAAGTCGATGTCGATGAGCAGGATCGCCTGTCGCGCTGGGCCGTGGATTACCTGGCGCAAAACAGCGACAAGAGCCTGTCGAAGATGCTCGACGCCGCGCTCGACCGGGCGTATTCCGCCAGCCCCGGCGAGAGCTTCTTTACCGGCGGCGGCCTGCATCGCTTCCATAACTTTCGCAATGAAGACAACGGCCGCAACCCGACGTTGCGCGACGCTCTGCGTGAGTCGATCAACCTGCCATTTATTCGCCTGATGCGTGACTTGGTGCGCTACAGCACCTATCACGCAGACAACAACAGTGCCGAGTTGCTCAAGGACGACAGCAACCCACGGCGCCAGGAATACCTGGCCCAGTTCGCCGACCGCGAAGGCACGACCTTCCTGCTGCGCTTCTGGAAAAAGTACCGCAACAAGGACACCCAGGCGCGGCTCGCCACCTTTCTCGACAGCCTGCACCCCACCGCCATCCGCCTGGCCGCCGTGCACCGCTACCTGTTGCCCCAGGCCAGCCAGGCGAGTTTCAACAGCTTTGTGCGCTCCCACCTGACCGGCGCCAAAGCCACAGAAAAACTGACCGAAGAACGCCTGGCCAAGCTCTACACAGACTACGGCCCCGGTGCCTACGACCTACCGGACCAAGGCTATATCGCCAAGGTCCACCCCCTGGACCTGTGGCTGCTCGGCTACCTGTTGAACCACCCCGACGCCACCTTCACCCAGGCCGTCGCCGCCAGCGAGCATGAGCGCCAGGAAGTCTATGGCTGGCTGTTCAAGAGCCGGCACAAGAGCGCCCGCGACAGTCGTATCCGCACCATGCTGGAGGTCGAGGCGTTCCTGGATATTCACCAGCGCTGGCAGGCGGTCGGCTACCCGTTCGACCATCTGGTACCGTCGCTGGCCACCGCCATCGGCAGTTCCGGCGACCGCCCGGCGGCCCTGGCGGAACTGGTCGGCACGATCCTCAACGACGGCGTGCGTGAGCCGACCCTGCGCATCGACAGCCTGCACTTTGCCGCCGACACGCCCTATGAAACCCGCCTGGTGAACAACCCCGACAAAGGCAAGCGGGTGATGCCCAGCGAAGTCGCCACCGCCTTGCGCGGTGCGTTGTCCCAGGTGGTGGATGCGGGCACGGCCAAACGCGTGTCGGGCAGCTTCAAGTTGCCCGACGGCACACCGCTGGCCATGGGCGGCAAGACCGGCACCGGGGACAATCGCATCGAAGCCATCGGCGCCGGTGGGCGCATCCTCAGCTCCAAGGCGATCAACCGTACCGCGACCTTTGTGTTCTATATCGGCGACCGGCATTTCGGCACGCTGACGGCCTTCGTGCCCGGCAGCGGCGCGCAGAATTTCACCTTTACCTCGGCGCTGCCGGTGCAGGTGCTCAAGGGCATGGCGCCGGTGCTGATGCCGTACCTGCAACCGGGCAGCCATACCCTGTGCAACCCGCCTCGTGCCGTGACCTCAACAGACTAACCGTTGATTTCGATGATGCGTTCGGAGGTGCCCTCCACCAGATAGAACCGATACGTCCGCCCGGGCTGTTTTTCAAAGCTGAACACCCGGCCAGGGAAGATATGGTTCTTGGTGGTCGGGGCGCAGGATGTACGGTCCTTTGCCGCGCAATCCTTGAACTCATCCACCACCACCACGGTGTTGCCGGCATTGCGCAAGGTGTAACGCTGCCCGCCGTTTTCGACCCGGGTGTCGAAGCGGCTGTCCTTGGGCCGCACGAAGAACACCGTGCCGTAGCCGGCCATCACCTGCACGCCTCCCACCAAGGTCTCTTCGTAGGCTTTGCGCTCTTCGTCGCTGAGGCCAAAGCCGTCTTCGGTCTCGGGCGCGACCGGCAGGTAGCGTACCCGGAAGTAACGCTCGCGGTCGCGATCACCGATAAACACAAAGCGCGTGCTCTGCATGCCGTCCGCCGGCACGATCAGCCGCGCCGGGCTGGCCACCAGGCCGTTGCGCACGCTGCCGTCGGCTTCGAGCTTGAGCGGCACCTCGTCGTAGCTGCCGTCGGGCTTGTAGAGCATCTCGGTGACATTGACCTTGACGAAGGCCGTCTTGGTGCCGCCATTGAATACCCGCTTAAGGTAGGTGCTTTTATCGCCGCGCAAGTAATCGTAGAAGTCACCGACGTTGATGTTCGGCCCGGCCTGGGCATTGAGTGAACACAGGATCAAACCCAGCATTGCATATAAAGCCTTCATAACTACTCCTCTGCCCATCATCACGGCCGTACCGCATCGAACAGCAGCTCGACGCTGCCGTAGTACTCACCTGGGGTAAAACCATCCGCCGGCTCGACCGCCGAGATATCCAGCAGCACGCGCTTGCCCTGGCGCGCCTCGTCGTGCGGCACCACCAGGGTGTCATCGAGTCCCAGCACCTGGCCGTTGAAGGTGACGTTCAGGTCGATATAGGTGCGCCCGCCATTGAACAGCGTGGGCAGCGCGCCCAAGCGGGCGTTGATGCCGCCGGCGGAGCTCTTCACGTCGAAGTGCTCGCGCAGCGGGCGCAGGCGCCCGGGTACCAGGTCCCAGACCATTTTTTGCTCGCGTTCCAGGAACCCGGGGTTGATCGGCAGGACGTAAAAGTCTGCAGTCGGGATGGTCACGGACACATCGAACACCTGCTCTTCACGGATCGCCAAGGCCTGGGTACTCAGCAATGCGCCCACCATCAGCAGCAGCGCCGCCAACACGAGCTTGCAATGTCTGCACGACTGGCGCGCGCCCCCTGGGGCTATTTCACTGACCATCAGCCTTTGACCTCATATGGTTTTTTTTCGCTGCCCTCGATCAGGGTGAAGCGGTAGGTACGCCCGGCCTGCCTGGCAAAGCTGAAGGCACGCCCCGGCAGGATGTGATGCTTGGTGACGGGCAGGCAGTCCTGGCTATCGCCACTGGCGCAGTCCTTGAACTCATCGACCACCACCACGCTGTTGCCGTCGTTATGCAGCCCGTACTCAACCGGCTGCTCATCGATGCGGGTGGCGAAGCGGGTGTCCTTGGGCCGCACGAAAAACACCGTGCCGAACCCCGCCAGCACCGTGACCCCGGCTGACAGTTGGTTCTTGTAGGCCTCGCGCTCTTCGCTGGAGACCACGAAATCGTCCTCGGGCTCGGGCATCACGGGCACGAAACGCAGGCGGAAATAACGCTCTTTTTGCCGCTCGCCCAGGTACAACAGGCGTGTGCCCTGCATGCCATCGGGCGGCACGATCAGGCGGGCCGGCGTGGCCATCAGGCCATCGCGCGCGGAGTTGCCGGGGGTGTTCTTGAGCTCGACCTCCTCGGCGCTGCCATCGGCGTTGTAGAGGATCTCCATCACCGAGACCTTGATGAACGCCGTACTGTCGCCACCGTTGAATATCCGTTTCAGGTAGGTACTTTTGTCACCGTCGAGGTAGTCATAGAACACCCCGACGTTGATGTTGGGAGCCGCTGGCGCCGACAACGGCAACCAGCACAGCGCACACAGCGCCAACAGATGTTTCATCGCCATAAATCCCCGTTAGAGTTCCGAATCCCAGACCACCGTGACCTGGCCTGAGTAGGTGCTGCCTCCCCGTTCGAGCATCTGTTCGGCGTAGTCCTTCTTGACCTCGAAGTGCAAGGTGCCGGGCCGTCGGTTGACATAGAACCCCGGTTGAAATGACTCGGTACCGGCACCGCTCAGCAGCAGCGGCTGGCGATTCACCGGCGCACCGTCCATGCCGCTCAAGCCATGGGGCAGGCTGACGCTGACATCCACCGGCACTGCGTGGCCGTCGGTGGCGTTTCTCAAGGCGCAGGTATCCCCCATCGTTCGCTCGCAGCCCAACTGCATCTTGAAGCGCGACGAGGCGGAGATACTGAAGGTCTGGTCACGGAACAGCCGCGCAGGTTTGCGGCCCTGGTTCAGCCAGGCCTGCCAGCCGCCCTGGGGCACCAGTTCAATCCGATTGCCCCCCGGTGGTACTTCGACCTTGAGGTCGTGCTCCACGCTCAAGGTGAAGTTGAACGTGAGGGCGTTCTTGGAGGGCATCATGACGTCGCCGAAATCGTAATCGCCGCCAGGACCCATGGTGTAGGTGATGCTGCCGGTGTATTGCCCGCTGGACATGCCCAAGGGGTTGGGGGTGCGCAGTTCGTAGGCATACTCCATGGTATTGAAGCGTAGGCTCGCCAGGTCCACGGAGGGCTGCCGACTGCAGGGCCCCGCGCCCTCGGGCATCAGCCAGAAGTACGAGGCGAACGAGACGCCCGCGGCAAGATGGCTGGTGCTCACACACGGCGCGGGCGCCCTCATCCATTGGAGTTGCCAGGCAACCCCAGGCATACCCCAGGCCGACACGCCTGGCGGACGAGGCACATACCAAAGCGAGCCGATACCGGCGATCCGCAGTTGGACGGTCTCGGTCTCCTGGGTGGTGACATGCGTCACCGTCAAGTCACGCCAATCAGAGGGCACCTTGACCATGAAGCCCTGGCGCTCGTCCTCATGGTTGGCCTTGATTGGCGCAAGGGACAGCGCCGTGAAGTTGGTGTCCCGCAGGCTGAAAATACCCAACGCCTTGCAGCGCGCAGGAATATGCGCGGCGCAGATCGAGCTGATCGGCGTGGTGTTTTCGAATTTGTTCACCATGGGGTTGGAGGGGTCGGGGCGGAACCGCGCGGTGATGTTTTCGTCGGCCGTTGCACCAGCGCCACACAGCAGGACAGCCAGGCCCAGGGCGAAACGTTGAGGCGCGCGGGCGCTGGGGGTTTTCATAACGTTGCTTAGTCTCGTCATCATGTTCAACCGGCAATCTGTTCGGCGGTGGTGGTGTCGGCCAACGTATCCGGCGTGCAACGCAAGTCACCGATCATCAGCACGCTGTTTTCGCTGCGCGCCTTGGAGGGGTCTAGCCGGAACTGGCAGAGCAACTGGTTGTTGCGGCGCACTTCCAGGGTGGGTGAACTGGCGTTCATTTCCAGCGAGAAGAAGCCGTCGACCTCGCTCACCCCACGGGTGGCGTGATTGATCACGTGCAAGCCCTTGAGCGGTTTGCCCTGGGGGTCCACCAGGCGACCGAGCACGGTCACGGTTTGCATCACACTGATCTTGCGATACTCCACGCCCCCCTTGTTCAAGTGGTAGCGCGTGCGCGGCGGCTGGATCGTGGCCGAGGGTGCATGGTTGCCTTCGAAGTCGAAGCTCACCGAGCTGCCCTTGTAGGCGGTGATCGGGATGAAGTTGCGGCCGGGGCGCAGGGCCGTGCTGCCGCCGCTCAGGTCGTCGGCGCGCAGGGCGATGTCATCGACGTCGGTCTCCACGTCCACGATCAGGCCGGAACCGGTGCCGTGGTACTGGCTGGTGAGCACCATCTTCTGCTGGCCCAGGGCGAAGGTGCTGTCCAGGTTGAGGCCGCCGGACAACTCGTTGTTGAACGACGAGCGCTGGGCATAGCCATCACCACTGACAAACTCGTTTTCGAAACTGGCCATGCCGGACAAACCGACGCCGTAGGTATCGGTGGTTGCCGTGGCGGACACGCTTTGCAGCAGGTGGTCCTGCAGGTCCTTGCGGTAGGTCAGCGAGGCATTGTTGTCACGGGTCCCGTCGCGGGAAGTCCGCGTGCCGATACTGGCGGACCATTGCTCGCCCGGCGCGCCAAGGGCCAGGCTGACGCTCAGGTCGACCCCGCGGTTGCGCCGGTCGCCCGTGCTGGCGCTGGCGGGCCGGTCGAACACCGACAGCCGCCAATTGGCGTCGTTGCCAAACAGGTGGGTACGCTCGGTCCAGCCCAGGTCCAGGCCGACGCCTTCGTTATTGCCCTCGCTGTAGAACAGCCGGCCATTGATCGAACGCAGGTTGCTCAGGCGATGGTTGACCGAAATCGACGAGCTGCTGGTCTGGCCGACAAAGATGTCGCGCTGGCGAATACGCGTGCCATCGGGCAGGGTTTCGTAGGTGTTGCGGGTGTCGAGCCAGCTGCGGGTGTGGTTGAACACCACGCTGCCCAGGCCGTAGTTGTATAAGCCGTTGAGGTCGAGGCCGGTGCCGTACTTTTCCGTCCAGTACACGTTGGCGTACAGGCTGGCCTGATCGGCCAGGGTCCAGTCGATCGAGGAGCCGTACTGCATGTTGTCCTTGACCTGGCGCCCGGATACACCCAGCACCACACGGGGATGCGCCAGGTAATTGAGGGAGACGCCGGCAGTCGGACTGCCGCTGCTTTGTTCGTCGAAGTTACTCAGCAGTTTGCTTTCCTGGCCGGCGAACAGGTTGTAACGCCAACGCTCGTCGTGGTTGCGCCAGTTGTTGGGCTTGTACACCAGCTCCTGGGTAGTGCTGGTGATCTGGCCGTCTTCCACCAGGCGCACTTCCACTTCATAGATGCCGCCGGGCAGTGGTCGGGTGTCCAGGCTGTGCAGGCCACTGCCGACCGGCTGGGTGTTGATCAGCAGGCCGTTGCGGTAAATCTCCACCGATGCCTGGCGGCTGGCGGTGACATAGATCGGGTAGACCGCCGGTTTGGAATTGTTGATCACCAGGCTGTCGGAACTGCCGTACATCACGCCGACCGCAGTGTCCGGGCTGGCGCCGAAGGTGCGCAGCTGGCGGGTCAGGCCTTCGGCGTTGGGGGTGAAGTAGCCCAGGCGCAGGAAGTTGCCCTGCAACTCGCGCTGGGTATAGAGCGCATACACCGCGTGGTTGAGGTCGTCGTCATCAGGACCGCCGAGGCGCGAGAACTGCATGTTCAGGGTCTGGCTCCACAGGCCCAGGCTGCTGCTGGCGTCAATGCCGAAGCGCCCGCCCAGGTCCTGGCCTTCGCCGCCGCTGAGGTTCAATTGGTTGCGTACGATCAGGCCGGTGCTGCCACCGGTGGGCAGGAAATAGTAGCGCTGCGCCTGCTCATCGCGCTCGGCGTTCTCGGTCAGCAGCGACACCGTGGAGTTTTCCAGGTTGTAGTGCACGGCCATGAGCCCGTCCGGGCAGTTGCTGGCGCAGGCACCCAGGGCCACACCCTGTTTCAGGTAATCGGCCCACTGGTCGCGCTCTTCGTCCTTGATCACGCTGCCGTCGTGGTCGGTAAAGTCGAGCAGGGTCATGCGGTCATCACGGGTCAGGACAATCATCGCTTCGGAGACAAACTCCTGATCCAATTCAACCCTGACCGCCAGCGGCACGTCGAAAAAGTGCTCTTCAAAGTCCGCCGGTAATCCCTTGGCCTGGGACAGCAAACTACGGGGGGTTGTACCGTCGGCGGTACCTGCCGCCAACGCGCCCGCACAAAACAACAGGGCGAGCGCTGCCGCGATGGGAGTCATCGGGAACATGAACGGAATACTCTGAATTCGGACGTCAAAACAGGGAGACCGATCGACCGACAAAAGCTGCCTGCCGACCGGTACCGCTACCCAACAATAAGCCGCGGCTTATTGAGTCAACGGGCTTGGCGTTACGGAGTAACGCGTGGCTCGTGGTCGAACACGATGGTGTAGTTGGTGGTGAAGAGGCCGGAAACACCATCCGCCGGCTTGGCTGCGGCCACGACCAGATCCGCCTGGGTACCTGGGGTGGAACTGGCGTCGTCGACCACTTCCAGCGGCGAACCGGTCAGCACCACACCGTTGAAGGTGTTCGTCAGTGCGATCGACGCAGTGCCGTTGGTCAACGAAGCAGGACCGCCTTCGATGTAGGCCTTGATCGAGCCATCCGTATTCTTCACATCGTAGGTAGCGCGCAGCGAACTCAGTTCACCGCTGACGGTGTTGTAGGCCATGGTTTCATCACGACCGAAGTTGGGATCACGCGGCTGGACATGAAACTGCTTGGTAGGAATGGTGGCCTTGATGTTGATGACGCTGGTGGCTTCGCCGGCAGCGAATACGCTGGAAGAGCCAATAGCCAGAGCGATCAGTGGCAGCACGAAAGCGGTCTTTTTAAGCATTTTAAGTACCTGTAATGACATCAGTCTTTAGTTGAGAAACGGTTTCTCGCGTCGCAACAAGACCCGTAATGCGTGTCTTGCGACGCCGGTAAATAGTCCCTCGAAAACCCATTTAACGATGCCAGCACATTCGTTTAACCGCGTAATTAATCACGACTGGGAAATACAGAAAAAAACAATATTATTCAATATGTTGAATATTAACTGTCATCCACGTATTACCTTTACAAGTAATCAACACTACTTAATTTATTCGCTTATCTGTAAGACATTAACTACACGCTCTGCAGGCGCCCACTATTCAAGCGTTTCGCCTAAAGGCGTACTTAATAAGTTTATTCCACATTCATAAAATCGCCATTTAACTGTCAAATAAATGATGGTAGTGCCGAAACGGATTGTGGGTCGTGGCGCCCCTTCGAAGCAGCTCTCGCCTTCCGGCACCGCTCGTCAGAAGATTTTGCATCCTTCGTAAGATATATCTTAAGTTGTATCGAAATCAGACAGGAGAACATCATCATGAGAGACCCTCATCACCACCGAGACCACGGTGACCGCCACGATGGCTTTGAAAAGCGCGCCGGCCGCGAACGCGGTGGGCGTGGCCCGCGTGTCTTCGCACCGGGTGATCTGAAACTGCTGCTGCCGGCGCTGATTGCCGAGCAGCCGTGCCACGGCTATGACTTGATCCGCCGCATCGAAACCCTGTTCGACGGCGCCTACAGCCCCAGCCCCGGGGTGATCTACCCCACGCTGACTTTCCTGGAAGAAAGCGAATTGATCGCCGGCGACGCCGAAGGTGGAAAAAAACGCTACACAATCACCGAGGCCGGTCGTCTCTTCCTAAGCGAACAGGCAGTGGCCCTCGACGGCATTCGCCTGCGCATGGACGTGAGCAAACGCTCGCTGCGCGGTCATGACCGCCCTGCGGAAATCCACGAGGCCGTGCACAACCTGCGCCATGCCTTGCATTCGCACCACGGGCGCTGGAGCCCGGAAGAAATCGTTCGTGTCGCGGCGCTGCTCAACGGCGCCGCCCAAGCCATTGCCGACGGGACAGCCCAATGAATACGCAAGCCATCCACCGCGTGACCCACGAAATCAAACGCCGCCGCCTTGAAGTATTGCGGGTAGTCGACCTCACCCCGCGCATGCGTCGCATCACCCTGGGCGGCCCGGAACTGGCGGGTTTTATCAGCCTGGGCAGTGACGATCACATCAAGCTGCTGTTCCCGCAGAGCGCTGCCGAACAAGCGGCGCTGGAAAGCCCGACCTTCAACATCAAGGGCGACGGCCCGCAACCGGCGATGCGCGACTACACGCCACGCCGCTTCGACCTGGACATCGGCGAACTGGACATCGACTTCGTGCTGCACGGCGACGGCCCGGCCTCCACCTGGGCCGAACAGGCCAAGGTCGGCCAGCACCTGTACATCGGCGGGCCACGGGGCTCGATGATCGTGCCGGATATGTTCGACAGCTATTTGCTGATCGGCGATGAGACGGCGATCCCGGCCATTGCTCGGCGCCTGGAAGAATTGCCGGCCGGGCGCAAGGTGCTGGCGGTGATCGAAATCGCCAATGCGGCGGAACGGCAGGCACTGGCAAGTGCTGCCGATGTGGAGGTGAAATGGGTCGTGCGCGGCCAGGACGACCTGCTCGACACCGTGCAGAAACTGACGCTGCCGAGCGGTTCGTTGTACAGCTTTGTCGCCACCGAAACCAGGCTGTCGCGCCAGGTCCGCCGGGTGCTGCTGGACACCCACAAGGTCAATGAGGCGTTCCTCAAGGCGGTGGGTTACTGGCGTGCGGAAGGCAGCGAAGAGGAGTAAGCCTCAGGGCACACCCATTACGAGGACACCGCTGCCGCTGACAACCCCAGCGGCAGGCAGTGAACCGGCACGCCTTACGAGGGAAAACGTTACATCGTCGCTCCCCACACTGTTGGTGATTTGGGTCAGGAATGAACCACCGACTTGAACCGCGCTTGCGCCACGAACCAGGCCCGTGCCCACGTCCGGGTTGGTCATGCGCAGCAGGCGCGTGTCGAACGACGAGGCGGTACCTTTGTAGGTGATGGTGATCGGCGTGGTAATCCCGCCGTCCGGGCATGAATAGGTGAGCCGGCGGTTGCTGCGGATGGTCGTGGTCAGCGGATCGGTACCTATTGCTCTTTGGTGCACATTGCCGAAGTCGATCTCGATCGGGTTGTTATTGTTGATCGTGCAGGTTGACGGGGAGATGGTGAAGTTGTTGGCAGCCGTATAAGTGACAGTGAGTTGCGGCCGTGTCGCGTCGTAATTGTTCGAGCTGGTGAGACGCAACAGGCCGAGGGTATCTCCTGTTCGTATATCGATCGGATTGGAGGGACTGTGACGCACCAGGATGTAGGGGGTGATATTGATCGGATAGCCGATCCCGTTGTTGGGCATGGTAGCCACCCGTATACCCGCCGGAACCGGGGTATTGAGGAAAGCGCCATTGATACGCAAACCACTCCGTTCACTGACGAACTTGGGGCCGGATGTCCAAGGTGTCCCAGAGGCATTGCCGGTTTCCCAATAGTCCGCCCCCCAAACGGGGCCTGCTCCAGCCGTAAACCGACATTCGAGCCGGGCACCTTCCATCAGGATCCTCGTGCGATCCGCATCGAGTCGTACCGTTACGGGGACGGTCAGATGAGTGACGCGCGCCCACTCACCGCCATTGACCCGACAGTCTACGGCCTGCGCGGTCGTGCTGACGCCAATCAGCAGGAGAAGCACAATGGCGCTGTCATATAGTCGTTTCATGTTGATCTCTCGTTGCTTATCTACACAGGCGCCATCCAGCGAACAATCAGTTCGTGCAGACCTGATTGATCTGAAGACCAATGCGTATGCGCCCGGTTGTTGAGCGTGTGAATTACGGATAATCCAGCGTAAAAGTAGAGGTCGCGGTATAGCTGCCGTGCCCTATGGTCTGGTCCCTGATGGCCGTTGGCTCCCCTTGCACGTAGGCTTTGAGTTCGATGACATTGCTGCCATTACTCAGTCCCTGTTCGTCGCTGGTTTTATTCAGCGGCAAGGGCTTGTTACCCGGCGTCTCTATACCGATCCCGATACCAGAGGCGCCGCTTCCGCCATCGAGTGCGAGCAACCCCGGAAGCTCCCGGTTTTCTACGCCGCCGAAGGTGATGGTTACCGTGTCGCCGATGCTGGTGTCGCAGTCCTCCAGGTGCAGCTTGAAACCTTTGCCCACCGAACGCGTATTGATGTAGAGGTGCTTGCTGGTCAGGTCCCAGAGTTCCAGGCTGATGGCCTCGTCACCCGGACGGATGGTGCAGGCTTCTTCAACCAGGTTGCCCTTGAAATTCAGGTTATCCGCCGCGTGTGCTTCGCAGATCAGGCCGAGGGCCGGCAGGCACGCCAGCACGGCGTACAGCCTGGCCCTACGAACAGTTTCATGTCCCATATCCAACTCCTACTGGTACTCGGCCAACAACGTCGCCACCGCGGTAAACCTGGCGGGGGCAAGCGTTGCACCGGGCTGTTTGACCGGCACGACTTCCAATACCGGCGGGGAAGACAGGGTGATGTCCAGTGGCGTATTGAGTCGAAACGGCAGGTTGTTTTGGAATATCCGAATACCCAGGTCAGGTGCACTGGTCTGCAATGCCGCGCCGTCGAACGTCGTGGGGGTACCGTTGACACTCAACTTGAGTACCCACGGGAGCGTGTCGACGCCACAATTGATGGTGTAACCCACCCCCCGGCGATATTTCACCCCATCGACCCGCTTGACCCCCACATCCCCAAAGTCGACTTCAATCTTGTTGCCCGCATCGATGGTGCAGGGCGGGGGCTCGTTAAGCGTTCCGCTGAACGTTACGTTGGCCGACGCACTATGGCAGAGGCCGATGGAACACAAAGCGAGCAAGGCTCGCTGCTGCCAGCATGTCATTGCGCGCTCCTCATCACTGGTAATCGATCACGAAGGTGGCGGCAGCATCGAATGCGCCTCCCACCAGCCGGCTGCCCGCGCGCTTGACAGGCACCGCCTGCACCACGGGAAAGTTCGGATAGGTAAAATTCACGTTCGAATTCAGCGGCCAGTCAGCGCCATTGAGCGATAGCTTGACCCCCAGGTCCGGGTTGCGGGTCGAGAGCACACGCCCATCGAACGAAGCCCCGGTCCCCCTGAGCTGAAGGGTCATCGCGTTACTGAACGGGGCGTCACAGGTGACGGTGTAAGGCACGTTGCGACGGTAGTTGACCCCGTCGATCCGTGACGTAAGAAGGTCATTGCCAAAAGGCACATTGAGCGTACCGCCGCCATTGATGACGCAGGGCGGAGGCGCAATGATGACTGCGCGGATGATCAGGCTGGTCTCGGCCTGCGCGCCTTGACTGACCGCCCACAACAGGCCCCCCGCGATAAGAATGGCCCGCGAGCCGACTGACTTAGCCATTGTTCTGCCCTTACTCATAACTGAGCCTGAAATCCACCACCGCCCGAAACGCTCCGCTGGTCAACGGCGCGGCGGTACGCGTGGGTTGAACATTCCACGTCTGGGTCGTGCTGCCCTCGCTCAGATACAACGGTTCGCCCCTGGAACCCAGCTGTACATCGCGTCCCAGGGCATCGGTCAACCGCAGTCCCATCCCGGTGATGCCTTGCACTTTGACCAGTCGTGGGTCGTCGGCATCGGCAGGGGCAACAAACGTCACCGACAACACCGGTTGGTGAGCGCTCCATGCCAGGTTCCCGGTACGTTCGCTGCGGATACTGCCTGCGGTGCGCTGGCAATCCTGAAAACGCAGTTGAAACGGCTTCGATGGGGCCTGATCGCCAGGTCGTTGCAGCTGACTGGTAGACACGGCGCCCAAGTCGACCGTTTGATGCAGCGATGTCATCTCCAGCGTGCAAGGGGACTCATGCATGGATCCGGAAACGTTCAACCGGCCACGCTGGCCATCGATTCCATCGTCATCCTCAGCGCCCGCGCGCGTTGCCAGGACCAGTAACACACAGCCCAGGACTTTCACGTTGTGCAACTTCATGACGCTCTCCCGCTGCAGGCTGCTACTCATTAGGCGTCGAGACTTGCAAGTTCACCTTGCATGTTTCGCCCGTGCAGGTGAACGCCAGTAATGGACGCCCGCCGTAGTCATTCACGTAGGCCAGGTAGGGTGAATTGCCCAGCGCCTTGGCCGTCGGCCCGAGGGTTTGCGTGCCTTTAGGCGGGATCATCACGGGCTCGAAACCCGGCACGGTCTTGCCGTCTTTACTGCTGCGAGCATCCACCAGAGACACGTAGTAAGGCGTAGGGTTGTTCACCTGGTAACGGTCGCCCTGGCGGGTCAGGGTCAGCTTTTCCTGCCAGGGGTTGGACAGGTCTTGCTGACTGGGAGCGATGGCCTGCGGTCGGTAGAACAATTTAATCCGGGTCTGCAGCGCGATTTGCAGGGTGTTGGATTTGTCGCTGCGCGGTGGAATCTCCCGCAGGTTGAAGTAGTAGACCGTCTCGCGATCCTGCGGCAACGACTTGGCCGCCGGCAACGCCTGCACTTTCACCTGGCTTTGCTTGCCGGGCTCCAAGCGTTGAACCGGCGGCAGCACGATCAAGGGCGAGGTGATCTTGTTGCCCTCCTCGTCCTCGATCCAGCCTTGGGCCAGGTACGGCAGTTGGGTGTTGTTATTGGTGATATTCACGCTGGTCGCATCCTTGCCACCGTCAAAAATCACCCGGGTTCGGTCCAGGCCAACCGCGGCGCCGGCACTCTGGCTCAGGCCCAGAGCCAGCAGTGCGAAGACCAGGAGTGTGGGGTGCGTATTGAGCATCATGAGGCGTTGTTCTCCGTATCGGTACGCTTCCCGGTCAGCGCTGCTGGCTCGGGTGAGGATTGATCAGTGGCTACGCTCTGGCAGCGCAATTGCAAGGCATCGGTCAAGCTGTCTGCGGGCAGCGCGACGGGCAGCGTGAGCAGGCAGCGTTCGATGCCGCCCCAACTGACGATCATTTGCTCACCGGCCTGAATACCGCTCAGGTAAACAGCGCCACCGTCGTTCACAATCCCGGTGTCCTGCTGTTTTGTGTTCTTCACCGTCGCGCCGAAGGGCGGTGCACTGCCATCCGGCAGGCGCAGGACAGCCATGGCCTTCTCACCGGCAATCACGTCCAGGGACCGATAACCAATGGCCCCTTCGGTAAGGGTCAGTTGGGTCACCGATTGAGTGGCTTCAACGTTGCTCGGCAGGTTCTCCAGGTCGACACTGGCGGCCGTACGCTGGTAGCTGCTGATATCAGAAATCACTGCCTTGCCGAACGCGTTGGTGCGGGTCGATGTGCCGTAACCACGCACAGGCACATCGGGCACCCCCCCGGTGTCGAGCATCAGGCGGGTGCCACCGGTGCCATTGGTTCGGTGCAGCGCCGCACCGTAGGGCGTGAGCGTGCCACCGCCGCGAATGGATGCACTGAGGGTCCTGCCACTGCCTTCCTGGGTGCTGGCGCTGAGATCGATGTCGGCCTGGTCGCCGATATGACTCAGGTAGCCGCTGACGGAGCGGTCGCTTGCATTGAGCTGGTAGCTGTTGCGCTCATCGAGGCGATCGCTGTAGCGCGTCGAGAAACTCTCTTTACCCGAGGTCCTGTTGGCGTCCAGCGACAGGGTGCCGCTGCGCCCCAACGGCAGGCTGACCGTCAGCGCCATTCCGTTATCCTTGTAGGCATACTCCTGGGTGCGAAACATGTTCAGGGACAGGCTCATGTTCCTGACGGTTCCCACATTGAAGTAGCGCGACATCGACAGGTTCCAACGCTGAGTGTCCGGGCGCCCCCAATACGTCTGCTTGTTGTAGCTGGCGTAGACGGTCGCCCCAAGGTCACGAAACTGCTTGTTGAGCGTCACCGTATACAGGGCCTTGCTGTCGCCAATCGGCTTCCAGCCCTCGATGTATTCACCGCGCTCGATCCCGCCGCGCTCACCGTTCAAACCGTAATGACGGGCGTCCAGGTATTCGCTCATGCTCAAGTAGTTTTTCTCGGAAAACCGGTAACCGGCAAACGTGACCTGGCTGTCGTACTGCTCGAAGTGCTTGGAGTATTGAAGACGGTAGGATTTGCCCGAGAGTGTCTGGTTCCACACACTGGCGTGGGACTGGGTGGCATCCAGCGATACGGCGCCGAACGCCAGCAGGTCGCGACCGACCCCGACAGACAATGCGCGGTAGTTGTTATCCGTTATCCCGCCGCCAAACAGCGACCAGCCATTGCTGATCCCCCAGGAGAATTCGCCGGTGCCGAAAACGCTGCCGTTGGCACCGTACTGAAGATCGGACGGGCGCCCGGTCGCCAGCTTGTATCGAACGTGCCCAGGACGTGTCAGGTAGGGAACGCCTGCCGTATCGATCTGGAAGGTCTGAACCGAACCGTCCTGCTCCTCGACCCGCACATCCAGAGTGCCACTCACGGCATCGCTGAGGTCCTGAATGCGATAAGGGCCTGCGGCGACCAGCGTTTCATACAGCACGCGGCCCTTCTGGCTGATGATGATTCTTGCGTTGGTCTTGGCGACCCCGACGACTTCCGGTGCGTAGCCGCGCAGGTTGGGTGGCAGTTGGCTTTGATCCGAGATCAGTGAAGCACCGGTAAAACGGAAGCTGTCGAAGATGTCCGAGTACAGGTAGTCCTCTCCGACCGTCAAGCGTGCCTTCAGTGCAGGCACTGCGCGATAGGCGTAGTAACGACTCCACTCCAACTGTTGTTGATCCCTGGGTGCCCCCTCCACGCCTTTCTCGATCCGCCCCTGCCAGTCGGCCCTCAGGCGCCAGGCCCCGGCATTGGCGCCAAGGGTTCCGTTACCACTGAGGTTGTTGCGGGTGCCGTCATTCTTTTGATAGCTGGACTGCGCCGTCATGTTGTAGTCAACCAACAGCCCCGGCACACCCTCATCCCACCGGGACGGCGGATCCCAATGGATGGCGCTGTACTCGAGGTAGGCCTGGGGCAGGTTGATATTCAGTGTGGAGGTGGCCAGGTCGCCACTGACCTCCATGCCAGGCAAACTTTCGGTATCCAGGCACTCGCCGTTTTTCCACCATTTGAGTTTGGCCGCGTCCGACGCCTTGAGACCCAATTGATCGACAAGATCCAGCGATAAACATGCCTGGCTGCCTTTAGGGTCATTATCGGGGGGATAGAAAGCCACCGATTGCTCAGCAATGGGCTGGGCATTGATCTGCACGACCATCGAATAGGTGCCCGGCAGAATAAACCCGCTGCGGGCAAACTGAGACAAGTCAATATTAGTGCGATCACTCAGATCAAGAACATCAGTATTAAACTCAATATCCCCAGCAGCCAGTGCAGTGCCTGCTAATGATATCAACCCGCCAAAAAGGCTTGGGCGCAGCGTATTTTTGACCTTCGCTGTATTTAACATGCAAGCAACCCATCAACGTTCAAAAATATTCCAACTTGAATCGCACGGCAGTACGGTGGGCTCCGGCCACTATGGGCAATCCGTTACCGACAAAATGAAGCGTGTAGTGCAGCGTCATATCGCCTTCCGTTAACGGATGTGGAGTCATCGGCTGACCCGGAACACTTAACTGGCCAGCGGAATCCTCAATATTCAGCGCAACGCCTTGGGAGCCACCAAAGACCGCAAAAGAACGACCACCTCTATCCGTGGGGCCGTCAAACGTCACCCGAAGGTGCTGCCAGTCGGGCAGCGTCACCCCTGGACGGGATGGATCGGTACGACTCAAGGTGCAATTGACCAGGCGCAACTGGAAGGACTGGTCCTGGCCCCTGGCGCGCCGCAGGAAGCGGCCAATGGGCTCGGGGTCCATATCGATGGTTTGATCGACGCTGACCAACTCCAGCCCGCAGGCCGAGTCGACGACCTCTCCTCCCAGCGTGACAAGCCCATCACCTTGAGCAGGCTCCTGGGCAACCACCCCAGGGCTGATGAACATCGCCAAAGAAGAGGAGATAGCGAGACTTATGAATGTTTTCACCTGTGCCTCCACCAGCCTCCCCCGCCACGCTGGGTGGCGGGGGAAAACGCTTACTGATAAGCCAAGGTGAAGTTGGTCACCGCACTGAAGTCGCCTGGCACGATGTCGCCCGTGGCAGCGCCTTGTACATAGGCACCGAACTCCAGTGTGTTGTCACCGGCGGCAATCACTTGCGGCGTGGTAGCCACGCCCAATTCAACGGGTTTACTGCCATGGGTCATCATGATGCCCACATTGCCCGCGCTCCCGACGGTGCCCAGCGCACCCGGCACAACGCTCGATGGCGCTCCGGTGAAGGTGGTGGTCACGGTGTTATCGGTGAGACCCGCCAGGTCGCAGCCCTCAAGTTCAATCAGCAGGCGACGCGGCTCGGACTTCCCGCCCGCTTGCAATTGATGTTTTGCGATCGCGCCAAGGGGAATGGTCTGATCGACCGAATCAGGCTTGATAGAGCAGGCACCCGAATGGACCGACCCCAAGAACGTGACAGTTCCGTCCGCCGCCTGGGCAACGGACATCGACCCCACCAACAGCCCGATAGAGAACAGCGCGGTTTTCATTTTAGCTTTCATTTATAGATGCCCACATGAGTAATAAACGTTGTTTAAGTGATTCCGCCGCCATGGCGCACAGAATTCCTCTATTTATTCCAATTACTTGTATTGCAAACCAGCTCATTTGAAGCCAGGCGATTATCCCGGCCAATTTTAAAAAACATAAGTCGTCCAGTTCTTCTAATTTCGTAGCCTTGCAACACTCGGACACATAGGAAAAATATGGCAAATTGCCAAAACTTTAAAATTACCCGTAAGAATTAGACTACATCAGCTTTAGTTGTAGAAACTTGTCTTCAGATATCACTGTAAGAGAGGGATTACATTCAACGAAAAATAACAACGTTTACTGGAGCACATCAACTAACATGTTGATAAGTGCGCGACGTGGCGAAACACCGTTCAATGGAAAACCATGGACGGTGCGCAACGGGGGGAATGGCAAAGCTTAGAGCCTGAGGGAAGGGAGTTGCTCCCTGCCCAGAGATCTGTACAGGTTAAATTCGAGGTGACTTCAAGGTCTTGTCCAGGCCGACCGCCGCCAGGGCAACCAGCACAAACCCCAGCAGGATCCCCCCGGCATTCACAAACACTTGTGGATAACCCAGGGTGCCGACATCGATGAACGGGTACTGGTACTGCCCGAGCAAATCCCCACGCAGCAGCACATAGCCGAAGTACACCAGCGGGTAGATGACCCACAGGCCAATGTGCTTGAGGCGCAACTGGCCCTTGGGCACGCAGCGCCACCAGTACAGCACGAACAGCAGCGGCATCACGTCGTGCAGCAGTTCATCGGCGATCCATTGAAAGCCTTCGGGCTGCCACAGATGGCGCAGCAACAGGCTGTAGGCCAGGCCCACCACCACGATGCTGACGGCGATGCCGCTGCTGACGCCGGGGGCGAGGAAAAACCGCCTGGCTGCAGAATCGCGCTTCACCCACGCATAGCTCAGCACCACCGCTGCCAGGGTATTGGTCAGCACCGTGAAGAAACTGAAGAAGTTGATCAGCCCGCCGAGCAGGCTGGCGCCGGACTCCCAGCGCGAATAGAAAATCAGGTATTGCTGAATCGCCAGGCCCACCCAACCGGTCAGCGCCGCTGCCGCCACATACCGCTTCATGAGGTCAATCCAGCGGGCGTTTGGTGCGCATCAGCTTGACGTACAAGCCTTCGACCTTCTCCCGCGCCCATGGGGTCTTGCGCAGGAACGTCAGGCTCGACTTGATGCTCGGGTCGCTCTTGAAGCAACGGATATCAATGCGTTCGGCCAGGCCTGCCCATTCGTAGTGTTCCACCAGGGTGGTGAGGACGTGTTGCAGGGTCACGCCGTGGAGGGGGTCGTTGTTTGTCGCGGTCATGCCGGGCCTATGAAAAAGTGCTCACGAAGGCGCACACCTTATCACTCCGCCCTGGCAGGTAAAAAAGTTCCCGCTCCCGGCAAAAAAGAGATGTTATATTGTAACCATGTATACCAAATCTTTTCGTCGTTTTGCCAAGGAATGTCCGATGTCCCTCTCCTCCCTGTGGCGCTTGTCGCCGCTCGCCGCCGCCCTGTTGATCAGCTCGGAAGCCCACGCCCTGGAACTGCAACCCCAAGTCATCACCGGCAACCCGCTGGGCAGCGAGCAACTCGCCTCGCCGACCACCGTGCTGGAGGGCGATGAGCTGACCCTGCAACAAAAAGGCAGCCTCGGCGAAACCCTGAACAAGCAGCCGGGCGTGTCGTCTTCGTACTTTGGCCCGGGCGCCAGCCGGCCGATCATCCGGGGCCAGGACGGTGACCGCATTCGCATCCTGCGCAATGGCGTGGGGGCGTTGGATGCCTCGTCACTGTCCTACGACCATGCGGTGCCGCTGGACCCGGTGAATGTCGAGCGCATCGAAATCGTACGCGGCCCGGCAGCGCTGTTGTACGGCGGCAGCGCCATCGGTGGCGTGGTCAACACCTTCGACAACCGCATCCCCACCGAAGCCATCGAGGGCATCCACGGCGCCGGTGAACTGCGCTACGGCGGCGCCGACACCACGCGCAGCAGTGCGGGCAAGCTGGAAGCCGGCAATGGCACCTTCGCCTTGCACCTGGATGCCAACGCGCGGGAATTCAACGACCTGAAAATCCCCGGCCAGGCCCGCAGCCGCCACGCCCCGGACAGCGACGACGCACCCGGCAGGAACGGCCGCCTGGGCAACAGCGACGGGCGCCAGGACGGTGGCGCGGTAGGCGGTTCCTACACCTGGGACGACGGTTACGCCGGGCTGTCCTACAGCAACTACGACAGCAACTACGGCTCCCCGGCCGAGCAGGATGTGCGCATCCGCATGCAGCAGGATCACTACGGGTTCGCGTCCGAAATCCGCAACCTGCAAGGCCCGTTTACCTCGGTCAAGGTCGACGCCGGCTACACCGACTACGAGCACCGCGAAATCGAAGGCGGCGAAACCGGTACGGTCTTCAAGAACAAGGGCTACGAAGCCCGCGTCGAAGCCCGTCACCAGCCGCTCGGCCCATTCGACGGCGTGGTCGGTGCACAGGTGACGCGCAACGAGTTCTCGGCCTTGGGCGAAGAAGCCTTCGTGCCGCAGACCGACACCAACGCCGGCGCGCTGTTTATCCTCGAAGAAATGCAGGCCACCGACCGCCTGAAACTCAGCCTCGGCGGGCGCCTGGAACACACCCGCATCGACCCCGACGCCAAGGGCAACGAACGCTTCGCCGGCGCCGACAGGAGCAACCACTTCACCGCCGGCAGCCTGTCGTCGGGCGCGGTGTATACCCTCACGCCGATCTGGTCCGTGGCCGCGACCCTGGGCTACACCGAGCGCGCACCGACCTTCTACGAGCTGTACGCCAACGGTGCCCACGTCGCCACCGGCACCTATGAGTTGGGCGACGCCAACCTGAAGAAAGAGAAAGCCGTGTCCAGCGACCTGGCCCTGCGCTTTGACACCGGCACCCACAAGGGCAGCTTCGGCGTGTTCTACAGCCACTTCTCCAATTACATCGGTTTGCTGGGCACCGGTCGTACGCTGAACGACGAAGGCGAAGAAGACGCTAGTGGCATCCCCGAGTACGAATATTCCGGTGTGCGCGCACGTTTCGCCGGCTTCGAGGCCCAGGATCACTGGAAGCTCGGCGAAGGCGCCTACGGCAAGTTCGCGCTGGAGCTGTCAGGCGACTACACCCGCGCCACCAACCTGGACACCGGCGAAGCCTTGCCACGCATCGCGCCGCTGCGCTTGAACAGCGGCCTGCTGTGGGAACTGGACCGCTGGCAGGCGCGCATCGACATCGAGCACGCGGCCGGGCAAGGGCGCGTGCCGGATAACGAGAGCGGTACCGATGGCTACACCACCCTGGGCGCGAGCGCGGGCTATCGCTTCAATGTCGGCGGCAGTCAATGGCTGGCGTTTGTGAACGGTGAAAACCTGACCAACCAGACCGTGCGCTACGCCAGCTCGATCCTGCGCGATATCGCGCCGGCACCGGGGCGCAGCGTGCAATTGGGCATCCGCACTACCTTCTGAACACACTGAAATGCCCCTGTGGGAGGAGGCTTACCCCCTCCCACCGTTATTGGGCAGCGACGATCTGTCACTGTTACCAAATCTGAAATGATGCATCTTGCGATTCGTGCTTTCTCTTGGTGCGCCAGCGCTTTATCCTTATCGGCAATAACCTGAAACGTTTCACTCCCCCGGCCGACCCCACTTTGCTGATTATTCCTACCCGCCAAGACAGCGCTGTCTTACACCGACCTGCGCACGGGAATAAATCGCCCACCTGTGGATAAGTCCGTTATCCACAGAAAAACGTAATTAACGCTGAACCAAGCCCGTGTCGAATCGTCATCTACAGTGAAGAAACACGGGGATACATAATTCCAACGTAACGGAGAAACACAACTATGAGCACTGACGGTGCTTCACGTCCGAGCCGCCTGCTGCCGAGGCTGCTAGGCGTCTTGCTGCTGATCATGGGCCTGGCCTTGCTGGCCGGCGGCGTCAAGCTGAGCCTGCTCGGCGGGACGCTGTACTACCTGCTGGCCGGTATCGGCATCACCCTGACCGGCCTGCTGCTGCTGGCCACCCGCCGCGCCGCGCTGGGTCTGTACGCACTGGTGCTGTTCGCCAGCACCGTATGGGCCCTGTGGGAAGTCGGCCTGGATTGGTGGCAACTGGTGCCGCGTCTGGCGCTGCTGTTCGCCCTGGGCATCGTCATGCTGCTCCCGTGGTTTCGCCGTCCGTTGCTGCGCGGCCAACCTGCCCCGCTGGGCACTGGCGCGCTGAGCGTGGCCGTGGTGCTGGCCGGTGCAACCGCCCTGGCCAGCCAATTCACCAACCCCGGTGAAATGGTCAAGACCGGTCAACTGGACCGCGACGCGGTACCGGGCATGGCCAGCGCTGCACCGTCCCAGGCCGATGGCGACTGGAACTCCTACGGCCGCTCGGCCTACGGTGATCGTTACTCGCCATTGGCGCAGATCACTCCGGAAAACGCGCACAAGCTGGTACCGGCATGGACCTATCGCACCGGCGACATCCCCGGCCCGAACGATCCAGGCGAGACCACCGCGGAAAACACCCCGCTGAAAGTCAACGGCATGCTCTACGTGTGCACGCCCCACAGCCAGGTGATTGCGCTGGACCCGGACACCGGCAAGGAAATCTGGCGCTTCGATCCGAAGATCAGCAGCCAGGGCGCCGAAAACTTCAAGGGTTGGGCGCACATGACCTGCCGTGGCGTGTCGTATCACGATGACGCCGCCTACGCTTCCGAGCAGAGCCCGACCGGCAGCGCCAGCCCGGCTGCCGCGCCGAATGCCTGCCCGAAACGCATCTTCGTGCCGACCGCCGACACCCGCCTGATCGCCCTGAACGCCGACACCGGCAAGATGTGCGAAGACTTCGGTGACAAAGGCCAGGTCGACCTGCGTGCCAACATCGGCAGCTTCGCCCCAGGCGGTTACTACTCCACTTCGCCACCGGCCGTGACCAAAAACCTGGTGGTAATCGGTGGCCACGTCACCGACAACGTCTCCACCGACGAGCCCAGCGGCGTGATCCGCGCGTTCGACGTGCACACCGGCAAGCTGGTGTGGAACTGGGACAGCGGCAACCCGGACGACACCACCCCGTTGGCCGAAGGCAAGACTTACACCCGCAACTCGCCGAACATGTGGTCCATGTTCGCCGTGGATGAAAAACTCGGCATGCTCTACCTGCCGATGGGCAACCAGATGCCCGACCAGTACGGCGGTGACCGTACCGACGATTCCGAGAAATACGCTGCGGGCCTGACCGCCCTGGACATCGACAGCGGCCACGTGAAGTGGACCTTCCAGTTCACTCACCATGACCTGTGGGACATGGACGTCGGCGGCCAGCCGTCGCTGATCGACGTCAAGACCGAAGCCGGCGTGAAGCAAGCGGTGATGGCGTCGACCAAGCAAGGCAGCATCTACGTGCTGGACCGCGCCACCGGCCAGCCGGTGGTGCCGATCCACGAAGTGGCCGTGCCCCAGGGCGCTGTCGCGGGCGACCGTACTTCCCCGACCCAGCCGAAGTCCGAGCTGAACTTCATGCCCCCCCCCCTCAAGGAGCGTGACATGTGGGGCGTGACGCCGTTCGACCAGATGCTGTGCCGCATCGATTTCAAATCCATGCGCTACGACGGTCCGTTCACCCCGCCATCGCTGCAAGGTTCGATCGTTTACCCAGGTAACTTCGGCGTGTTCGACTGGGGCGGCATTTCCGTCGACCCGGTACGCCAGATCGCCTTCGTGAACCCGAGCTACATGGCGTTCAAATCCAAGCTGATCCCGGCGGCCGATATCGCCAAGCAAGGCCCGCGCGTCAGCGAAACCCAGGGCGTGCAGCCGAACAAAGGCGCGCCGTACGGCGTGATCCTCGAAGCACTGCTGTCGCCTCTGGGCCTGCCGTGCCAGGCACCGGCGTGGGGTTACGTGGCCGCGGTCGACCTGACCACCCACCAGACCATCTGGATGCACAAGAACGGTACCGTGCGTGACAGCTCGCCGGTTCCGGTCCCGCTGACCATGGGCGTACCGAGCCTGGGCGGCACCTTCACCACCGCCGGTGGCGTGTCGTTCCTCAGCGGTACCCTCGACCAGTACCTGCGTGCCTATGACGTGAAAAACGGCAAGCAGTTGTGGGAAGGCCGCCTGCCCGCCGGCGCGCAAACCACCCCGATGACCTACACCGGCAAGGACGGCAAGCAGTACGTGCTGGTCATGGCGGGTGGTCATGGTTCCCTGGGGACCAAGCAGGGTGACTACGTGATGGCGTTCAAACTGCCGGATTAAGCAACACTGACGGCAAAACAAAGGCGGCTACCCTCACAGGTAGCCGCCTTTTTCATGGGTGGAGCAGGATTCACTGTGGGAGGGGGCTTGCCGGGATCAGTGTTCGATCACTTCGCCACGCATTGCCGCCAGGCGGGCGATCAGGCGACCATTATCGGCCAGAATTATTTGCACGATCAGGTCGGCCAGGCAGGCCGATCACAAAAAAGCAGCCGTTCCAATCATCATTCGCCCTGTGACGGGCACATCTTAAGAATTGACCCCTTGAATGCTAAATTGCACATCAATTTCATAGTTCTCAATCTCCTGATAACTAGCAAAAACATGAAGTTCACCTTCAAGCCTCTTAATCGACTGAAAGTTCTTTAACTCAAGCCAACCGCTGACAGCAGAATGCTCCCTCTCATGAATATCCCGATAATATATACATCCCTTCCAACCTGACTCGCCTACTTTATAGGTTCCGGTGGCGGGTTCACGATCGTCCATTATGATCTGTAGAAAATAATCGCTGGTATGAGCGTGTTCTGGATCTTTTCCGCCAATAGTAATAATAGGATGACGGTTGGTTCTATGAAAATAATGAGCTTCCAGCGGAAATTCTTTTTCGGCATCGAGGTTTTTTATAGTTCCCTTCAAGGAGCCCTTGACGTTTTTTTCATTTCCATCAGGGATTTTACGGAGAGATGAATAATCAAAAGTCGACATAATAAACACTCCTGCAGAGGACGTTGACTCGCTCAACCAAGGCGACAGTCTCAACCGCATAAAAGCATAAAAAAAAACCAAAATAACCTGTTAGAAATAACAGCCCTTCATATCAATCCGTAATTACTGACGGACGCTTTAGAGTTAAAAATATTACACACCTGCTCGCCTTCTGTTGCCTTAAAGCGGCTGCCGCTCGCGCCGCATCCACATCTCGAACGCCATGGCATTGAGCGGCCGGCTGATCAGATAGCCCTGGGCCGTATCGCAGTTCCACTGCTTGAGCAGCTTGAGGCTGGGCTCGAATTCCACACCTTCGGCCACCACCTTGAGCCCCAGGTTGTGGCTCATTTCGATGGTCGAACGCACGATCACGCCGTCGCCGCTGGTACTGTCGAGGTTGCGCACGAAGGATTGGTCGATCTTCAACTCCTGCACCGGCAGGCGCTGCAGTTGCGCCAGGGAGGAATAGCCGGTGCCGAAGTCATCCACCGACAGGCTGATGCCGCAGCCGCGCAGTTGCTCCAGCACGCTCAAGGCTTGCTGCGGGTTGTGCATGATCGCGCTTTCGGTGATTTCGAAAATCAGCTGCCGGGCCGCCACGCCGTACTGCATCAGCAAGGTGCTGACGCGGATCGCCAGGTCGTCATCGGCCAGGTCATCCACCGAGATGTTCACCGACAATTGAATGTGCATGCCGCGCTGCGACCACTCGCCGATCTGGCGGATGGCTTCTTCGATCACCCACAGGGTCAGGCCGCCCATGCTGCCGGTGCGCTCGGCCAGGGGGATGAACTCGGCGGGCGACACCAGCCCCAGGGTGGGATGCTGCCAGCGCAGCAGGGCTTCGGCCTGGCACACCTCGCCATGCTTGAGGTCGAGCTTGGGCTGGTAGCACAGGTACAGCTCGCCTTCGACGACGGCCCGGCGCAGGTCGCGGATCAGCGTGATCTGGCGCTGGTGGGCGAGGTCGCGGTCCTGCTGGTAGATCTGCAGATAACCCGGCAGCGTCGCCGCATCGTGGCGGGCGATGGCGGCGCGACTGATCAACTCTTCCACCTGCTGGCCATCGGCGGGGTAGGCGGCGATGCCGATGCTGACTTCGTGGCGCACTTCATCATTGCCGATGCGCTGGGGCTCGGTAAGCAGCGCGTAGAGGCGGTCGGCGCGGGCCACGGCGCGATCGATCTCGGTGTTTTCCAGCAACAGCAAGAACTCGCTGCCGGTGATGCGCGCCGCCGTGTCGCTGGCCAGCAGGCTCATGGACAGGCAGCGGCTGGCTTCGCGCAGCATGTCCTCGACCCCCTCCGGGCCGAAGCCTTCGTTGATCACCCGGTAGTTTTCGATGCCCAGGTACAGCAATACCACCGGCCGCCGGGCACTGATCGCACTGCCCAGGCGTTCCATGGCCAGGGCTCGGTTGGGCAGGCCGGTGAGCGGATCATGCAGGGCGTTATGGGCCAGTTGCCGTTCGCGCACGGCGATGCCGCTTTGCATGGCATTGAAGGCGCGGGCCAGCAAACCGAACTCATCGTGGCTGCGTACCCGCACCGGCGTGCGGTAATCACCGGCGCCGATGCGCCCCGCCGCCTCCACGAGGGCGTTGAGCGGGCGCGACACCCGCCGCGCCAGGAACAGCGCGCCGGCCAACGACACCAGCAGCACCGCCAGGGCAATCCCGAGAAACTGCCGGTCCAGCGGCGCAAAGGATTCCAGCGCATGGTCCAGCGGGCTTTGCAGCAATACGCGCACGTCATCGCCGTCGCCGGTATTGGCCAATGGAAGCACGCGGCTGAGCACGCGCTGACCGTGGAACCCATGGATCTGTGCCTCAGGGTTGAGCGGAGCGTCGTGCAGCAGGCTGAGGGCGGTGGCCCGGTACGCGTCGGGCTGGGTGCTGAACAGCGGGCCGGGCGTGCCGTCCTGCACACTGAGAAACGACACTTCCAGGTTGCTCATGGAGCGCAGTTCATAGGCGAACAGTTGGTCCATGGCAAAGCCCATCACGATGCGCGCGATGGGCAACGGGTCGTGCACTTCATCCTGCACCAGCAGGTAAGGCCGCCCGTCCAGGGCCACGATCACCATGTGCAGGCCATTGCGGCGCGCATGGCGCAAGGCGGCGTCATAGGGGAACGGCTGGCCGCGGGTGAGGATGGGGAGTGTGCTGACCATGACCTTGCCATCCAGGCCCAGCACAAACACGTCGCTGGAACGGATGCCGGTGCCGTGGCGCCGCAGTGCCGCCAGGATCGGCGCAGGGTTGCCCTCGGCCACGGCGTGCTTGAACGGACCATCGCCGGCGAGCCAGTCGAGCCCGTATTGCAAGCGCCGCCCGCGCAGGTCCAGCAGACGCTCGAATACCTGGGTTCCGGTTTTCAGTTGGACTTGTGCCTGGTTCTCCACGGCACGACGGGTGGCGCTCTTGACGGCGAAATAGGTGGCGGCGACCACCACCAGCAGCAACAGCGCCAACACCCCGGCAATACGGGTTTGAAAGGTATGGCGCCATGTCATGGCAGTGCCCTCCGGCAGCGTTCGCCGCTCGCCGCCGCGTCCCTTAGTCATGTGCATTCCTTGCGCCCTGACCTGCTGTCAAAAAAACATCCATTTAGACTGGACTTTTTGTTTTAGCAGATTAGCTGGGACATCGCATAAGCGCACCGAATAAAACCGGGGATTTAACTGTCATTTTATTGGCGACAACCGCTTGGCCATATCCGTCTATCAGCTGCGGGCGCGCATGAAGTCCCCCCAACGCCGCACCAGATAGTTGTGCTCATCCATGACCGAGTTCCACACCGCAATATGCCCCATGCGCTGCTCATAGGAGCCGCCATCGCGCACCTCGCCGATATCGATCAACGGCAACCCATCACTGCCGAGCAGCTCCTCCCGCGCAGGCTTGCCGGCGTACCAGTAATCCCACTCGGCACTGCTCAGGTGATCACGGCTGCGCGCCGGGTTGCCGATGTAGTAACCCTGGCGCGCCATCACCGCGCCCGGCCAGCCGGACAACCACCAATTGAGGTACGCGTAGGCCGCGTCCAGCACCGGCCCCTGGGCATGGCGCGACAATGACAAGCCGCCGAACCAGGCGCGATAGCCTTCGCGGGGCACCGCCAGGCGGTATTTCACCCCGGCGCGGTGCAGGCGCATCAAGGTTGGCGACCACAGGCTCTGAATATCGATGCTCGGGCTGAGCATCAGTTGCGCCGCCTCCTCATCGTCGGACCAGAACGCGGCGAAATGCCCTTCCTTCTGCTTGCGCACCAGAATATCGGCGAGCACGTCGATCTCTTCGATGCTCATATTGCCGATGTCGTTGAAGCGCGCCAGCCCCGCGCCCTGCACCGCCAGCGCAGCATCCAGGGCGCCGATGGCGGCATCGCTCTGCAGCGCCGTGCGGGCGCGCCAGGCCGGGTCCAGCAGCCAGCCCCAGCTTTCGTTACCGTGGCAAAAACCCTCGGGCAGGCGCTCGGGGCGGTAGGCGAAGCTGTCGGCATTGTGGGTCAAGGGCAGCATGCTGATGCGCTCGGTGACGGTGCTGCCGAGGCTGCCGTCGTGCTGCACGAACAGGCGCTCACTGGGCACGCTGCCGCTGCCCAGGCGGTCGTTGGGCGACAGCCGACCGCGTTTGGGCAGGTCATTGATCTCGTGCCACAGCGCGATGCGCCGCGTGTCGATGGGCTGGATCGCCCGGGCCGGCCACACGAAGTCGACGTTGTGAAACCATTGGTCGTACAGGTCGTAGCTGTCGGGCTGCATCACCGCAATGCGCTGGGCCTGTTCGACGTCGTGCACCTGGTACACCAGGCGAATCCCCAGTTCCTGTTCGGCGCGCACCCGCAGGCATTCGAGCAAAGTAACCGAGGTGCCGAGCACTCGTAAGGTGATCATCCGGCGAACCGCCGTGAGAACACCTCAAAGGAACGCCGCAGCAACGTTGGGTCGAGACCGCGCAGGATAAACACCAGGCGCGATTGCCGCTCGGTGCCTGGCCACGCGGGCAGATGGACCGGGGCATGCAGGCAATGCTGCACGCCATGAATGACGATGGGGGCGTTACTGGCGTTCACGTTGAGCAGTCCTTTGACGCGAAGGATTCGTTCGCCGTGGCATCTTAACAGCATCGACAACCACACCCCGAAGCCGACCCAGTCCAGCGGCTGGTCGAAGGTCATACTGCACACCTGGGCCGTACCGTGGGTGGCGCTGGTGGTCTGGTGCAATTGCCAGCGGCTGACTTCCAGGGCGGGTTCGGCACTGCGCAGGCCTTCACCGAGCAACAGTTGGTCGCCGCTGTGGATGGCGTGGGTATCGAGGATCGGCGTACCGGCGTTGAGTGCCTGCAGGTGCGCACGCAGCGGTTCACAGTCATCCACAAGATCAGTCTTGCTCAGCAGCAAACGGTCTGCCGCCGCGACCTGGGCCAGCCATTCCGGGTGCAGGCGTTCCTGCAACGCGGCGTGGCTGGCATCGACCAGCGTCACCACCAGGCCGATATGAAAACGCCCGCGCAGTTGCACGTCGTTGTTCAAGGTGGCGAGGATCGGGGCCGGGTCGGCCAGGCCGGTGGTCTCCAGGATCACCCGTTTGAACGCAGGAATTTCGCCACGCTCGCGGCGTTGCAAGAGGCCGAGCAACGCGTCCTTGAGCTCGCCACGGATGGAGCAGCAGATGCAGCCGCTGGGCAGCAGCACGGTGTCCGGCGCGACTTCTTCCACCAGCAGATGGTCGATACCGACATCGCCGAACTCGTTGATCAGCAACGCGGTGTCGCCCAGGCTTTCGCCTTGCAGCAGGCGCTGGAGCAAGGTGGTTTTGCCGCTGCCGAGAAAACCGGTGATCACATTTAGAGCAATGCTCATATTTACCTCCACGCCCGGTAGGAGCGAGCTTGCTCGCGAAAAACCCGAGAGCGCCACGTACATCCAGACAACACGCGTTATCGTTGACGTTTTTCGCGAGCAAGCTCGCTCCTACAGTGGGGTGTTTTCCAGGTGGTCAAGTAGACGCGGATCAAGGGGATCCAAAGGCCGGCCGAGCATGGTTTCAGCCGCCTGCCAGAGTTGATCCAAGCCGCTCGCCAGTGCCTGTTTACCGGTGGCGCCCAACAGCAGATAAGACGCACCCTGGAAGTCTTCGACCTTGAGCCGGAACACCGCCAGGATCTGGTTGATCGCGGCGATACGGCGCAGGCGTTCGCGGCGCCTGGGCAGTTCATCGCCCAGGGGATCACTCCAGTGCAGGTCTTCGCCGAGCAGTCCGCAGAGTCCGCACATGGCTACACCCCGCTCATGGCATGACATCGCCGGAGTTCGGGCCCAGAGTCTGACCGACGAACAGGTTGCCGCCCGGCTCGCTGGCCAGCAGCACGGCGGTAGGCGCCACTTCATCCGCCAGGCCGAAGCGTCCCAAAGGCAATTCAGCGGCCTTGGCGCGCTTCCAGTCGGCGCTGATACCGCCCACTAACGGCGTCTCGATCGGCCCGGGGGCGATGGCGTTGACCAGCACATTGTCCTTGGCCACTTCCAGGGCCAGGGACTTGGTAAAACCGATGACCCCGGCCTTGGCGGCCGCGTAGTGGGTGAGTTCGGCACCGCCCTTGATGCCCAGTTGCGACGCCACGTTGATGATCCGCCCCCAACGCTGCGCCAACATATGCGGCAAGGCGCGCTGGCTGGCGACGAACACACTGGTGAGGTCGACGCGCAGCATGTCGTTCCACATCTCGATGGACAGGTCGACGCAACGCGCCTGGGTGAGCATCCCGGCATTGTTGACCAGGATATCGATGCCGCCGAAACGTTCGACGCAACGGTCGACACTGGCCTGGGCGCCTTCCACCGTGCCCACATCGGCCACGCACTCGACCACTTCGGCGCCCAGGTTGCGGCAAGCGGTCGCGGTTTCGGCGAGGCTGGCGGGGTTGCGGTCGGCCAGTAACAGCCGCGCGCCTTCAACGGCATAGGCGCGGGCGATGGCGGCACCGATGCCGCTGCCGGCACCGGTGATCACGGCACGGCGGTTATCTAGTTGAGGCATATGAAAATCTCCTGAAGCAAACACAGCCCTCTCCCACATTTGGATTGAGTACATCAGTCAGGCCAGCGCACGGTGAGGCCGCCGTCGATGACGATGCTCTGCCCGGTCAAATAACTCGACGCTTCACTGGTCAAGAACTGCACCAACGACGCCACTTCATCCGCGCGCCCTACCCGCCCCAACGGAATCGCTCGAGCAGCCTTTGCCAGACCTTCCGGCCCCAGCGAGTTCTTCGCATCCAGCGACTGCGGCGTCTCGATCAACCCCGGGATTACTGCATTGCAGCGAATGCCCAGGGGCGCCAGTTCCACCGCCAGCGAACGGCACAACCCCGGCACACCGGCCTTGGCTGCGGCGTAATGGCTGTGGTCCTGCCAGCCATACACGCCGCCGGCAATCGAAGAGATCGCCACCAGCGCGCCACCTTCGTTCATATGCCGCGTCGCCGCGCGGAAGGTGCGCATCACCCCGGTCAGGTCGACATTGAGCATCTCGTTCCATAACTCGTCGGTCATTTCCAGCAGCGGCGCACGGCGCAGCAAACCGGCGTTGGCCACCGCGTAATCCAGCCGGCCGAAATGCTGCACCGCCTGCTCGGCCAGGGCGTCCACCGAGGCGGTATCGCCCACGTCCAGCGGCAACATCAGGCACTCGCCCCCCGCCTCTTCCACCAACGACACGGTGGTGCCCGGGTCGTGGGGATCGGCCGGGTAATACCCGCCCACCACCGCCACGCCGCTGTGGGCATAGGCCACGGCGAGGGCTTGGCCGATGCCACTGGCGGCGCCGGTAATCAAGGCAACTTTACGGCTCATCGAACTCTCCTTACTGAACGGTTTCCGGACGCACATGGCGTGCGGCAAACATCAGGGCGCCGGACAAGAAGCATGGCAGCGCGCCGAACCACAGCGCGGCGGTCTGCCAGTCACTGCCGGCGGACAACACCTGGGTCGCACCAAAGCCCGCGACCACGGCACCAATCGGGCCCATGGCATGGATGATCGCGCCGCCGGTGGCGCGGATGCTGGTGGGGAAACTTTCACTGATGAAGAACAGCGCCGCCGAGTACGGCCCGATCAGGAAGAACAGGCCCAGGCTGTACAGCCCGACCACCATCGGCATATTGCTTGGGCCAAACAGCATGCCGGCAAACGCCAGGCCGCCGAGCATCCAGCCCAGGCCGATCACATTGCGGCGGCCGATCTTGTCGCCCATCCAGCCGTGGCTGAGGTAGCCGCAGTAACCCACCAGGTTGGACAGCACGAGGATGATCAGCGAGTTCTCGAACGAGATGTGGTGCACGCTGACGATCACCGAAGTGCCGAGCACGCTGAACACCTGGATCGCTGCCCAGTTGAGCAGCAGCGCAGCGCCGATCACCAGGGTGGCGCGACGGGCCGGGCCACGGAAGGCCGCCTTGAGACCGGCCTTGCTGTGTTCGTCGTAGTCCACGCCATAGGTCACGGCAACGTTTTGCGCTTCGGTCACCGCGCCGCTTTTACGCAGTTGGCTGATGCGCTGGTGGATCTGGAATTGCGGGCTCTCCTTGAGCTTACGCGCCATGATCGCGATCACCACCGCCGGGATCGCGGCGAAGATGAAGCAACCCTGCCAGCCGATGATCGGCAGCAACAGCGCGGTCAAGCCGGCGGCAATCAACGCGCCGACCGGCCAGCCGCCCTGCACCAGACTGTAGATGAAGCCGCGACGCTTGGTCAGGCGCGGGTCTTCCGAGGCGCCATACAGCTCGGTCAAATAAGTGGCGTTGACGGTTTCTTCGGCATACCCCAGGCCGCCCAGCGAACGGATCAGAATCAGCGGCGACTTGCCCCACGCGCCGCCAATGGCGGTCAGCGCCGAGCACAGTGCGGAACCGGCCACGGTGAAAATAATCCCTTTGCGTCGCCCCAGCTTGTCGACGATCGGCCCGATGGCCAAGGCGACCACGGCGGTACCCACCGCCACCCAGGTCGCGATTTCAGCCTGCTCCACTTCCCCCCAGCCGAAGTGCCGGCCGATCTCCGGCAGCAAGGTGCCGAACAGGATGAAGTCATACACCGCAAACACCCAGGCGAAAAACGCGATCCAGGTGGCGAAGCGCACTTCCTGGGACGTCAGTTGCCGGGGTTTCCAGCCAGTCAGGTCAAGCTTGTTGTAGATGGACATAATCGCGCCTCGGGAGGTGGAGTGGGCTTTCTGTAGGAGCGTGCTTGCTCGCAAAAATCGTCAACGATGACGCGGGCATCCTGAATGCACGCGGTGCTCTCAGGCTTTTCGCGAGCAAGCTCGCTCCTACAGGGTTGGGATCAGGTACGCGGTTGGCGGCGGATAAAGTCGTCGGCGATTTCGTCGAAGGTGACGAAGCGCACGCCGGCATGGCTCTGGATGTGTTCGATCAAGCGCTCGAGCATCAGCAGCACTTGCGGGCGGCCGGACACGTCGGGGTGGATGGTCATGGTGAACACCGCGTGTTCGTGCTCGCGGTAGACCCAGTCGAACTGGTCGCGCCACATCTCCTCGAGGTGGCGCGGGTTGACGAAGCCGTGGCTGTTGGGGGCTTTCTTGATGAACATCATCGGCGGCAGGTCGTCGAGGTACCAGTTGGCCGGGATCTCCACCAGATCGGTTTCTTCGCCGCGCACCAGGGGTTTCATCCAGGTGTCGGGGTGCTGGCTGTAGTCGATCTTGGTCCAGCTGTCGCCCTTGCGTACGTAGTAGGGGTGGAAGTCGTTGTGCATCAGGCTGTGGTCGTACTTGATGCCTTTTTTCAGCAACAGCTCGTTGGTGACCTTGCTGAATTCCCACCACGGCGCGACGTAGCCGGTGGGGCGTTTGCCGGTGACTTGGGTGATCAACTCGATGGATTTATCGAGGACGATTTCTTCCTGCTCGGCGGTCATCGCAATCGGGTTTTCGTGGCTGTAGCCATGCACGCCGATTTCGTGGCCGGCGTCGGCCACGGCCTTCATCTGCTCGGGGAAGGTTTCCATCGAGTGGCCGGGGATAAACCAGGTGGTGCGCAGGCCGTAGCGTTCGAACAGTTTGAGCAGGCGCGGCGCGCCGATTTCACCGGCGAACAGGCCGCGGGAGATGTCGTCGGGCGAGTCTTCGCCGCCGTAGGATCCGAGCCAGCCGGCGACGGCGTCGACGTCGACGCCAAATGCACAGAGGATGTCTTTAGCCATGGTGTGTCTCCTTAAAGGTTGAGGACGGACTCGACGGACAAGGCCGCGCGCAACAGCCGCGCATCTTCTCCGCTCGGGGCGCTGAGCAGCAGCCCGGTGGGCAGGCCCTGGGCATCGCGGCCGCTGGGTAAGCTGATGCCCGGCATGTCGAGAAAACTGCCGGGCATGGTCAGGCGCAGGGTGGCGAGGTTGGTTTTGACGAACAGTTCGTCGTCGGCTTCAAGCGGTGCCAATGCCGGGGCGACATGGGCGACGGTGGGGGTGATCAGGATCGCGCCGTCAAGCGCGTCGAGCAGTTGCTGTTGCAGGCGGCGGCGTGCGTCGGTCAGGTGGATCAACTGGCTGGCCGGCAATGTGCGCGCGGCTTCAAGGCGGCGGCGCACACGGGGGTCGAGTTGCTCGGCATCACTGCTGTCGAGCAGGGCCTGGTGCAGGGCGAAGGCTTCGAACGCGCCAAGCCAGCCTTGGTGCTTGATCAGGTCCAGGGTGGCCTGGAACGGGGTGCTTTCACGCTCATCAATCAGCGCACCTTCGGCCTTCAGTCGCTCAACGGCACGCAGCAGGTTGTTGCGCACCGCAGGCTCCACGTCGGCCAGCACGCCTTGTTCCAACACAAAACGCTGCCCTTTCAGGCGGCGGGCACTGTGCTGCCGGGCACGGCCATGGAGCAGGTCGTCGATGGCCAAGGCATCGCGCACGCTGCGGGTCAACGGGCCAAGGCTGTCGAGGGAACGGGCCAGGGGAAACACACCGTCGCGGCTGTAGCGTCGGCTGCTGCTGCGGTACCCCACCAGGCCGTTGAGCGCTGCCGGAATGCGGATGGAGCCTGCGGTGTCGGTGCCCATGGCGATCGGCACGATACCGGCCGCGACCGCCACCGCCGAACCGGACGACGAGCCGCCGGGAATACGCCCCTGGTCGGTGCCATGGGGATTGTGCGGCGTGCCGAAATGCGGGTTCAGGCCCAAACCGGAATAGGCGAGTTCGCTGAGGTTGGTCTTGCCGACACTGACCATCCCGGCACGGCACAACAGGCCCACGCTGGGGGCGTCCAGCAACGCGGCGGGCGCAGTGCGGCGGTAGGCGGCACCGGCGGTGGTGATGCTGCCGGCCACATCGAACAGGTCTTTCCAGGCCAGGGGCACGCCATCGAACACGCTCAAGGGCTGGCCGGCACGCCACCGGGCGGCGGACGCTTCGGCTTCACGGCAGGCGCGTTCGGCGGTCAGGGCAATAAATACGCTGGTCGAGCGGCTCGCTTGATCGAGTGCCTGCTCAAGGACTTGCACCGGGTCGCTGCGACCGTTGGCGAAATCCTCGGCCAGTGAAGTGGCGTCTGACATCAGGGAAACCTCATAAAACGTACATATTCATAAAATGTACATTTTACAAAGGCAGCTTTCGTGCCAGTCTCTGCGTAGCGCTCTTGGCGCGATTACGCATTCTTACCCAGAGCTACGGGATAGATGGTGTTGATCGATGGAAAAAAAACGTGCGCCCCGCTTGCGAAGCGCGCCCAATGAAATAATGTATCTTTTATTAATAAGTACATTTTGGTGCAGAAAAGTAACATTCCTACATTCAAGGCCCCAAAAAAGTGCCACCGACGTGGCGCAGAGTGACAGGCGCAACTTATGAGAGAATCCCCGGCCATCGTCCTACATGCCTTTGAGAAATCGATGAAAGCAGTGTCCGCCTCGGCCTCCCGTTACGCGATGATTCACCAGGTGTTGCGCGACGCGATCGTCAATGGCACCGCGCGCCATGGCCTGGTATTGCTCGAAGCGCCCCTGGCCGAGCTGTTCGGCACCAGCCGCGTGCCGGTGCGCAAGGCGCTGGACCTGCTGCACGCTGAAGGCTTGATCTGCCGCTTCAACGGCCGGGGTTACCTGATCAACCCCGAAGGCCTGACCATGGAGCCGCTGCGCCTGCCCCTGAGCCATGCGCACCTGGGCCTCAATGGCGAGGCCGAACTGGTGGACACCCGGCCGCTGGGCGAGCGCATCGTCGAGGAAATCGGCGCGGCGCTGTCCACCTGCATCGCCTTTGGCCATTACCGCCTGGATGAGCAAGCCGCCGCCGACCACTACGGCGTCAGCCGCGCGGTGGTGCGTGAAGCGCTGATGCGCCTGCGCGACCGCGGCCTGGTGGAAAAAGAGCCCTATTCCCAATGGTTGGCGGGGCCCTTGACCGCGCGGGAAGTCACCGAAGATTATGAACTGCGCGCCTGCCTCGAACCCGAAGCCCTGCGCCAGAGTGCCCCGAACCTCGACCGCGACATGCTGGAAGCCATGCTGCAGCGCGTGCTGGATGCCCAGGACAGTCCCCAGTGCAGCCTGGAAGCCATCGAGCAGATCGAAGAGGACCTGCACCAGCGCTGCCTGGCCGGCCTGCAGAACCGCAAGATTGCCGCGCTGATTCGCCAGGGCCAGAGCCCGATGATCATCAGCCGGATTTTTTACCGATTGCTGGGGATCGGCGCCGATCCGGCGATGCTTGCCGAACATCGCTTGATTCTGGAGCTGCTGCTGCATGGCGCATTCGATGCAGCGGCGTTGAACCTGCGCGAGCATCTGCAACGGGCGCGGCAGCGGATGTTGCAGCGCTTGAAAGTCCTGTCGGTGCTGCCAGAGCAGCCACTCCCCGCTTACCTCCACAAAATCAGCTGACCCATATTGACCAATGTCGCCGCAGTAATTTCCTGCAATATGTTGCTATCTCACCCCCACCATTGAAACCACTGCTACCCCGCCCCATCTAAGCTGCATACTTCCTGATGCAGGTGCCCCATGAGCGACCAGCAAGAATTCCCTGATTACGACCTCAACGATTACGCCGACCCCGAAAACGCTGAAACCCCTTCGTCCAATACCGGCCTGGCCCTGCCTGGGCAAAACCTGCCGGACAAGGTCTACATCATCCCGATCCACAATCGGCCCTTCTTCCCGGCACAAGTGCTGCCGGTGATCGTCAACGAAGAGCCGTGGGCCGAGACCCTGGAGCTGGTGAGCAAATCCGACCACCACTCCCTGGCCTTGTTCTTCATGGACACACCACCCGAAGACCCGCGCCATTTCGACACCTCGAGCCTGCCGCTGTACGGCACCCTGGTGAAGGTGCACCACGCCAGCCGCGAGAACGGCAAGCTGCAATTCGTCGCCCAGGGCCTGACCCGCGTGCGCATCAAGACCTGGCTCAAGCACCATCGCCCACCGTACCTGGTGGAAGTGGAATACCCGCACCAGCCGAGCGAGCCGACCGACGAGGTCAAGGCCTACGGCATGGCGCTGATCAATGCGATCAAGGAACTGCTGCCGCTCAACCCGCTGTACAGCGAAGAGCTGAAGAACTACCTCAACCGCTTCAGCCCCAACGACCCGTCGCCCCTCACCGACTTCGCCGCCGCGCTGACCTCGGCCACCGGGAACGAGCTGCAGGAAGTGCTGGACTGCGTGCCGATGCTCAAACGCATGGAAAAAGTCCTGCCGATGCTGCGCAAGGAGGTGGAAGTCGCGCGCCTGCAAAAAGAACTCTCCGCCGAGGTGAACCGCAAGATCGGCGAGCACCAGCGCGAGTTCTTCCTCAAGGAACAGCTCAAGGTCATCCAGCAGGAACTGGGCTTGACCAAGGACGACCGCAGCGCCGACGTCGAGCAGTTCGAGCAACGCCTGGAAGGCAAGGTGCTGCCGGCCCAGGCGAAAAAACGTATCGATGAAGAACTGAACAAACTGTCGATCCTCGAAACCGGCTCGCCGGAATACGCCGTCACGCGCAATTACCTGGACTGGGCCACCTCGGTGCCCTGGGGCGTGTATGGCGAGGACAAACTCGACCTCAAGCACGCACGCAAGGTGCTGGACAAGCACCATGCCGGCCTGGATGACATCAAGAGCCGCATCCTCGAGTTCCTCGCGGTGGGCGCCTATAAAGGTGAGGTCGCTGGCTCCATCGTGCTGCTGGTGGGCCCGCCGGGCGTGGGCAAGACCAGCGTGGGCAAGTCCATCGCCGAGTCCCTCGGGCGGCCGTTCTATCGCTTCAGCGTCGGCGGCATGCGCGACGAGGCCGAGATCAAGGGCCATCGCCGCACCTACATCGGCGCCCTGCCGGGCAAGCTGGTGCAGGCGCTCAAGGATGTGGAAGTGATGAACCCGGTGATCATGCTCGACGAGATCGACAAGATGGGCCAGAGCTTCCAGGGCGATCCGGCTTCGGCACTCCTGGAAACCCTCGACCCGGAGCAGAACGTCGAATTCCTCGACCACTACCTCGACCTGCGCCTGGACCTGTCCAAGGTGCTGTTCGTGTGCACCGCCAACACCCTGGACTCGATCCCCGGCCCGCTGCTGGACCGTATGGAAGTGATTCGCCTGTCGGGCTATATCACCGAAGAAAAAGTCGCCATCGCCAAACGCCACCTGTGGCCAAAGCAGCTGGAAAAAGCCGGCGTGTCGAAAAACAGCCTGAGCATCAGTGACGGCGCCCTGCGCGCACTGATCGACGGGTACGCCCGTGAAGCCGGGGTGCGCCAGCTGGAGAAACAACTGGGCAAACTGGTGCGCAAGGCGGTGGTCAAGCTGCTGGACGCGCCGAACTCGGTGATCAAGATCGGCAACAAGGACCTGGAAAGCTCCCTCGGCATGCCGGTGTTCCGCAACGAACAGGTGTTGTCGGGTACCGGTGTGATCACCGGCCTGGCCTGGACCAGCATGGGTGGCGCTACGTTGCCGATCGAGGCGACCCGCATCCACACCCTCAATCGCGGCTTCAAACTCACCGGGCAGTTGGGTGAGGTGATGAAAGAGTCCGCCGAAATCGCCTACAGCTACATCAGCTCAAACCTGAAGTCGTTTGGCGGCGACCCGAAGTTCTTCGACGAAGCCTTCGTACACTTGCACGTACCGGAAGGCGCCACGCCGAAGGACGGCCCGAGCGCCGGGGTGACCATGGCCAGTGCGCTGCTGTCCCTGGCGCGCAATCAAGCGCCGAAAAAAGGCGTGGCCATGACCGGTGAACTGACGTTGACCGGGCATGTGCTGCCAATTGGCGGCGTGCGCGAGAAGGTGATTGCGGCGCGGCGCCAGAAAATCCACGAGCTGATTCTGCCGGAGCCGAACCGTGGCAGTTTTGAAGAGTTGCCGGAGTACCTGAAGGAAGGCATGACGGTGCACTTTGCCAAGCGCTTTGCGGATGTGGCGAAGGTGCTCTTCTGATACCTCATTAGCCCGAGTGGGCCCTTGTGGCGAGCAGGCTTGCCCTGCTCACCACAAGGGGCACCCGGCAGCCCTCTTGTCACACCTTGTCTCATCTTCGGTTATGCTCGGTCTTCGTCGCCAAACAACGGAGCCCCCATGACCGCTGCCCGCCTGCTTCTCCCCCTGAGCCTTTGCCTGCTCGCCGCCTGTGCCAGTGCGCCGAAGCAAAACGTCACCGTGGACAACCAGAGCGCCTGCCCGCTGCAACTCAAGACCGGGCAAAACCTGATCCTCACTCTGCCGAGCAACCCCACTACCGGCTACCGCTGGGCCATCCAGGATTCCGCCGGCGGCGTATTGCGGGCCCTGGGCCCCGAGGTGTACAGCAGCTCGGAATCCGGTGTGATCGGCGGCGGCGGCCAGTCCACCTGGCGCTTCCAGGCATTCACGGCCGGCCAGGGGCGGTTGCGCCTGACCTCCCAGCAACCCTGGGAACCGGAAGCCGAACCCGCCGAGACCTTCGATTGCGCCATTACGGTGAACTGATATGCCATGGCTGATTCTTGCGTTGATGGGCGCAGGCACGTTTATCTACGGCCTGAGCACCCATGCCACGTTGCTGTGCCTGCTGGTCAAGCCGCTGCCGGTGCTGGCGCTGCTGGGCTGGCTGCATGATGCGCCGCCGACCGACTATCGACGCTGGATCAGCCTCGGGCTGATTTTCTCCCTGGTCGGCGATGTATTGCTGGCCTGGCCGGGCGACCTGTTTATCTTCGGCCTCGGCGCCTTCCTGTTTGCCCACCTGGCTTATCTCAAAGCCTATTTCAGCGACTGCCGCCGTCTGGCGCTGCTGCCGTTGGTATTAGCGCTGGGCGTGGGCGCGATCTTGCTGGGCATCCTGATTTCCCACGGCCTTGGTGAACTGCTGGTACCGGTGGTGGTTTACGCACTGGTGATCAGCGCCATGCTCTGGCGCGCGCTGGCACGCGTGGGCAGCGATGTACCGAAACGCTCGGCGCTGCTGGCGGCGGCGGGCGCGGTGTCGTTTGTGTTTTCCGACACGCTGATCGGTATCAATCGGTTTGTGCTGTCGTTCGACGCCGCGCCGTATTTGTTGATCGTCACGTACTGGCTCGGACAGTGGGGCATCACCGCCTCGGCTTTCCATCAGACAACCCGCGCACACGAGGGCCAACTTGGCTAAAATGCCGGCCTTTCCCCTTCGTCGCCGGAACAACCGTGAGCAAAGAACCCGATCGCCTATTCGCCCAGCCCCTGCCCCAGGTGCCGGACTTCGCCTTTAACGAGGACGTGGTGCGGGTGTTCCCGGACATGATCAAGCGTTCGGTGCCCGGTTACCCGACGATTGTCGAAAACCTCGGCGTGCTTGCGGCGCAGTTTGCCCAACCGCACAGCGTGCTCTACGACCTGGGCTCGTCCCTGGGCGCGGTGACCCAGGCCTTGCGCCGTCATGTGCGCACCGACGGTTGCCGCGTGATCGCGGTGGATAACTCGGCGGCCATGGTCGAGCGCTGCCGCGAATACCTCAATGGCCAGGACTCGATGTTCCAGGAGCTGCTGCCGGTGGAGGTGATCGAGGGCGACATCCTCGCGCTGCAGTTCCAGCCGGCCTCGGTGGTGGCGTTGAACTTCACCCTGCAATTCATCGCCCCGGATGAGCGCCTGGCGTTGCTCGGGCGTATCCGCCAGTCGTTATTGCCCGGCGGCGCACTGATCCTTTCGGAAAAGCTGCGCTTCAATGACCTGGAAGAGCATGCGCTGCTCACCGACCTGCATATCGCGTTCAAACGCGCCAACGGCTACAGCGAACTGGAAATCGCCCAGAAGCGCAGCGCCATCGAAAACGTCATGAAGCCCGACAGCCTCGAAGAACACCGCGAACGCCTGCTGGCGGCCGGGTTCTCGAAAGTCGTGCCGTGGTTCCAGTGTCTTAACTTTGCCTCGTTGATTGCCTTGCCATGATTGATCTGTCCCCCCTCGCCCGCCATCTGGTCGGCACCCCGCTGGCCGTATGGGCCCAAGGCCTGCAAGCGCAGCTCGATAGCAAGATGGAAAAGGGTCATGGCGACCTGGAGCGTTGGCAGAGTGCCCTGGACGCGCTGCCAAGGATCCAGCCCAGCAAAGTCGACTTGCTCAATGGCCTGGTGCTGGACACCGATTGCGACGACGCCACCCGCGCGCAGATGCACACCGCGCTGATGGGCTTGAGCCCGTGGCGCAAGGGCCCGTTCCACCTGTTCGGCGTGCATGTGGACACCGAATGGCGCTCGGACTGGAAATGGTCGCGTGTGGCCCCGCACCTGGACCTGAAGGGCAAGCGTATTCTCGATGTCGGTTGCGGCAACGGTTACTACATGTGGCGCATGCTCGGCGCCGGGGCCGACAGCGTGATTGGCGTCGACCCTAACTGGCTGTTCTTCTGCCAGTTCCAGGCCGTACAGCGTTACCTGTCCGAACCCAAGGCCTGGCACCTGCCGTTCCCGTTTGAAGACTTGCCGGCAAACCTGGAAGGCTTCGACACGGTGTTCTCCATGGGGGTGTTCTATCACCGCCGTTCGCCCATCGAACATCTGCTGGCGCTGAAGGACACCTTGGTCAAGGGCGGCGAACTGGTCCTGGAAACCCTGGTGGTGGAAGGCGATCAGCAACAGGTGCTGGTGCCGGAAGACCGTTATGCGCAGATGCGTAACGTGTGGTTCCTGCCGTCGGTGCCGGCACTGATGCTGTGGCTGCGGCGTGCCGGGTTCAGTGATGTGAGGTGCGTGGATGTGAGCGTGACCACGGTGGAGGAACAGCGCGGAACGGAGTGGATGAAGTATCAATCCCTCAGCGACTTCCTCGATCCGCAGGATCACAGCAAGACGATTGAAGGGCTGCCGGCGCCGATGCGGGCGGTCATCATCGCTAAAAAGTAAGCCCCCAAGCTCCCTGAAAAAATGAAGTGTTCTTTAGAGCGGGGGCTTGGCTCGACGGGCCTTGAAGAATTCGCTCAACACCGTCCCGCACTCCTCGGCCAGCACACCGCCTTCAAACAACACCCGATGGTTCAGAAAGCCCTGGGTAAAGAACTGTCCCTGGCTTTGCACGATCCCCGCTTTCGGCTCCAACGCGCCATACACCACCCGCGCAATCCGCGAATGCACGATCAGCCCGGCGCACATGCTGCACGGTTCCAGGGTCACGTACAGCGTACTGCCCGGCAGGCGGTAGTTGCTGACAGCCTGCGCGGCGGCGCGGATGGCGACCATTTCGGCGTGGGCACTGGGGTCATTGCCGCTGATCGGGCAGTTGAAGCCGCGACCGATGATGTCACCGTCCTGCACCAGCACCGCGCCCACCGGCACTTCGCCCAGCGCCGCGCCCTGGGCGGCAAGGGCCAGGGCTTCGCGCATGAAATCCTGGTCGCGGCTGCGGTCGATGATCGCCGTGGGGCGAAACTGGCGCATCACGCCACCTCGATGGCGGCCATCAGGCCGGTTTCCATATGGTCGATCACGTGGCAGTGGAACATCCACACCCCGGGGTTATCCGCCACCAAGGCCACGCGGGCGCGTTCGTTCTTGCCCAGCAGGTAAGTGTCGGTGAAATACGGGATCACCTTGTGGCGGTTCGAGGCGATCACCTTGAAACTCATGCCGTGCAGGTGGATCGGGTGCTGGTACTGGGTCATGTTCTTCAATTCGAAAATGTAGCTCTTGCCTTTTTCCAGCTTGGCAATCGGGCGGTCGGCGCAGGTCTTGTCGGTGATGTCCCAGGCCTGGCCGTTGATCTGCCAGAGGCTCGGCGGCTTGCCATTATCGACATTCACCGACACTGAACCGACCCACTCGAAATTGAAGTTGAGTTTCTCCGCATTGGCCAGGTCCGGCTCGGCAATCGGGTTGGCGGGCAATGCCGGTGGCCATTCGGTCGGTGCGTCGGTGTTGGCGACTGAGCGGAAAGTGCCCAGGCGCACCGGGCCGTTACGGATCGACAGTTCTTCACCCGCCGGCGGCGCCTTGATTGCCAGGCAGATGCGCATGCCCGGACCCAGCCAGTATTCCTTGCCCAGCGGGCGTGGTTCGACGGGGTTGCCGTCCAGGGCGTAGATCTGCGCTTCGACGTCGGGGATGTTGATGCGATAGGTCAGGGTGTTGTCGAGGTTGAGCAGGCGCACACGGGTGATCTGCCCGGCAGGCAGGTCGATCACCGCCTGGGATACGCCATTGATGGTCGACAACCGCCCGGCCGTACCGCCGCGCGCGGCCTCACGGGGAATGCTGAAGGCGACAAAGGCGCCCTCTTCGTCCACATGCCAGCTCTTCAGGCTCAGGGTGCGCTCGTGCTTGAACCCTGTGGGTTCGCGTTCTTCGATGATCAGCGGGCCGACCAGGCCGCGGCCGAGTTCTTCGCTGCTGTTCACATGGGGGTGATACCAGTAGCTGCCGGCGTCGGGCACGCGGAATGTGTAGTCGAAGTATTCGCCGGGCAGCACTGGCAATTGCGAGACGTAGGGTACGCCGTCCATTTCCAGCGGCAGGCGAATGCCGTGCCAGTGGATCGTGGTAGCGACCGGCAGGTGGTTGATAAAGCGCACCCGCAGCCACTCACCCTGGCGCACGCGCAACTCGGTGCCCGGTGCCGAAGGGCCGAAGGCCCAGGCCTGGGTCTTGTGCCCCGGCACCAGTTCTACGTCGAGCGGCGCGGCGATCAGTTCGTAATCATGCCCCGCTTCGGCTTCGGCGACTTTCCCCAGCCAGTAGCGGTAGGCGCCACCGGCACCGATGCCCACTACGGCCAGGCCGGCAAGACCACCCAGGATTTGTCGACGGGAAAAGGATCGGGACACAACAACCTCACGTATCTGCCGCAGGCGCAGGGCCTGCAAAGGGCGGATACGATACACCTGCATTGGCTAAACAGTAAGGCTTCGCATTGCCGCAGTTGCTGATTTCATTGGGTCGCGGGGCGAGCACGCTTTTTGTAACAAAGAGCTTGTCGTGCCGAGCACGCTTTTTGTGGTGAGCGGGCTTGCCCCGCGTTGGGCTGCGCAGCAGCCGCAGTTCAATCGCCGCCGGGTGTCAGGGAGACCGGAATCGCAGGTTTCAGGGCCGCTTCGCAGCCCAACGCGGGGCAAGCCCGCTCACTACAGGAAGCACAGCAGAGCTTGCGCTGCGGCATCAGGCCTTGGCAGCAGCCAGAATCAGCGCTTTCATCTCGGCCACCGCGCCTTTGAAACCGACGAACAGCGCGTGGGCCACCAGCGCGTGGCCGATGTTCAGCTCGTTGATGCCCTTGATCGCGGCCACGGCTTCGACGTTGTGGTAGTGCAGGCCGTGGCCGGCATTGACGATCAGGCCTTCATTAAGGCCGCAGTTCACACCGTCAATGATGCGCTGCAGTTCATCCGCCACTTCGGTCGGTGTGGTGGCGTCGGCGTACCGGCCGGTGTGCAGTTCGATGGCCGGCGCGCCGACACGGCGGGACGCTTCGATCTGACGCTCGTCGGCGTCGATGAACAGCGAGACTTCGCTGCCGATCTTCGACAGCCGCTCCACGGCGGCCTTGATCCGCGCTTCCTGGCCAGCCACGTCGAGGCCGCCTTCGGTGGTCAGTTCCTGGCGGGTTTCCGGGACCAGGCAGATGTGCGCCGGGCGAATACGCTCGGCGAAGGCCATCATTTCTTCGGTGACGCCCATCTCGAAGTTCATGCGGGTTTGCAGCACGTCCTTGAGCAGCAGCACATCGCGCTCCTGGATGTGGCGGCGGTCTTCGCGCAGGTGCACGGTGATGCCGTCGGCACCCGCTTCTTCGGCGTCCAGCGCAGCCTTGACCGGGTCAGGGTAACGGGTGCCCCGGGCCTGGCGCAGGGTAGCGACGTGGTCGATGTTGACGCCAAGAAGAATGCGATTGCTGGTGGTCACGGAAGCGCTCCTGAAAAGGGGAAGAAACGCTGCACAGCATACACGGGGATGTCAGGGCTTTCGAAACAACTCGCGACTGACCAACGGCCGTCCGCCCAGGTGCACGGCCAGGGCCTGGCGCATCAAGCGCTTGGCGGCGGACAAGGCGCCCGGTGCAGTCCAGTCGGCTTCACTCATGGCCAGCAGCTCGGTGCCCTGGAACAGCCCCGGTTGCAGCAGGTACACACGCTCCAGACCCGCATCCACCTGCAGGCGATACATGCCGTCGGCGGCGATGGGGTCGCCGTGCAGGTCGTTGTGCAGTTCGAAGCCGTAGCCCAGGTCGTCAAGCAGGCGCCATTCGAAGGCGCGCAACAGCGGCTCCAGGGGGCGGCCCTCGGCCAGGGCCAGCAAGGTGGCGGCGTAGTGATCGAAGACCGCCGGGTGCGGGTCTTCGGCGGGCAACAGGCGGATCAGCAGTTCATTGAGGTAGAGGCCGCTGAACAGTGCATCGCCATTGAGCCAGGCGGACGTGCCGACGCTTTCCAGGCGGCCGACGTTTTTCAGCTCGCCCTTGCCGCGAAACTCCACGTCCAACGCCACGAAAGGTCGCGCCAATGTCCCCGCCTTGCCCCGCGCGCTGCGCAATACCGCGCGCAGACGGCCTTGGGGCGTGAGGAAATCCACCAGCGCGCTGGTCTCGCGGTAGGCGCGGCTGTGCAGCACGTAGGCGAGTTGGCTGGTGGGTGGGGATTGGGACATGGGTTCTCTATCTTGAAAACAACACAAACCTAATGTGGGAGGGGGCTTGCCCCCGATGGCGGTGGCTCAGTCACTTATTTATTAACTGATCCACCGCTATCGGGGGCAAGCCCCCTCCCACATTTTTTGCCCTGCGGTGTCCTTACAGGTCGCCGTAGCCGAGGGAGCGCAGTGCGCGCTCATCATCGGACCAGCCGCCTTTAACCTTCACCCACAGGTTAAGCATGATCTTGGAATCGAACAGCAATTCCATGTCCTTGCGCGCTTCGGTGCCGATGCGCTTGATGCGCTCGCCCTTGTCGCCGATGATGATTTTCTTCTGGCCGTCACGTTCGACGAGGATCAGCGCATGGATATGCAGGGTCTTGCCCTGCTGCTTGAACTCTTCGATTTCGACGGTGATCTGGTACGGCAGCTCGGCGCCCATCTGGCGCATGATTTTCTCACGCACCAGTTCGGCGGCGAGGAAACGGCTGCTGCGGTCGGTGATCTGGTCTTCCGGGAAGAAGTGCTCGTTCTCCGGCAGATAGCCGGCGATCACGCGCTCCAGGGCTTCGAGGTTGTGGCCGTGCTGGGCCGAGATCGGCATGATTTGGGCGTTCGGCAGTTGCTCCTGCAGCCAGCTCAAGTGCGGCATCAGCTCGGCTTTGTCTTCGATACGGTCGGTCTTGTTCAACGCGACGATCAAAGGGCCGGTGACGTACTGCACACGCTCGAGGACCATCTGGTCTTCGTCGGTCCACTTGGTGCGGTCGACCACGAAGATCACCACGTCCACGTCTTTCAACGCCGCCGAGGCCGTTTTGTTCATATAGCGGTTAAGGGCTTTCTCGCCGCCCTTGTGCATGCCCGGGGTGTCGACGTAGACCGCTTGCACGCTGCCTTCGGTCTTGATGCCCAGCATGTTGTGGCGGGTGGTCTGCGGCTTGCGCGAGGTGATTGCAAGCTTCTGGCCGAGGATATGGTTCAGCAGCGTGGACTTGCCCACGTTCGGGCGGCCGACGATGGCAACATAGCCACAGCGTGTTGCGGTTGAATCAGTCATGGCCATTCTCCACGCCCAGGGCAATCAGTGCTGCAGCGGCCGCTACCTGTTCGGCAATACGACGGCTCACACCCTGACCTCGGCTTTTTTCATTCAGTAAGGTGATTTCACATTCCACGAAGAACACGCGGCAATGGGGTTCACCCTGGATATCCACCACTTCGTAGCGTGGCAGGTCGCAACCGCGCGATTGCAGGAACTCCTGCAGGCGGGTCTTCGGATCCTTGTTGGTGTCGACCAGCGTGAGGCTTTCGATCTCGGAGGTCAGCCACGCGGTGACGCGCTCCTTGGCCGCTTCCATGCCGGCATCGAGGTAGATCGCGCCGATCAACGCCTCAAGCGCATCGGCCAGGATCGACTCACGGCGGAACCCGCCGCTCTTCAACTCGCCGGAACCCAGGCGCAGGTACTCACCCAGGCCAAAACCACGGGCCAGTACGGCCAAGGTCTCGCCCTTTACCAGGCGTGCGCGTAAACGCGACAGCTGACCTTCACGGGCTTGGGGGAAGCGCTCGAACAGTGCTTCACCGGCGACGAAATTGAGGATGGCATCACCGAGGAATTCCAGGCGTTCGTTATTACGCCCTGCAAAGCTGCGGTGTGTGAGGGCAAGGACCATCAATTCCTGATCCTTGAAGGTGTAGCCGAGCTGGCGCTCGAGACGACTTAGAGAAACGGTCACGGTTTACCCATATCTGTGTGGTGGCACCGGCGGCCATCGACGATTGACGCAGTGTTCAAATTCAAATCCTGGTTGGTATTGCACGGGGACGGGAAATGTCCAAGCCCCAGAAAAGCATTCGGCGCTGTGTGCACAGCGCCGCTTGTATTACTTGATCAGCCCGACCCGCGAGAAGTTCGGCAGGTGGCTGAGCTTGGGTTCCGGCCAGCTCATCCAGACCGCAAAGGCCTTGCCGACGATATTCTGGTCGGGAACCATGCCCAGCAGGTCCTTGGGAATGCTGGGGTCATCCCAGTAACGGCTGTCATTGGAGTTGTCGCGGTTGTCGCCCATCATGAAGTAGTGCCCGGCCGGCACTTTCCACTCGCCGTCAGGCATGGCACGGTAGCGGCTCATTTCCTTGCGGATTTCATGCTCTACCGCACCGAGTTTTTCCTGGTACAGCTCGGCACTGCCCAGGCTGTTCGGTTCGGAACCGATCAGCTTCTCGGCCACCGACTCGCCGTTGATGAACAGGCGCTTGTCGCTGGTGTAGCGAATCACGTCGCCCGGCAGGCCTACCACACGCTTGATGTAGTTGACGTTCGGGTCGCTCGGGTAGCGGAACACCATCACATCGCCGCGCTGCGGATCACCGACTTCGATGACCTTCTTGTCGATCACCGGCAGGCGAATCCCGTAGGAGAACTTGTTCACCAGGATGAAATCGCCCACGTCCAGGGTAGGTTTCATCGACCCCGACGGGATCTGAAACGGTTCCACCAGGAACGAGCGCAGCACCAGCACGATGAACAACACCGGGAAGAACGACTTGCCGTATTCAACCAGCAAAGGCTCTTTGTTCAGCTTCTCGATCACCATGCCATCGGGCTGGCTGACGCTGCCCTGATAGGACGCGATAGCCGCCCGCCGACGCGGGGCGAAGAACACCAGATCGAGCAACGCCAGGAGACCGCAAACGGCAACGGCGATGACCAGCAACAGCGGGAAATTTAGCGACATAGGACCTAACTATCCAACCTGAGCACCGCAAGGAAGGCTTCTTGTGGAATTTCCACGTTGCCCACTTGCTTCATGCGTTTTTTACCGGCCTTTTGCTTCTCAAGCAGCTTGCGCTTACGGCTTACGTCACCGCCGTAGCATTTGGCCAGTACGTTCTTTCTGAGTGCTTTGACGGAGGTTCGCGCAATGATCTGCCCGCCAATGGCGGCCTGGATCGCGACGTCGAACATCTGGCGCGGAATCAGTTCTTTCATCTTCTCGGTCAACTGGCGACCTTTGTAGTGCGCATTGTCCTTGTGCACGATCAGTGCCAGGGCATCGACCTTGTCGCCGTTGATCAACACATCCAGTTTCACCAGATTAGCCGATTGGTAACGGTCGAAATGGTAATCCAGCGAAGCATAGCCGCGACTGGTGGATTTGAGACGGTCAAAGAAGTCCAGGACCACTTCGTTCATCGGCAAATCGTAGGTCACTTGCACCTGGGTACCGAGGAACAGCATGTCGTGCTGCACGCCACGCTTTTCGATACACAGGGTAATGACGTTGCCCAGGTGTTCCTGCGGCACAAGGATATTGGCCCGCACGATCGGTTCGCGCATGTCTTCGATGGAAGACAGGTCTGGGAGCTTGGACGGGTTGTCGACGTAAATCGTTTCACCGTTTTTGAGCAGCAACTCAAAAATAACCGTTGGCGCCGTGGTGATCAGGTCCAGGTCGTATTCGCGCTCCAGGCGCTCCTGGATGATCTCCATGTGCAGCATGCCGAGGAAGCCGCAGCGGAAGCCGAAGCCCAGGGCGTCGGAGCTTTCCGGGGTGTACTGCAACGACGAGTCGTTGAGGGTCAGCTTTTGCAGGGCTTCGCGGAAGTCTTCGAAGTCGTCGGAGCTGACCGGGAACAGGCCGGCGTAGACCTGCGGCTGGATACGCTTGAAGCCCGGCAGCACGTCGACGTCAGGGGTGGAGCTCAAGGTCAGGGTGTCACCGACCGGCGCACCGTGGATGTCCTTGATACCGGCGATGATGAAGCCTACTTCACCGGCTTTCAGATCAGTGGTCGCGGTGTGCTTGGGGTTGAATACACCGACGCTGTCCACCAGGTGGATCTTGCCGGTGGACTTGACCAGGATCTTGTCGCCCTTCTTCACACGGCCGTGGCGCACGCGTACCAGGGAGACAACCCCCAGGTAGTTGTCGAACCAGGAGTCGATGATCAACGCTTGCAGCGGATCTTCGTAGTTGCCGGTGGGGGCTGGAATGGTCTTGACCAGGCGCTCGAGCACTTCGTCGACGCCCAGGCCGGTCTTGGCGCTGCACTCGACGGCGTCGGTGGCGTCAATGCCGATGATTTTTTCGATTTCTTCTTTTACGCGGTCCGGATCGGCCTGTGGCAGGTCGATCTTGTTCAGCACCGGCATGACTTCCAGGCCTTGCTCGATGGCGGTGTAGCAGTTGGCCACGGACTGGGCTTCAACGCCCTGGCCCGCGTCCACCACCAGCAGCGCACCTTCGCAGGCCGCCAGGGAGCGGCTGACTTCATAGGTGAAGTCCACGTGGCCCGGGGTGTCAATGAAGTTCAACTGGTACTTGATACCGTCTTTGGCGGTGTAGTACAGGGTAACGCTGTGGGCCTTGATGGTGATCCCGCGCTCGCGTTCGAGGTCCATGGAGTCCAGCACCTGGGCTTCCATTTCACGCTCGGCAAGGCCGCCGCACATCTGGATGAATCGATCGGCCAGCGTCGACTTACCATGGTCAATGTGGGCGATGATGGAGAAATTGCGGATATGACTCAAATCACTCACGGATCAACACTCAAAAAGGCTGCGGGCAGATTGCCCGCTGAAAAATAGCCGGGAATTGTACCTGATGCTCAGGCCGGGCGTCATCTTTGCTGACCAGAACAAAAATGCCCCGCTCATCCGAGCGGGGCATTTTTTATCCATCGGTGCGCTATCAGCCCGCTCGGCGCAGCAGCCAGAACCCGGCCAGGGCGCAGATGGCCGTCGGCACCAGCACTGCAAACAGCGGCGAGAACCCGAAGACCAGGCTCGACGGGCCGAGCAGGTCCTGGGCGATGCGGAAGGTGAAACCGACCAGCACGCCAGTGAATACCCGCTGGCCGAGGGTCACGGAGCGCAACGGACCGAAGATGAACGAGATCGCCATCAGCACCAGTGCGGCGGTCACCACCGGCTGCAACACCTTGACCCAAAATGCCAGCCAGTAACGACCGTTATTCAAGCCTTGATCCTTCAGGTAGTGGATATAGCCCCACAACCCGGAGATCGGCAGGCTTTCGGGGATCATCACCACCGTATTGAGCAGTTCCGGCTTGAGGGCGATATCCCACTCTTCACTCGGCACATTGATCACTTCGGTGCTGGCCTTGGTGCCTTGGCCGACATTGCGGAAGTAAGTCGTGGTGACGTCGGTCAGTTGCCACTTTTCGTCGCCGTACTGCGCGCGTTTCGCGAAACTGGACGACAGCATGTGACGTTCCTTGTCGAACGTGTAGCGCGTCACACCAATCAACAGCCCGCCCGGTTGCACGGCGTTGATGTGGATGAACTCATCACCCTGGCGGTGCCACAGGCCATGCTTGGCGCTTTGCGCATCGCCCGAGCCCTGGGCCAGGGCGCGATTGGCCTGGGCGGTGGTTTCGGCCGGCGGCGCGACGTATTCACCGATCAGCACGCTGCACAGCATCAGCAGCAACATTGGCTTCATGACCGCCCAGACGATACGCCCAATGGACACCCCGGCGGCGCGCATGATGGTCAGTTCGCTGTTGCTGGCCAGGCTGCCCAGGCCGATCAGGCAACCGATCAGCGCGGCCATCGGCATCATGTCGTAGAGACGACGCGGCGCGGTGAGTGCCACGTAGCTGAGCACGTCCCATACGGTATAGGTGTCGCTGACGTTGCCGACTTCATCGATGAAGGCGAACAACGAGGCCAGGCCCAGGATAATGCCCAGTACCGCCAGGATGGCGATCAGGACGCTGCTACCAATGTAGCGATCGAGCTTAGCCACGAGCCAACTCCTTCTGGCCACGACGGCTCATCATTTTCAAACGAATAGGCTCCCAATACAGCAGTCCCAGGCCGATCACCAGGAACATGCCGTGCACCCACCACAGGCCCAGGACCGGCGACAGCTTGCCTTTCTCCAGGGAGCCACGGGCGGAAATCAGGATGGTGAGGTAAGCCATGTACAGCAGGATCGCCGGCAACAGCTTGAGGAAACGGCCCTGGCGCGGGTTGACGCGCGACAGCGGCACGGCCATCAGGGTCACGATAAACACCAGCAGCGGCAGGGAAATCCGCCATTGCAGCTCGGCAATGGAACGCAGTTCCTTGCTGCCGAGCAGGTCCGCCGTGGGGATGGCGTCGCGGTCGGTGACTTCGTCGCTGATGTCCGGGCGGGCCAGCATCACGCCATAGGTGTCGTACTTGATCGCGCGATAGTCGGCCATGCCTGGACTGCCATCGTAGCGATAGCCATTTTCCAGGATCAGGTAGCGGCTGCCGTCAGGACGCACTTCCTGGCGGCCCGAATCGGCCACCAGCACAGAAATGCCCCGGTCTTTCTTGTCCTGGCCAAACCGTTTCTCGGAGATGAACACACCGCCCAGGTTGGCGCGGTCGTCGGTCAGGGTTTCCGTGTAAGTCACCCGTGAACCGTCATTGAGTGCCTGGAAACGGCCCGGCTCGAGGGTGTCGAACTCGGTCATCGCGTCCTGCTTGTTCAGCACCAATTGGAACTGCATGGCGCCCTGGGGAGCCAGGCTCAGGCTCAGCCAGGCCACGATCAGCGCAACACCGGCCGCCGGAATCATGGTCATGCCCAGCAGGCGCTGCTGGCTCATGCCGGTGGCCGAGAGCACGGTCATTTCACTTTCAAGGTACAAGCGGCCGTAGGCCAGCAGGATGCCGAGGAACAGGCCCAGCGGCAGGATCAGTTGCAAGAATCCCGGCAGGCGAAAGCCCATGATCAGGAACAGCGAGCCTGGGTCCAGGGCGCCGGAGGCAGCCTGGGCCAGGTATTTGACGAAACGACCACTCATGATGATGACCAGCAGGACCGCACTCACGGCACTCAGGGTCAACAGGACTTCGCGGGACAGATAACGGAAGACGATCAAACCAGACACTCCAGGGTTGTCAGGCTAAGGCGGCCAAACAAGCAAGCATACCGAGTCAGCCCGTTTGCATCGGGCCGGCTAAAAAGATGGCGCATTATCCTGTGATTGACCGCGCCTGTCACTGCGCAACCTCATGCGCACGCACAAAGCTGGTGGCAAGGGTTGTCAGGCTCCGCCGGCGAGGTTCAAACTGCGGCCTTTGTCGCTGGCGGTTTACACAGCCGCCAAGCTTTAAAGCCTGCGTACAGACGCCAGGCTCTCAGACCTTATATAAGGGACCCGAAAATGGAATTGGTTGTAAAAAGCGTTAGCCCCGAAACGTTGAAAACCGCCACCCTCGTGGTCGCCATCGGCGAAGGCCGCAAGCTCGGCGTAGCCGCCAGGCAGCTCGACGAACTCAGCGGCGGCGCGATCAGCGCGGTCCTCAAGCGCGGCGACCTGGCCGGCAAAGTCGGCCAGAGCCTGCTGCTGCAAAGCCTGCCCAACCTGAAAGCCGACCGCGTGTTGCTGGTGGGCGTGGGCAAGGACGCTGAACTGGGCGACCGTCCGTTCCGCAAGATCATCAGCGGCATCCTCAACACCCTCAAGGGCCTGGGCGGCAGCGATGCGGCACTGGCACTCGATGAAATAGTGGTCAAGGGCCGTGACAGCTACGGCAAGACCCGCCTGCTGGCCGAAACCCTGGTGGACGGCGGCTACATTTTCGATCAGTTCAAGAGCCAGAAAGCCGAACCCCGCGCCCTGAAGAAAATCACCCTGCTGACCATCAAGGCCGCCCAGGCTGAAGTCGAGCGCGCCGTGACCCACGCCCAGGCCATCGCCAATGGCATGTCGTTCACCCGCGACCTGGGCAACCTGCCGCCGAACATCTGCCACCCGACCTACCTGGGCGAACAGGCCAAGGCATTGGGTAAAGAGTTCAAGGGCCTGAAAGTCGAAGTCCTGGACGAGAAGAAGATCAAGGAACTGGGCATGGGCTCGTTCTATGCCGTGGGCCAGGGCAGCGACCAGCCGCCACGCCTGATCGTGATGCAATACAACGGCGGCAAGAAGTCCGAGAAGCCTTACGCCCTGGTCGGCAAAGGCATCACCTTCGACACCGGCGGCATCAGCCTCAAGCCGGGCCTGGGCATGGACGAGATGAAGTACGACATGGGCGGCGCCGCCAGCGTGTTCGGCACCCTGCGCGCCGTGCTGGAACTGAAGCTGCCGATCAACCTGGTGTGCATCCTGGCCTGCGCCGAAAACATGCCGAGCGGCGGCGCGGCCCGTCCGGGCGACATCGTCACCACCCTCAGCGGCCAGACCGTGGAAATCCTCAACACCGACGCCGAAGGCCGCCTGGTGCTGTGCGATGCCCTGACCTACGCCGAGCGCTTCAAGCCACAGGCCGTGATCGATATCGCCACCCTGACCGGCGCCTGCATCGTGGCCCTGGGTTCCCACACCTCGGGCCTGCTGGGCAATAACGACGAGCTGATCGAGCAACTGCTCAGCGCCGGCAAGGCCGCCGACGACCGCGCCTGGCAACTGCCGCTGTTCGATGAGTACCAGGAACAGCTGGACAGCCCGTTCGCCGACATCGCCAACATCGGCGGCCCGAAAGCCGGCACCATCACGGCTGCGTGCTTCCTGTCGCGTTTTGCCAAGAACTTCAACTGGGCGCACCTGGACATCGCCGGCACGGCCTGGACCAGCGGCGGCAAGGACAAGGGCGCCACCGGCCGTCCGGTGCCATTGCTGACCCAATACCTGCTGGACCGCGCCAAAGCCTAAACACCTGCCCGGCTGCCTGCCGCGGTCAACTGTAGGAGCGAGCTTGCTCGCGAAGAGCGTCAACGATAACGCGTTCATCCTGGATGAACGCATTGTTCTCAGGTTCTTCGCGAGCAAGCTCGCTCCTACATTATGACGGCGGCAGGCGCGGCAGCCCAGGAACCGCAATGACCCAAGTCGACTTCTATATATTGCCCAGCGCCGATCCGCTCGCGCGCCTGGACTTCGCCTGCAAACTCACCGAAAAAGCCTGGCGCATGGGCCACCGCATCTACCTGCATTGCAGCGATGCCGCCCAACGCGACGAGCTCGACGCCCGCCTGTGGCGTTTCAAGGGCGAAAGCTTCGTGCCCCACGGCCCCGCAGAATCAGAACCCGAAGGCCAGGTTGTCCTGGGCTTGGGGGACAGTTGCGGCAATCACCAGGACCTGCTGGTCAACCTGGACCTGAAAGTACCGCCTTTTGCCAAGGCCTTCGCCCGTGTGGCGGAAGTGGTGGTGGAAGATCCGGCTATTCGTCAGGCCGCGCGCGAGAGTTTCCGTTTCTACCGCGAACAGGGCTATCCTTTGCAAGATCACCGGCTACAACGACTTTGAGTACATGATGGACACTCCCAACCCGACAAAAAAAGATGACCACCTGCTGGACGACCTCGAGTCGATTCGTCAGTTGCTGGGTGATGATGACTTGCAACCGCCGCTATTGACCGAACAGGCCGATGGCGAGGTACAGATTCCGCTGTTGTTCGACATGGTCGGTGGCAAGCAGGTTGCCCCGGAACCGGTTGTCGAAGCCCCCGCTGTCGTGGACGCTGCCCCTGCTGCGGCTGAAAAGGGCCCCGACGCCCTGCTGCTGCACCTGGACAACGAACTGCGTGCAGCTGCGCAATTGATCATGCAAGACGTGATCGACGACTTTGCCCCCCATATCGAAACCGAGATCAAGCGCCGGATGGATGCGCGGATGGAGCGGATGCTCAGCCAGTACCAGTCTTGAACCGTCCATAGATCCCCTGTGGGAGGTGGCAAACTCCTCCCACATTTGATTGCCTGCACCTTAAGCCCGCCTTCGCCTCGCCCTGCGCCCTATCCCCCGTTATACTTGCCGGCTTTCCTGAATATATGCCAACTAGGGTCCCGCCGCGCATGGATAAGACCTACCAGCCGCACGCTATTGAAACTTCCTGGTACAACACCTGGGAGTCCGAGAACTATTTCGCTCCGCAAGGCGCGGGCGAGTCCTACACCATCATGATTCCGCCACCGAACGTCACTGGCAGCCTGCACATGGGCCATGGCTTCAACAATGCGATCATGGATGCGTTGATCCGTTTCCGCCGCATGCAGGGCCGCAACACCCTGTGGCAACCGGGTACCGACCACGCCGGTATCGCCACCCAGATGCTGGTGGAGCGCCAACTCGAAGCCACTGGCCAGAACCGTCACGACCTGGGTCGCGAGAAATTCCTGGAAAAAATCTGGGAATGGAAAGACCAGTCCGGCGGCAACATCAGCCGTCAGATCCGTCGCCTCGGTTCGTCCGTCGATTGGAGCCGCGAGCGCTTCACCATGGATGACGGCCTGTCGGAATCGGTGAAAGAAGCCTTCGTGCGCCTGCATGAAGACGGCCTGATCTACCGCGGCAAGCGCCTGGTCAACTGGGACACCAAGTTGCACACGGCAATTTCCGACCTTGAAGTGGAAAACCACGACGAGAAAGGTTTCCTGTGGAACCTCAAGTACCCGCTGGCCGACGGCGCCAGGACCGCTGAGGGCAACGACTACCTGATCGTCGCCACCACCCGTCCGGAAACCATGCTTGGTGATGCCGCCGTCGCGGTCAACCCGAACGACGAGCGCTACCAGGCACTGATCGGCAAGTTCGTCGAGTTGCCGCTGGTAGGCCGCCGCATCCCGATCATCGCCGACGATTACTGCGACCCTGAATTCGGCACCGGCTGCGTGAAAATCACCCCGGCCCACGATTTCAACGACTACGAAGTCGGCAAGCGCCATAACCTGCCGCTGTTGAATATCTTCGACAAGAATGCCGCCGTGCTGCCGGCCTGCCAGGTGTTCAACCTCGACGGTACGCTGAACGAGAGTATTGATGGCAAGATCCCGGCCGAATACGCCGGCCTTGACCGTTTCGAAGCGCGCAAGCAGATCGTTGCTGCCTTCGACGCTGCCGGCCTGCTGGTCAGCGTCGACGACCACGCCCTGAAAGTGCCGAAGGGCGACCGCTCCGGCACCGTGATCGAGCCGTGGCTGACCGACCAATGGTACGTGTCCACCAAGCCCCTGGCCGAGCCGGCGATTGCTGCCGTGGAAGACGGGCGTATCCAGTTCGTGCCCAAGCAGTACGAAAACATGTACTTCTCGTGGATGCGCGATATCCAGGATTGGTGCATCAGCCGCCAGCTGTGGTGGGGTCATCGCATTCCGGCCTGGTACGACGAGTCGGGCAAGGTCTACGTGGGCCGCGACGAAGCCGAAGTACGCGCCAAGCACAACCTCGGTCCGGATGTGGCACTGCAACAGGACAACGACGTACTGGACACCTGGTTCAGCTCGGGCCTGTGGACCTTCTCCACCCTGGGCTGGCCGCAGCAGACCGAATTCCTGAAGAAATTCCACTCCACCGACGTGCTGGTCACCGGCTTCGACATCATTTTCTTCTGGGTTGCCCGGATGATCATGCTCACCATGCACTTGGTGAAGAACGAGGACGGCACCCCGCAGGTACCGTTCAAGACCGTGTACGTGCACGGCCTGGTGCGGGATGGCCAGGGCCAGAAGATGTCCAAGTCCAAGGGCAACGTCCTCGACCCGCTGGACATCATCGACGGCATCGACCTGGAAACCCTGGTACAGAAGCGCACCTCGGGCCTGATGCAGCCGAAACTGGCGAAGAAGATCGAGAAGCAGACCCGCGACGAATTCGCCGACGGCATTGCCAGCTACGGCACCGATGCGCTGCGCTTCACCTTCTGCTCGCTGGCGTCCACCGGTCGCGACATCAAGTTCGACATGGGCCGCGTCGAAGGCTATCGCAACTTCTGCAACAAGATCTGGAATGCCGCACGCTACGTGCTGGACAAAGGCGAAGACTGCGGCCAGAACGGCGAGGCCATCGAGCTGTCCCTGGCGGATCGCTGGATCATCTCGCAGCTGCAGCGCACCGAAGCCGAAGTGACCCGTCAACTCGACCAGTTCCGTTTCGACCTGGCCGCACAGGCCTTGTACGAGTTTATCTGGAACCAGTATTGCGACTGGTACCTGGAACTGTCCAAGCCCGTATTGTGGGACGAAAACGCGCCGATCGAACGTCAGCGCGGCACCCGTCACACCCTGGTACGCGTGCTCGAAGTCGCCCTGCGCCTGGCGCATCCGTTCATGCCGTTCATCACCGAAGAAATCTGGCAACGCCTCGCGCCGCTGGCCGGCAAAGACGGCAAGACCATCATGCTGCAACCTTGGCCGGTGGCCAACGAAGCACGTATCGATGAGGCGGCCGAGAGCGATATCGAGTGGCTCAAGACCCTGATGCTCGGCACGCGCAACATCCGCGCCGAAATGAACATCGGCCCGGGCAAGCCCCTGGCGGTATTCGTGAAGAACGCCAGCGCCGAAGACCAGCGTCGTCTCACCGAGAATGATGCGCTGCTCAAGAAGCTGGCGAAGCTGGAATCGATCACCGTATTGGCGGAGGGCGCCGAAGCGCCACTGTCGGCGACCGCGCTGGTCGGCGACATGGAAGTGCTGGTGCCAATGGCCGGCCTGATCGACAAGGGCGCGGAACTGGCCCGTCTCGACAAGGAAATCCTGCGCCTGCAAGGCGAAGTGGCGCGGGTGGGCGGCAAGCTGTCCAACGCGGCATTCGTCGACAAGGCACCGGCTGAAGTGATCGATAAGGAACGCGCCAAGCTGGCCGAGGCCGAACAGGCTTTGGGCAAGCTGGCGGAGCAACATGCGCGGATTTCCAGCCTGTAAGGGGCAATCCGTGTGAAAAAAGAGACCTTCGGGTCTCTTTTTTTGTGCTTGCAGTCAATGTGGGAGGGGGCGTGCTCCCACATTTGACCGAGTTATCCTCGGGAATGTGTGACAATGGCCGCCACTTTGAGCCAACACCAGAATCATCATGACCGCCCCCACTACGCCCAAACCTCCACGCAAGAAGCCTAAGACCGCAGCCACGGCCAAACCCGTCGCGCCGCGCAAAGAGGCTACCCTGCACCCACGCAACCGCCACACAGGTCGTTACGACTTCCAGGCGTTGATCAAGACCACGCCGGAACTGGCGCAATTCGTGATCATCAACCCCTATGGCAAAGAGAGTATCGACTTCGCCAGCCCGGACGCGGTGCGGGTGTTCAACCGGGCGTTGCTCAAGGCCTTCTATGGCATCCAGCATTGGGACATCCCGGCGGATTACCTGTGCCCGCCGGTACCGGGACGTGCCGACTACGTGCACTTCCTCGCCGACCTGCTGGCCAGTGTCAACGAGGGCAAGATCCCGCGCGGTTCAATCGTCAAGGTGCTGGACATCGGCATGGGCGCCAACTGTGTCTACCCGCTGATTGGCTATATGGAGTACCGCTGGAACTTCCTCGGCTCGGAGGTCGACCCCATCGCCGTGGCCGCCGCCAAGGCCATCGTGCAGTCCAACGACCTGAGCAAGGTCATCCAGTTGCGCCAGCAGGAAAACCCCAAGCACATCCTGCTGGGCCTGCTGGAACCGGGTGAGCGTTTTGACCTGACCATGTGCAACCCACCGTTCCATGCGTCCATGGACGAAGCGACCAAGGGCAGCGAGCGCAAGTGGCGCGCCTTGGGCCGGGCCGATCCCAAGCGCAAATTGCCGGTGCTCAACTTCGGAGGCCAATCGGCCGAGTTGTGGTGTGAAGGCGGTGAAGCGCGCTTCGTGACGCAATTGATCGCCGAGAGTGCGCACTTTGCCCACAAGGTGTTGTGGTTCAGCACCCTGGTGTCAAAAGCGTCAAATTTGCCCGCGATCGAGACCGCCCTGAAAAAAGCTGGCGTGCTGGAAAGCCAGGTGGTGGAAATGTCCCAGGGTCAGAAGCAGAGCCGTTTCGTGGCCTGGACCTTCCAGACCAAGAACGAACAGCAGATCTGGCGCCAGCGCTGGGTGCGCTGACGCCAACCTGTAGGAGCGAGCTTGCTCGCGAAAAACGCCAAGACACCGCATTCATCCGGGATGGCCGCGTTATCGTTAACGGCCTTCGCGAGCAAGCTCGCTCCTACAGGTAAAAAATCGCAGGCAACAAAAAACCGTGCCCGGATCGCTCCGGAGCACGGTTTTTTTTTGCTGCGTCTTACTTGTTAACAGCGTCGGTCAGGCCTTTGGCCACAACCAGCTTGATAACTTTCTTGGCAGCGATTTCGATGGCAGCGCCAGTCGAAGGGTTACGGCCAGTACGGGCAGGACGCTCGGTCACTTTCAGTTTGCCAACGCCTGGCAGAGTGATTTCGCCGCCGTTTTCCAGCTGGTCAGCAACAACTTGGCTCAGTTGGTCCAGCAGAGCGCGCACGGTAGTTTTCGGTGCGTCTACTGCTTCAGCCAGGTCAGCGATCAGTTGGTCTTTAGTAATAGCCATTGTGGTGTTCCTTCCCTATCAAATTCATATGGATTGCAGAGTGCAGTGTCAGCCGTCGAGCCCGACCGTCATGGCCTGGCACCCCCGGCTATAACCACGGAGATCGGGGTTATAGATGCTTGAAACGGGGATTGGTTCGACCTGACAGATGCTGAATGCACGCTTATCGCCGAGACTTGGCGTAAGACGGGGCAAAACTAGCACAGAGACGGGGAAATATCCGCTTCTACCTACCCATTTGGTCAGCTTTATCGCTCTAAACCGTGAAAAAAAGGCATATGCCTCGTCCGAGAGCATCCAAAATGCCCTTCGACGCGTGTCTTGACCAATGGGTGCGGTACACTGGGCGACTTTTCGGGGAGGCCGACCGCTCCCCTTCAACCAGCCGAGAAGCCCATGCCGATCCGTCATTGCATCGTCCACCTGATCGACAAAAAACCCGACGGCACACCCGCAGTTCTCCACGCCCGCGACTCCGAGCTTGCCGAGTCGGCCGCCATCGAGAACATGCTTGCCGACCTCAACGAGAGCTACAACGCCAAACAAGGCAAGGCCTGGGGTTTCTTCCATGCCGAATCCGGCGCGCACCCGTTCAGCGGCTGGTTGAAGGAATATTTCGAGGGTGGCCAGGATTTCACCGCGTTCAGCCGCACCGCCGTCGAACATCTGCAAAAACTGATGGAGGAGTCCAACCTCTCCACCGGTGGCCACGTGCTGTTTGCCCACTACCAGCAAGGCATGACCGACTACCTCGCCATCGCCCTGCTGCACCACAGCGAAGGCGTGGCGGTGACCGACGAGCTGGACGTCACCCCGTCGCGCCACCTGGACCTGGGCCAGTTGCACCTGGCAGCGCGTATCAACGTGTCCGAGTGGCAGAACAACAAGCAGTCCAAGCAGTACATCTCGTTTATCAAAGGCAAGAACGGCAAGAAGGTCTCGGAATACTTCCGCGACTTCATCGGCTGCCAGGAAGGCGTCGACGGCCCAGGCGAGACGCGTACCCTGCTCAAGGCCTTCAGCGACTTCGTCGAAAGTGAAGACCTGCCGGACGAATCCGCCCGCGAAAAAACCAAGACCCTGGTGGATTACGCCAGCAGCCAGGCCAAGCTCGGCGAGCCCATGGGCCTTGAAGAGCTGTCGGGCCTGATCGATGAGGATCGGCCCAAGGCGTTCTACGACCATATCCGCAACAAGGACTACGGCCTGTCGCCGGAAATCCCGGCGGATAAACGCACCCTCAACCAGTTCCGCCGCTTCACCGGACGCGCCGAGGGCCTGTCCATCAGTTTTGAAGCGCACCTGTTGGGCGACAAGATCGAGTACGACGAAGCCGCCGGCACCCTCATCATCAAGGGCCTGCCGACCCAACTGACCGACCAGCTCAAGCGCCGTAACTGATGCTCGGCGGGGTTCTCAAGAAAGTCCTGCTGGTGTTGCTGGTGGTGGTGGTTATCCAGAACTGGGGCAAGATCGAGCGGGTGTTCAACCCTTCCCAGGTGGTCTCGGAGCAGACGCGGGCATCGGCGCGAGTGGCGCTGTATACCACCGAGTGGTGTGGCTACTGCAAGCAGATCCGCCGCTTCCTGGACCAGAAAGGCATTCCGTACCAGGCCTTCGACATCGAGAAGGACGCCCAGGCGCGCAAGGCGTATGAAGCACTGGGCGGTGGCGGGATTCCGTTTGTGGACGTCAACGGGACGCTGATTCGCGACTACAACCCTGACGCGATCATGGCCGCGCTGAAGTAATCAGCGCACCACGATCACCCGCCCCAACAGGCTGTGCTGCTCGAACCCCAATACCGCTTGCAAGGCGTTGAGTACCGCCTGCGGGTCTTTGCTCGGGAAGCTGCCGCTGACGCGCCTGGCGCCCATCGCTTCGTTGAGCAGCAGGATGCGGCCAGGGTAGTAACGCCCCAGGTCCTTGACCACATCGGCCAGCGGTGCCTTGTAGTAGTTGAGCCAGCCATCCCGCCAGGCCAGGCGGGATTCGCTGTCGACCGCGTGCAGGGGATCGGCGCTGCCATCGGCGTAGGCCACTTGCTGGCCCGCCGTCAGAATTTGCTGCTGGCCCTGTTTCGACGCGGTCACGCCGACCCGCCCCGACAACACCGTCACCTCGGCCCCTGCCGGTTGCAGGCGCACTTCGAACTGTGTCCCAAGCACCCGCGCTTCACCGCCGCCCGCCTCGACCACAAAGGACTCGCCGGTGTGGGTGACGCTGAAAAAACCTGCACCTCGACGTAATTGGATATGTCGCTCACCGTGGCTGAAATCCACGGCAATGGCGCTGTCCGCATCCAGCGTGACCTTGGATTGATCGGCCAGGGTGACGGTTTTCACTTCTCCCGGTGCGCTCACGTAATCGGCGCCGAAGTCATCGATCCACCGCGAAGGCTGCCAACCGGCGCCCATGGACACCATCAACACCAGGCACGCCGCCATGGCTAATGCGCCGGACCAGCGCACCACCCGCGAGCGCCTAGGGGTGTTCATCGCATTAAGGTAGCCCTGCAATGCCAGCGCATCCTCATCCGCCAGTTGGCGTGCCGGCACTTCGCTCAACTCCCAAAGCACCTGGGCCTGGGCATAGGCTTCGACGTGCGCAGGATCGGCCCGTAGCCAGCGGCTGAACGTGGCCTGGTCGCCACTGCTGGGCTGGTCGTGCAACAGGCTCAGCCAGGCCAGTGCGGCTTGTTCCTGGTCTGGCGTGGGGGTCGGATTCACGGTGCTTTCCCTGGCGTGCGCGATGGCGATGGTTCGCGAAGGCTGGCTTTGCAGGCTTCGAGGGCACGCATCATATGTTTTTCTACGGCGCTTTGGGACAGGCCCATGGCCTTGGCGATTTGCGCGTACTTGCGCCCATGAATGCGGTTGAGCAGGAAGATCTGCCGGGTGCGCTCCGGCAGGCTGCGCAGGGCGGCTTCGACATGCCGCAGGTCGTTGCCCGCCTCGAGCGCCGCCTGGGGTTCGGAGCCCTGGTTATCCTGCTGCTCCGGCAGCCAGCCTTCACTGCTGCGCACCCGTGCGCCTTCGCTGCGCAGGTGGTCGATGGCGATATTGCCGGCGCAACGCAACAGGTAGGTGCTGAGTTCTTCGACCTGCACCAATGGCCGACGCCAAAACCGCAGGAACAGGTCCTGCACCAGGTCGGCCGCCGTGGCGCGGCACCCGACACGGCGGCTCACCAACGCTTCCATCTGCGAACGCTGGGACAGGAACACCTGCAGGAAATGCGCACGCCCACCCGCCGCGTCAGCCTGTGGGCTGTCCTGGGAATCGGGTGGGGTGCTGATCATCATGGCGGCGGCTCAGAACGTTGCGAAGGCGGCAACAGGGCTGGCCAGCAGGCCGACGCCTGCCAGGAGCAAGGCCAGCCTTGGCCGATACGGCAACAACAGCACCAGCAACAGGGCACTGAGCATCAACACCGCGCACCACTCCACCAGGCCCAGGCCCCAACCGGCGACAGCCACGGCGGGCCAGATCGACACGGTCAGCAGCAGCCAACCGATGACGCGCAAAGCAATACGCCGCCGAGGCGCTGGCTTGCTGTGCAGCAGTTCGCCGTGGTGACGGTCGGTGGACAGGCACAAGGCGGTAAACCCGGCGTAACACATCAGCAGAGCGAGGAGCATTCAGTTCGCCTCCTGCTTGAGCTGCAGCGGCCGCGCCCGTTCGGTCTTGGGCTGCGGGGCCTTACGGTGCTGCATCTTCCAGGCTGCCCAGGCGAGGAACACACCGCTGCCCAGGCAGGTCAGGTCGAAGCCGGCCATGGCCCAGTCGCCCGTCGCCAGTGAAGCGCCCAAGTGCTGCGACGTGGTCAGGGCATTGAGCAACGGGATTGCGGCAAACAGCAGTGCTGCGAAGCTCAATTGCTCAACCCAACCCTGGCGGCCCCGGCGCAGGATCGCGTGCAACAGGCTCAGGCCCCAGGCGATAAAGAAGACCTGCACTTCCCAATCGGAGCGCTCGGCAAAGCCCACCGGCAATAAACGGTTGGCCCAGAAGAAGGCTGCAATGGCGATCAACAGCCCGGACATGCTGGCGATGTTCAGCACTTCCACCAACCGCAGTTCAAACGGCATCACGCCGCTTTTTGCATGTTTGAGTTGCCGCTTGCCGAGCCAGATCACCAGCCCCGTGCCGATCATCGCCGTGCCCGCCAGGCCGCAGATAAAGTACAACCAGCGCAGCACCGGACCGGCGAAATGGCCCATGTGCAGGCCATAGAAGCTGCCGCCGATCGCCGCCGGCAGCGATTGTTCAGCGCTGACCCGCAACAACTCGCCGGTGTTGCCGTTGAACGACACGGTACTGCCGAAGTCATGCACCACGCGGTCGGAGCTGGCACGGAACAGGTTCACCGAAGCGTTTACATCACTCGGGTTGTTCACCGCCAACCGCCCGACATGCCCACCCGCCCACTGCGCCCTCGCCTGCTCGTACATCGGCAGCAATGACAGCAATTGGCCTGGCTGGCCCAGCGCCGGCGCGTTGTTGGTGGCGGGGAACACGTCATTGAAGAAGGCCCGGGTGTCGTTGCCATAGGAAGCCACGATCGGCGCCGGCATCACCATGCTCATGAAAATCACCAGGCTGCTGTAGGTGATCATCAGGTGGAACGGCAGCACCAGCACACCCACCGCGTTATGCCCGTCGAGCCAGGAACGCTGGCCTTTGCGGGGGCGGAAGGTGAAGAAGTCCTTGAAGATTTTCTTGTGGGTGATGATGCCCGTGATCAACGCTACGAACATCACCATCGCTGCAATGGTCGACAGCCAGCGGCCCCACGGGTAAGGCATTTGCAGCTGGAAGTGGAAACGGTAGAAGAAATCCCCGCCCATGCTTTCCCGGGCCTGTACGGCTTGACCGCTCACGGGGTCGAGGGTTTTCTGAATGAAATTGCCACGTTTGCCGGGGTCGACCTTGTCTTGCCACATCACAGACAGGCCAGGGTCGCGGCTATCCGGCAAGGTGATGAACCAGCGTGCGGCCGTGGGTGCGACCTTCTGCAGGTAGTCCTGGGCGACACTCAGGCTGCGCGCATCATCCAGGGGATGGGCCTGCACTTCGGGTTGCATCCAGTGAGTGATCTCATCCTTGAAATAGGCCAGGGTGCCCGTCAGGAAAATCGCAAATAGCAGCCAGCCAAAGATCAGCCCGGCCCAGGTGTGCAACCAGGCCATGGCCTGGCGAAAGCCCTCTTTCATGTGCGTACCATCCACAAGCCCACGCCTGCCAGGGTGGCAAACGCCGCACTCGGCAGCATCACGCCGCACCACGCGCGCCATGCCGTACGACAGGCGAAGCACCAGAGCACTGCCAACAGGTAGAACACGAACGAACTCATCATCCCGGTAATCACCGCATCGGCGCGGGACGTTGGCATCCACAGCGCCAGGCAGATGCTGGCCAGGGACGCCATCAGGTAACCGCCGACGACAGCAGCCAGCACGCGCGACGTAACGGCGAGACGATAGGAAGCAGGCAGTGAGGTTTTGCTTTTCATGCGGGAGGCGCCAGGTTCATCAGCGCGCAATATTAATGATAAATATTCTCATAAGCAAAACAGAACGGATGAAACACCTGCCTTCGCACATTGCCGAACGGTTGGCGGCCCCCTACAATGCGAACAATTCTTGTTCTCTAAAGCATGCCGAGATTTTGCCGGCATGCACAAAAGGGAGATCGCGTTGCAGCCGTCCAACACTGTCGAAGTGCTCTATAACGACCATCACCACTGGCTCACCGGCTGGTTGCGACGCAAGCTCGGCTGCCCGGAAAGTGCGGCAGACCTGGCGCAGGACACCTTCATCCGAATCCTGACCGCACGCGAAGCGCCGACGCTGATCGAGCCCCGCGCCTTCCTCACCACGGTCGCCAAGCGCGTGTTGTTCAACTTCTACCGCCGCCAGGACCTGGAACGCGCCTACCTCGACGCCTTGGCGCAGATGCCTGAACAGGTAGCGCCATCCGAAGAAGAGCGCGCGATCATCCTGCAAACCCTGCTGGAGCTGGACCAGTTGCTCGACGGCTTACCCACGCTGGTCAAGCGCGCGTTCCTGCTGGCCCAACTCGACGGCCTGACGTATGCGCAGATCGGTGCCGAACTGGGCATTTCCATCGCCACCGTCAAACGCCACCTGAATAAAGCCGCCCTGCGCTGCTATTTCGCCCTATGAATGTCTCGACCCAGGTTGCCGAACAGGCCGTGCACTGGCTGATGGAAATGCAGCAAGGCGCGCTCAACCCACGCCAGCAGGCGGCCTGGCAACACTGGCTGAATGCCCATAGCGAACATCAGCGCGCCTGGGACCATATTCAGCGCGTCAACCAGCGCCTGCGCGGCATGCCCTCGCCCCTGGCCCATGCGGCCTTGAACGCACCTAAGTCCAGCAGCCGGCGCCAGGCGCTGAAGTTGTTGCTGATCCTCGGCGCCGGTTCGGCCGCGGCCTGGAGCCTGCGCCAGCAGCATATCCTGCCGCCGCTGAGCGCCGACTACCGCAGCCCCGTCGGCCAACGGCGCAAGGTGCAACTGGCCGACGGCAGCCAGTTGCAACTCAATACCGGCAGCGCCGTGGATGTGCACTTCGACGGCCGGCAACGGCTGATTCGCCTGCTCGAAGGCGAGATCCTGCTCACCGCCAATGCCGGCAGCATGCTGCAGGTGTTGACCGGCCAGGGCCTGCTCAGCAGCCAGGCGGCGCGCCTGAATGTGCGCCAGTTCAACGACCACACCCAACTGGCGGTCTTGGACGGCCGCGTCGAGGTGATGCCCAACACCTACAGCGGCCTGCCCCTGACGGTCGACGCGGCACGCCAGGTCAATTTCACCCGTAAAGGCTGGGACACCCCGCGCCCAACCGACGCCAACAGCGGCGCCTGGGCCGACGGCATGCTGGTGGCCGCGCATATGCGCCTGGAGGACTTTCTCGCCGAACTGGGCCGCTACCGCCGTGGCCAGCTCCATTGCGATGCGCAGGTCGCCAACCTGCTGCTGTCCGGCAGCTACCCGCTGGACGACAGCGAACGCATCCTCGACCTGCTGGAGGTCAGCCTGCCGGTCAAGGTGCGGCGTTTTACCCGCTATTGGGTAAGCGTCCAGGCCCGTGCATAAATTATTTTCAGCCACCGTGAGCCGTTTTCCGCACCTCGCGTGACAGAGAAGGAAAGCCACCTTGATCCTTCCTTCTCAGGACCGCCCTTCATGCCCCAGCACCCCACCCTTCTCGCCCGCACCTTGCGCCAACTGCTGCTGGGCGCCAGCCTCAGCCTGACCGTACTGCCTTGCGTAATGGCGGCCGATACCAAGCCGTATCACATCGCCCCAAGCTCGCTGGAAGCAGCCCTGAACCAGTTTGGCCGTGAAGCCGGCGTGTTGATTTCCTTCGGTTCCGAAGTCACGGCGGGCATGCAGAGCCGTGGTTTGTCCGGCAACTACAGCGCCGCCGAAGGCCTGCAGAAGCTGCTGGAAGGTACCGGCCTGCAAGCCCGCGCCGAAGGCGACAACGCCTACAGCCTGCAACCGGCAACGGCGCCGGCGGCTGTCGAGTTGGCGACCTCCAGCGTGGTCGGCGACTGGCTCGGCGATGCGGCGCAAACCAATGTCTTCGAACACCCCGGCGCCCGTGACGTGATCCGCCGCGAAGCGTTCGAACGCCAGGGCGCCACCCAGGCCAAGGACGTGCTCAACCGCATCCCCGGCGTCAACGCCCCGGACAATAACGGCACCGGCAGCCACGATATGGCGCTGAACTTCGGCATTCGCGGTCTCAACCCGCGCCTGGCGTCGCGCTCAACGGTGTTGATGGACGGCATCCCTGTGCCCTTCGCGCCGTACGGCCAGCCGCAGCTGTCCTTCGCGCCGATCAGCATGGGCAACATGGACGCCGTGGACGTGGTGCGTGGCGGCGGTGCGGTGCGCTACGGCCCGCAGAACGTCGGCGGCGTGGTCAACTTCGTGACCCGCGCGATCCCGGATGCACCCACCGTCAAAGGTGGCTTGCAGACCGAGACCAGCCCGTCTTCCAGCCATGACGGCTTCAAGACCACCGGCAACCTGCTGGCCGGCGGCACTGCCGAGAATGGCCTGGGCGGCGCGATTTTGTATTCCGGCACCCGTGGCGGCGACTGGCGCGAAAACAGCAACACGCGCATCGACGACCTGATCCTCAAAGGCAAATACCAGCTCGACGACGCCAACAGCTTCAACGCCATGGCGCAGTACTACGAAGGCCAGGCCGATATGCCTGGGGGCTTGAACGTCGCGGACTACAAGGCCGATCCGTATCAGTCCACCCGCCCCTACGACAAATTCTGGGGCCGCCGTACGATGTTCAACGTCGGCTATCGCTACGAGCAGGACCGCCGCGAATTCACCGTCAACAGCTTCTTCACCAAGACCCTGCGCAGCGGCTACCTGGACCAGGGCACGTTCCTGTCGCTGTCCCCGCGTGAGTATTGGGTGCGCGGCGTGGAAACCCGTTTCGCCCAGGGCTTTGACCTCGGCCCGACCAGCCATGAAGTGGGCGTCGGCTACCGCTACATCAACGAAGCCGGCCACGAACTGCGCTACCGCACGCCGATTTCCGCCAACAACCAGCAAATCCCCAGCACCGACAGCCGCAACGACCGCGACACCCGTGGCGGCACCGAAGCCAATGCGTTCTTCGTCGATGACCGGATTGATATCGGCAAATGGACCATCACCCCGGGCATCCGCTACGAGATGATCGAGTCCCAGCAGAGCAACAACCTGACCAACGTCAAATACAAAGGCGACTACAACACCGCGCTGCCGGCGTTGAACGTGCTCTATCACCTGACCGACGACTGGAACCTGTACGCCAACACCGAAGGTTCATTCGGCAGCGTGCAGTACAGCCAGATGCCCAACCGTGTGACCAGCGGTGAAGTGAAACCGGAAAAAGCCCGCACCTGGGAACTGGGTACCCGCTATGACGACGGCACCTTGCGCGCAGAGATCGGTGCGTTCCTGATCAACTTCGACAACCAGTATGAAAGCAACCAGACCAACGACTCGGTGATCGCCCGCGGCGAAACGCGCCACCAGGGTATTGAAACCAGCGTCAACTACGCCCTCGATGGCTTGAGCCCGGCGCTGGCCGGTTTCGATGTGTACGCTACCTACGCCTACGTCGACGCCACCATCCGCGAAGACGGCCCGAACAAAGGCAACCGCGTGCCCTTCTCGTCCAAGCACAAAGGCACCCTCGGCGTGGGTTACACCGAAGGGCGCTGGAAACTCAATGTGGACAGCAGCTATCAGAGCAGCCAGTTCGCCGACAACGCCAACACTCAGGCAGAAAGTGCTGACGGCGCCAACGGTCGAATCCCCGGCTACATGCTGTTCAGCAGCCGCGCAGCCTATGACTTCGGCCCGCAACTGTCGGATCTGAATGTGGCGGTCGGCGTGAAGAACATCTTCAACACGCAGTACTTCACCCGCTCGTTCGACGACAACAACAAGGGCAAATACGTGGGTGAGCCGCGTACGCTGTACGTGCAGACCTCTATCGCGTTCTAACTGCCCGCCAGGCAACTGGGAGTGGCGGCGACCAGAGCGTCGATTGCACAACGGGTCTTGGCCGGCATATGCACGGCTGTCGGCCAGATCACATGGATCGGCGCGGGTTGCTCGCGATAGCCGGGCAACACCGCGACCAGCTGCCCACGCAGCACATAGTGCGCAATCAACCAACTCGGCAACCAGGCCAGGCCGACGCCCGCGATGGCGGCATCGGCCACCGCCTGGAGGTCGTCCATCATCAACGGCGAGGCCACGGGATTGCGCTGCGGGGTCGTGCTGCGATAGGCGATGCCGCGATGGCGGGCGAGGTCTTCGATGCATTCAATCGGCCCGACGCGCTGCAAGTACGCCGGTGACGCCGCCAGCCCAACAGCCTGTTCGCCCAGGCGACGTGCACTGAGGCGGTCGGTGTCGGGCAGCGGGCCGATCCGCACGGCGACGTCGAAGCCTTCCTGTGCCAGGTCCACCAGCCGATCGGCGAAGCTGATCTCGATCTCCAGTTCCGGATAGCGCGCCATCAACCCCCACAATGCCGGGGCTGCGTAGTGATGCCCGAAGGCCAGTGGCAAGCTGGCCCGCAAACGACCGCGTGGCTGTTGCCGGCCGCTTTCCAGTACCGATTCGGCCGCCTCGAGTTCCGCCAACGCGCGCAGGCAATGTTCGTAGTAGGCCTGGCCGTCCTCGGTCAGCCGCTGGCGGCGGGTGGAACGCTGCAACAGGCATGTGCCCAGGCGTGCTTCCAATCGTGCCAGGCCCTTGCCGACCGCAGAGCGGGTGAGGTTCAGCCGTTCGGCGGCCTCGGTCAGGTTGCCGCTTTCGACGATGTGCAGAAACAGCTCAACGCCATCAAAACGCGGTGTCGTCATGGCTCGATTGTCGCCCCAAATTCCCTTATTAGCGGAAAACTTATCACGAATAACGAAACAGATTCCCCTGAAAATAACGCGACACTTCATCCACAGGAGAATCCCATGCCACCCGCCGCCACGCTAACCACCGCCAGCCCCCCGCGTACCGCCAGGAATGGGCTGGCCCTCACGGCCGTGTGCCTCGTCGCCCTGATGTTCGGCCTGGAGATTTCCAGCGTGCCGGTGATCCTGCCGACACTCGAGCGAGAGTTGGGCACGGGCTTCCAAGACGCCCAGTGGATCATGAACGCCTACACCCTGGCCTGCACCAGCGTACTGATGGCAGCGGGCACGTTGGCGGATCGCTTTGGTCGTCGCCGCATGCTGGTGCTGTGCCTCTGGGTGTTTGGCCTGGCTTCACTGGCCTGCGGGCTGGCCGAGGATTCTTCGCTGCTGATCACGGCGCGGTTTATCCAGGGCATCGGTGCCGGGGCGATGATGATTTGCCAATTCGCCATCCTCTCGCACCTGTTCCGCGAACCGGCAGCACGGGCACGTGCGTTTGCGATATGGGGCGTGATTGCCGGCGTGGGCCTGGGCTTCGGGCCGATGATCGGCGCACTGATCCTGGCGGTGGCGGATTGGCGTTGGGTGTTCCTCGTGCACGTGCCGCTCACCCTGTTCACCCTGGTGCTGCTGCGCGTCAGCGTGCAGGAGTCCCGCGACCCGGCCGCCCATCGCCTGGACATCGCCGGCATGCTCACCCTGACCCTGTCGGTGTTTGCCCTGGTGTACTTCATCACCCAAGGCAGCGAACACGGTTTCGGAACACCGGCCATGCTCGGTTGGGCGGCGTTGTCGGTGCTCGGCCTGCTGCTGTTCATCACGGTCGAGCTCCGCAGTGCGCACCCGATGTTCGACTTCTCGGTGTTCCGCATCCAGCGGTTCAACGGTGCGTTGATGGGTTCGATCGGCATGAACTTCAGCTTCTGGCCGTTCATGATCTACCTGCCGTTGTACTTTCAGGCGGGCCTGGGTTACGACACCTTGACCACCGGCGCCGCGCTGCTCGCCTATACCCTGCCGACCTTGCTGGTACCGCCGCTGGCCGAGCGCCTGGCCCTGCGCTATGGCGCCGAACGCATCATCCCCCTCGGCCTGGGCCTGATGGGCGCGGGCTTTCTCGCCATGGCCGCCGTCAACGGCGCCGCGCACCCACGTATCGGGCTGGTGCTGCTCAGCTGCGTGATCGCCGGCGCAGGCCTGGCGCTGACCAACTCGCCCACCACCAATACCACCACCGGCTCGGTATCGGCCGACCGCGCGGGCATGGCCTCCGGCATCGACCTCAGTGCGCGGCTGATCACCCTGGCGCTCAACATTGCCCTGATGGGGCTGGTGCTGTTGCTGGGGATCAGCCATCAGCTGGCCGAGATGCTGCCCGCCACCACGTCAATGGAGTGGCCGGCCATCAGCCAGAACATTGCCGCAGGAAAGTTGGAGTCGATGGGGCTGGCAGCCAACGATGCTAAGGCGGCACTGCGCCATGGCGCCGGTTGGGCGATGCTGTTTGCCGGGTTGGGCGCTGGGGGGCTGGCGCTGTTGAGCCGGTATTTTTTCCGACGCGGCGCCTGAACGAAAACGGGCCTGCAGATGCAGGCCCGTTTGCAGGGGGTGAAAAGAACGTCAGCCGTTAATGACCGCGTTTTCGTTTTCCAGAAATTCCTGTTCCAGCGCGTCTTCATTCACTTTGTTGATGGGCTGGTTTTTCGCGGCAGCGCGGGGCTTGCCTTGCAGTCGGCCAAACAGATGTTCCAATGCGTGATCCAGCTTGGTGGCCGCGCTGTCAATCGCTTGTTCCAGGGTATCGCCCTTGGCGGACACCGACAGCGGTTGATGGCCTTTTGGCCGCGCTTCCAGGCGGCAACTTAAATCGTGGGGACCGGGTTTGTCGCCGTTCTCATCCCGCAGGTAGACCTCCACTCGGGTCAGGTCTTCTTCATAACGTTCGAGCGTGCTCTCAATGGTAGTACGTACCCACTCCTCCAGTCGGATGCTGCTTTCAATATGGTTATCGCTATTGACTTGGATTTGCATAGTTCTTCCCTTATTTCAGCTAGCTCGCGAGAGGTCACAAACTGCAACACCGGGGTGGTGAAACCATGACCTCTTGATTACACAATTGAGCAGCCAGAGAAACATTTCAACCCCTTTGCAAAGATAAATCCCACATTACAAATTAACCCTGACGACGAGCAGAAACACTGTTAGGGTGGGGAGTTAGTTACATCTTCTTACGCCCCGCGATCCTCACAATTGCCCCTCCCCCAGCGGGTGCAAGGCGCGAAAAATTCCTGCTTCCTCCACCAGCCAGTCATGCACCGCGCGCACGCCCGGATGGTTCAGGGCGCCCGGCGCATACAGCAGCACATAACGTTTGTGGTTGGGCACCGCGAGGCCGAACGGCACGATCAAGGTGCCGCGTTCCAGCTCATCATTGAGCAAGGTGCGTCGTGCAATCGCCACGCCCATGCCGGCGATGGCGGCTTCGATGGTCAGGTGGTTGCGATTGAAGGTGTGGCCACGGCGTACATCGGCGACGTGATAGCCGATGGCATTCAGGTAGAATTCCCACTCCGCATACTCATAACTCCCACGCCAGGCGGTAATGTCGTGCAGCAGCGGGAAATGCACGAGATCGGCCGGACCATGCAAGGGCGGTCGACCCCGCAACAGGCTGGGGGCGCAGACCGGGAAAATCTGCTCATCCAGCAGGGCTGTGGATAACAGGCCAGGGTAGCTGCCGTCGTTGAGATCGATGGCCAGGTCAAAGTCGCCCTCGTGCAGGGCGACGCTGCTGTCCTCGGCGACCATACGCAGTTGGATATCCGGGAAGCGCTGCTGCAAGCGCGGTAAGCGTGGGGTCAGCCACTTGCCGAGAAATGATGGAATCGAGCGCAGGCGAAGCGTGCCGCTGATCATCCCCGCGTCCAGGCGCTGCAACTCGGCGTCGATGCTGCCGTAGGCCTCCCCCACCGTTGCCGCCAGGCGCTGGCCCTCGGCACTCAGCTCCACCCCCCGTGCCCGTCGATGAAACAGCCGAAACCCAAGGCGCTCCTCCAATTGGCGGATTTGCTGGCTCACCGCTCCCGGCGTGATGTGCAGTTCTTCGGCGCAGCGGGTGAACGACAGATGCCGGGCAGCGCAGGAAAACACGTGCAACCAGACGTAAGTCTGGCCATGGAGAGGGCGAGCCATAGGGTTTAGTCCTGCTAAAGGGTGTCTTAGGATAATTCGTTGGTCAGTGCCGATCCAGAAGCTCAGTATCGCGCCAATTGCGCTCGTCCTACAAAACATGGCAGCGATTCCTACTCCATTGCTTGTAAGGGTTTAGCATGGCTATCAGCGTTTTCGATCTATTCAAAGTGGGCATCGGCCCGTCCAGCTCCCATACCGTCGGCCCCATGCGCGCGGCGGCGACCTTCGCCCAGGCCCTGGGCGACCAGCACTTGCTGAGTGAAACGCGCCGGGTCGAAGTGCGCCTGTATGGCTCGCTGTCCGCCACTGGTGTCGGCCACGCCACCGACCGCGCCTGCGTCATGGGCTTGATGGGCGAATGGCCGGATCAGGTCGATCCCACCTCGATCAACACCCGAATCCAGCGACTGCGCGAGTCCGGGCGGCTGTTACTGGCCGGTCAACAAGAAATTGCCTTCAACTGGCACAGCGACCTCTTGCTGCTGGACGAAAGCCTGCCCTACCACCCCAACGCCATGTCCCTGCACGCCTACGGCGACAACGGCCTGCTCAGCGAGCAGACCTATTATTCGGTGGGTGGCGGTTTCATCATCGAAGCCGCTGAAGCGGCTTCGGGCATCGCGCCGGCCAGCGATGTGCAATTGCCCTACGACTTCTCCAGCGCCGTCGAGCTGCTGGCGCTGTGCAACCAGCACGGCCTGCGGGTTTCCGAATTGATGATGGCCAACGAACGCGCCTGGCGCAGCGAAGAACAGATCCGCAGCGGCCTGCTGCATATCTGGTCGGTGATGCGCGAATGCGTGGAGCAAGGCTTGCGCGATGAAGGCATCCTGCCCGGTGGCCTGGACGTGCCACGGCGTGCAGCGAAATTGCACCGCAGCCTGTTGGAAATCGGCAAACCCAATGTAATTACCTCGACCTTGTCGGCCATGGAATGGGTCAACCTGTTCGCCCTCGCCGTCAACGAAGAAAATGCCGCAGGCGGGCGCATGGTCACGGCGCCGACCAATGGCGCAGCGGGGATCATCCCGGCGGTGCTGCACTACTACATGAAGTTCAATGCCGACGCGTCTGACGACGATGTGATCAATTTCTTCCTGGCCGCCGCAGCCGTCGGCATTCTGTGTAAGAAAAACGCCTCGATCTCCGGTGCCGAAGTCGGCTGCCAGGGCGAAGTCGGTTCAGCCTGCGCCATGGCCGCCGCCGGCTTGGCCGACATCCTCGGCGCCACCCCCGAGCAACTGGAAAACGCCGCCGAAATCGGCCTGGAACACAACCTCGGCCTGACCTGCGACCCGGTCGGCGGCCTGGTGCAAGTGCCGTGCATCGAGCGCAATGCCATCGCCGCGGTCAAGGCCATCAACGCCACGCAAATGGCCCTGCGCGGTAACGGCAAGCATTTCATTTCCCTCGACCGGGTGATCCGCACCATGCGCGATACCGGCGCCGACATGCACGACAAATACAAAGAAACTTCACGGGGCGGCCTGGCGGTCAGCTGGGTGGAGTGCTGATCGGAGCACTTCGTCCCGCCCCAACGTGAGCCCGCGCAAAAATAATAACGAGGCAATAACGATGACCGATGTACGTACACCTGCGGCTGAAAATCCTGCTTTAGACACTACCGTTACCACTGGCTGGACCCAACACGACACCACGTGGATGCTCGGCCTCTACGGCACCGCCATCGGCGCCGGCACCTTGTTCCTGCCGATCAATGCCGGCGTCGGCGGCTTCTGGCCGTTGATCGTGCTGGCGCTGCTGGCCTTCCCGATGACCTTCTTTGCCCACCGTGGTCTGACGCGCTTTGTGCTGTCAGGCAAATCCGGCGACATCACCGAAGTCGTCGAAGAACACTTCGGCGTCGGTGCGGGCAAGCTGATCACCCTGCTGTATTTTTTTGCGATCTTCCCGATCCTGCTGGTGTACAGCGTGGCACTGACCAACACCCTGGGCAGCTTTATGGAGCACCAACTGCACCTGGCGCCGCCGCCCCGGGCGATCCTGTCGCTGGTACTGATCCTCGGCCTGATGGCCATTGTGCGCTGCGGCCAGGGTGTGATCGTCAAGGCCATGAGCGTGCTGGTCTATCCGTTCGTCGCCGCCTTGCTGTTGCTGGCGCTCAGCCTGATCCCCAACTGGAACGGCGCCTTCTTCGCCTCCGCCAGCGAGGGCATGCCCCTGCCAGTGTTTTTCAACACGCTATGGCTGGCGATCCCGGTGATGGTGTTCTCATTCAACCACTCGCCGATCATCTCCGCCTTCGCCGTCGACCAGAAGCGCGTGTACGGCCCGCTGGCCGAACGCAAAAGCAGCGGCATCCTCGCCACGGCCCACGGCATGATGGTGCTGACGGTGATGTTCTTCTGCTTCAGCTGCGTGCTGGCCCTGTCGCCGGCTGACCTGGCGGCGGCCAAGGCGCAGAACATTTCGATCCTGTCGTACCTGGCCAACCATTTCCAGACGCCGCTGATCGCTTACGCCGCGCCATTGATCGCGCTGGTGGCGATTACCAAGTCCTTCCTCGGCCACTACATCGGCGCCAGCGAAGGCTTCCAGGGGCTGATCGTCAAATCCCTGCGCGGGCGTGACCGTTCGATGTCATCCAAATGGCTGGAACGCTGCACCGCGCTGTTCATGGTGCTGACCTGCTGGGCCGTGGCCACCTTCAACCCGAGTATCCTGGGCATGATCGAAACCCTGGGCGGGCCGATCATCGCCTGCCTGCTGTTCCTGATGCCGATGTACGCCATCCATCGCGTGCCAGCTTTACGCCAGTATTCGGGCCAGGTGTCGAATGTGTTTGTGGTGCTGATCGGGCTGATTGCGCTGTCTGCGATCGTTTTTTCCGTGTTGCCCTGAAACGGATCACCAACCTCAATAACAACATAGAACCCATCTGGGAGGGGGCTTGCTCCCGATAGCGGTGCATCAGCCAAGTATTCATTGACTGATGCACCGCTATCGGGAGCAAGCCCCCTCCCACATAAGGAGCTCATTGTTTGACAGATCGCTGTACGGCACGCCCTTTGCTGTACAGCTCATGAGGTAAACGGAATTTGTACCACCTCAGCGACGGAGTGGCCGGTGGTCAGGCAACGCGAACTAATCACGACACCGGTCGTCAATGACTGCATGTTCTTATCAGGCGGTAACGCACCATGGACAATCCTTTTCAGATCATCACCGACACCTTCACCCCAAAATACCGCGTCAACCTGAGCATTCAACGGCTCGACGGCAGCATCATGCTCACCCTCTCGGACGAGACGGGCGTAGTGGCCAAACGCATGATCAGCGCCGAACAACGCAACGACCCGCAACGGCTCAAACGCCTGGTGCAAAGCATTCAATTCGGCATTGCCATCGAGCAGGGCCACAGCGCCATGGAGATCCTGGCGGTGATGACGGACGGCGACAGCCACAAATTGTTGCAGCGGCCACCGACCCGCGCCCTGCCCTTCAGCGTCGGGCTTTAAAGCTCACCCTTCTCGGTCTCCAGGCTCGCCTCGCCCTTGCGACGCGGGCCTTCGACCTTCACCGACGGGAACGCCGACGACGCGTAGCGCACCACCAGAATCGCAAACGCCAGCAGCAGAATCCCGCCGCACAGGTAGATGATGCCGAGGTCGGGTGGATTGTGGTGGGACACGTTGGAGATCAACAGACGCGTCAGCGCGGTGATCGCCACGTAGATCAGGAAGCGCACCGGCATGTGGTTGGTCTTGAAATAAATCCCGACCATCGCGCCCAATTCCAGGTAGATGAACAGCAGCAGGATGTCGTCGATCTTGATGTGCCCGTTCTCCAGCATCCCCAGGAATTCCATCACCGCAGCCCAGGCGGTCACCGCACCGATGGCGAACAACGCCAGGTAATGGAACGACTCGACAAACAGGTTACCCAGGGACTCGGCCAGCCCATGGACTTGATGGCGCAGCTTTTCGGCCCAATTAAATTTCACGATGGTGCTTCCTTAGGTCGGTTCGACCGGATAATGCGGGTTGGACGTGACGGTTGTTCTGCATGCAGAAAAAAGGCCAGAGGCGGGTATAAGATGATGGCGGGGTGACATGAGGCACGTGGGAGGATGAGCAGAGTAGATACTTTGCCCATCCGAGAAGCGGATTTTTCAAGGATATCGCTGGCGGGCGTGTAAAACCGAGATGACCCGAATGTTGTCTGTCACCTTATAAACGACCAGATAATTCGGGTGTACCACCATCTCTCGCGTACCGATGACACGCCCAGGGCGGTAAAGATGGGGCCTACGAGAAAGAGCCAGCACGGAGGCTTCTATTGCTTGGTTTAGCTCAAGCGCAGCAACTGGATTGCGGTCGCTGATGTAATCAGTAATTTGCCGGAGTTGGACCCGCGCTGCGGGAGCCCACTCAATCAGCATCGCCTTTCTTGCGTTTGGATTCAATTAACGCGCGCATCTCTGCCATCACTTCATCATGAGGAATGCCAGGGCTTGGATCATCAAGAGCGGCCTGTACCTTGGCGCGAAACCAGCGGTCATAGCTGTCGGCCTGCTCTTCGGTATCTGCGGGGATACCTGAGGAAAAGGAAGTGTCCATAAAAGCCTCCGTTGTCGATGAAGAAGGAGTCTAGTCGCTGGAGTTTTTACTGTCGTGCTCCGAGCGATGAAGTGAGTAACAGGAAAAATCGAAGCCATTTGTGACTATTTTTTGACCGTTCCCATAAACGTAAGAACGGTCAGAGGGCTTGGCATCAAACTGGTGCGACTTTCTCTAGCGCTTGGTCGACTAACAGACCGCCAATCTCAACCAATTGGTGAATGGCCAATACAAGACTTCGCTGCGGACCTTCAAGGTCGAATGCCAGCATATTAGCCATTTCACGGGCGCTGTTCAGGGTTTCGCTGGCGTTAGCCAGTAAGGTTTCTGTGTCAGCTTCAGGCGTGACGCTGAATAGCGTCGAATCGGTGGACGGGGGGTTGGGAGTGATTTTTTTCATAGATTAGTTCCTTAGTTAAGAAACCATCACCGCCTGCCGCCAAGCAGGTTGGGTGACGGATTGCACAAGGTTGGCGGACCGGTAAGGAACAACCCGGCACCCCGAAGGGTCCATGCGCAACCCGCCATGACACAAGAATGCAAATGCAAAAAACGCCTGCAGTCTTATAGGGGTGTTGTTGCGCTTCCTTGTTGGGCCGCCAAGCCCGCTAGCTGCATTTGCAGCGCCCGGTGAAAGTAAGCCACCGGACAATTCCAGCGCAACCCCGGCAAGTTGTCAGAAATTTCCGGTGTAGCAAACCCCTATTTCCCGGCTACATTAAAAAACTGCTACCCAAACCCCACGGTTTGGCTTACCCTTTTCGCTGTATATAAATACAGTAGTCGCAAAAGACAACTATCGTGAAGGCATGTGAGGTGGTGAATGGCCGTCGAAGTGGTATACCGCAGCAGCCGAGATCTGGAGCGTTTGTTCATGGATAAAGCCGAAGCTGACCGTCATGACAAGATGCTTGAACTCGCTGAGTTGCTCGCAGAAGTGTTGCAAAAAGCCGTGCCGTCCCTGAGCGAGCAGCAGGTGGAGGAAGCCGGGATCTACATGGCGAAGAATCGCGATGTGTTTGCCAAGGCGTTCAAGAGCCAACCGGATGCATTGTCCGAGTTGCTGAACGCACCGGCGGAATAAAAGCCCGAATTGAACAGGCCCTGAGTCGATGATTCGGGGCCTTTTTAATGCCTATTTGTAGAGCAGGCGCTCGGCCAGCTCGTCCGCGACCCGTGCGGGTGAGCGTTTTTCGGCCTGGGCGTGGGCGAAGATTTCCGTCAGGCGCGTGCCGATGTTGGACAGGTGCGCGGTGATGGTCGGCAGTTCGGCGCCGCTGTGCTTGAGGGCGACGTAGATCAGGCCGCCGGAGTTGATCACATAGTCCGGGGCGTAGAGGATGCCGCGGCCTTCGAGTTGGTCGGCCACTTGCAGGTTGGTCAGTTGCGCACTGGCGGAACCGGCGACGGCGGCGCAGCGGAGCTGGCCGACGCTCTGGCGGTTGAACACGGCGCCCAGGCCGCAGGGCGCGAGGATGTCGCACGGGGTGCTGAGCAAGGCGTCGTTGGCGATGGGGTGCGCGCCGAGCTGTTCCATGGCCAGCTGCACCTTGCCGTGGTCGATGTCGCTGACCAGCAGTTCGGCGCCGGCGGCGTGCAGTTGTTCGGCCAGGGCGAAGCCCACGTTGCCCAGGCCCTGGATGGCCACGCGCAAGCCTTCGAGGTTGTCGCTGCCCAGGCGTGCCATGGCGGTGGTGCGGATACCCGCGAACACGCCCATGGCGGCATGGGGCGAGGGGTCGCCGGCGGCGGTGGTGCTGGTAACGAAGCGAGTGTGTTGGGCGATGCAGTCCATGTCGGCGACCGAGGTGCCGCTGTCGGTAGCGGTGATGTAGCGACCGTCGAGTTGCTCGATGCAACGACCGAAGGCTTCAAACAGTGCCGCACGGTTTTCCACATGGGCAGGGCGCAGGATCACCGCCGTCCCGCCACCCACCGGCAACCCGGCCAGGGCGGCCTTGTAGCTCATGCCTTGGGCCAGGCGCGCGGCGTCCGCCACGGCGCTTTCATCGTCGGGGTAGGCAAGGTAGCGACAACCACCCAAGGCTGGGCCCAGGCGGCTGTTGTGGATGGCTATGACCGCCTTCAACCCCGTCACCGGGTCGATGCTCAGGTGCAGCGATTCAAGGCGGGTGCTGTGCATGAGAGCAAACATCGTCGAGCTCCCGAATCACTTCTTGTGTCGCCAAGTATAGGCTTGCGGCAGAAAACTGCCGAAGTGCGCTGGAATAAGTCGTCCGGTTTTGTAGGTCTTGTGACATAAGCGGATAGGATATTTCTTAAGCCACTGGACGAAAATTCCCAGCAAGGCTAAAACGGGGGCATTCGCCGGAGAATGCAATGAATCCCCGTCACGCTTTTTTCGCCTGCCTGGAACGTTCGCCCCCCGCGCTGTTTGAAGCCGCGCTGTGGATCGCCGCCGAGCATGACCCGGCGGTGCAACCGGCGTTGATCATGCAGGACCTGAAATTGCTCGAGCAACAGGTCAGCCTGGGCATGCCCCTGCTGCCAGCGGACGAACTGGGCCAACCCTTGCTGCGAGGTATGAATGACCTCGGCTTCGCCCAGGATGATTTCACCCCGCTGCGCCCCGCCGCTGCCCTGCTGGACAAGGTGTTGCAACGCAAACGCGGGCAACCCCTGGCCATGGGGTTGATTGCCATGGAGCTGGCGCGACGCCTGGGCATTCCCATGGTCGGCGTCAACTTTCCCGGCCACTTCCTGCTGCGGGTGCCCGGTGCCGATCACCTGCTGGACCCTTGCGGCGGACGACGCCTGTACCCCAACGACTGCCGCGAGCTGCTGCAACGCCAGTATGGTCCCAACCTCAAGTTGCAGGCCGATCACCTGCACACCGCCGAACCCCGTTCGATCCTGCAACGGTTGTCCCGCAACTTGCGCCAGTTGCACTTGGCCAATGACAACCCCCTGGCCGCGCTGATCGACGCCGAACGCGTGCTGGAACTGGGCAATGCCAGCGCTGCCGATTACCTCGCGCGGGCCAGCCTGTATCAACGCCTGGATTGCCCCAACGCCGAACGCTTCGACCTGGAACACGCGCTGATGCTCAGCGAAGACCCGATCCAACGCCTGCGCCTGACTGAGCGCCTGGGGCACCTGCCGCCCAACTCCGTGGTGCATTGAACCCACTGCTCTCAAGCGCCTATTTCCCTGTGGCAAGCGGGCTTATGTGGTGAGCGGCCTTCTGTGGTGAGCGGGCTTGCCCCGCGTTGGGCTGCGTAGCGGCCCCAAAAATCGTGGGAGCGCTTCGCACTCCAGCGCGGGGCAAGCCCGCTCACCACAGAAACTCGCTCACCACAATGATCCTGCTCGATGTAGATGCAACATCTTCAGTGATTGGCCGGTACCTTGAGGATATCGCCGTGCAAAGGGCCCTTCGGCGCGTCAGTCGCGGGCGAGCGCACTTGAATGATCAACAACGCCGCGATCACCGCCGGAATCGCGCAGAAGAAGAAAATCTGCTGCACCGGAATATGCATCGCCAGCAGCATGCTGCCCAGCAACGGGCCCAGGATCGAGCCGAAGCGCCCTACACCCAATGCCCAACCCGTACCGGTGGCGCGTACATGCGCCGGATAAAAATTGCTGGCGAAAGCATTAAGGGTCAGTTGCCCGCCGATGATGCAAAACCCGGCGGCAAACACACAGGCCACCAGATAGCGCGGATTGTCGTGGTTCAGCCCCAGCAGCACGGTACACACTGCAGCCGCGGCCAGCACGCCGGACAACAGCCGCACCTTGTGCTTCAATCGATCGGCAAACCAGGCCATGCCGATGGCACCCAAGGTGCCGGCGAACAGGAACATTGAGGTCACCAGGTTGGCTTCACTCAACGCCAGGCCACTTTCCAGCAGCAGCGACGGCAACCAGCTGATCATGAAATACAGCAGGATCAGGCTGACAAAGAAGGTCGCCCAGATCAGCACGGTCGGGCGTGCATAGCCATGGCGAAACAGCTCCACCACCGTCAACGGGCTGCCCTGCTCGCGGCGGTTTTCGTCCTCGCTCGCCAGCGGCGCACGCCACCCAGGCAACATGCGCGCGGTGACCTTATGCAAGCGTGCATACGGCGGCGCATCGCGCAGCAGGCGCGGCAGGGATTCCGGCAGCAGCCACAACAGAAAAGGGAACAGCAGCAACGGCGTCACGCCGCCGGCAAGAAACACCGCCTGCCAGCCAAAGCCGTCGATAAATCCTGCGGCCACAAACCCACCGGCTGCGCCGCCGAACGAAAAGCCGCACGCCGCCAACGTCACCATCAAGGTGCGCAAGCGTGGCGGGGAATAGTCCGACATCAACGCCATGGCACTGGGCATCGCGCCGCCCATGCCGATACCGCAGATAAAGCGCGCCGCCATCAGCGTGGTCAGCGAGCTGGCGAAGACCATCAACACCGTGAGGCTGGCGTAGATCAGCACGCAGCCCAGCAGGATGCGGCGAACGCCAAAGCGGTCGGCCAGGGGAGTCACCAGCAGCGAGCCCAGCGTGAGCCCCAGCAGGTTGGCACTGAATACCGGGCCGAACGCGGCCTTTTCCAGCCCCCAATCCGACGCCAGCGCCGGTACCACATAACCCAGCACCTGGGCATCGTAGCCATCGGTTACCAGCAACAAGGCCAGCAACAGGAGAATCAACCACTGGTAGCGCGACACCGGACGGGCATCGAGTGCCGCGCGAAAGCTGGCAATCTGATTGTGCATCGCAAGGTACCTGTTTTTATTATTGTGCTCACGCTCTGCGCGGGCACGATCACTCAGGAGTGTCGGGTTGATTGGCAGGATGGGCCTGGATAAATGCCGGATTCTGCGCCGCCAACGCCGCCACCCTGCCGATGCGCGGATACGCCCCCAGCGGCACCTTGAAGCGCTCCGCCGCATACAGCTGGGGAATCAGGAAGGCATCGGCCGTCCCCGGCTGCTCGCCGAAGCAATACCCCTTATCGCCAATCAACTGCTCCACCGCCCCCAGCCCCTGGCTGATCCAATGCCCGATCCACTCCAGCACCTGCGCCTCGTCATGGCCCCACTGACGCAACAGGTTCTGGGTGCTGGAGTTGTGCAATGGGTGAATATCGCAGCCGATGATCGACGCCACTGCGCGCTCATGGGCACGGGTGGCCATGTCCTTGGAAAGCAACGGCACCTGTGGATAACGTTCGTCCAGGTATTCAATGATCGCCGGGGATTGAATCAACAGCTCGCCGTCATCGGTGCGCAAGGCCGGCACGCGACCTTGGGGGTTGATGGCCAAGTACTCCGGCTGGCGATTGGCGCCACCCGCCGGCACCAGCAGGTTGACGGGCACCGCAGTGAAATCCAGGCCCTTGAGCGCAAGGGCGATGCGCACCCGGTAGGACGCCGTAGAGCGGTAGTAGGTATAGAGTTCCATCGCCCCTGCCCTCCTAGCGCGCCGCGACCACGGTGCCACGGCATTCGCCGAAGCCGATGGAGGCGAAGCCTTCACGGTTGCAACGGGCGCGCAGGATCACCTCGTCACCGTCCTCAAGGAACCTGCGCACTTCGCCGGAAGGCAGTTCAATGACTTTCTTACCGCCTTCGGTCATCTCCAGCAGGCTGCCGAACTGCCCGGCTTCAGGACCGGACAAGGTGCCCGAACCAAACAGGTCACCGGCCTGCAGTTGGCAACCGTTGACGCTGTGGTGCGCCACCAACTGCGCGACGGTCCAGTACATATGCAGGCTGTTGCTCAGGGCCAGGCGATGGGCCGGCAGGTTCTGTTCGCGCATGGCGGCGGTGGTCAACAGCACCTCAAGCTCGATATCCAAGGCGCCAGCGGCCTGGTCACGCTTATCCAGCAGGTATGGCAGCGGCTGTGGATCGCCTTCGGGCCGCGCCGGTTGTGCTTTGCGGAACGGTTCCAGGGCTTCGGCCGTGACCACCCACGGTGAAATGCTGGTGATGAAGCTCTTCGACAGGAACGGCCCCAGCGGCTGGTATTCCCAGGCCTGGATGTCCCGCGCCGACCAGTCATTGAGCAGGCAGAAACCGGCGATATGCTCGGCCGCATCGCCGATGGCAATCGAGTCGCCGATGGCGTTGCCCTGGCCAATCCAGATGCCCAGTTCCAGCTCATAGTCCAGGCGCGCGCAGGGGCCGAAGGTTGGTTCGGTCTGCCCAGCCGGTAAGGTCTGGCCTTTGGGACGACGGACGTCGGCACCCGAGGGGCGAATGGTCGAGGCGCGGCCGTGATAACCGATCGGCACATACTTGTAGTTCGGCAGCAGCGGGTTATCCGGGCGGAACAGTTTACCGACGTTCTGCGCGTGCTCGATGCCGACGTAGAAGTCGGTGTAGTCGTTGATCTTCGCCGGCACGTGCATCTGGCAATCGGCGGCGCGGTGCAGCACCTGCGCTTCACGGCTCTGCAGTTTGCTGCCCTCCGCCAACAGTTCCAGCAGGCGCTCGCGCAAGGCCACACGCGGACCACGGCCCAATTCGAAGAAGGCGTTCAACTGGCCGCCGGCAGTGGCTTCAACGGCACGGCGGGCTTCGCCTTCAAACTCATCCAAAGCGGCATGCAGATCGAGGATGGAATCGCCAATCGCCACGCCACTGCGCGGGGCAGAGCCGTTAATGCTGAACACGCCCAGCGGCAGGTTTTGCAGGGGGAAATCGCGGTGACCATTGGCGGAGGCTACCCAACTGCGGGTAGGGGTTGGCTGCGTCATGGGTTATCTCCGGTTCGGGTTGAAGGTGACGGGCAACGAGGCCCAGCACGCGTCATAGGAAGGTTGCAGTTGCGGGCACTCCAGGGCGAACTGAGTGGGACGCAGCACTTGGCTGGTCTCGAACATGAAGGCCATGGTGTTATCGATCTTGTGCGGCGCCAGGTCCACGTTGATGGCCTTGGTGCAAGTCTCGCCGTCCGGGCCGTGGGCGCTCATGCAGCTGTGCAGCGAGGCGCCGCCGGGCAGGAAGCCTTCGGCCTTGGCATCATAGGCGCCCTGGATCAGGCCCATGTATTCGTTCATTAGGTTGCGGTGGAACCACGGCGGACGGAAGGTGTTCTCGGCCACCATCCAGCGCGGCGGGAAGATCACGAAGTCGAGGTTGGCCAAGCCGTGCACGCTGGTGGGCGAGGTCAATACGGTGAAGATCGACGGATCGGGATGATCGAAACTCACGGTGCCAAGGGTGTTGAAGCGGCGCAGGTCGTATTTGTACGGCACGTTGTTGCCGTGCCAGGCCACCACGTTCAGTGGTGAATGGTCCAGCTCGCACGCCCACAGTTCACCGAGGAATTTCTGCACCAGCGTGGTCGGTTGCCTGAGGTCTTCGTAGTGGGCCACCGGGGTGAGGAAGTCACGCGGATTGGCCAGGCCGTTGCTGCCGATAGGCCCCAGGTCCGGCAGGCGCAGAGGCGCGCCATGGTTTTCGGCGACGTAACCGCGCGCCTGTGCATCCAGCAGCTCGACGCGAAATTTGAGGCCACGGGGCAACACCACAATGTCCAGCGGCTCGACGTCCAGCACCCCCAGTTCAGTGGCGATGCGCAGGCGGCCCTGCTCGGGCACGATCAACAGTTCGCCGTCGGCATTGAAGAACACACGGTCCATGGAGCGATTAGCGCAGTAGTTATAGATGCTGATGCCCGAGGGTTTTTCCGACCCGGCGTTGGCCACCATGCCGACCAGGCCGTCGATAAAGTCCGTCGGCTCACTCGGAATATCCAACGGGTTCCAGCGCAGGCGATTGGGCGTCACCGAGCCCAACGGACCGCCGGCCAACTGCCGCTCCAGCTTGATAAACGCGGGGTGATTGGCCGATGGCTGAATGCGGTACAGCCAGGTGCGGCGGGCTTCGCTGCGCACCATGGTGAAGGCGGTGCCGGAAAACAGCTCGGTATACAGCCCGTAGGGGGCTTTTTGCGGGGAGTTCTGGCCGACCGGCAAGGCACCGGGCAGGGCTTCGCTGGCGAATTCATTGCCGAAGCCCGACAGGTATTCGAGGTGCATGGATCATCCTCAAGGCGGAAGTTGTTTTTATCGTAATCCAGTTACGCATAACGTAATTTGATCACTATCGACCGTCAAGCTATAAAGACGCCCATTCATCTCTCGGATTCTCGCCCCTCCATGGAAAAGCCCCGCGACACCGGTAAACAGAAAGTCCGCTCGGCCGAAGTGGGCACCGATATCCTCAAGGCCCTGGCCGAACTGTCGCCCTCCACGTCGTTGTCGCGGCTGGCCGACCACGTGCAGATGCCGGCGAGCAAGGTGCACCGTTATTTACAGGCGCTGATCGCCTCGGGTTTTGCCGAACAGAACGCCGCCACCAACCATTACGGCCTGGGGCGCGAAGCATTGCGTGTTGGCCTCGCCGCGCTGGGCAGCATGGACGTGCTGAAAGTCGGCGCGATGCCCCTGGCAGAGTTGCGCGACGAGTTGAATGAAACCTGCTTCCTGGCGGTATGGGGCAACCAGGGCGCGACGGTGGTGCAGATCGAACCGGCCGTGCGCGCGGTGACGGTGGTGACGCAATTGGGTTCGGTGCTGCCACTGCTCAGCTCATCCACCGGGCTGGTGTTCAGTGCCTTCCTGCCGTCGCGGGAAACCGTCGAATTGCGTGAGCGTGAAATCCAGGCCGGCACCGCCCATGCCCTCGCCGACGACCAGGCTTACGCCACCACCTGCGAACAAATCCGCAACCGTGGCCTGCACTTTGTGCATGGCCTACTGATGCCGGGGGTGGATGCGCTGTCGGCACCGGTATTCAACGCGGTCGGGCAAGTGGCGGCGGTGATGACCGTGGTCGGCCCCACCTCGCTGTTCCACGCCGACGAAGATGGCCCGGCGGCGCAGCGCTTGCTGGCGGCGACCCGGGCCGTGAGCTGGCGAATGGGCTACCAGCCCTGAACTAGTCGTGCCACTGGGCCAGGGCCAGCGCCACGCGGTTCTCGAGGGCGCGGACAGGGGCTGCGTCGCTGAGGTAGTTATTGCTGATTATCGAAAACACCAGGCGTCGTCCCTCGGCATCGGTGATATAGCCGCTCAACGATGATACACCGGCCATGGAGCCGGTCTTGGCGTGCAGGTTGTTTTCGGCAGCCGTCCCGCGCAGGCGATAGCGCAGGCTGCCGCCGGTCATACGGTCGGCATTGCCGGCAATCGGCAAGGCGTTGTACCAGGCGTCGAACCAGGGTTGTTTGGCGCTAGCCAGCAGCAGGTCGGTCAGGTTCTGCGCCGACACCAGGTTGCGTCGCGACAAGCCTGAGCCATCTACCTGGCTGAGCGTCGCCGGGTCCAGGCCCTGGCGCTGCATGAACGCCGCCACCGCCGCCACGCCCGCTGCCGCAGTGCCCGCGTTGGCGGTTTTGCGGCCCATGGCCTTGAGCAGGGCTTCGGACATGTTGTTGTTCGAAAGCTTGAGCAGCGGCGTGATCAAGTCCTGCAACGGCGCCGATTGATGTTCGGCCAACACCGTCGCCGTCGCAGGGCTGGCCCCCCCGATCACGCGCCGCCCGAGCACCTGGATACCCTGCTGCGTCAGCGCCTGCTCAAACAGATTGGCCACCAATTGCGTCGGTTCCCACACACTCACCCACTGCCGGCTTTGCTTGCCCGGCGCCAGCGCGCCGCTGAGTTGCAGCAGGTTGGTGCCGTGCTGGCGGGTAATCGCGTAGCTGTTGCCGGGGCCGCTGATGGCGCGGTTACTCAGTTGCACGTAGTCGGTTGACGGGCTCACCACCACGTTCACTGGCTGGCCGAGGGCGACGGGAGCCTTTGCCGTGACGAGTAAGGTGCCTGCATCAAAATCCGTGTTGGGCGACACCGTCAGCGCCGAAATCTGTGCGCCGTAGTAAGTGCTCTCGTCGTCCTGGGCCCAGTCCACGCCCAAACGCTCGGCGTCGAACCACGTGTCGTCGAACACCAGGTTGCCTTGCACCTGGCGCACGCCCTGGCTCGCCAGTTGGGCGGCCAGTGCCTGGTAGTCGGCGAACTGCGTGGTCGGGTCGCCGAGACCGCGTAGGTACAGGTTGCCGGCCAGGCGCCCACCTTGCTGGGTGCCGTTGCTCAACAGTTGGGTGGAGAAGCGGTATTGCGGCCCCAGCACATCCATCGCCGCAGCGGTGGTCAGCAACTTGAGGTTGGAGGCCGGGATCAGGCGCGTGCGCGGGTTGTGCTGATAGAGGGTGCTGCCACTGCGGGCGTCGCGCACCATGACGGAAACCGTGGCGCCGTTGAGGGCAGGATCGGCCAACAGCTGATCCAGGGTTGAAGGCGTGGATGGCTGCGAAACACTCGCGCAGCCGCCCAGTAAAACGCTCAGGCACAACAGGTGTAGCCATCGTCCAAAGTGCATCAGTAACGTGTTCCGCAAAGCCATTGGTGGCCGCAACGCTAACAGCTCCGTACCTTTGTGGCGAGCGGGCTTGCCCCGCGTTGGGTGGCGAAGCCGCCCTTACTGATGCCGTCGCGTTCTTTCAGGAGCACCATGGAGTCTGTTTTGGGGCTGCTTCGCAGCCCAACGCGGGGCAAGCCCGCTCACCACAGGAAGCCCACTCACCAGAGGAAGCCCGCTCACCACAGGAGGCCCGCTCACCAGAGGAAGCCTGCCCACCACAAGGAGCACACTTGCCATAGGGAGCCCGCCAGGTTTTAGAACTCCAGGGTGCTGGACACCGATACCTGCCGCGCATCGCCCATGGACACAAACAGTCGGCTGGCCGCAGAGGTGTAGTAAACGCGGTCGAACAGGTTCTTCACGTTGACCTGGAACTTGACCTTCTGCCCGTCGATCTTGGTGTCGTAGGTGGCGAAGGCATCCGCCACGGTGTAGCCCGGCAGGGTGAAGTCGTTGGCGGCGTCGCCTGCGCGCTCGCCGACATACCGCGCACCGGTGCCCACACGCAACTGATCGCCGCCGAAAATGTTGCCGAAGTCGTAGGCCACCGACAGCGAGCCGGTGTGCTTGGCCACGTTTTGCAGGCGGTTGCCTTCCAGTGTCGGGTCGTTGTCCTTGATGTCTTCGGCGTCGGTGAAGGCGTAGCTGCCGATCAGGCTCCACTTGTCGGTCAACTGGCCGCTGGCGTCCAGTTCCAGGCCACGGGAACGCACCTGCCCTGCGATGCTGTAGATGGTGTTGGCGCCGGAGCCCACCGACACCAGCACATTGCGTTTGTCGATAGTGAACAACGCTGCGCTGGCGGTGATGCGCCCGGGGATGTCGAGCTTGGCGCCCAGCTCCCACGACTTGGATTCCTCCGGCGTGAGGTCACCGGTCAACGTGCTGCCATCGGCCAAGGCGGCGATGGTGGAGTTGGGCTTGAACGACTCGGTGTAGCTGCCGTAGAACGACAACTCATCGGTGTAGCGGTACACCAGGCCGGCACGTGGCACCCAGGCCTGGCCATTGCCGTTGGTGTTGGCCTTGAACGGCACGCCTTTGCCGGCGTACTGGTCATACATCTGATAGCGCGCACCGGCCACGAAGATCCACTGGTCAGTCAGGTGAATCGCGTCCTGGAAGAACAGCGAGTCGCTGCGCAGCAGGTCGGTCTGGGCGCTGTCGGCGGCGCTGACGGTGGTGCCCGCAACTTCGTTGCCGTACACCGGGTTGTTGTAGTTGAACGTACCGCGCGAGTTCTGGCGAATCAGGTCGGCGCGGTAGATCTTGCGGTACTCGTCGTCCAGGCCGAACACCAGGTCATGCTGCATGCCCAGCACATTGACCTTGCCTTCCAGGCTGGCTGTGGCGAAACGGTCGGTGGTGATCGCGCCCTTGGTGCCGTCCATCTTGCGGGTCAGTGTGCCGTTGGTGTTCACCGCGCTGACACGCACCTGGCTGGCGTCGTAGGTTTCACGGTTCCAGCTGTAGCCGAAGTGGGCTTTCCAGTCGTCGTTCAAATCGTGGTCGGCTTCGAAGCGGTACAGGTCGGAACGGCCTTCCATGTTGTTGAACGGCTCATCCAGACGGCGAGTGGCCGGGATGTCCAGCGGGTGGTTGGATTTGTCGATGGCGGTGCCGCGGTCGAACGGCGAGAGGAATTCGCGGTGTTCGTAGGCGAACAACAACTTGGTGGTATCGCCGTACCAGGCCAGGGACGGCGCCACCAGCGACTCGCGGTGGGTGCCGAAATTGCGCCAGTAGTCTTCGTCCTCATGGTCGACGATCAGGCGATAGGCCAAGCCCGAATCGCCGATGGGGCCGGTGGTGTCGAGGTTGCCGCCGCTGCCGTTCTTGCCGTCGCCGAAGGTGGAGCCGCGCACGGTCAGGGACGTGGCCTGGGTCAGTTGCGGCTTTTTGCTGACGATGTTGACCACGCCGCCCGGGTCCTGGATGCCATACAGCAGCGACGACGGGCCCTTGAGCACTTCGACCCGTTCTGCGGTTGAATTCAACGCCCGGCCCTGCACCACCGGCATGCCATCGCGCATGATCGAGCCGTTACGGTTGTCGCCGAAGCCGCGCAGCATCACCGCGTCCTGGGTGCTGGCCAGGGTGTTGGCCTGGGTGATGCCGCTGATATTGGCCAGGGCGTCATCCAGGTTGCGCGGGGTCTGGTCGCGCAGCACTTGCGCGGGGACCACGTTGACGGTCTGCGGGGTTTCCAGCAGCAACGCGCGGGAACGCATCACCGAGCTGGTGGGCGGGGGCTGGTAGCTGGTGCTGTCCTCGGTTTGGCCGACCCCGCTGATGGTGGTGGCGCCGAGGTTCAGCGCGCCATCGGTGGGCACCGGTTCCAGGGCCAGGGTGCGGGCGTCGATCTGGCGGAAGGTAAAGCCGGAGTTGCCCAGCAGACGTTGCAGGGCCTGGGTCGCACTCATTTGCCCGCTGACCGCCGGGGCACTGAGGCCATAGGGCGCTTCATCGGTGTAGATCACGCTGATCCCGGTAACCCGGCTGAAATCGCTCAAGGCCTGGGGCAACGGTTTGGCAGCCAGGGCAAAGGTGAACTGGGCGCTTTGCTGCTCCTGCGCCTGCGCCACGCCGAGGGGCAGCAATGCCAGACCCGACACCGCCAATACCGAGGCTCCCAGCCACTGTTTAACCCAACCGCCCGCCGTCGACTTCATGCTGTGAGAACCCGTGTAGAAAACGCTGTTAATGCGAATAGATCGCAGTTTCAAGCACTACACGGATGGGCTGACGGTTTACCTCACCTTTATTTGCAAATATTTTTATTTATTGCGCCTGAATGCAAAAACCCAAGCGTGGGAAATGCACATGCACGGTGCCGGCGCGTTCATCGGTACGGCGCAGGATCAGCTCTTCGCGCCCGGCAAACAGCAGTTCACCGGCCACGGGGTCGGTGCCGTAGTCAGTGGCCGAGATGGTCACCTGCTGGCCGGGTTTGAAGCCGTTCAAATCCTCGAAAACCTCATCGGGCAGCGCAGCGGGCGTTGCGTTACGCGCCACTTCCAGCGCTTGCTCGGCGCTGATCTCACTGGCAGTGCCATGGCCAACGCTCAGCACCCGGTCCAGCCACGCCGCGACAGCGGGATACGCATCCACCAACGGTGCAGTCACCGACGAGCCCTTGAGGAACCACAGCGGATGGGCCAGGGCAAAGTCGGCAATCGATGGCTCACCGAACAGGAAGTCCCCCGTCGGGTGCTGCAATTGCTGATCGATACGATGGATGATCGCCGGCCATTGGTGCTTGGCCTGGTCCAGTTGCACGCGGGCGGCGGTGCCACCGCTGAACAATTTGCTGCGGTCGGCCACCAGCACCTGGAGCATCTGTGGCGGTACGTTGGCAAATTTGACGGCCAGGGATTCAGGCTGGAACACCAGCGCCACGGCATGGGAAAACACTACCGAGTCGGCCCAGGCGGCGAAGCCTTGGGTGACCAGCTCCAGTCCTTGGGGAAACAGCGCCGGGGCGGATTTTTCCTGCTCCAGGCGTCGGGCGATCAAGGCGGTGTCACAGTAGATGTCGGCACCGACTTGCAGCACCGGCGTCTTGCGATAGCCGCCGGTCAAGGCGGTGAGGTCAGGCTTGGGCATCACCGGCGAGATGCGCACGGAATGCCAGGACAAGCCCTTGAAGCCCAGCATCAGGCGGGCTTTTTCAGCAAAAGGGGACTGCGGGTAATGGTGGAGAATCAACTCAGACATGCCAGGCTCCGCTCGATAGGTGAGCGGCTAGCTTAGCCTGCAAAACCCCAGGCGGGGACGATGGGAACCCATCAGTCAAATCAATGAGCCACTTGCGGCCAGGCACTCCTTGGCGCTTTTCTTCAACTTCTTGATCAAGCGCTCCTGGCGCAACGCCTCGCCTTTGCTCGCGCATTGCTCCGTGTACACCAGCGCGACCGCCGGACTGGACAGGAAAAACCGTGCGCCCTTGCCGCTCTGATGAGCGGCAAAACGGCGCACCGGGTCATTGCTGATGCCGCAATACAACGCGCCATTGGCGGCGCGTACCAGGTACACAAACCAGGGTTTGGGTTCAGAAGGATCAGTCACGGGTCGATTCGGCAAACCAGAAGAGCGCCAAGCTTATCAACGACCGGCCTGGAATGCCCTGAGGCCTTTGAGCGCCTGGGCACGCACGGCGTTTTTCAGGGCCGGCGACCAGCCCAGCAACAGGCCCTTGAGGCCCAGGGCCTGGCGCGACCAGCGCCACAAATCGAAGTGGTCGTGGTGTTCGCAGATCTTGCCATCGCGAAACACAAACCGCGCGCCGATATCGTTGACCACCGTGTTACCGGTGGCGCTGAACAGGTAGGTCGCGACCCAATGCGCGCTGCCGGTGGTTTCATCGCTGCGCACATGGTCGAACGTCAGGGAGAAATCCTTGGCCCGGGTGGTGAGCATGCGCCACATATCGCCGGCGTCACGCCCGCGCAACTCACCGAAGGCCGGGTCGCTGAACAGCACATCCTCGGTGTAGCAGGCCGCCATGGCCTCGGCATCCAGCCGCTGGAAAGCGCTGTAGAACTCGGTGATCAGGGCGTTGTGTGCATCGCTCATGGGCAGGTTCCAGACCAGGGGTTGTAAGCCGTCCAAGATAGTCCGGGCGCCGGTAAAACTCTATCGCCATTTACACCGGGAATGCCCCACCCAGCGCTACGGCACCATGCCGCAGCTGCGTGCGTAGGCAAACAGGTCCACATCGGTGGAGATGCACAGCCGACTCATGGCCGTGCTTTTCTGCTTGCTGATCGTGGAAATACTGCGATTGACCCGGGCCGCAATCTGGCTGACGGTCATGCCGCTGGCCAGCATCCTGACCACTTCGCGCTCCTTGCTGGATAACTGCGGCTGTTGCAGCTGATCGCCGGTGCCCGCCTCCACCAACTGCGCGCGCAGGCATTCACTGACAAATGTCTCGCCCTTGATCACGGTACCGATGGCGGTAGGCAGCTCCCGGGCCGAGGCGCTCTTGGCGACAATCGCCCGTGCCCCGTGGGCAAAGGACGCACGCAGCGTCGCCACATTGGCGAACATGGTGACCAGAATCACCGGCAAAGTCGGGTACTGGCGCCGCAACAGCCCCAGCAGTCCGTAGCCGTCGGCCTGCTGGCCGCCGGGCATGGCGAAGTCAGTCACCAGCACGTCACACGCCACGCTGCCCAGCAACTTGAGCAATTCATCGGGACCATCGGCCTCACCGACCACTGTGCATCTACCGCCCGCCTCAATCACCACCCGTTGCCCGATGCGCACAATGGGATGATCGTCGGCAATAATTACACGCAACATAAATACCCACGAATGATGGCAACTTGGAATTGGCGCAAAAATACCTGTGTCTTCTTGTCTCAACAACCACTCGACGCAGCCGGCTCCGGATCGCGCCCAGCGTTTGATAGATGGCATCTTTACGCCTACAAAATAAAAAGAAATTACCTACATCCAAGACCTTCAGCGCACAGTAATAACCTCCTACAAACTTTCGAACCCCGAAGACTCATAACTTACTCAGATAAGCCATGTACCCCCGCAAGTTGCGCTGGAAGGCTTGCAACTGCGGCGTATTCGCCACCACACCATCGGCCAGGACCCGCGCAATCAACTGCTCGCCGCAACGCTCCAGGTCGACTCCGCCGACGAAGGCCAGGCTGCCCACCAAGCGGTGCAAGCGCTCCACCAGCAAGGGCGCATCGGCGCGGGCCTGCGCCAGGTCCAGCCAGGCATCGTCTTCACGCGCTTCCTCAATCAGGCTGGCCACCGCCCGATTCACCATCTCATCACTGCCGAAAATCTCGATCAGGCTGGCTCGCGTCGGCCATGCAATCGCGCCTGGACGACAAACCGGCTCCTCCACCGACGGTGGCAAGGGTGAGGGTGCCAACTTCAGGACAGGTACTCGCTTGGAAAATACCCTTGTCACCATGGTCACCTCACTGTGCTTACATTGATTGCTCAGCCCATGAGTTCATTAACATCCACTTGAATAGGAGCGGGACGTTGCAACAGCCAAATAAACGAACAGCGTGCAACATCCCCATGGCACTCATGTGACTGTCATAAGCGACAATGAATAGCCTTGCGGACAGGGGAAAGACGATACAACAACTACGAAAAATCCAACTTTCCTACAATCCAAAACATTAATTCCCACGAACTTGCACTCAAATACTGACTACTCCGATTGTCGTAATAGTTGTATTTCCCCCGCCACTCCCCCCGGCTAAATTGCCGCCACCCCCAAAGAGGGGATGGATTGGCCCGTTTCGTCGATCCCAGCAAAACACCACCCGCCGCCCTGCTCGCCGCCTTCCACAAAAAGCTCGGACGATGCCGTGCGCAAGCCTTTATCAGCCAGCCCCATAGTGGAACCTATAGAAATGAGCAAGTCCCTCACCCTGTTCAGCGCCGCCCTGTTGCTCACCAATGCCTTGCCTGTCTTGGCTGCCAGCACGGTGGATCTGACGGTCAAAGGTTTGATCACGCCCAGTGCGTGTACGCCCAACCTGCCGGGCGCAGTGGATTTCGGAAAAATTTCCGCGAAAGACCTGAACCTCGACAGCCAGACCCCGCTGCCCACACAAACCGTACAGCTGTCCGTCAGCTGCGAGGCATCGACGCTGTTTGCCATCAAGCCTTTCGACAACCGTGCCGGCTCCTCTACCCGCCCCGCCTCGTTTGGACTGGGCCTGATCAACGAGACGGAGAAACTGGGCAGGTACTTCCTGACCATGCGCAATCCCGTCGCCGACAAGCCGTCGACCTTGCTGGTGTCGTACACCGAGGGCCGTTGGACGTGGCTCGCAGAGGACGACACCGTTGAGCCCAACTACCTGATTGCACTGGGAGGCCTGGACGAAACGATTGGCTGGCAGCCTCACCCGCTGCAGGACATGAGCGTGGAGATTGTGCTCAACACCGCGATCGCGCCGGCCAACACACTGACGCTCACCAACGAGGTGGCACTGGATGGTTCTGCGACCTTTGAAGTGAAGTACCTGTAGCGCTTACCCCGCGTCCATCGACCCTGCTCAAATGGTGATTGCCCCTATGAACCTATTTGTCACTCGCACAGCACTGTTGCTGGCGTTTACGCCAGCGGTGTTTGCCGCCAGCAATACAGACCTCACCGTCAAGGGCAGCATCACGCCCAGCGCCTGCGCGCCACTGATTTCCGGGGGCGGCGTGGTCGACTTCGGGAAAATGTCGGCCAAGTCGCTCAATACCGAGCAACACACCGTGTTGCCCAACCAGAACATGCAATTGAGCGTACGTTGCGAAGCACCGACATTTTTCACCCTCAACACCATTGATAACCGCGCCGGTTCTTCGGCCAACCATGATCACTGGCATGGCCTGGGCATGACCCCGAACGATGAAAAGATCGGCGGCTCGACCTTCCATCTCTACACCCCCGTGGCCGACGGTGTGGCTGCACGCATCATTACCTCAAGCGATGGCGGGGTGACCTGGTCACCCACCAACCAGTTGAACCATATCTGGCTGACCGCCGTTGCAAACAGCAATGGCCTGGTACCCATCGCCGTCCGCGACTTTGACGCGCAGATCCGCCTGTACACCCACGTCGCCCCCGCCGACCGCCTGACCCTGTTGGACGAAGTCCCCATCGACGGGCACGCCACCGTTCAACTCAAGTACCTGTAATTCCGCCTATCGAAAGGAGTTCGCTCACCATGAAAACCCTGTTCAGTGCCGCTGCCACCAGCTTGATGCTGCTCACTTGCGCCACCGCCCATGCCGCCTCCACCGTGGACCTGACCGTCAAGGGCCTGATCGTGCCCAGCGCCTGTACCCCCAACCTGTCCGGCGGCGGCGTCATCGACCACGGGAAGATTTCCGCCAAGGACCTGCGCCCGGACAACCCTACCCACATCGGTAAGAACGTCATGACGATTGCGGTGGTCTGTGATGGTGCGACCTCGTTTGCCCTGAATGCGATCGATAACCGCGCGGACTCCGCAATAATGGCGAGTCTCTTCGGACTGGGCTTTATCAACGGTACGCAAAAACTGGGCTGGTTCGACCTGATGTTGCAAAACGCCGTCGCCGACGGCGTACAGGTGGAAACCATCGCTTCCGGCGACGGGGGCAATACCTGGTACAAGGAAAAGTTCTGGGACCCGGGCCTGTACATGTCGGTCGCCACCACGGATGACACCACCCAGCCGGTGCCCGTGAAGGAATTGGTCATGGAGATGGAGGTCAGCACCTCGATTGCCCGCACGGACAGCCTGGACCTGAGCAACGAGGTCACCCTCGACGGGTCGGCCACCCTGGAAGTGAAGTACCTGTGATGCCGGGGATGCCATGCCAGGCCTGCTCTGCCATGGCCTCCCTTCTTACAGATCGGCCACCGTCTCCCAGCCAGTGATGCCCTATGAACACGTCCGCCACACTTTTCGCTGCCCTGCTGACACTGACCTTCGACGCCCCGGCGTGGGCCGCCTCTATCGTCGATATCACCGTGACCGGCCGGTTGACCCCGGACGCCTGTCACGTCGAGCTGTCGGAAGACGGTATGGTTGACCATGGCAAGATTCCCTCCCATACGCTGAGCAGTGATGAATTCACCCTGATGCCGAGCAGACTCCTGGAGCTGTCCGTACAGTGCGCCCGGCCCATGCTGTTTGCGCTGGTGGGCCTGGACAACCGTGCGGAGTCGGCGCTGGCCCCAGGGGTCTTCGGCTTGGGCAGGAACATCCATGCCCCCGAAGAACGCCTCGGCGGCGTGGCGCTGTCCTATCGCAACCCACTGGGCGACGCGCAACCCATGCAGGTGCTGATGTCCCTCGACAACGGTGAAACCTGGACGCCTCGCCCCAACGCCGCGCCCAAGGCCTACACCGGTTTTGCCCTGCCGGGGGATCGCCAGCCGGACTTCATCAGGCATCTGAGCGCCCAACTGCACATCGAAACCTCGATCAACTTTTCCAACTACCTGACCCTGGATCAAGAGGTGCCGCTGGATGGCTCCATCGTCCTGGATCTGCGCTACCTCTGACTCCTCTCCTGCCCAATGGAACTCTTGTCATGACGACACTACTTTTGAACATTGCGACCCTGGCATTGCTGTTCAGCATGAATGCCCGGGCTGATGGCATGGTCCCCGACACCTCCGTGGTGATCGTCTACGAAAGCGACGGCGAAGCCAGCGTTTCGGTGACCAACACCGACAGTCAGCTGGCCCTGCTGCACGTGACCCTGGAAGATATCCCGGAAGACAACGAGCCCTTGCTGGTGGTCACCCCGCCGTTGTCGCGGGTGGAGCCGACGAAATCGCAACTGGTGCGTTTCATCCTGCAAGATCATTTGCCGCTCAAGAGCCAGCGCCTCAAACGCGTGATTTTCGAAGGCATGCCCAAGGGCCGCCCCGCAGCCGAGGCCGGACATGCACGGGTGGGTGTCACCGTGCGCCAGAACCTGCCAGTGATCATTCATCCCAAGGGCCTGGCGCCCAATCGCACGCCCTGGACCGGCTTGACCTGGTCCCTGGAAAACAACCAATTGCTGGTCAGCAATGACACGCCGTATGTGGTGCGGCTGGCCCAGGAACTGCGCCTGCTGCCCGGCGACGGCAAGGCGATGCTGCCGCGCACCTATGTGTTGCCGGGTGAGCGCCTGCGTGTACCGGCAGCCGCCTCCGGCGCCCGCACCGTAAGACTGCAACCGGCCACCCTTTACGGTTTCGCCGTCGCCGCCTACGACGCGCCGCTCACCCTCCCCTGACGCAAGACGACGTGACGGCCTGACAAGCGCCGCTAAGACGCGCAGCCGCCCAATATTCGAATGCCTTGGTGAAAACAGTCGTGAATGATCGTGACGGCAACGCCGTGCCCGCCGCCCCACCCCGCCTTGCCTTACCCGTGCTGCTGTTGACCTTTGCCTTGTTCCCCGAAGAGGTACGGGCCGACGAGTACGCAGGCTTTGATACCAAGACCCTGGACCAGCGCGGCATCGACCCGCAACTGGCGAGCCTGCTACTGGATGCCCCGCGCTTCACGGCAGGCACACACGCCGTGACCTTACGGGTCAACGGGCAACGCCGCGGCCGCCTGCAGGCACGTTTCGATGAGCACGGCGCCCTGTGCTTTGACCGCGCGCTGCTGGACACCGCAAATCTGCGGGTCCCGGCGGACAGCGGCCCGTGCCATGACTTTCTCGCCCGCTTCCCGCAGAGCCTGGTCGAGCCGGACCCGGCCAGCCTCACCGTATCGCTGGTGGTGCCGAGCGAAGCCTTGCGCCCGGCGCAGCAGGACATCTCGGGATACCAGGCCGGCGGTGTCGCGGGCTTGCTCAACTACGACCTCAGCGGGTTCTACAACCGCTTCGGCGACGACGCCAGCCGTTTCGGCTCGGCCAATACCGAGGTCGGCTTCAATGCGGGCGACTGGATCGTGCGCAGCCGCCAGGTGCAGACCTGGCAGGATGGCCTGTCACGCAGCACCCACCTTGAAGCCTATGCCCAACGCACCTTTGCCCGTTATCAAACGGTGCTGCAGGCCGGGCAAGTCAGCCTCTACAACCCGGTGTTGTCCGGCGCCCAGATCACCGGCGTGCAGGTATTTACCGAACAAGCCCTGCAAGACCAGGAGCAGGGCGCGACCATCGAGGGCATCGCCAACAGCCCCGCACAGGTCGAGGTGCGGCAGAACGGCGCGCTGATCCACTCGACGGTGGTCCCCGCCGGCCCGTTCGCCCTCACCGATGTACGGCGCTTGAACACCCGCTCGGATGTGGAGGTAACGGTCAAGGAAAGCACGGGCGGCGAACGGCGCTTCACCGTCCCGGCGGCGATGCTTGGCCTGGGGCTGCCGGCAGCCGGTTACTCGGTGGCAGCAGGACGCGTGCGCAATATTGGTAACGCTCAAGGTGACGATCCGTGGGTGGTCAGTGCGGGCTGGAACGGCGCCGTGCATCCGCAATTGTCCGTGGGCGGCGGCGTGCTGGCCGCCAGCCAATACCGTGGAGTGGGAGCAAGCATGGCCTGGTTGCCCGGGCTGGACAGCCAGTTGCAGCTGGCCAGCCAACTCTCCGATGCCCAGGCCCGCGACAAGGCACAGGGTGTACAAACCGATCTTTCCTGGGCCCAGCGCCTGGGTGAACAATGGTCATTCAGTCTCGCCAACTCCTGGCGCACCCCAGGCTACCGCGAGCTGGAGGAAGCCACCTACGCAGCCCAACCCGACCGGCACCGCAGCACACGCTATCGCGATCAACAAAGCGCCACCCTGGGCTGGTCGCACCCGTGGCTCGGGGCATTCAGCGCCGGGCTCTCGCGCTCCAGCAATTTTGACGGGGCCAACAGCAGCCGCGCGCTGGCGTCCTGGGGGACGAGCGTCAACGGCGTTTCGCTGTCGGCCAGTGCCGAATGGCAGATGGGCGGGCGCCAGCAACAGGACAACGCGGTGTACCTGAACCTGAGCCTGCCCCTGGGCGAGAGTCGCCGGGCCCGCGCCTGGGTGCGCAACTCGGGCGGCGAGCACCGTTCCGGGCTCGGCCTGAACGAACAGGTCAACGACCAACTCAACTACCGGGTCAGCGCCGAGTACGACAGCCGTGACCGCCAGGTGGAGACCAGCGTGGGCCTGTCCGCCCTGCCGCGCTATAGCCAGTTGGACCTGAGCTACAGCCGCAGCGACGCCGAACGCTCGAGTTACCAGGGCGGTGCCCGTGGCGCGATGGTGGTGCATGGCGGCGGGATGACGTTCTCGCCGTACCCGGTGCGCGACACCTTCGCCCTGGTGTCGGTGGGCGACATGAGCGGCATCAAGCTCAGCACCCCCAGCGGCCCGGTCTGGACCGATTGGCAAGGCCAGGCGGTGGTTTCCCAGGTCAATGCGTACGGACGCAGCCCGGTCGAGGTACAGACCCGCTCGCTGCCACGCAACGCCGATATCCACAATGGCCTGGCAATGATCTCGGCCGGGCGTGGTGCGGTGGATCGCGTCGAGTTCGGCGTAGCGCTGACGCGCCGCTTGCTGCTGACAGTACGCACCGACCAGGACCAGCCGTTGCCCCGTGGCGCCACGGTGAGCACTGCCGAGGGTGAATTCGTCACCCTGGTCCAGGATGGCAGCCAGGTGTTCCTGCCCAATGTGCTGGAGCACACCACGCTGTGGGTCGGCACCGCAGGCAAACAACGCTGTGAATTGCGCTTTGAATTGCCGGCCAAGGCGAATCCGACGGTGTATTACGAAACCGCCCCCGCCCTCTGCCATACCCCCGAGGATGATCGATGACAGCCCTACGACTAGGCATCGCCTGCGTGCTGATGGGCGCGCTCAATAGCGCCCTGGCCCAGGACGAATGCCGCCTGAACGTCAGCGAGGCGTTGCTGGATTTTGGCCTGATGAACCGCGCCGCCCAGCGCGACAGCGCCCCACAGCGTTTGCTCGGCGAGCGGCGCCTGAGCCTGACGTTCACGTGCCCGCACCCCACCGACCCGAGCCTGTTCTATCGCGCTTTGGCGACAAGCGCAGAGCGCTGGCAATTTACCGAGCAGGGCAGCTACACCCTCCACGCCAGCGACGCTGTACTGGATGGCCAGGCGGTGGCCCTGGGGTTGCTGCCCGCCAGCGGCCAGCCTGCCGTCGCCACAGGTAACAGCCTGGATTGGCGGCCGGGCCACGGGATTGCGCCGGTCCAGAACGGTACGCTGCTGACGGGCAAGCACTTTTCACTGCAACTGAGCGTCAACGCCTGGGCCGACAGCGCCGCCACCCGCGTCAGGGATGCCACCACCTGGGAAGTCTCCGGCACGGTCTACAACCGTCCCAGCGATCGCTACCGCGAACTGACACTGCAGGCGCATTTCGCTCCCGTGGCCTGTGTACCGCAGTTGTCTAATGGAGGGCTGGTGGATTACGGCACGCTGGCGGCCAAAGACCTGAACGCCACCCACGAAACCCCACTGCCCACCCGCACCCTGCAGTTTTCTGTCAGTTGCGACGCCGCCACCCCCTTCGCCTTGAAGATGCACGACAACCGCAACGGCTCGGCGACCGGAGGCACCGATGAAACCGCCTACGGCCTGGACCTGGACGCCAGCCAGAACAAGATCGGGCGCTACTACCTGAACATCGACCCGGCCGAATTCAGCGCCGACGCCCTCGGCACGCTGTATCGCACCGACTCCACCAGCGGCGGGGTGGCCTGGAGCAGTTCCAGTGCCCGGCAGATCCCCATCGCCGCCAACAGCCTCATGGGGTTCACCGACCGCGCCGCCAGCACGTTGGGGCCGGTACCGATCCAGCACCTGGCCGGCACGGTGCGCCTCAAGGCCTACCTGGCGCCGACCCAGGCCCTGGACTTGCGCAACGTGGTGTACATCAACGGCTCCGGCACCCTCGAAATCATCTACCTGTAACCCATTGGAACCCGCCCCATGAAAACCCCCGGCATCACCCTGCTCTCCCTGCTGTTACTGGGGAGCGCGCTCCCCGCACAGGCCGCCTCGCGCGTGGACCTGGCGGTCAAGGGCCGCATCACGCCCACCGCCTGTACCCCGCAGTTGTCCAACGGCGCGTTGATCGACTACGGCAAGATCTCCCACCAGGACCTGAACGCGGACAAAAATACGCGCCTGCCGGTCAAGCTGCTGCAAGTCAGCATCGCCTGCAACGCCTCGAACCGCTTCGCCTTGCGCATGCACGACAATCGCGACGGTTCGGCCATGGTCAACAGCGAGATTTACTACGGACTGGGCCTGGACAACAGCGGCAACCGTATCGGCCTGTACTCCATGACCTTCGACCCCAGGCAGACCCTGGTCGACAGCACCACGCAGGTGTATGGCACCGAGTCCACCACCGGTGGCGTGGCCTGGCGCACCGCCAACCTCAACCCCATCAATATCGGCGCCAACAGTTACCTGGGCTTTACCGGCATCGCCGGCAGCACGGCCGGGCCCTCGGCAATCCAGGAGCTGATCAGCACGGTCAAGGTCGAAGCCGTGATCAATGCCACGCAAAACCTGGACCTGAGCAGCGACACACGACTCGACGGCCTTGCCACGCTGGAGGTGGTGTACCTCTAGACTTTCTCGCTGCTGACCTGCACATACTGCGCCCGCCCCGCCCCCAGCCCGGCAATGATGGCGCCCAGGCCGATGACCGCGAAAATCCAGCCGATGGCCGACCAGCCGCCCGTCCAGTCGTGCACCAGGCCCACCGCAAATGGGCCAATGGACGCCAGGGTGTAGCCAAAGCCCTGGGCCATGCTCGACAGGTTGGCCGCCACATGGGAGTCGCGCGAGCGCAGCACGATCAGGGTCAGCGCCAGGCTGAACGTACCGCCCTGGCCCAGGCCGAGCAGGATCGCCCAGCCCCACAGGCCGTCCAGCGGTGCATACAGGCAACCGAACAAACCGCCGAGGGTCAGCAGCATCACCACTACGATCGCCAGGCGCTGGTCTTTGCCACGGGTGGCGAGCCAGGGTGCGGCGAGGGAACTGAACAATTGCATGACGATAGAGCCGGACAACGCCAGCCCGGCTTCGGTGGCGCTCAGGCCACGACCGATCAGGATCGACGGCAGCCAGCCAAACACGATGTACGACAGGGACGATTGCAGGCCCATGTACAAGGTGACCTGCCAGGCCAACGGATCACGCAGCAGGCCCTTCACTCGGTAGGCGACCTGGTGGGTGGCGTGTCTGCGGCCGACCTGCGGTAACCAGAACAACGCCGCCGCCAACGCCGGCAGAATCCAGAAGCCCAGACCAATGGTCCAGCGGTCACCGAAGTAATGACTCAGCGGCACCGTGGCACCGGCGGCCAACGCCGCGCCCAGGCACAGGGCCATGGTGTAGACGCCGGTCATGGCACCGGCCTGCCTGGCGAAATCACGCTTGATCAGGCCCGGCAGCAAGACGCCGATGATGCCGATGCTCGCACCGGCGATCAGGCTGCCGACGAACAAGCCCACTTCGCCAAAAGCGCTGCGCAGGATGATGCCGGCGGCCAGGGTCAGCAAAATCCCCAACACCACCCGCTCGGCGCCAAACCGCCGGGCCAGGATCGGCGCCGTGGGTGCGAACAGGCCGAGGCACAACACCGGCAGGGTGGTGAGCAAACCGGCCTTGGCCGCCGACAACCCCAGGCTGCTGGAGACGTCGGCCAGCAATGGCGCCACGCTCGACAACGCCGGACGCAGGTTCAAGGCCACCAGGATCAGGCCCAGCAGCAGCAACCAGGGGCGACTCACCACCGGGTGGCTGCTTTGCACCACGTCGTCGTCGGCCTCGGCGTCGATCAACAGTTCGTCCAACTCGCTCGTACGCTTGGTTTCAGGGTTCATTGATCAACTGCCGGCAAAGGGATTTGGCGCGTTCCGGGTCCTGGTGTTCCACGGCTGCGAGCAGGGCGATATGCAGGTCGAACACCGCCTGGCGACGCGGCGAAATGTTCAGGGTCTGGCGCAACTGCGCGCCGACGATGGCGGAAAAGTACTGGTACAGCTCGCTCAACGCCGGGTTGTGCGCGGCGTCCACCAGGCGTTTGTGGAACAGCAGGTCGGCGCTGATATAGGCCTCGAGGTCACCGTGGTACAGCACCGCGCTGGCCTTGAGTGCCTCATGCAAAGCGGTGAGGTCGGCGTCGGTACGGCGCACCGCCGCGAGCCCGACGGCCTCCACTTCCAGGATCTGCCGCGTCTCCTGCGCCTGCTCCAGGGTGCAGTGGGATAACGCGCGCATGGCCCCCAGCGGGTCGGTCATCGAGCGCAGGTAACTGCCGTCGCCCTGGCGGATCTCGATCAACCCGGAGAACGCCAACACGCGCATGGCCTCGCGCACGGTGTTGCGGCTGATGCCCAGCTCGGCGGCCAGCTCCGGCTCGGTGGGCAGGCGTTCGCCGATGGCCCACCGGCCTTCGCTGATGCGCCAGCGCAATTGCTCAAGGGCCTGGTCCACCAGGGAGCGTTTGATCAAGGGGGCGATGTCTGTCATGGAATGCAGGCTTTCGTCCAATCATAGGATGAATTTTCCTACAGCCTATTCAGAGTTGCCTACAAAGGCAACGCACTAGGGTTCTTAGGCAGGAAAAGGAGCAGTATTTTCGATTGGTAAAATTACCCTCAAAGGGTAATTATTCGGCTCAGGTGTCTTATGGAAAAGTACACACCTCATTACGATCTGGCGGTGATCAAGGCGGACGTCAGGCGGCTTGGAGGCCGGGCATTTACGCTCGCAGCAAAGCAAACAGGCGCGCGGCTCGGTCTGAGTATCAAGGAGATGCAAGAGGTCGTTTTCGAACTACAAAACAGGATGTTGTACAAATCGATGACCACGTATGCCGATCACCGGGTGTGGCAGGACGTGTACCACATCAATTCACACGGTCTGGAGATTTACATCAAGGTCACTTACTGCACAGCCGGTAACCCTCCAGTGATCTCCTTCAAGAAGAAGAGCTCATGAACACTCAACATTGCTTCATTTGCGGTGCACCCGACGCCATGAGGCGCTTCGAAAGCCGCAGCGAAACCCTCCGTGTCAACGGTATGGAACGGCGTGTCGATGACCTGTCTGGCTGGGAATGCCAACTGTGCGGCGACGGCATGCATGACCCTGACAGCTCCGACCGCTATAGCGCCGCCAGCGATGAACTGGTCCGTACCGCGCGGACAATGATCGGCAACGAGATGAAACGCATCCGTCGCAAGCTGCACCTTACGCAGAAAGAAGCCGTGCAACTGTTGTCCGGTGGCGGTCACAACGCTTTTTCACGTTATGAACGCGGTGAGCTTCTGCCACCGAAGCCACTGGTTCTATTGATGCGATTGTTGGACCGTTACCCTCACCTGCTCGCCGACGCCAGGGTCTTGGCCGAAGGCGCTGACCTGCGGGGCTTCACCCATACCGCGAACACAGGGCAGGAGGCGCTCAAGGCCTCCTGAACAGACAAAAATAAACCCGGCCGGGCCGGGTTTATTTTTTCAAACATCGATCAATGCAGGATCTGGCTCAAGAACAGCTTGGTCCGGTCATTCTGCGGGTTGTCGAAGAAGTCATTCGGCGCCGCCTGTTCGACGATCTCGCCTTTGTCCATGAAGATCACGCGGTTGGCCACGGTACGCGCGAAGCCCATTTCGTGGGTCACGCACAACATGGTCATGCCGTCTTCGGCCAGGCCGATCATGGTGTCGAGCACTTCCTTGACCATTTCCGGGTCGAGGGCCGAGGTCGGCTCGTCGAACAGCATGATTTTCGGCTTCATGCACAGGGCGCGGGCAATCGCCACACGCTGTTGCTGGCCGCCGGACAGTTGCCCCGGAAACTTGTGGGCCTGCTCCGGGATGCGCACACGCTCCAGGTAGTGCATGGCGATTTCCTCGGCCTTGCGCTTGGGCATCTTGCGCACCCACATCGGCGCCAGCGTGCAGTTCTGCAGGATGGTCAGGTGCGGGAACAGGTTGAAGTGCTGGAACACCATGCCGACTTCACGGCGGATCGCTTCGATCTGCTTGAGGTCGTTGGTCAGTTCCACGCCATCGACCACGATGCGGCCCTGCTGGTGCTCTTCCAGACGGTTGAGGCAACGGATGGTGGTGGACTTGCCCGAACCCGACGGGCCGCACAGCACGATACGCTCGCCCTGCTTGACGTTGAGGTTGATGTCTTTCAACACATGGAACTGGCCATACCACTTGTTGACGCCCTGCATCTGGATAATGCCTTCAGGGCTCACAGGCTGTTTGATCGCTTCGCTCATAACATCAACTCCTAACGCTTGTGGCCTGTGTCGAGCTTGTGTTCCAAATGAATGGAATAGCGCGACATACCAAAACAGAAAATCCAGAACACCAGGGCGGCAAACACATAGCCTTCGGTGGCCATGCCCAACCATTTAGGGTCGGCGGCGGCTTGCTTGACGCTGTTGAGCAGGTCGAACAGGCCGATGATGATCACCAGGCTGGTGTCCTTGAACAACGCGATAAACGTGTTGACGATGCCAGGGATCACCATCTTCAGGGCTTGCGGCAGGATCACCAGGCCCATGCTGCGCCAGTAACCCAGGCCCATCGCCGCGGCCGCTTCGTACTGACCTTTGGGAATCGCCTGCAAGCCACCGCGCACCACTTCGGCCACGTAGGCCGACTGGAACAGGATCACGCCGATCAACGCCCGCAGCAGCTTGTCGATGCCCATGCCTTCAGGCAGGAACAACGGCAGCATCACCGAGGACATGAACAGCACGGTGATCAACGGCACGCCGCGCCAGAACTCAATGAAGGTCACGCAGACCACACGAATCGCCGGCATGTTCGAGCGCCGCCCCAAGGCCAGCACAATCCCCAGCGGCAAGGCACCGGCGATGCCGACAGTGGCGATGACCAGGGTCAGCATCAGGCCGCCCCATTGGCTGGTTGCCACATTGGTCAGCCCGAAGATCCCGCCGTGGAGCAGGAAGTAGGCGATGATCGGGTACAGCACCAGGAAGCTCAGGCCATAGACCGCCTTGCGTGGGAAACGCGAGATGAACAACGGCGCCACGCCGACGATGGCCAGCCACACGGTCAGGTCCACACGCCAGCGCAGGTCGCCGGGGTAGTAGCCGTACATGAACTGCCCGAAGCGCTGTTGGATAAACACCCAGCACGCGCCTTCCTTGGTGCAGTCGGCGCGGGTGGTGCCGACCCAGTTGGCATCGAGGATGGCCCAATGCAGGATTGGCGGCACCACCAGGTAGATCAGGTAGAACGCCAACAGCGTCAGCAAGGTATTGAGCCAGCTGGAAAACAGGTTGGCGCGCATCCAGGCCATCGGTCCGAAGACTTTGCTCGGCGGCGGCATATCAGGTTTGAAAGTATGCGAACTCATGTGCGTTTCCTCACCGCTCGATCAGCGCAATGCGCTTGTTGTACCAGTTCATCAGCAGGGAAATGCTGATGCTGATCGCCAGGTACACGCTCATGGTGATGGCAATAACCTCGATGGCCTGGCCGGTCTGGTTGAGCACCGTGCCGGCAAACAGCGAAACCATTTCCGGGTAACCGATACCGGCGGCCAGCGACGAGTTCTTCGCCAGGTTCAGGTACTGGCTGGTCAGCGGCGGAATGATCACCCGCAGGGCTTGCGGGATGATGACCTTGCGCAGCGTCGGCCCAGGGCGCAGGCCCAGGGAGCGCGCAGCTTCGGTCTGGCCGTGGCTGACGGACTTGATGCCCGAACGCACGATCTCGGCGATAAACGCTGCCGTGTACACGGTAAGCGCCAGGGTCAGGGCCAGCAGTTCAGGGATCAGTACCCAGCCGCCGACAAAGTTAAAACCTTGCAGCTTTGGCATTTCCCAGTGCAGCGGCGCGCCGAAGATCAAGGCACACAACGCCGGGATCACGATAAACAGCGCCAGGCCCGCCCAGAACTTGTGGAAGGGTACGCCGGTCGCCTCAAAGCGCTTGTTGGCCCAACGCGCCATCAGCACGATTGCCACGATGGCAACCACGATGCTGGCCACAAACGGCCAGAACCCGTCAGCGGCCAGCGCTGCGGGCATGTTCAGGCCACGGCTGCTGACAAAGAAGGTGTCACCGAAGTTATGGCTGTTGCGCGGCCCCGGCATGGTCAGGAACACCGCGAAGTACCAGAACAGGATCTGCAGCAGCGGCGGAATGTTGCGGAACACTTCCACATACACGGTCGCCAGCTTGTTGATCATCCAGTTCGGTGACAGGCGCGCCACGCCGATGATGAAGCCCAGCAGGGTCGCCAGGATCACCCCGATAAAGGTCACCAGCAAAGTGTTGAGCAGCCCGATCACAAAGACACGGGCATAGCTGTCCGATTCGGTGTAGTCGATCAAATGCTGCGCGATGCCGAAGCCGGCACTGCGCTCAAGAAAGTCGAAACCCGAGGTAATGCCCCGGTGCTGAAGGTTGGTCTGGGTATTGTCGAAGAGGTACCAGCCCAGCGAGATCACCGCCACAATCGTGATGATCTGGAAGAGCCACGCACGCACTTTGGGATCGCTGAAGCTGAGCTTCCGATTTGGTGCGCCGATTTGTTTTTGCATGAAGTGCCCCGGAAAGAATGGAACAGAACATCACCCGGCGGTTGGCCCACCGGGTGACAGAACCATCAGCGATCAGCGCACAGGCGGTGCGTATTGAATGCCGCCGTTGTTCCACAGCGCGTTCAGGCCGCGGTCGATTTCCAGCGGGGTGCTCTTGCCCAGGTTGCGCTCGAACACTTCACCGTAGTTACCGACTTGCTTGACGATCTGTACGACCCAATCCTTCTTCACTTTCAGGTCTTTGCCGTATTCGCCGTCAGCACCGAGCAGACGCGCAACGTCCGGGTTCTTGGTGGACTTGGCTTCAGCTTCAACGTTTTTGGACGTGATGCCGGCTTCTTCAGCGTTGAGCATGGCGTAGCCCACCCAGCGCACGATGGCCAGCCACTCGTCATCACCGTTACGCACGACCGGGCCCAGCGGTTCCTTGGAAATGGTTTCCGGCAGAACTACGTAATCCTTTGGCGAGGCCAGCTTGCTGCGCTGGGCGAACAGTTGGGACTTGTCGGAGGTCAGTACGTCGCAACGGCCGGATTCCAGCGACTTGGCGCTTTCATCGGAGGTGTCGAAGGTGATCGGGGTGTATTTGAGGTTGTTGCCACGGAAGTAGTCGGAAACGTTCAGCTCAGTGGTGGTACCGGCCTGGATGCAGATGGTTGCACCGTCCAGTTCCTTGGCACTTTTAACGCCCAACTTGTTGTTAACCAGGAAGCCGATGCCGTCGTAGTAAGTGATGAAGCCCGGGAATTTCAAGCCCATGCCCGCATCGCGGGAGCTGGTCATGGTGGTGTTACGCGACAGGATGTCGACTTCGCCGGATTGAAGCGCGGTGAAACGCTCCTTGGCGTTCAACTGGCTGAATTTGACCTTGGTGGCGTCGCCGAAAACGGCAGCGGCCACGGCGCGACAAACGTCAGCATCGATCCCGAGGATCTTGCCGCTGGCATCCGGTACCGAGAAGCCCGGCAAGCCGTCACTCACGCCACATTGCACAAAGCCTTTCTTCTGCACGGCGTCCAGAGTGGCGCCAGCCTGGGCGAAACCACTGACACCCAGTACAGCCGCCGCGCTAACGATGGCCAGGGTGGATTTCAATACCTTCATTCAAACCTCCAGTTGCTCTTGTTGTGTCGAAGCTCCAACCTCAGCGCACCCTTATGAGGCGATATCGACCCGTGTTGGCTTTTTTTAGGGTCAAGCGGCATGAGGCTTTCGCGGTAATTCCAGCGGCTATCCCAGAAGCGGCAGTCACTGATAGTGTTACCGTCCAGGGAAAGTTCTGACATCGACCTACACATAGCAAGGCGCGTACCAGAGTGGCGGCTGAGTCGTTTCAGCCCCTCGTCAATGGAAAAAGATTCAACCTTGCGACATTCTCTTAACAGATCAACCTGTCGCGCACCGTTCCGACGCACCCAATCGGAGCGCACGCACATATATGGAGCAGACATGACCGAACCCTTGATTCTTCAGCCCGCCAAGCCCGCAGACGCCTGCGTAATCTGGTTGCATGGCCTGGGTGCCGATCGCTACGACTTCCTGCCGGTGGCCGAGGCGCTGCAGGAAAGCTTGCTGTCCACCCGCTTTGTTTTGCCCCAGGCACCGACCCGTCCGGTGACGATCAATGGTGGCTACGAGATGCCCAGCTGGTACGACATCAAGGCCATGAGCCCGGCCCGCTCGATCAGCCTGGAAGAGCTGGAAGTGTCAGCAAAAATGCTGACCGATCTGATCGAAGCACAGAAGAGAACCGGAATAGACGCTTCGAGGATTTTCCTCGCGGGCTTTTCCCAAGGTGGCGCCGTGGTCTTCCACACCGCGTTCCTGAATTGGGAGGGGCCATTGGGCGGCGTCATCGCCCTCTCCACCTACGCGCCCACCTTCAGCGATGAGCTTGAATTGTCGGCCAGCCAACAACGCATTCCAACGCTGTGCCTGCACGGCCAGTACGACGAGGTGGTACAGAACGCCATGGGCCGCAGCGCCTACGAGCATTTGAAAACCCGTGGTGTCACCGTGACATGGCAGGAATACCCAATGGGCCACGAAGTGTTACCCCAGGAGATACACGATATAGGGACTTGGTTGACCGCTCGCCTGGGCTGAACCCCACGTTTATGTAGCCGTATGACAGACGCACTACGCCGCGCCCGATTCTTGCATTACACTGGCCGGCGTACATTCCTTAACCAATTAATGAGATCACCGTGCTCAAAGCACTCAAGAAGATGTTCGGCAAAAGCGAGGCTGAGCCGCTCGCGCCTGTTCCCAGTGCTCCTGTCCCCTCCTCCGGCAGCCGCAATGACGGTCAACAGCCAGGCCGGACTGCACCTGTCGCCCAGCCGAAGACGCCGACGGTGACACCGCCCGAACAGGCAAAACCCGAGACCCAAGCCGCACCCGCCCCCAAGCCTCGCCGGGAACGCGCGCCCAAACCGCCGGTGATCCCGTGGAAACTCGAGGATTTCGTCGTCGAGCCCCAGGAAGGCAAGACCCGCTTCCACGATTTTGATCTGGCCCCGGAACTGATGCACGCCATCCAGGACCTGGGGTTCCCGTACTGCACGCCGATCCAGGCGCAGGTATTGGGCTTTACCCTCGCCGGCAAAGATGCCATCGGTCGTGCCCAGACCGGCACCGGCAAGACCGCCGCGTTCCTGATCTCGATCATCACCCAGCTGCTGCAAACGCCGCCGCCGAAAGAACGCTACATGGGTGAACCGCGTGCGCTGATCATCGCGCCTACCCGTGAACTGGTGGTGCAGATCGCCAAGGACGCCGCCGACCTGACCAAGTACACCGGCCTCAACGTCATGACGTTCGTGGGCGGCATGGACTTCGACAAGCAGCTCAAGCACCTCGAAGCCCGCCACTGCGACATCCTGGTGGCAACCCCCGGCCGCCTGCTGGACTTCAACCAGCGCGGCGACGTGCACCTGGACATGGTCGAAGTGATGGTGCTGGACGAAGCCGACCGCATGCTCGACATGGGTTTCATCCCACAAGTACGCCAGATCATTCGCCAGACCCCGCCGAAAAACGAGCGCCAGACCCTGCTGTTCTCCGCGACCTTCACCGAAGACGTGATGAACCTCGCCAAGCAGTGGACTACCGAGCCGTCGATCGTCGAGATCGAAGCGCTGAACGTCGCCAGCGAAAACGTCGAACAGCACATCTATGCCGTGGCCGGTGCCGACAAGTACAAGCTGCTCTACAACCTGGTCAACGACAACGGTTGGGAGCGCGTGATGGTGTTCGCCAACCGCAAGGACGAAGTGCGTCGCATCGAAGAACGCCTGGTGCGCGATGGCGTGAATGCCGCGCAGCTGTCCGGCGATGTGCCGCAACACAAGCGCATCAAGACCCTGGAAGGCTTCCGCGAAGGCAAGATCCGCGTGCTGGTGGCCACCGACGTGGCCGGACGCGGGATTCACATCGACGGCATCAGCCACGTGATCAACTTCACCCTGCCGGAAGTGCCGGACGACTACGTGCACCGCATCGGCCGTACCGGCCGGGCGGGGGCTGCGGGTGTGTCGATCAGCTTTGCCGGGGAGGATGACTCGTATCAGTTGCCGTCGATCGAGACCTTGCTGGGCCGCAAGATCAGCTGCGAGACTCCGCCGACGCACTTGCTGCGGGCTGTAGAGCGCAAACGCCCGTAAGCTGAAATGCGATAAAAATGTGGGAGGGGCGGTGCGACGATTCGACTTGCCCCCGATAGCAGTGGATCAGTCGATACATAAATTGACTGACACACCGCTATCGGGGGCAAGCCCCCTCCCACATTTGGTTAAGTGTTCGGCTGGTTATTTCCAGCGATCCGCCGCAGCGTGGTCGCTATCCCTCCCTTCCACCCAGCGCGCACCCTCACGGGTATTTTCCTTCTTCCAGAACGGCGCACGGGTTTTCAGGTAATCCATCACAAACGCACAGGCATCGAACGCCGCCTGGCGATGGGCACTGGCGGCCGCCACGAACACAATCGGCTCGCCGGGCTCCAGCGCACCGATACGATGCAGCACTTCGAGCTTGAGCAGCGGCCAGCGTTGCTCGGCTTCGACGGCGATCTTGGCCAAGGCTTTTTCAGTCATGCCCGGATAGTGTTCGAGGAACATGCCAGACACCTCGCGCCCCTCGTTGAAATCGCGCACATAGCCGACAAAACTCACCACCGCGCCCACGCCCACATTCGCCGCGTGCATCGCGTTGACCTCGGCACCGGGATCAAACGGTTCGACCTGTACACGAATGGCCATGTTCAGCCTCCGGTCACGGGCGGGAAGAACGCGACTTCATCACCGGCCTGCAACGGCTCGTCGAGAGCGCACAGCTCCTGGTTGCGGGCACACATCAGGCTGGTTTCGTTGAGCACTTCAAAGCCCGGATCAGCGGCCAGCGCCTGGCGCACGGCATCGACCGTGGCGAAGTCGCCTTCCATCTCAAGTGAATCCAGGCCTATTTTTTCGCTGTAACGCGCGAAAAACAGTACGTTGATGCTCATTGTCCATCCGCCTTGAAATGCCCGCTCTTACCGCCAAGCTTTTCCAGCAGGCGAATGTTTTCGATGGTCATGCCGCGATCCACGGCCTTGCACATGTCGTAGATCGTCAGCGCCGCGACACTGGCCGCCGTCAACGCTTCCATCTCTACGCCGGTCTGCCCGGACAGCTTGCAGCGCGCGACGATGTGCACCGAGTCTGCGCCATCGGCACTCAGTTCGACCTTGACTCCGGTCAACATCAGCGGGTGACACAGGGGGATCAAATCACTGGTTTTTTTCGCCGCCTGGATCCCGGCGATGCGGGCCACGGCAAACACGTCGCCCTTGGGATGGGCGCCGTCGACAATCATTTGCAGGGTCTCGGGCAGCATGCGCACCCGCGCTTCGGCCACCGCCTCCCGGAACGTCACGGACTTGTCGGTGACGTCGACCATATGGGCGCGACCTTGGGAATCGAGATGAGTCAGCACAGGGATACTCCTGATCAGGAGCGGCGATTGTAAACCCAACACGCAATAAATGTGGGAGCAGCGGTGCGACGCACCGCCGCTCCAACGGTTACAGGTGCGACTCTGCGTATTCAGCCAGAATCGAGCGAGGCACCCCTTGCAGCGCGATATGCACGCCGTTCGGGAAGTCCTTGAAGCGTTCCGTCAGGTAGGTCAGCCCGGAGCTGGTCGCGGACAGGTAAGGGGTGTCGATCTGTGCCAGGTTGCCCAGGCATACCACTTTGGAACCGGCGCCGGCACGGGTGATGATGGTTTTCATCTGGTGCGGGGTCAGGTTCTGGCATTCATCGATCAAAATCAGGCTCTGCTGGAAGCTGCGACCTCGGATGTAGTTGAGGGATTTGAACTGCAACGGCACTTTGCTGAGGATGTAGTCGACGCTGCCATGGGTGTTTTCGTCATCCATGTGCAAGGCTTCGAGGTTGTCGGTGATCGCCCCCAGCCACGGCTCCATTTTTTCCGCCTCGGTACCGGGCAAAAAGCCGATTTCCTGGTCCAGGCCCTGCACGGAGCGGGTGGCGATGATGCGGCGATAGCGCTTGGTCACCATGGTCTGCTCGATGGCGGCAGCCAGGGCGAGGATGGTTTTACCGGAACCGGCAGCGCCCGTCAGGTTGACCAGATGGATGTCCGGGTCGAGCAGCGCATACAGCGCCAGGCTCTGGTAGATATCACGCGGTTTCAGGCCCCAGGCTTCCTGGTGCAACAGGGGTTCCTGATGCAGGTCGAGGATCAGCAGCTTGTCGACCTGGATCTCTTTGATCCAGCCCACGAAGCCCTGCTCGTCGACGATGAATTCATTGATATGCACGGCCGGCAGATTGTCGATCAGTTGTACCTGGTGCCAGGTACGACCGTGGTCCTGACGGGTTTCGACCTTGCTGACACGGTCCCAGAACGAGCCGGTCATCATGTGATAACCACGGGACAGCATCGACACGTCGTCGACCAGTTGGTCGGTACTGTAGTCCTCGGCAGCGATCCCACACGCTCGTGCCTTGAGGCGCATATTGATGTCTTTGGTCACCAGCACCACGCGCAGGTCCTTGTCGCGAGCGTGCAGGTCGATCAATTGGTTGATGATTTTGTTGTCGTTCAGGTTTTCCGGCAGCAGGCTGTTGGGCTCGCTGCGCTTGCTCATCAGGATCGACAGCAAGCCCTTGGGCCCGCTTTTGCCGCGCTGGATCGGCACGCCGACCTCAACGTCCTCGGGTGACGCTTCGCCCAGGGTCTTGTCGATCAGGCGGATGGCCTGGCGGCATTCGGCAGCCACGCTGTGGTGCCCGCTTTTAAGTTTGTCGAGCTCCTCAAGCACGATCATCGGGATGGCGACGTGGTGTTCTTCGAAGTTAAGCAGTGCGTTTGGATCGTGGATCAGTACATTGGTATCAAGCACATAAAGGATTGGCTGGTCGGAAGAAGGGTTACGTCCATGATCATCCATACTCGGTCACCTTTGTGGGAGCCAGTCGACGCAATACCACAACAGTGCTGCGCCTCGATTCGACCACCGACTGCACCTGAGTGACGTCAAGCGCAGTGCCCACATGAGGAGTCTTGGAAGACGCCACCTGTGTTGCAGGTTTCGGCGATCTGACTTCGTAATACCGCAAAACCCATGACAGGAAAAAGTACTTTGACGCTTTTTTGAAGTTTATTTTTCAGGATGACGAATAGCACTAGCCGAGTGCCCGATGCACCGTTAAAGTCGGAAGTCCGCCTGCATCGAAATGTCGCACAAAATCAGCGCCAAAATGCCTCCAACCCAACAGGGCCGGGCACTTCATCCTTTTAACGAAACGCCTCCCGGCAGTCCTGCCAACCCAGCCCACTCTGCGCCGTTGCCTGCAGCAACATCGGCAGTGCTACCCGCGCCTTGTCCTGGGTGTCGTGAAACACAATCACGCCTTTGCGCCACAACAGCATCAACGTCAGCACCCGTTGCGCCGACTCATCGGCCTTGAGCTTGCCCGGCTCGTCCTGGGAATCGATGTCCCATAACGCCACCTGCAAGCCCTGGGACTGGAAGAACCCCTGGCTGTCCGCGCGCCGCTGCCCGTAAGGCGGGCGGAACAGCGGCACGTAGTTTTCCGGCATCAGGTTCTGCACCAACTGCGCGCTGCGGGTGATGGAACTCTGCCAGTCCACCCAATGGCTGTGGGAACGGTACTGCCAGCCCTGGGTGCCGACGCACTGGCCCTGGTACAACGCCTCCACCTCAGCGGCGGAACTGCGCTCCACACGGTTTTGCAGGCTGCTGCCGAGGACAAAGAAGGTGGCGTTCATCTTCTGCTTGCGCAGGTAGTCGGCGAGCCAGTCGGTGTTACCGCTGACCGGTGCAGGACCGCCGTCGAAGGTCAGCAGGAACAGGCGGTCGTTGAACTCATCGCCATTGCGTTCATGGTCGCCAAAGCGCGCGACCTCGCTGCTGATCTGCGGAAACAGCGCAGCCTTGCGCAGCAGTTCGTCCAGATAACGCTCGTGGAAGGCATGGCTGGGGGCGGCCCAGCCTATATAGAAAGAGTCTTCGCTGATCGCCAGCTTGCCGGCCTGCTCGCGCAGGTCGTCCATGTTCTCCACCAGGTAGCAGAACGAGGCGTCGACTTCGCAGCTCTGCTGGGCGAACGTGTAGTTCTCCAGCAGGCGCTGCCAAAGCTCGCGACGCAAGTCGTCGATGGCGGCCAGGTTGATGATCTTCAAGCCCAGGCGCTGCTTGAGTGCGGTTTCATCCTGGGATTCACTGCCCAGCAGGCTATGGGCGAACATCAGGATTTCCGCACGCGAAGCCACGTCGAACAGCGCCGGGCTGCTGAGTTTTTCCGGCCAGGTGCCACGGTCCAGGCTGGCCACATCCACCGGCGCCGCCTGGGCATTCAGGCACAGCAGGCACGCCGACAACAAAAGCGCTATTCGCACGCAGGGTCTCCCTCTCCAGAGTCACCGGCCATCATAGCGGATCGCGCCTATCGCCATCATAGGTGGAGTCAAATCGCCCAAGCCCCTAGAATCCCCGCACGATTTACAGGAGACGACTTCATGCTGATGGTGATTTCCCCCGCCAAGACCCTCGATTTCGAGACCCCAGCGGTGACCCAGCGCTTTACCCAGCCACAGTACCTGGACCATTCCCAGGCGCTGATCGAGCAACTGCGCGAGCTGAGCCCGGCGCAGATCAGCGAATTGATGCACGTGTCCGATAAGATCGGCGGCCTCAATGCCGCCCGCTTCGGCAGCTGGACCCCGGCCTTCACCCCGGAGAATGCCAAGCAGGCCTTGCTGGCGTTCAAGGGCGACGTGTACACCGGACTCAACGCCGACACCTTCACCGATGCCGACTTCAGCTACGCCCAGGACCACCTGCGCATGCTCTCGGGCCTATATGGCCTGCTGCGCCCCCTGGACCTGATGATGCCGTATCGCCTGGAGATGGGTACCAAACTCGCCAACGCCCGTGGCAAGGACCTGTACGCCTTCTGGGGCACGCGCATCAGCGAATGGCTGAACGAAGCCCTGGCCGAACAAGGCGACGACGTGCTGCTCAACCTGGCCTCCAACGAGTACTTCTCGGCGGTCAAGCGCACGGCCCTGAACGCGCGGATCATCAACACCGAGTTCAAGGACCTGAAGAACGGCCAGTACAAGATCATCAGCTTCTACGCGAAAAAGGCCCGGGGCATGATGAGCCGCTTCGTGATCGAAGAGCGCATCAACGATCCGGCCAGGCTCAAGCAGTTCGATGTGCAGGGTTACCGCTTCAATGCGGAGCAGTCCAAGCCGGACAATCTGGTGTTCCTGCGCGATCATGCACCGGAATAAGGCCGTACCAGCCTCTTTCAGACAATGAAATCCAAATGTGGGAGGGGCATGCCCCCTCCCACATTTTGTCCGCGCTTCACACCAAGAATCGTCATTTATTTGACGTCAAAAAATATCCCGACACATCCCTAACATTTCTTTCACTCGACATTTCCAAAATTTTTTCGTAGTGGCACCACTTTTTTAAAACACTAGTGGCACAAAACTATCCCTTCGCGCCAACTACCTGTAACTACTGGCCCAGATAGCAAGTGCTATCAATATAGTACCAGTGCCATCTTTGCCTATATTTCAAGAAATTTCGGGAAACAGGATGAGCGGCCAGGAACTTCGTCCTGAAGCGCCGCTCATACCACCGGTAACGAAATTCTCTGTTTCTGTAGGAGATGACTTACAAGGCGGACCAACGGAAGTAGCGAAGTTGTCATATTCAACTTTGACTCAGTGGTCACATTACCAACCGATTAGTTGAGAGCGGCGATAAGGATCCATTGCCACGAACTATAAGGCCAAGGCTGTGCTTACCCTAATGGGTCAGTGAGACAACCCAAGGCATTGATATGTAAAGGCTTACAGCCTCTATCAAGGCCCTGCGGCACTGGCGCCAGGCCCTTCTCCCAGGAAGGCTGGCTGCATTTCAGGGCAGGCCCCAATAACAAGGCCAAGTTGCGCACAACTTGAGTGCAATAGTTAGTCACTCGTTATTCAACATGCCTGTACGCGGTAAGTCGGCGTCTATTCGCCCAACTTTCGCGGCATTTGTGACGTTTGCAAACATGAACTCCGGCCATCTAATGGCATGATTTAAATACAGAGGTAATTGCGATGCGCATCAGCATATTTGGTTTGGGTTACGTTGGCGCAGTGTGTGCCGGTTGCCTGTCTGCCCGTGGCCACGAAGTGGTCGGCGTAGACATCTCCAAGGAAAAGATCGACCTGATCAACGCCGGCAAATCGCCGATCGTCGAGCCAGGTCTGGGCGAACTATTGAGCCAGGGCATCGCAAACGGTCGACTGCGCGGCACCACCAACTTCGCCGACGCCATCCGTGATACTGACCTGTCGATGATTTGCGTCGGCACGCCGAGCAAGAAAAACGGCGACCTGGAACTCAACTACATCGAATCGGTATGCCGCGAGATCGGTTTTGTCCTGCGTGACAAGACCACCCGCCACACCATCGTGGTACGCAGCACCGTGTTGCCGGGCACCGTCGCCAACGTGGTGATCCCAATCCTCGAAGACTGCTCCGGCAAGAAAGCCGGCGTCGACTTCGGTGTTGCGGTCAACCCGGAATTCCTGCGCGAATCCACCGCCATCGCCGACTACGACCTGCCACCGATGACCGTCATCGGCGAATTCGACAAAGCCTCCGGCGATGTCCTGCAGTCGCTGTACGAAGAACTCGACGCCCCGATCATCCGCAAGGACATCGCCGTAGCCGAGATGATCAAGTACACCTGCAACGTGTGGCACGCCACCAAGGTCACCTTCGCCAACGAGATCGGCAACATCGCCAAGGCGGTCGGCGTCGACGGTCGCGAGGTGATGGAAGTGGTCTGCCAGGACAAGACCCTCAACCTGTCCCAGTACTACATGCGCCCAGGCTTCGCGTTCGGCGGCTCCTGCCTGCCTAAAGACGTGCGCGCCCTGACCTACCGCGCCGGCTCCCTGGACGTGGAAGCACCGCTGCTCAACTCGCTGATGCGCAGCAACGAGTCCCAGGTGCAGAACGCCTTCGACATCGTCGCAGGCCACGACAAACGCAAAGTCGCCCTGCTGGGCCTGAGCTTCAAGGCCGGTACCGACGACCTGCGCGAAAGCCCGCTGGTCGAACTGGCGGAAATGCTGATCGGCAAGGGCTACGACCTGAGCATCTATGACAGCAACGTCGAGTACGCCCGTGTCCACGGTGCAAACAAGGACTACATCGAAGGCAAGATCCCCCACGTGTCGTCCCTGCTCAACTCGGACTTCGATGATGTGATCAACAACTCCGACGTGATCATCCTCGGTAACCGCGACGAGAAGTTCCGTGCCCTGGCGCAGAACGCACCGCACGGCAAGCAAGTGATCGATCTGGTGGGCTTCATGTCCAAGGCCACCAGTACGACAGGCCGTACCGAAGGCATTTGCTGGTAACAGCAACGGTAAGTTTCGAGCTGCAGGCGTACCAATCCCCAGCGCTTGCAGCTCGAAGCCTTCTTCACCTTCGGATGACGCTTATGTCCAAGTTAAAACACGTACTGCTCCAATCCGCCGGCTGGCTGTTCTTTCTGAGCCTGCTGATGGGTCTCGCCCTGCTGTTGCCGGCGAGTACGTTCGACTCCGAGTCGAAGAATTTTATTTTCCTGATTGGCGCCGTCGGTATCTGGCGCTACTCGATGGGTGCTACGCATTTCTTTCGCGGCATGCTGTTCCTGTACGTGGTCTACCCCCACCTGCGCCGTAAAGTGCGCAAGCTGGGCAAGGCTGCCGATCCGTCCCACGTGTTCCTGATGGTCACCAGCTTCCGTATCGATGCGCTGACCACCGCGCAGGTCTATAGCTCGGTGATTCGCGAGGCCATCGAATGCGGCTTCCCCACCACCGTGGTCTGCTCGCTGGTGGAAATGTCCGATGAGCTGCTGGTCAAGAGCCTCTGGGAACGCATGAACCCGCCGGATCACGTCAAGCTCGACTTCGTGCGGATCGCCGGTACCGGCAAGCGCGACGGCCTGGCCTTCGGCTTCCGCGCCATCTCCCGCCACCTGCCGGACGACCGCGCCGTGGTTGCCGTGATCGATGGCGACACCGTGCTCGCCGAAGGCGTGGTGCGCAAGACCGTGCCGTGGTTCCAGCTGTTCGGTAACGTCGGTGGCCTGACCACCAACGAATTCTGCGAAGTGCGCGGCGGCTACATCATGAGCGAGTGGCACAAGCTGCGCTTCGCCCAACGCCACATCAACATGTGCTCCATGGCCCTGTCCAAGCGCGTGCTGACCATGACCGGCCGCATGTCGGTGTTCCGCGCCAACGTCGTGACGGACCCGGGCTTTATCGCCGACGTGGAAAGCGACTCCCTGCAACACTGGCGCCTGGGCCGCTTCAAGTTCCTCACCGGTGACGACAAGTCCAGCTGGTTCAGCCTGATGCGCCTGGGCTACGACACCTTCTACGTGCCCGATGCGGCGATCCACACAGTGGAACACCCGCCGGAAAAGAGCTTTATCAAGGCCAGCCGCAAGCTGATGTTTCGCTGGTACGGCAACAACCTGCGCCAGAACTCCCGAGCCCTGGGCCTGGGTGTGCGTCGGCTGGGCCTGTTCACCAGCATCGTGCTGTTCGACCAGCGCGTGTCGATGTGGACCTCCCTGCTCGGCCTGACCGTGGCAATCATCGCCACCTTCAAGTACGGCGGCGCGTTCATCCTCGCGTACCTGCTGTGGATCGGCATCACCCGCCTGATCCTGACGCTGCTGCTGTCGTGCTCCGGCCACAAGATCGGCCCGGCTTACCCGGCGATTCTCTATTACAACCAGATCATGGGCGCGTTGGTGAAGATCTACGTGTTCTTCCGCCTTGATCAACAGTCCTGGACCCGCCAGGACACCAAACTGACCCGCGATTTGGCCAGCTTTCAACGTTGGTTCAACACCTGGTCGTCTCGGACCATGACCTTCTCCGCCGGCAGCATCTTCGTTGCCGTGTTGCTGATGATGGTCTGACAGCCAAGCCTGAATTAACCAAGGAATTACACCGTCATGAACAGCCAAGTAAACGCCAACGTTGTCCACGAGTCCGAAGCCCAGCGCCAACATGCCCGGGTCAAAATCCCGGCCAAGCTGCGCTTCTTCAACACTGACCGCACCCAGACCGAAGCGCGGGTGATCGACCTGTCCGCCGGCGGCCTGGCGTTCACCGCCACCCAGCCGTTGACCGTGGGTGAAGTGCACAAGGGTCGCCTGCAGTTCGTCATCGATAACCTCGGCCTGGCCATGGACGTAGAACTGCAGATCCGCTCCTACGACCGCCAGACCGGCCGCACCGGTTGCCAGTTCCAGAACCTCGACGCCCAGGATATTTCCACCCTGCGCCACCTGATCACCTCGCACCTGTCCGGCGACATCGTGACCATGGGTGACGTGCTGGCGACCCTGCAACGCGACAACTTCACCAAGGCGCGCAAGGTCAAGGACAGCGGCAGCAACATGAGCGCCTTCGGTCGCCTGCGCGCCGTGACGTTCAGCCTGGCAATCTTCCTCGTCGGCCTGGCAGCCTTCGGTTTCGTGTTCAAATCGGTGTACGGCATGTACTTCGTCAGCCACGCCCAGGCGGGCCTGGTCAGCGTGCCCGGCATGAACGTGACCATGCCCCGCGACGGCACCGTGCAAAGCCTGCTCAAAGGTGACGCGGTGGCGGCCAAAGGTGCACCACTGGCGACCTTCAGCACCAGCATGCTGGATGTGCTCAAGGGCCACCTGGACGAAGACCAGCTGCAGCCGGCCAAGGTCGAAGAGCTGTTCGGCAAGCAAATGACCGGCACCCTCACCTCGCCGTGCGATTGCGTGGTCGCCCAGCAACTGGTCGCCGACGGCCAGTACGCCAGCAAAGGCGACGTGATCTTCCAACTGGTGCCACGCGGCAGCCAGGCTAACGTCGAAGCTCGCTTTACCTATCGCCAGTTCGGTGACGTGCGCCCAGGCACCCCGGTGAGCTTCCAGGTGGCCGACGAAGAGCAGACCCGCACCGGCACCATCGTCAGCAGCACCAGCCTGAACAGCGCCGACCTGTCCTCCGACATCCGCGTACAGATCAAGCCTGACGCCCCGCTGGACAGCGCCTACGCCGGCCGCCCGGTGGAAGTGACCAGCGACCGTGGCCCATCCCTGAACTGGCTGATCGATAAAGCCATGGCTGCGGGTCTTTAATCATGAGCGCCCTTCGAACCCTGCCCGTGCCCCTGGCGCTGGCCATCGCCCTCGCCGGTTGTGCCGGCCTGCCCGACCAACGCCTGGCCAATGAAGCGCTCAAGCGTGGCGACACCGTCACCGCGCAGCAGAATTACCAGCAACTGGCAGAACTGGGTTACAGCGAGGCCCAGGTGGGCCTGGCCGATATCCAGGTAGGCACCCGCGATCCGGCGCAAATCAAACAGGCCGAGGCCACTTACCGTGCCGCGGCGGATACCTCGCCGCGCGCCCAGGCCCGCCTCGGTCGCCTGCTGGTGGCCAAGCCAGGCTCCACCGAAGCCGAACACCATGAAGCCGAAGGCCTGTTGAAAAAAGCCTTTGCCAATGGCGAAGGCAACACCCTGATCCCGCTGGCGATGCTGTACCTGCAATACCCCCACAGCTTCCCCAACGTGAATGCCCAGCAGCAGATCAGCAAGTGGCAGGCCGCCGGTTACCCGGAAGCCGGCCTGGCCCAGGTCCTGCTGTATCGCACCCAGGACACCTACGACCAGCATCTGGATGATGTGGAGCGCATCTGCAAGGCCGCGCTGAACACCACCGATATCTGCTATGTCGAGCTGGCCACGGTCTACCAGAAAAAAGCCCAGCCGGAAAAACAGGCCGAACTGCTCAAGCAGATGGAAGCCGGCTACAGCCGCGGCACCGTCACCGCACAACGCGTCGACAGCGTCGCCCGCGTATTGGGCGACGCCACGCTGGGCAAGACCGACGAGAAAACCGCCCAGGCCCTGCTGGAAAAAATCGCCCCCGGCTACCCGGCTTCCTGGGTCAGCCTGGCGCAACTGCTCTACGACTTCCCCGAACTGGGCGACGTCGACCAGATGATGAAGTACCTGGACAACGGCCGCGCCGCCGACCAGCCGCGCGCCGAGCTGTTGCTGGGCAAGCTCTACTACGAAGGCAAGTGGGTGCCGGCGGACGCCAAGGCGGCTGAAGCGCACTTCCAGAAAGCCGTGGGCCGCGAAGTGGCTGCCGACTACTACCTCGGTCAGATCTACCGCCGTGGTTACCTGGGCCAGGTCTATTCGCAAAAAGCCCTGGACCACCTGCTGACCGCTGCGCGCAACGGCCAGAACAGCGCCGACTTCGCCATCGCCCAATTGTTTTCCCAAGGCAAGGGCACCAAGCCCGACCCATTGAATGCCTATGTCTTCAGCCAATTGGCCAAAGCCCAGGGCACGCCAGAGGCCAACGACCTGGCCACGCAGCTCGAAGCCCCGCTTACACCGGAACAACGCGCCCAAGGCCAACGCCTGGTGCAACAGGAACTGGCCGCCCGCGGCACCCTGGCCCAGAGCACGCTGCAACTGCACGCCCTGGAAGAAGAAGACGGCGAGGAATCCCTATGAAGCTCAATCCATTCGTGCAGGCCGGCATCGGCCTGACCTTCGCCCTGCTGTGGTCGTGCCCGACCCTGGCCGCGCTGACCGAAGCCAAGAATTTCGGCCTGGAAGTCAAAGTCACCGGCCAGTCCGAAGATGACCGCGACCTCGGCACCCAGAAAGGCGGCGACGTCAACGGCATCGGCCTCGACCTGCGCCCGTGGATCTACGGCGAAAGCGGCAACTGGAGCGCCTACGCCATGGGCCAGGCGGTTGCTTCGAGCGACATCATCGAGACCGACACCCTGCAACAGTCGGCGGATGACGAAAACCAGCAAACCACCAACAACGACCGCAAGACCAAGAAAAACTACCTGGCCATGCGCGAGTTCTGGGTCGGCTACAGCGGCTTCACGCCCTACCCCGGCGAGATCCTCAAGCTCGGTCGCCAACGCCTGCGCAATGACGACGGCCAATGGCGCGACACCAACATCGAAGCGCTGAACTGGACCTTCGACACCACCCTGCTCAAGGCCAATGTCGGCGTCGCCGAACGTTTCAGCGAATACCGCACCGACCTCAAGGAACTGTCGCCCAAGGACAAGGACCGTCAGCACCTCTACGCCGACGCCTCCTACCAGTGGACGCCGGGCCAGTGGATCGGCCTGCGTGGCCACCACACCCATGACAACGGCAAGCTCGACTACCCGGAACCGGGCGTCGCCACCGATTCGCTGGACAAGCGCGAGAACGGCGACCTGACCTGGCTCGGCATCGAAGCCAACAGCGACGCCTACAATTGGCGCAACACCAACACCGTCAACTACTGGGCCAGCATCACCGGCATGAAAGGCGACCGCGACTCGGTCAATGCCCTGAACGCCGACGGCACCCGCCCGACAGAGGCCAAGCGCAGCGATGACGTGAGTGGCTGGGCGACCGACCTGGGTATCCGCCTGCGTCTGGACCCGCAGTGGCAAGTGGGCGCGGCCTACTCCCGCGCCAGTGCCGAGTACGAGCAGAACGGCCTGCAAAGCAACCGTTCGAACTGGACCGGTACCCAGTCCCGCGTGCACCGTTTCGGCGAAGCGTTTCGCGGCGAGATGAACAACATGCAGTCCATGAGCCTGTTCGGTTCCTGGCAGCTGCGTGAGGACTACGACGCCAGCCTGGTGTACCACAAGTTCTGGCGCGTCGACGGCAACAAGCCGGTGGGCAGCAATGGCATTGACGCCGTGCAGAACAACACCGATGACGTCACCGGCGCGATCCTGTCCAGCACTTCCCTGCCCCTTGAAGACGGCAAGAAAGACCTGGGCCAGGAGATGGACCTGGTCGTCACCAAGTACTTCAAGACCGGCCTGCTGCCCGCCGCGCTCAGCCAGTCAATCGACGAGCCGTCGGCCCTGGTGCGGTTCCGTGCCGGTGTGTTCAAGCCAGGTGATGCCTACGGCAGCCAGGTCGACTCGTACATGCACCGCGCGTTTGTCGACGTGATCTGGAAATTCTGATGGGAGCCTGTGCAATGAATGCTCAAAGCCTACTCGTCGCGGCAATGCTGATGGCCAGTGCCACAGCGTTTGCCGATACGGCGGCCAAGGCGCCGACCATCGCCAAGGAACTGCAACAGGCCAAGACCTACACCATTTCCAGCCCGCCGACCGCGCCGCTGGAAATGGCCAAGCCAGCCCTGCCTGACCTGTCGGGTTATACCGCCGCAGCGATGGAAAAGAAGATCGTACGCACCAGGCCCGGCAAGATCAGCATCCGCCGCATGATGCAGGAAGACGCCCTCAAGGACTTTATCGGCGGCGACAACAAGATGGCCGAATGGGTGGTGCGCCAGCACGGCATTCCCCAGGCGATCTTTGTCGACGACGGCTACATGAACCTCAAGGACCTGCTGGGCAAAGTGCCCAAGCAGTACTTCAGCGAAACTTCGCCGGGCGTGTTCCTGGCCAAGTTGCCGATCGTGGTCGGGCGCAAGGGCATCCTGGACATCGATAAAAACACCCAGGAGCTGCGCCTGTCCCAGGAGGGTGGTTCGTTCCTGATCAACGACGGTCAGCTGTTCGTGCGTGACACCAAAATCACCGGTTGGAGCGAAAAGGCCAATGGCCCGGCGCTGTTCAAGTCGCCCAAGGAATTCCGCCCGTTCCTGCTGGCCTGGGGCGGCACCGAGACCTACGTCTCCAAGACCAAGATGGCCAGCTTCGGCTATGCCAACAGTAAGTCGTACGGGGTGAGTATTTCCCAGTACACGCCGAACATGGCCAAGGTGCTCAAGCGCCCCGAGCCGACCGGCTGGATCATTGATTCCGAGTTCTCGGACATGTGGTACGGCTTCTACTGCTACGAGACCACGGGCTTCGTGATCAAGGGCAACACCTACAAAGACAACATCGTCTACGGCATTGACCCCCATGACCGTTCCCACGGCCTGATCATCGCGGACAACACCGTCTACGGCACCAAGAAGAAGCACGGCATCATCATTTCCCGTGAGGTGAACGACAGCTTCATCTTCAACAACCGCAGCTACGACAACAAGCTTTCGGGCCTGGTGATCGACCGTAACAGCGTGAACAACCTGATCGCCGACAACGAGATCTACCGCAACCACACCGACGGCATCACCCTCTATGAGAGCGGCGACAACCTGCTGTGGGGCAACAAGGTGATCAGCAACCGTCGCCACGGCATCCGCGTGCGTAACAGCGTGAATATCAAGCTGTACGAAAACACCTCGATGGCCAACGGCCTGACCGGCGTGTACGGCCACATCAAGGATTTGACCGACACCGACCGCGACATCGCCCTCGACCCGTTCGACGCCAAGGTCTCGCTGATCGTGGTCGGCGGTGAACTGGCGGGTAACGGCAGCGGGCCGTTGTCCATCGACTCGCCACTGAGTATCGAGCTGTACCGCGTGTCGATGCTGGCGCCGACCAAATCCAGCGGCATCAGCTTTTCCGGCGTGCTGGGCGATCGCCAGGAAGAAATTCTCGACCTGCTGGTGCGCCAGCAGAAAGCCGTGCTGATCGACCCTGTCGAACGCCAGACCGAAATGCAGGACTGAGGATGACCCTTATGCACCCACACATGATCAAACTGCTGAGCCTCTCGGGTCTGACCCTCGGCCTGCTCGCGGCCAGCCAGGGCGTGCGCGCCGACGAAATCAAGGCGCCGACCTTCACCGCCGAGCCCTGCTGCAGCCTGTGCCCGGCCGCCCATGACGCGAAGAACTACACCACGCGCTACCAGCAGAACTTCACCACCCTGGTGCAAGCCCAGGGCGACTGGCTGTTCCGTACCCAGGAAGACCTGCGCACCGAATTCGACACCAGCCCGGCCGGCTACAAGCGCATGCAACAACTGCACGACGCGTTCAAGGCCAAGGGCGTGGAGCTGGTAGTGGTCTACCAGCCGACCCGTGGCCTGGTGAACCGCAACAAGCTCAACCCCGCAGAAAAAGCCTCGTTCGATTTCGACAAGGCCCTGGGCAACTACAAGACCATGCTCGGCCGTTTCGCCAAGATGGGCTACGTGGTGCCGGACCTGTCGCCGTTGACCAACGAGCAACTGCCGGACGAACTGCCGGCCCATGATTTCTACTTCCGCGGTGACCAGCACTGGACTCCATACGGCGCCCAGCGCACGGCGAAAATCGTCGGCGCCAAGGTGCGTGCAATGCCTGAGTTTGCCGATATTCCCAAGCGCGAATTCGAGACCAAGCGCTCCGGGCGCATGGGCAAGACCGGCACCCTGCACAACATGGCCGGGCAATTGTGCGGCACCAGCTACGCCATCCAGTACATGGACCAGTTCACCACCGAGCCGAAAGGCGAAGCCGGCGACGGCGACCTGTTCGGCGATTCGGGCAACCCGCAGATCACCCTGGTGGGCACCAGCCACAGCGGCAAGAACTACAACTTTGCCGGGTTCCTGGAAGAAGAAATCGGCGCCGACATCCTCAACGTCGCCTTCCCCGGCGGTGGCCTGGAAGGCTCGATGATCCAGTACCTGGGCAGCGACGAATTCCAGAAGAGCCCGCCGAAAATCCTGATCTGGGAGTTCTCGCCGCTGTATCGCCTGGACCAGGAGACCATCTACCGCCAGATGATGGCGCTGCTCGACAACGGCTGCGAAGGCAAGACCGCGCAGATGAGTGCAAGCACCTCGTTGAAACCCGGCAAGAACGAATTGCTGGTCAACAGTTCGAACAAAGACCTGCGTAATGCCAATCACCAGGTTGATATCCGCTTCGCCGACCCGTCGGTGAAAACCTTGCAAGCCACCCTCTGGTACATGAACGGGCGCCACGAGGACATCAAGATCGAGAAACCCGAAACATCCGAAACAGACGGGCGTTTCGCCTTTGAACTGCGCACCGATGAAGACTGGGCCTCGCAGAACTTGCTGGCCGTGGAAGTGCAGGGCCCCGAAGCGGGCGCTGCCGCGCAGAAGGTCGAAGCGAAAATTTGCACACGCAACGTATTCCCAGCGGGTGGTCAACAGACTGCCTCGACAGGGCAATGAGGTTACTTATGCAGAAGTTATGGATTCCATCGTTGCTGGGCCTGGCGATCTTCGCCGGTTCGGTCAACGCCGCCGCCCCGCTGCGTCCGCCCCAGGGCTACTTCGCACCGATTGAAGCGTTCAAGACCGGCGACTTCAAGGAAAACTGCGACACCATGCCGACGCCCTACACCGGGCCTCTGCAATTTCGCAGCAAGTACGAAGGTTCCGACAAAGCCCGTTCGACCCTGAACGTGCAGTCGGAAAAAGCCTTTCGCGACAGCACCGCCGACATCACCAAGCTGGAAAAAGACACCAGCAAGCGCGTGATGCAATTCATGCGCGACGGTCGCCCGGAACAGCTCGAATGCACCCTGAACTGGCTGGTGTCGTGGGCCAAGGCCGATGCGTTGATGTCCAAGGACTTCAACCACACCGGCAAGTCCATGCGCAAATGGGCACTGGGCAGCATGGCGTCGGCCTATGTGCGCCTGAAGTTCTCCGACTCGCACCCGTTGGCCAACCACCAGCAGGAATCGCAACTGATCGAAGCCTGGTTCAACAAACTGGCCGATCAGGTGGTGAGCGACTGGGACAACCTGCCGCTGGAAAAAACCAACAACCACTCCTACTGGGCCGCCTGGTCGGTGATGGCAACGTCTGTCGCCACCAACCGGCGCGACCTGTTTGACTGGGCCGTCAAGGAATACAAGGTTGGCGTCAACCAGGTCGACGACCAAGGCTTCCTGCCCAACGAGTTGAAGCGTCAGCAGCGTGCCTTGTCGTACCACAACTACGCGTTGCCGCCGCTGTCGATGATCGCCAGTTTTGCCCTGGTCAACGGTGTCGACCTGCGCCAGGAAAACAACAGCGCGCTCAAGCGCCTGGGCGACAAAGTGCTGGCCGGGGTCAAGGACCCGGAGATCTTCGAACAGAAGAACGGCAAGGAGCAGGACATGAAGGACCTGAAGCAGGACATGAAATTCGCCTGGCTCGAACCCTTCTGCACCCTCTACACCTGCGCGCCGGATGTGATCGAACGCAAGCACGGGATGCAGCCGTTCAAGACCTTCCGCCTGGGGGGTGACCTGACCAAGGTCTACGACCCGACGCATGAGAAAGGCAATAAAGGTTCCTGAGCGAACTCGGTAAAAAATGTGGGAGGGGGCTTGCCCCCGATAGCAGGGTGTCATTCAACACAGATGGCGACTGTTACACCGCCATCGGGGGCAAGCCCCCTCCCACATTTTTGAGCCGGTTTCGTCAGTAGGAATGTTGTACCGCCCTCCCCGTTTTTTCGTGGGGGGTTTGGGGGGGCTCTGGCCCTTGACTGTTGGTTAAACATGGAGAGATCGGGATGGTTTTCTCGTCCAATGTGTTCCTGTTTCTGTTCTTGCCGATCTTTCTCGGCTTGTACTACTTGAGCGGGCAACGCTATCGCAATCTGCTGCTGCTGATTGCCAGCTACGTGTTCTACGCCTGGTGGCGAGTGGACTTCCTGGCGCTGTTCGCCGCCGTCACGCTGTGGAACTACTGGATCGGCCTCAAGGTCGGTGCCGCCGGCGTGCGCACCAAGCCGGCCCAACGCTGGCTACTGCTGGGCGTGGCGGTCGACCTGTGCATCCTCGGCTACTTCAAGTACGCCAACTTCGGCGTCGACAGCATCAACGTCATGATGAAGTCGGCCGGCCTGGAGCCATTCATCCTCACCCACGTGCTGCTGCCGATCGGGATCTCGTTCTACATCTTCGAGTCCATCAGCTACATCATCGACGTGTACCGTGGCGATACCCCGGCGACCCGCAATCTCATCGACTTCGCGGCGTTCGTGGCGATCTTCCCGCACCTGATCGCCGGCCCGGTCCTGCGTTTCCGCGACCTGGCCGACCAGTTCAATAACCGCACCCACACCCTCGACAAGTTCTCCGAGGGCTGCACGCGGTTCATGCAGGGTTTCATCAAGAAGGTCTTCATCGCCGACACCCTGGCGGTGGTGGCCGACCATTGCTTCGCCCTGCAAAACCCCACCACCGGCGATGCCTGGCTGGGGGCGCTGGCCTACACCGCGCAGTTGTACTTCGACTTCTCCGGCTACAGCGACATGGCCATCGGCCTGGGCTTGATGATGGGTTTCCGCTTCATGGAAAACTTCAAGCAGCCGTACATCAGCCAGTCGATCACCGAGTTCTGGCGGCGCTGGCACATCAGCCTGTCCACCTGGCTGCGTGACTACCTGTACATCACCCTGGGCGGCAACCGTAAAGGCACGCTGACCACCTACCGCAACCTGTTCCTGACCATGCTGCTCGGTGGCCTGTGGCACGGTGCGAACATCACCTACATCGTGTGGGGTGCCTGGCACGGCATGTGGCTGGCGATTGAAAAAGCCATCGGCCTCAACACCGCACCGCGCAGTTTCAATGTCCTGCGCTGGGCCTTCACCTTCCTGCTGGTGGTGATGGGCTGGGTGATCTTCCGCGCCGAGAACCTCCACGTCGCGGGCCGTATGTACGGTGCGATGTTCAGCTTCGGCGAGTGGTCGCTGTCGGAACTCAACCGCGCCAGCCTCACCGGCCTGCAAGTCGCGACCCTGGTGGTAGCGTACGCAACATTGGCGTTCTTCGGCCTGCGCGACTTCTACACCAACCGCCCTGCCGAGAAAACCAAGCCGGCCGACCCGAGCCTGATCAAGGCCGTGCCGGGCGACAACCCGGGCAGCATCCACGAGCCAGGTTTCACCGTAGGTCGTGACGCTGCCGTGCAACCGGCCTACTGGACCGCTGACTGGCCACGCTACGCCATGCGCGCGGCGGTGCTGCTGCTGTTCGTGGCGTCGATTCTCAAACTGTCGGCGCAGAGTTTCTCGCCGTTCCTTTACTTCCAATTCTGAGGGAGCCGACCATGACCCGTTCATTACGCGTCCTCTATATCGGCCTGTTCCTGGTGCTGCTGCTGGCCCTGGGCGCCTGGTCGCTGCGCAGTTTCCTGGGCTTCAGCACCAACGCCGACGCGACCGTGCTCAACGGTCGCTGGACCAAGGCCGTCGAGACCCATTACGACGAGGAGTTCCCGATCAAGCGATTGGGCACCAACCTCTGGGCCGCGCTGGACTACAAGCTGTTCAATGAAGGCCGCCCTGGGGTGGTGCTGGGCCGCGATCACTGGTTGTACAGCGACGAAGAGTTCAACCCCGCCGTCAACGAAGACCAGAACCTTCAAGGCAACTACGCGCTGGTCGAAGGCGTGCGCCAGAAGCTCAAGGCCCAGGGCATCCAACTGGTGATGGCGATCGTGCCGGCCAAGGTGCGCCTGTACCCGGAGCACCTGGGTGAAGTGAAACCGGCGAGCATCCACGCCAACCTGTACCAGGACTTCCACGCCCGTGTGGCCGCCGACAAGATCATCGCCCCGGACCTGCTCGGCCCGCTGCAACAGGCCAAGCTGGGCGGCAAGCAGGTATTCCTGCGCACCGACACTCACTGGACCCCGGACGGCGCGGAAATCGCCGCCAAGCAATTGGCTAAAACCATCGCCGACAAGACCCCGCTCCACGGCGAGCCGCAGCGTTTTGTCACCGAGGCCGAGAAGACCGAGCCGCATAAAGGCGACCTGCGTCTGTTCCTGCCCCTGGACCCGCTGTTCGAAAACCTGATGCCACCGAAAGAGCCGCTGGAAAAACGCGTCACGCACCTGGCCGAAACCAAAGGCGACGACGCACTGTTCAGCGACAGCGAAACCCCGGTGGCCCTGGTGGGCACCAGCTACAGCGCCAACCCCAACTGGAACTTCGTCGGCGCCCTCAAGCAAGCCTTGGGCAGCGATGTGGTCAGCTACGCCGAAGACGGCCACGGCCCGATCCTGCCGATGCTCAGCTACCTGAAAAGTGACGACTTCAAGAACAGCCCGCCACAGGTGCTGATCTGGGAGTTTCCTGAACGCTATCTGCCCGTGAACAACGAAATCGGTGATGCCGACCCATCGTGGGTTGCGCAACTTAAACAAGCCGGTTCGCGCCAACAAAACATGGCACTGAACACCCCAGCTAAAAACCCAAAATCCGAGACGCCCGACCGGGCGCAAAACTGAAAGAGAGGTAACTCACATGACTTTCACTACTACTCCGCGTCGTCTCGCTAAGACTCTGGCCCTGGCTGCCGGTATGAGCTTGGTATCCCTGTCCGCCTTCGCCGGTGACGCTGCCTTGTACGGCCCAGTTGCACCGAAAGGCTCAAGCTTCGTGCGGATCTACAACGCCTCCAACCAGGAAGTCAGCGCCACTGTCGGCAGCACCAACCTCAGCGACGTGGCCCCGCTGGCCAGCAGCGACTTCAGCTTCATGCCCGGCGGCGACTACAGCGCCAAGGTCGGCAGCCAGACCGTGCCGGTCAAGCTCGCCCCGGACCACTACTACACCCTGGTCAACAACAACAGCGGCCAGCCGCAGCTGATCGAAGAGCCGCCGTTCAAGAACAAGCAGAAATCCCTGGTGCGCGTGCAGAACCTCAGCGACAAGGCCCTGACCCTGAAAACCGCCGACGGCAAGACCGACGTGGTCAAGTCGGTGGCCGCCAAAGGCCGTGGCGAGCGCGAAATCAACCCGGTGAAGGTCAGCCTGGCGCTGTATGACGGCGACAAAAAAGTCGGCGACGTGAAGCCAGTGGCCCTGGAGCGTGGTGAGGCAGCGGTGCTGTACGTCACCGGTTCGGGTTCGAGCATTTCGCCAGTCTGGGTAAAACGCCCGGTGTCGACCCGCTGAATGAATTTTCCGGGTCGGCTGCGGCCGGCCCGGACACGAGACAAAAACAAGAGTGAAACGACAAACCTTCGTAGCTCTGACCCAAATTGATTCAAGGAGAAACACATGATCCCAGTAATCCTTTCCGGTGGTAGCGGCTCACGTCTTTGGCCGCTTTCCCGTAAACAGTTCCCAAAACAATTCCTGGCCCTGACCGGCGAGCACACGCTGTTCCAGCAAACCCTGGAACGCCTGGTGTTCGAAGGCATGGACGCCCCGATCGTGGTCTGCAACAAGGACCACCGCTTTATCGTCAACGAGCAACTGGCCAACCGTAAGCTGGAATGCCAGCGCATCCTGATGGAACCCTTCGGCCGCAACACCGCGCCGGCCGTGGCCCTCACCGCGATGATGCTGGTCAACGAAGGCCGTGACGAACTGATGCTGGTGCTGCCGGCCGACCACGTGATCGACGACCAGAAAGCCCTGCAACGCGCCCTGGCCCTGGCCACCGTGGCCGCCGAGCGTGGCGAAATGGTGCTGTTCGGCGTACCGGCGACCCGCCCGGAAACCGGCTACGGCTACATCAAGTCCACCAACGATTCGCTGCTGCCCGAAGGCGTGAGCCGCGTGCAGCAGTTCGTGGAAAAACCCGATGAAAAACGCGCCGTCGAGTTCGTCAAAAGCGGCGGTTACTTCTGGAACAGCGGCATGTTCCTGTTCCGCGCCAGCCGCTTCCTGGAAGAGCTGAAAAAGCACGATCCGGACATCTACGACACCTGCGTGCTGACCCTGGAGCGCAGCCAGCAAGACGCCGATACCGTGACCTTCGACGAAGCCACCTTCGCCTGCTGCCCGGACAACTCCATCGACTACGCCGTGATGGAAAAAACCCAGCGCGCCTGCGTGGTCCCCCTGAGTGCGGGTTGGAGCGACGTAGGTTGCTGGGCGTCGCTGTGGGCGGTCAACGATAAAGACGCCAACGGCAACGTCACCAAGGGCGACGTGGTGATCCAGGACAGCAAGAATTGCATGATCCATGGCAACGGCAAGCTGGTGTCGGTGATCGGCCTGGAAAACATCGTCGTGGTGGAAACCAAGGACGCGATGATGATTGCCCACAAGGACAAGGTCCAGGGCGTCAAGCAGATGGTCAACACCCTCAACGAACAGGGCCGCAGCGAAACCCAGAACCACTGCGAAGTCTATCGTCCGTGGGGCTCCTACGACTCGGTGGACATGGGCGGCCGCTTCCAGGTCAAGCACATCTCGGTCAAGCCGGGCGCGTGCCTGTCGTTGCAGATGCACCACCACCGCGCCGAACACTGGATCGTGGTCAGCGGCACCGCCGAAGTCACCTGTGACGAGAACGTGTTCCTGCTCTGCGAGAACCAGTCCACCTACATCCCGATCGCCTCGGTGCACCGCCTGCGCAACCCGGGCAAGATCCCGTTGGAGATCATCGAAGTGCAATCGGGCAGCTACCTGGGCGAAGACGATATCGAGCGGTTTGAGGATATCTACGGGCGCTCGACCCCGGTTGAACGTGGCGTGTCGGTGAAAACTATCGCGCAGTAAAACAGTCGTACAAGAAGCCCTCGCCCAGCCCATTGCGTCCCCTATCCGCAGTGGGTTGGGTGGGGGCTTTTTCGTTCAATACCCGTCAAGGCGTACCGACGAACCAAGGCATGCTCTCATGCCTGGTTCTTAACGAGCCCAGTTACGCGGAGCATAGGCGTTATAGTTGCCATGTTCTTTAGGCTCAGCATTTTTGTACGTGTTCTTGCCAATTTTCTCGGCAGCTTTGCCCCCCCACATAAGAGCCGAACCGGCCACTTTCGAGGTAAGACCGCCCGAGCCTGCCAGTTGCTTACCGGCCACTTTTGCCGCCGCCCCACCCACCGTCAACACGGCCCCAAAAGCTTTATTTTTAGTCGAGTCATTCATGTGAAGCGCCATGGATGGCAAAAAATGCGAACGGACTTGATCATTGATACCTTGCAGTACAGTTTGCTTCAAGCTCGTGAGCCCCAGACTTTGCATTCGAGGTCCCGAGCGCGATTCGCCGGGGTCGGCCCCCGTTTGAGTGACGCTTGCTGAGTGACTGGGCGCCGCTGAGGAAGCGGATACATTGAGAGGGGTGGACAGGCTTGGAGGCGCGTCTGAAACGTTCATAAAATAGTTCACCTGATGTAAGTGTGAAGTTGAGTTCCCGCTTGGACCAGCCAAGCCTTCTTGCACAAACTCTGTGGAAAATTATTCAAGTCAGTTCCCAGTATCATCGGATGTAAATACCTGACCACGAGGAAAAAGCCCCCCCACGATAGGCAATCGGGTGAGCCCGCGAGTAGGATGTTTTATCCCTGTGCGAGGTTGTTGTTATGTTCTTCGGTGTTTTGCTGATCATCACCTGGCTGATCCTCCTGCTGCGCTACCCGGCCAAGGCCCTTCCAGTTTCCCTTGCTGCCTTGGCAGGCCTGGGTTGCGTGGCCGTCTGGGTGGTCTGGCTGGACAGCCGCGAAGCCTCGCAATTGGCGCGCCTGGAACTGCGCATCACCTACGCCCCGCAGGAGTGCCCGGCCGACCGCCCGCTCAAGCTGACCCTGAACAACGGCAACGACGTACCCCTCACCGAACTGCGCTGGCGCGTCGCCGCCTATGCGCCGGGCGATACGGTCAACCTGGCCGACAACGTCTACGCCGCCCCGCGCTATCGTGGCCCCGGCGAGTTGCAGGCCGGCGCCACTTGGGACGACTGCCTGCCCACCCCGCCCCTGCGCCCCGGCTATCGCGCGCAAACCCTGGAATTTCGCGCCGAGCACCTGCAAGGCAGCTTCTCGGACTGACAAAGGACTGATCCATGCCCAACGTACTCATCACCGGTTGCTCCAGCGGTATTGGCCGCGCCCTGGCCGAGGCCTTCAAATCCGCCGGTTTCAACGTGTGGGCCAGCGCCCGCCGCCCGCAAGACGTCACCGCCCTCGCCGCCGCGGGTTTCAATGCCGTCGAACTCGACGTCAACGACAGTGCCGCTTTACAGCGCCTGGCCGAACAGCTGGGCGAGCTGGATGTACTGATCAACAACGCCGGCTACGGCGCCATGGGTCCGCTGCTCGATGGCGGCACCGAGGCGATGCAGCGCCAGTTCGAGACCAACGTATTTTCCATCGTCGGCGTGACCCAGGCGCTGTTCCCGGCCCTGCGCAAGCGCAAAGGGCTGGTGGTGAATATCGGCAGCGTTTCCGGCGTGCTGGTCACGCCGTTTGCCGGCGCCTACTGCGCGTCCAAGGCGTCGGTGCATGCGTTGAGTGATGCACTGCGCATGGAGCTGGCACCGTTTGGCATCCGAGTGATGGAGGTGCAGCCAGGCGCCATCAATACAAGCTTCGCAAAAAACGCCGGCGCCCAGGCCGAACTGTTAATCAACGAAAAATCGCCGTGGTGGCCGTTGCGCGAGGGCATTCGCGCACGCAGCCAGGCCTCTCAGGACAAGCCCACCCCGGCCAGCGTGTTTGCAGCAGATGTGCTCAAGGCGGTGCAACAACCACAGCCACCGCGCCTGTTGCGTTCGGGCAATGGCAGCCGGGCGTTGCCGTTGATGGCTGCGTTGTTGCCCAAGGGATTATTGGAAGCCGTGTTGAAAAAACGCTTTGGTTTGAATGGGAGTTTGTAAATGATCGACTACAGCGATTTTTTTGAAGAAGTGATCCAGACCCACGTCGAGATCGAGCAATGGTTTGCCGGGGTTGCGCCAGAAGGCACCCTGCAAAGCCTGCTTGCGCGCTTCTCGCCCGAGTTCAGCATGATCGCCCCCGCCACCGGCACACGCGTCAATGCAGCCGGGGTCAACGCGCTGTTCACCCGCCTGGGCGGCATGCGCCCGGGGTTGAAAATCACCTTGAGTGAAATGGCTGGGATTGACCGGCATGCGCGGGGAGCGACGGTGACTTATCGCGAGCATCAGATCGATGCCAGCGGCACACAGACGGATCGTCGCGCCACGGTGGTGTTTGAAAAGCAGGCCAGCGGCGCGTTGCTGTGGCGTCATCTGCATGAGACTTTTGTGCCTCAGGCTCGCAGCCAATAATGGCCAACTAGCACCTGTCAGATCTGACAGTAGACGCGGTATCACACCAAGACCAGACTGAAAACGTCGCCCGATTTGAACACTCAAGGTATCCACGCGGCAGACTTTCCTCTCCAACCAAAGAAGGAACGCGTTGATGCGTACGTCCAAAAAAACCTCAAAGACGCAACCCGGCACGCTGGATCCCGACTTCGGTATTGGAGGGGTGCAAGCCCTGGAAAAAATTCTCGAAGATCATGGTGATCTGAACGTTCGCTTTCGCTTCGGAGGACTTGCAACCGCGAAGGATGGCAAGCTTTTGTTCAGCGCCAGCGTGTATAGAAACCACGACGACCAATACCTATACGGCTTGGGCCGCCTGAGCGCCGACGGCAGCCTGGATAAATCGTTTGGAACGAACGGGCTGGTCACCGGTGATTTTTTACCCTCGCTACCGGCCGGTGGTTCAAGGCTGACCGTACAATCGGCCGGCAACATCCTGATGCTGGGCTGGACATGGCGCAGTGCATCCAATGGCTGGGCGGACTTGGTGATTGCACGTTTCAACAGCGAAGGTAAGCCCGACACGAATTTTGCCGAGCAAGGACGGCGCATTCTGCCTACCAAGGACTACGAAGAACTCATAGGAGAATCAGCGACAGTACACGTCCAGAGCAACGGACGTATTTTAGTGAGCGCCAACTATGCAACCCGCGGCAATCCGGACCAGACCATGGGAGTGCTGTTTCGCCTGCAGCCCAATGGTGCACTGGACGAAAGCTTCAACAAAACTGGCAGGCTGGAGTTCAAACTTGCCGGCTCCAATGTGGCCACTGCGATCAACGCGTGTATCAGCCAGGGCAGTGATCACAAAATAGTGTTTGTTGGACATGCCCGGTTTATTCCCACCCTCAAGACCGCCCTGTTTGCCCGCCTCAACCCCGACGGCAGCCCGGACGCCGGCTTTGGCAGTCCCAAGACGCCGGGGTTTCATCTCATGGACAGGATCAAGGATCACACCACCTTCAACGCTCTGATCAAGCGCGAGGAGGACAACAGCCTTGTTGGCGCCGGTCAAATTGGGCAGGGCGGCGCCAAAAGCACAAAAGGTCTCATGCAGGCCATTACCCCAAACGGCGCCGTGCACCAACTGTTCAATAACGGTAAACCCCTGATCAGCCATTTTGATGGCAGCCACGACAATGGCTGGCAATGCATCATGCAAACCCGCACAGGCAACCTGGTGACGGCGTCAACCGGCAACTGGATCTACATCGCTCAATTCAAAACCCACGGCGTGCTGGATCTGGCCTTCAACAACAAGGGTTACAACGACATGCAGTCCGAACCCAGATCCCCCCCTGTGCTGCTGACCGAACGGGGTGACCAGCGAATCATCGCCGGTGCGAACGTCTCGGGTATCGATGATAAGGGTGTAGGCCAGCTAAGGTGCTTATTCGGCTAGGGGCACGCTATCGACAATCACCGTGCAGGTAATCCCCGCCGCCAACAATACCCCCTCCGGCACTTCATCAATATGAATCCGCACCGGTACGCGCTGGGCCAGGCGCACCCAGTTGAAAGTCGGGTTCACATCGGCGATCAGTTCGCGGCTCTCGGGGTTGTCGCGGTCGTAGATGCCGCGCGAGATGCTTTCTACGTGCCCCTTCAACGTCTCGCCGCTCATCAGCTGCATGTCGGCTTTGTCACCGACTTTCACATGGGGCAGCTTGGTTTCTTCGAAGAAGCCATAGACCCAGAACGAGTTCATATCCACCACGGCCATCTTGGCTTCGCCGATGCGTGCGTAGTCGCCGCGATGCACGTTGAGGTTGGTGACGTAGCCGTCCACCGCCGCCACGACCTGGGTGCGTTTCAAGTTGAGTTCGGCCGCTTCGAGTTGTGCCAGTGCGTGCTGGTAATCCGCCAGGGCCGAGTCGGCGATGTTGCTGGCGTCGTCGCGGTTTTCCCTGGAGATCACCAGGGCGTCGAGGTCGGCGCGGCGGTGGGCGTTGACCTTGCGCATTTCCCAGGTGGCCTTGCGCGAGGCGACCAGGGACTGCGCCTGCTTGACCGCGATGCGGTAGTGCTCGGGGTCGATCTGCATCAGCAGGTCGCCCTTTTTCACCAACTGGTTATCGCGCACCGGCACGTCGACCACTTCGCCGGTGACGTCGGCGGCGACGTTGATAATGTCGGCACGCACGCGGCCGTCGCGGGTCCACGGCGTTTGCATGTAGTGCACCCACAACGTGCGGCCAATCCAGATCGCCAAGGCCAGTACCAGCAAGGTCGCGAGCAGGCTGAAAAACTTTTTCATCGGGGCATTCTCAACGGTAGACGGTCAGCGCCAGGGCGCCGAACAGGCAAACGAACAGGCTCAGGCGCAGCAGCGCCGGGTGCCAGAAAAACCGGTACAGGTCGAAGCCGGCCAGGAAGCGGTCCAGGGCCCAGGCCAACGCGGCCGCAATCAGGAACATCAGGGTCATGGTCGGCATATAGATGCCGTGGAATGCGATTTCACGAGGCATTCGGGGTTCCTTTGAGGGCCGCCAGCGGTGATTGCGGGTCCAGCAACGAGGTGCGGATAAAGTGCAGGTAGCTTTTCACCCGGCGCAGGGCCGAGGTGTCGAAGTGCGGGGCGAAGGGTTCGTCGGTGGCCTGCACGCGGCTGATCGCGTGGTCGACGGCGATCAGGCCACGCTCCAGGTTGCTGGCGCTGGGTTGCAGGAACAGGCGCACCAACGAACGCCCCATGACCCGGATCGCCTGGCGCCACGGCTGGGATTCGGCATAGGCCGGGTGCACCGGCAGGATCGCCTGCTCCTTGCGCAACTCGATGATCGCGTGACCGACCTCCAGCACCACGAACATCCAGCGCAGCAGGTCGCGTTGCACTTGCGGCTGGCCGACAGCGAGGCCGTAGGCCTGGTGCAGCAGGTCTCGGGTGCGACTTTCGAAACTCGACGCCAACCCCTTGAGCTTGCCGCTGATGGCATACACCACCTGTTCGCGCAGGTCCTGCTCCAGGCGGCGCCACAGCCAGCGGCTGTTGGGCGGCAGGATGATCGCCCCCGCCGCCGCGCACACCAGCATGCCAATGATCATGGCGATGTAGTCGTTGATAAAGGTGTAGGGGTTGTAGACCGTGAGGTTGTCCGGCACCGAACCGGTGCTGAAGAAAATCAGCAGGCCCACGCCCACACCGGCGTATTGCGGGCGTGAGGCGAGGAACGCGCCGAGGATGATCACCGGGGCGAGCATCACGCACAGCAACGGGAAGCCGTCGATCCACGGGAACACGAAGAACATTTCCACAAAGCCCACCAACGCGCCGATCAAGGTGCCGCAGGCCATCTGGAACGCCATGCGCTTGGGGTTGGGCGTGGCGGCGGACAGGCCGACGGTGGCAGCGGCGATCAGGGTCATGGTGGCACCGCTGGGCCAGGCCGTGGCCACCCAATAACTGCCCAGCACAATCAGGATGAACGACGCGCGAATCCCCGAAGCGGCGCAGGCCAGCCAGTTGGTTTTCGGACTGAAGGTTTCGTCCCATTGCTCCCGTGCATGGCTGTGATCGGCCAGGGAGGCATGGGTTTGCGCGTAGTTGTGCAGGTCATCGACGAAGCGGTAGAGCAGCTCATAAGCGGTGTGAAAATCCAGCTGTTCGGCCTCGCTCGGATTGCCCTCCTGGAAGGTCGTACGCAGGCTGCGGACCTTGGCGGGCAGGCTGTCCTTGTAGGCGCTGAGTTGGCTGACCAGGCGCGCGGCGTCGGGGCTGGTGAGGGCGCGGCCGGAGAAGCCGTCAAGGACTTCGGCGAGGTCCTGCAGGCCCGGCTTGATCGCCGCCACCACGTGATCCGCGGCGTCCGTGCGCAGGCGTTCGAGCAACTGGTGCAAGGCATTGAAGCGCGTGGTGATGCCCATGAACTCGCTGTTGAGGCGGCTGAGCCGACCGTTGCGCCGGCGCATATGCGGGTCTTCGAACACCGTGAGGCTGCGCAGCCCTTCCAGGCCCACGGCCTCGGCGATAAAGCGCACATTGCTGGCCTCGAACCCTTCGCGCTGGCTGCGCCCGCGCAGGCCGTCGGTGACGAACAGCGCAAACACGCCAAAGCGCTGATAGAGCGCATTGCGCATCGCGGCGCTGGAGGTCTGCGGCAGGATCGCCGCGCTGACCAGGGTGGAACACAGGATCCCCAGGGAGATTTCCAGCACTCGCCACACCGCCGCCATAAAAGCGCCGTCCGGATGAGCCAGGGCCGGCAGGCCGACCATCGCCGCCGTATAACCCGCAAGTACAAACCCGTAGGCGCGAAAGTTACGGTTGCGTGTCGCGCCAGCGGTGCAAATGCCGACCCAGATGGCCAGCGCCCCCAGGAACAACTCGGTGTTCTGCGCAAACAACGCGATCAACACCACCATCACCGCCGACCCCGCCAGGGTGCCGAGGAAACGATAGAAGCTCTTGGCGAACACCTGGCCGCTCTGGGGTTGCATCACGATAAATACGGTGATCATCGCGGTGCGCGGTTGCGGCAGTTCCAGGCGCATGGCCAGCCACAGCGTGAGGAACGCCGCGATCAGCACCTTGAAGATGTACACCCAGGTCACGCCGTCGCTGCGTGCCCAGTCGAAAAAACCACGGCGCCACTCAAGGGAATGCAGCCAGCGCAGCGGTGCAGGCATTGGAGTCATTAAATCCTACTCAGTGACCAAACTATTCAGTGATCAAACATGGCAAGCGCCGCCGGGGTCTTGCTCGGGAGGGTCTTGGCGTCCTGCGGTAGGTCTTTGCCGGCGTCGAGACCGCCACCCAGTGCGGTCACCAGTTCGGCATGGGCGCCAAGCCGCGCAGCCTGGACCTGCTGCTCAATCTGTTGTTGGCGAAACAGCAGGGTCTGCGCGTTGAGCACATTGAGGTAATCGGTCAGGCCGCGCTGGTAGGCGATCATCGCGATATCGTAGGTCTTCTGCGCCGAGGCCACCGACTGCGCCGCAAATGCTGCTTGTTTGTCCATGGATTCACGGCGAATCAACTGGTCGCTGATGCCCTTGAGCGCATTGACCAGGGTCTGGTTGTAGCGCGCCACGGCGATGTCATAGCCGGCGCTGGCTTCTCCCAGCTCGGCACGCAGGCGGCCGCCGTCGAAGATCGGCAAGGTGATCGCCGGGCCGACGGAGTAGTTGAATTTCTTGCCGGCGAGAAACGCCAGCATGCCGCCGCCGGTGGCCATGTAGCCGAGGCTGCCGACCAGGTCGACGTTGGGGTAGAAACCGGCGTGGGCCACATCGATGCCACGGGCTTGCGCCGCGACCTGCCAACGGCTGGCAACCACATCCGGGCGCTGGCCGAGCAATTGCGCGGGCAGGCTCGAGGGCAGCTTCAGCGGTGCAGCAAGGGACAGCGTCGGACGCTGCAAGGTGGCCCCCACGCCCGGGCCCTTACCGGCAAGCGCCGCCAGTTGGTTACGGCTCAGGGCGATTTCTTCGTCCAGGGCATCCAATTGACGATGGGTTTCCGGCAGCGGCGTTTCGGCCTGGCTCACGTCGAAATGGGTGCCGATCCCGGCATCCAGGCGTTTGTTGGCCAGGTCGAGGATCTGCTGTTGCTGGGCCAGGGTCGCTACGACGATATCGCGGTTGGCGTAATGCAACGACAGCTGGATATAGGCGCGCACCACGTTGTTCTGCAGTTCAAGCTGGGCCTGGCGGGCTTCGGCCGCGCTCATGTGGGCCAGGTCGACGGCACGCTCGGTGGCGTTGCTTTCGCGGCCCCACAGGTCGAGGGCGTAGCTCAGACCCAAGGACGCATTGTTGTCCCAGGTGTTGGCACCGCTCAACTCACCCGGGCCGTAGAACTGATCCTTGGGCCAATTGTGGCGTTTGAGGGTGGTATCAGCATTGATCTGCAGCGACTCGGCCGACTCGGCAACCCCGGCCATGGCCCGCGCCTCCCGCACCCGCGCGGCCGCCATGGCCATGCTCGGGCTGCTTTGGGTGGCGAGTTCGACCCAGCGGTTGAGCTGGGGGTCGCCATAGGCCTGCCACCATTGTGCGGTGGGCCAGTGGGCGTCCTGGGCGGCGCTGCGGATCGCTTCGTCGGTGGCCAGGGTAGTGGCATTGAGCGCCTGGCCTTGGGGGGCGATTCCTCCGGTTCCGATGCAGCCGCTGATTGCTAACGATAAAGCACAAACACTGAGAGCCTTCAGCCCTCTGTTAATGAGAGTCTTCAGCTCTCTGCTGATGCGACGCGGCACGGCGAACGAATTCCTGAGGTGGTGTTGCGGGGAGAAGTGGCGCAATTCTAGGCGGCGGCACGGAGCGCGATAAGCAGGTGTTCCTGTGAATCTTTATTACCGTTCCAGCGACAATCCCGGTTCGACGGGCGTGTGGTTCGGATATTTATCCCGGCATCTGCATCCTTGCCCTACATCGATCCGCGTAACCGGGGCACCAGAGTAGTCAACCGACTGCCCCCGGAGAGCGCCTCATGCTTTCAGCCCTCAATACGCGGTTGCCGACACCAGAGAGCGTCGATGCTCTGCGCAGGCAGCTGCACCTCGACCCTGTGGCTTTGCGTCCCGGGATGCTGCCTCTCCAACGAGATGTGTGCTGGATCGCCGACAAGATTCTGGAAAAGCTGACCCCCCTTGCAGGCTACCCTCGCGACCAGTTGGCAATAGAGGCACTCCACCACAGACTGTCCAACGGCCCACCAAGCCTGGAAGTGTCGGTTGAGGCGTTACCTGACTTGTACGCGTTTTTCAAAAAAGCCGAACACATGCTCAGCCGTCATCGATCTCGTCAAAACCCGGACATCGAGGCCGATTACACACTGTGTCGTGCGCTCAAATGGCAGTTTCGCGCAGCCGTCAGCGAGGGTAACCACCAGCGCCTGACGCACAATCTGCTGCAGTCGCTGAGCTATATCCGCGATGGCGGCGAACGGATCAACCATCGTCATATCGGCTACGACATTGCCCTGGAATCGACGCGACAGATCAGTGCCGGGCCGCATCTGGCTGCCGACTCTCGCTTGGCAACCACGGCAGATCAGCGGATCAAGAGCACGCGCATCATTGCCCTGCAGGGCAAATTCAAATCAGCGCTGTCACAACCGAGCGAGTCCCGGTCTCGGGCCCAACTTGGCCTTGGCTATGTATCGTCTCGCGAGTACGCGAGCCTGGAGCACTACGCCGATGCCCGCAGCCATTCTGTACGCACGTCGCTGAGCGAGAGCATCGGGCGCACCGCCAATAACTTGCGCAACCTGGTGAGTGACAGCTGCAACCTGCGCAGGCACCGCGCTTACTCAACACAGAGCCAACCCTATGTCAGGGACACCCTTGCCCGCGCAGGCCTGGTCAACGTTGAACTGCCCTGCCTGCATAGTCCCTCCCAACCCATCATGACCGAAAGGGGCATCGCACTGACCATGCGAGGCAAGGTGGCGGTCGACTTCTTCAGTTTCCTGAATGTGCACACCACGATCGAACTTACTTTGCAGCGCACCCGGCAACATAAAGCCCTGGATATTCTCGGCTTGCACGAAATGTCCCCGGCGCTGGCGAAGCAGCAACTGGTCTCGCTCAAGCATCCCGATGACAGCCCCACGGCACTGTTGAATGACATGAAAAACCATGTCATTTCCAGCAGCCGGCAATTCACCCGGAGCGTCAGCAAGCCCGTGCCGGCGTCCGAGTTGAACGCCACCCTGCACACCAGCAACCGACAGGCAAGGTCACTGCTGGAGCGATATGCACTGCTCAAGACCGACTCACGCCTGGAGACGCACCTGGACAGCGAAATACGCGCGCTGATCGAGCGCAACCCTGCGCTGCTTCGCCCCGAAGCGCTAAGGACCTACACGCTGACAGCCCAGGCGCAAACACTGTCAGGCTCAGCCGGGGTCACGGCTTCGTCACGGGCCGAGGCAGGCGGTAAAGGGGTGTCCATCGAGTTCAGCCACCGCAAGAGTGATGATCCGCATCTGAGTGGCGATTACCTGACGATCGACATCGCAGCGCTCAAGTCCGTGGCGGTGGTACAAAAAACGCTGCGGCACGCATTGTCATCCATCGGAGACCAGGCGTTCGACTGGGAAAAGCTGGTCCGTTCGATCAGTGAATCGCTGCTCGACCCGACCAGACCTTCGTCTACCCAGGTGCTGGTAAAGATCAAGCACGGCGAACCCGTGATATTACTCACGCGCCATACGGTGAACAAAGCGCGCAACCTGGGGCTGCCCAAGCCTGTTGAACAGTTCAGCGGCATTGATGTGCAGTCTTTGCGCACACGGCAAACCTTGCGCACAGAACGGTTGGGCACCGATTCGTTGGACCATCTTTTGCCAATCGCTCGCCGCTACCTGGGAAGCCCTGGTGAGCAGTCGGGTTGGGACGACTACATACAGCACCACGTCGATGACATTCATGCACTACTCGACGCCCTCGGCCGGCAGACACACGGTACGACACTGGCGGCCGATCTCGACGCGATCAAACGCATCAGCCCGGTACTCGAGCGGGCGGCAGAAGACCTGACACAGCACGCCAAGGCCGCCCTTGAAACACCTACTGGCGAAAACCGCGCCAACGCACGGGAGGCCTTCAATCACCTGCTGCGGGAATACCTGCCGCACTACCAGGCCAAAGTCAGCCAGGCTTGGACCTTGTCCTGAGCCTACGCCATCAACGTCCAGGCGGAGCGCGCCCAGCGGATGCACACCTGCGCGCAACTTCATGTCACAATTTGGCATCTCCCCTGAGAACTCTCCATGGACACTTTGCAAAACATGCGCGCCTTCAGTTGCGTGGCCGAAGCCGGCAGCTTCACCGCCGCCGCCGCGCAACTGGACACCACCACTGCCAACGTCTCGCGCGCGGTCTCCAATCTTGAGGCCCATCTGCAAACCCGCTTGCTCAACCGCACCACCCGCCGCATTGCCCTCACCGAGGCAGGTAAACGCTACCTGCTGCGTTGCGAGCAGATCCTGGCCTACGTCGAAGAAGCCGAGGCCGAAGCCAGCGACGCCCACGCGCGCCCCGCCGGACAGCTGAAAGTGCACACCATGACCGGCATCGGCCAGCACTTCGTCATCGACGCAATTGCCCGCTACCGCCGCACCCACCCGGACGTGACCTTCGACCTGACCCTGGCCAACCGCGTGCCGGACCTGCTGGACGAGGGCTACGACGTGTCCATCGTGCTCGCCAGCGAGCTGCCGGACTCGGGCTTCGTGTCCCAACGCCTGGGCATCACCTACAGCATCGCCTGCGCCTCGCCGGACTACGTCAAGGCCAAGGGCTGCGCACAACGGCCCCAGGATTTGCTCAACCACGCCTGCCTGCGCCTGGTCAGCCCGGTGATCCAGCTGGACAAATGGACCTTCAACGGCCCAGAAGGCCAGGAAAGCGTGGCGATCAATACGTCGCCGTTCCTGGTCAACTCCGCCGACGCGATGAAAACCGCGATCACCAGCGGCATGGGCGTCGGCCTGCTGCCGGTGTATGCAGCCATCGAAGGCCTGCGCAACGGCACATTGGTGCGGGTCATGCCCACCTATCGCTCCCAGGAGCTGAACCTGTACGCCATCTACCCGTCTCGCCAGTACCTGGATGCGAAGATCAAGACCTGGGTGGAATACCTGCGCGGTTCGTTGCCGGAGATCCTGGCGGCGCACCAGGCGGAGTTGGTGGCGTATGAGTTGAGCGGCAGCCTCAGCGGTGCACGGCTGGCGAACTGATTTCTACCAGGCGATACAAGTCTTTAAATGGGGGAGGGGCGGTGTCCTGACAATTGCCGGCAGGAATGTTAGCGTGCTTGGCATTCTTCCGTAGTCGATGAGCCCGCCTGCAATGAAAAAGACCGTCCTCGCCTTCAGCCGTGTCACCCCGCAAATGATCGAACGCCTGCAACAGGATTTCGAGGTGATTGCGCCCAACCCCAAGCTGGGCGATATCAACGCTCAATTCAATGAAGCCCTGCCCCACGCCCACGGTTTGATCGGCGTGGGTCGCAAGCTGGGCCGCGCGCAGCTCGAAGGCGCGGGCAAGCTGGAGGTGGTGTCCAGCGTGTCGGTGGGCTACGACAACTACGATGTGCCGTACTTCAACGAGCGCGGGATCATGCTCACCAACACCCCGGACGTACTGACCGAAAGCACCGCCGACCTGGCCTTCGCCCTGCTGATGAGCAGCGCGCGCCGAGTAGCCGAGCTGGACGCCTGGACCAAGGCCGGCCAATGGAAAGCCAGCGTCGGCGCGCCGCTGTTTGGCTGTGACGTGCATGGCAAGACCCTCGGTATCGTTGGCATGGGCAATATTGGCGCGGCCGTGGCCCGGCGTGGGCGCCTGGGCTTCAATATGCCGATCCTGTACAGCGGCAACAGCCGCAAGACCGCGCTGGAACAGGAACTGGGCGCGCAATTCCGCAGCCTGGACCAGTTGCTGGCCGAGGCGGATTTCGTCTGCCTGGTGGTGCCGTTGAGCGACAAGACCCGCCACCTGATCAGCACCCGCGAATTGGGGCTGATGAAGTCCAGCGCGATCCTGATCAATATCTCCCGTGGCCCGGTGGTGGACGAACCGGCGCTGATCCAGGCCCTGCAAAACCACACCATTCGCGGTGCCGGCCTGGATGTGTATGAGCAGGAGCCATTGGCCGAGTCGCCGCTGTTCCAGCTGAGCAACGCGGTGACCCTGCCGCACATCGGTTCGGCGACCCATGAAACCCGCGAAGCCATGGCCAACCGCGCGTTGGACAACCTGCGCAGCGCCCTGCTGGGCCAGCGTCCGCAGGACCTGGTGAACCCGCAGGTGTGGAAGGGCTGACACGGGCCCAACCCGACACAAAATCGGGTTAAAGCCTGGCTCTCCCGAGTCGATAACCTTCAATAGAAGTTCGTCATCCCTGATCCACAGAAGGTTTTTATGTCCACCACCAAAGCCCGCGCAGACTCACTCTCGCTTCTGCTCTTTACCTTGCGCAGCGGCAAGCTGATGGCCATCAACCTGCTGAAAGTCAGCGAGATCATCCCTTGCCCGCCGCTGACCAAGCTGCCGGAGTCTCATCCCCACGTCAAAGGCATCGCCACCCTGCGTGGCAACTCATTGGCGGTGATCGACCTAAGTCGCGCCTTGGGGGAAATGCCCCTGGAAGACCCGAACGGCGGCTGCCTGATCGTCACCGACGTGAGCCGTTCCAAGCAGGGCCTGCATGTGCAGGCCGTGAGCAAGATCGTGCACTGCCTGACCACCGATATTCGTCCACCGCCCTACGGCTCTGGCGGCAACCGTGCGTTCATCACCGGGGTGACCCAGGTAGAAGGCGGCCTGGTGCAGGTGCTGGACATCGAAAAAGTCATCCATGGCATCGCCCCGGCGCCGATTGAAGCGGCGCCTACCGACCTGACCATGGAAGAGGCGGAAGTGCTCGGCAATGCGCGGATCCTGGTGGTGGATGACAGCCAGGTCGCCTTGCAGCAGTCGGTGCACACCCTGCGCAACCTTGGCCTGACCTGTCACACCGCGCGCAGCGCCAAAGAAGCCATCGATGTGCTACTGGAACTGCAAGGCACGGCCGCGCAGATCAATGTGGTGGTGTCGGACATCGAGATGTCCGAAATGGACGGTTATGCCCTGACCCGCACCCTGCGTGAAACCCCGGACTTCCAGGATCTCTACGTGCTGCTGCATACCTCCCTGGACAGCGCGATGAACAGCGAAAAGGCGCGCCTGGCCGGTGCCAACGCGGTGCTGACCAAGTTCTCCTCGCCCGAACTGACCAAATGCCTGGTGGTCGCCGCCCAGACCGTGGCGCAACAGGGGCTGTAACCGGTGGCGGAGTATTTCCAACTGCTGCGCCGCGACCTCACCGGCAGCCTGCCTGCACCGCAATGGCCGGCCCATACGCAGTTGGATCACTACCGCGACGAGCTGGCCCCGGCGATCCATGCGGTGCTGCGCATGACCCAGGAGCAAGGGGGTGGCCGCGTTCCTCATCTGCACGCCTGGCAGCAGCTGTTTGTCAGCGACGCCGAATTCGATCCCACGCTGTGTCTGGTGGTCAGCAATGGCGATGGCATTCTCGGCGTGGCGCAGTGCTGGACCAGCGCGTTTATCAAGAACCTGTCCGTGCATCCTTGCGCTCAAGGCCAAGGCCTGGGCCGCGCGTTGCTGCTGCACTGCTTCCAGGTGTTCAAGCAGCGTGGCGAACCCTATGTCGACCTCAAGGTGCTGGAGAGCAACCGGCGCGCCCGACAACTGTACGAAAGCGCGGGCATGGTCTTTGTGCTGCGGGATGTGGTCGCCGACGACTGACAGGCGCTGGCGCATAACTTGCTTCCAGAGCAGCACAACGGTGGATAGAGGTAAAAACCCGTCACTGTTCCTGCGTGCCCTCTGACCTAGCCTGGTGACAGATCCGCCATGAACACCCATTTTTCCTGCGTCGGTTGCGGCAAGTGCTGCAGCGATCATCACGTCCCCCTGACCCTCCAGGAAGCCCGCCAATGGGCGGCTGACGGCGGTAACGTCATCGTTCTGGTGGAGGGTTTCCTGAGCAATGGCCTGGGCCTGCCTCAACTGCAGCGCGAACATGCCGAGCGGCGTTCGGTGGTGGTGCCCAGCGGCAGCACCGAGGCGTTTGTGGCAATCACCTTTGCCGCCTACAACGCCGGGCGCTGCCGGAATCTTGACGCCGACAACCTATGCCGCATCTACGAGCGCCGCCCGTTGGTGTGCCGCATCTACCCGATGGAGATCAACCCGCATATCCCGCTCAACCCCGCCGCCAAGGATTGCCCGCCGGAATCCTGGGAACAGGGCCCGGCGTTGATCGTCGGGGGTGAATTGATGGACCCGGAGCTGGTGGAACTGATCCAACGCTCGCGCCAGGCCGACCGAGACGACGTGCAGACCAAGGAGGCGGTGTGCGCCTTGCTGGGCATCCGCACCACGGCGCTCAAGGGTGATGGGTTCACCGCGTACCTGCCGGACATGGACGCGTTTGCCCAGGCGATTGAGCTGGCGCTGGACCGGCCGGCCGTGGCCAATGAGTGGGTGTTTCATGTATCGGGGATGGACATCGCCGAACAGTTGCTGGATGCCGGCGCGCAGATTGCCACCGAGGTGCCGGCCAACTATGCGTTTATCTCGCTGCGGGCAGCGTAGACCTTGAAGGCCGCCGATCAGTGCTCGGCAGGAACGGCGTCAAGGCGGTAGGGCTGGATGATCCGCTGGTACTCGCCGCTCTGCTTCAGTTGTTCAAGGGCGCAGTTGAGTTCGTTGCGCAATGCGGTGTCAGGTTTGCGCACCGCGATGGCCACACCATCGCCCAAAAGCTCGGACGAAATGGCAGGGCCGACGAAGTCGAAATCGTGGCCGTCTTCGGTGTCGAGCAAGGCTTCACGAATTTCTACCGTGCCTTGCAGGGTCGCATCAATCTCGCCGGCTTTAAGGCTGCTGACTAATTCATTGTTGAGCCAGAAGCTCTTGACGATGACGCCATTTGGCGCCCACATCGAGCGGGCAAAAGCCTCACGATTACTTCCCAGCAACACGCCGACTCGCTTGCCCTTGAGCGACTTTACCCGCGGCTGCAAGTTGGACATGCGGCGCGCCACCAGGCGCGTGGTGAAGGGGTAGAGGTTATCGGTGAAGCCCACCCAACGTTGCCGCTGCGAGGTCGGCGCCATCCCCATGATCGCGTCGAATTTCCTGGCTTCAAGGGAGATGAAATCTTCGGCAAGCACCTGGTCGACCCAGATGCAGCGTGCATTCAACTGCACGCACAGGGCGTTGCCCAACTCGATATTCAAGCCGACCAACTGCCCTTGCGGGTCGCGGCTCTGGAACGGGGGGAATTGTGCAGCAACGGCGAAACGGATTTCACGCTGCGGTGGATCATCGGCCGCAGAGGCATCCGCCGCAAGCAACAGGGCAAACACTACACAGATGTGTATCAGAGCCAAGGGAAACGTCCTTTTCCGGAAAGACCAGCATCGCCCCACTCCCCCCTGAAATCAAAGGGGCAGAGCAAAGGCTGTGCAAGCTTTCAAGAAACGGTCGCAGGCCTACAATCAGAAATTTCAGCAGAGGCTGTAGGCAATAATCGACACGGTGTGCGACTTGTTAGTCTCAGCGTTTACCCATCGAACGACGAGTCCCCGGCGGAGCCATGCCTGGCGACTTGGTATGGCCGTTCTTGGCGCCGTTTTTGTACCAGGGTTGGGCCGCATTCCTGGCCCCAGCCAGCTCACCCGGCTTGAACGGAAACTTGAACGCCGGGATCTCGGCTTTTTCAACGCCTTCGGCGCTGGCCGGATCGACGATGTCGGTCGCTTCAACAGGGGGTTGTGTCGGGGAAGTCATGAAAGCTCCGGGGCGTGCAAAAAATGATGCGGGGCCGGCTTGCGGGCCACACTGGCGCGCAGTATACCTGCGAGCTTCAGATCTTTAACCACCACCGGTACGAATGGTCGGAGTTTGCTGACAGCGCTGTCAGTTAGCCGTCACCGTGCTGACCGGGTTGAAGGGCTATAAAGGCCGCTCACTCTCCCCATCCTTTGCCCCGGCGCCTCACCCATGCACATTCAACGAAAAACTGCCCTGATCGTGGGTGTCCTCGTGGTCGTGGCGGTTGCAGCCTGGGCGCTGACCCGCCCAGCCAAGGCCAGACTGGCGGCACCCACCGCGATCCCGGTGCGGGTGGTGAGCGTAGCGCAGCAGGACATTCCACGCTTTGTCAGCGGCATCGGCACGGTGTTGTCCCTGCACAGCGTGGTCATTCGCCCGCAGGTCGACGGCATTCTCACCCAATTGCCGGTCAAGGAAGGCCAGTGGGTCAAGGCCGGCGACCTACTGGCCAGAATCGATGATCGCTCGATCCGCGCCAGTCTCGACCAGGCCAGGGCGCAACTGGGCGAGAGCCAGGCGCAGTTGCAGGTGGCGCTGGTCAACCTCAAGCGCTACAAGGAATTGAGCGTCGACGACGGCGTGTCCAAGCAGACCTACGACCAGCAACAAGCCCTGGTCAACCAACTCAAGGCCACCGTCCAAGGTAACCAGGCCGCCATTGATGCAGCCCAGGTCCAGCTGTCCTACACCCAGATTCGCTCACCGGTCAGTGGCCGCGTCGGTATTCGCAATGTGGATGAAGGCAACTTCCTGCGCACCAGCGATACCCAGGGCCTGTTCTCCGTGACCCAGATCGACCCGATTGCCGTTGAGTTCTCTTTGCCGCAACAGATGCTGCCGACCCTGCAAGGCCTGATCGCCGCGCCTGCCAAGGCCAGCGTCGACGCCTACCTGGGTGCCGACACCGACGGCCAGACCGGCGACTTGCTCGGCGAAGGCCACTTGAGCCTGATCGACAACCAGATCAGCTCCACCACTGGCACCGTGCGCGCCAAGGCCGAGTTCAACAACGCCTCGCAACGCCTGTGGCCGGGGCAGCTGGTGACCATCAAGATCCAGACCGCCCTCGACAAAAATGCCTTGGTGGTGCCGCCGACCGTGGTGCAACGCGGCCTGGATTCGCACTTCGTGTACCGGGTCAGTGGCGACAAAGTGGAGGTGGTGCCGGTGCAGGTGACGTACCAGGACAGCGACGTCAACATCATCAAGGGCGTACAGGCCGGCGATGTGCTAGTCAGTGACGGCCAGTCGCGGCTCAAGGCCGGTGCCCAGGTGGAGGTGCTCAAGGAGCCGCCGCAAGTGATCCAGACCGTCGACGCCAAGGTGCAGCCATGAACGGCAGCCGTTCGCCCTCGGCCTGGTGCGTCGACCACCCGGTCGCCACCCTGTTGTTGACCTTCGCCCTAGTGCTGCTCGGGATCATTGCCTTCCCGCGCCTGGCCATCGCGCCACTGCCGGAGGCGGAATTTCCGACGATCCAGGTCACCGCACAATTGCCCGGCGCCAGCCCGGACACCATGGCGTCCTCGGTGGCGACGCCACTGGAAGTGCAGTTCAGCGCCATCCCCGGCATGACCCAGATGACCTCCAGCAGTGCCTTGGGCTCAAGCCTGTTGACCCTGCAATTCACCCTCGATAAGAGCATCGACACCGCCGCGCAGGAAGTGCAGGCAGCGATCAACACCGCATCCGGCAAGCTGCCCAGCGACATGCCGAGCCTGCCCACCTGGAAGAAGGTCAACCCGGCGGACAGCCCGGTGCTTATCCTCAGTGTCAGCTCCGACAGCATGCCCAGCACCGAGTTGAGCGACTATGTGGAAACCCTGCTGGCGCGGCAGATCAGCCAGATCGACGGCGTCGGCCAGATCAACATTACCGGCCAGCAGCGCCCGGCGATCCGCGTGCAGGCGTCCCCCGACAAACTCGCGGCCATCGGCCTGACCCTGGCCGATATTCGCCTGGCCATCCAGCAATCGAGCCTCAACCTGGCCAAGGGTGCGATCTACGGCGAGAACAGCGTGTCGACCCTGTCGACCAACGACCAGCTGTTTCACCCGGAGGACTACGCCCAACTGATCGTGTCCTACAAGGATGGCGCACCTGTTCAACTGCGTGATATCGCCAAAGTCATCAACGGTTCGGAAAACGCCTACGTGCAGGCCTGGTCCGGCGACACTCCGGGGGTCAACCTGGTGATCTCGCGCCAGCCCGGCGCCAACATTGTCGAGACGGTGGACCGCATCCAGGCCGAACTGCCGCGCCTGCAAGGCATGCTGCCGGCTTCGGTGCAGGTCAGCGTGTTGAGCGACCGCACCAAGACCATCCGCGCGTCCCTGCATGAAGTGGAAGTCACCCTGCTGATCGCCATCCTGCTGGTGGTGGCGGTGATGGCACTGTTCCTGCGCCAGTTGTCGGCGACGCTGATTGTGTCCAGCGTGCTCGGCGTGTCGCTGGTCGCCAGTTTTGCGTTGATGTACCTGATGGGCTTCAGCCTGAACAACCTCACCCTGGTGGCAATCGTGATCGCCGTGGGCTTTGTGGTCGACGATGCCATCGTGGTGGTGGAGAACATTCACCGCCACCTCGAAGCGGGGCTTGGCAAGCGCGAAGCGGCGATCAAGGGCGCCGGCGAGATTGGTTTTACCGTGGTGTCCATCAGCTTCTCGCTGGTGGCGGCGTTTATTCCGCTGCTGTTCATGGGTGGCGTGGTCGGACGGCTGTTCAAGGAATTCGCGCTGACGGCCACCTCGACCATCCTGATTTCGGTGGTGGTCTCCTTGACCCTGGCACCGACATTGGCCGCGCTGTTCATGCGCGCCCCGACCCATACCACCCACGACAAACCCGGCTTCAGCGAGCGCCTGCTCGCCGGCTATGCGCGCAACCTGCGTCGCGCACTGGCCCATCAACGCACCATGGCCGCCATTTTCGTGGTGACCCTGGCCCTGGCGGTGGTCGGCTACGTGTTTATCCCCAAGGGCTTCTTTCCGGTACAGGACACCGGTTTTGTGCTCGGCACCAGCGAAGCGGCGGCGGATGTGTCCTACCCGGACATGGTCGCCAAGCACAAGGCCCTGGCCGAGATCGTCAAGGATGATCCGGCGGTGCAGGCATTTTCCCATTCGGTGGGGGTGACCGGCAGCAACCAGACCATCGCCAACGGGCGCTTCTGGATCGCCTTGAAAGACCGCGGTGATCGCGACGTGTCCGCCAGCCAGTTCATCGACCGCATCCGGCCCAAGCTCGCGAAAGTGCCGGGCATCGTGCTGTACCTGCGCGCGGGCCAGGACATCAACCTCAGCTCCGGCCCCAGCCGTGCCCAGTACCAGTACGTACTCAAGAGCAACGACGGCCCGACACTCAACACCTGGACCCAGCGTCTGACCGAAAAACTGCGCGCCAACCCGGCGTTTCGCGACCTGTCCAACGACCTGCAACTGGGCGGCAGCATCACCCATATCAGCATTGATCGCCAGGCCGCCGCGCGCTTTGGCCTGACCGCCACCGATGTCGACCAGGCGCTCTACGACGCCTTCGGCCAGCGCCAGATCAACGAGTTCCAGACCGAGATCAACCAGTACCAGGTGGTGCTGGAACTGGACACCCAGCAGCGCGGCAAAGCCGAAAGCCTCAACTACTTCTACCTGCGCTCGCCGTTGACCAACGAGATGGTGCCGTTGTCGGCAGTGGCCAAGGTCGACCCGCCGACCGTGGGCCCCTTGTCCATCAGCCATGACGGCATGTTCCCCGCCGCCAACCTATCGTTCAACCTGGCACCCGGTGTGGCGCTGGGCGACGCGGTGATCATGCTCAACCAGGCCAAGAATGAAATCGGCATGCCGACCACCATCATCGGCAACTTCCAGGGCGCGGCCCAGGCGTTCCAGAGTTCGCTGGCCAGCCAGCCGTGGCTGATCCTCGCGGCGCTGGTGGCGGTCTACATCATTCTGGGTGTGTTGTATGAGAGCTTCGTGCACCCGCTGACGATTATCTCCACCTTGCCCTCGGCGGGGCTGGGCGCGCTGATCATGCTGTCGCTGATGGGCCAGGACTTCTCGATCATGGCGCTGATCGGCCTGGTGTTGCTGATCGGCATCGTGAAGAAGAACGGCATCCTGATGATCGACTTTGCCCTGGAAGCCCAGCGCGTCAGAGGTATGTCACCGGAGGATGCGATCTACGAAGCCTGCGTGACACGGTTCCGCCCGATCATCATGACCACCCTCGCCGCCCTGCTCGGTGCGGTACCGCTGATGCTCGGCGCCGGCCCTGGCGCGGAAATGCGCCAGCCCCTGGGCATCGCGGTGGTCGGCGGCTTGCTGGTGAGCCAGGCGCTGACGCTGTTCACCACACCGGTCATATACTTGTACCTTGAGAAATTTTTCCACCGGCCCAAACCAGCGGTTGAGCTGGCGACCACACACTGAGGCCAAGGCACCGCCCTGGAGCAAAAGGCTCATGCGCGTACTGATTGTTGAAGATGAAGAAAAAACCGCCGACTACCTGCACCGTGGCCTGACGGAGCAAGGCTACGCCGTCGATGTGGCGCGCGAGGGTGTCGAGGGCCTGCACCTGGCGCTGGAAAACGATTACGCGGTAATCGTGCTCGACGTGATGCTGCCCGGCCTCGATGGCTTTGGCGTGCTGCGGGCGTTGCGTGCGCGCAAACAGACGCCGGTGATCATGCTCACCGCCCGCGAGCGCGTGGAAGACCGTATCCGCGGCCTGCGCGAAGGCGCCGACGATTATCTTGGCAAACCGTTTTCCTTCCTCGAACTGGTGGCGCGCCTGCAAGCCCTGACCCGCCGCAGCGGCGGCCACGAGCCGGTGCAAGTGACCGTCGCCGACCTGTGGATCGACCTGATCAGCCGCAAGGCCAGCCGCAACGGCGTGCGCCTGGACCTGACCGCCAAGGAGTTCTCGCTGCTCAGCGTATTGGCGCGGCGCCAGGGCGAAATCCTCTCCAAGACCTCGATTGCGGAAATGGTCTGGGACATCAATTTCGACAGCGACGCCAACGTGGTCGAGGTGGCGATCAAGCGCCTGCGCGCCAAGCTTGACGGGCCATTCGAACACAAGCTGCTGCACACCATTCGCGGCATGGGTTACGTGCTGGAGAATCGCAGTGTCGGCTAACTCCATTGCCCTGCGCCTCAGCAGCATGTTCACCCTCGTGGCGGCGCTGATATTCCTGTTGATCGGCGGCGCGCTGTATCAGCAGGTGGACCGCAGCCTGGGCTTGCTGCCAGGGGCGGAGCTGGATGCGCGCTACAGCGTGTTGGAATCCTCCGTGAACCGCTTCGGCACACCGGACCATTGGGTGAAGATTCAAGCCAAGCTCAAATTACTCGGCGAGGAAGACAAGCGCATCCGCTTCTGGGTCGTCAGCAGCGATCCGACGTACGAGTACGGCAACCCCGATGCGCAGATCCGTGCCTTCGCCGAGGGCCCGACGGGCAAGCGGGATCTGCGCCTGCCGGGGCGCGAGTACCCGCTCAAGGTGCTGGTGAGCCAGTTCCCGGCCAAGGACCAACGCCCGCCGCTGCGCTTCATGATTGCCATCGACACCGAAAACTTCCGCGCCACCCAACACCACCTGCTGGTGGCGCTGGTCAGCCTGGCGCTGGTCGGCGTGGTGCTGGCGGCGCTGCTGGGGTTCTGGGTGTCGCGCATTGGCCTCAAGCCGCTGGGCAAACTCTCGGATGAAGCAAAGAAGCTGGCGCCGCCGAAGCTCTCCGGGCGCCTGCAACTGTCGCCGCTGCCGCCGGAACTGAGTCAGTTCGTCAATTCGTTCAACTCCACACTGGACCGCGTGGAACAGGCCTACTCGCGCCTGGAGTCGTTCAACGCCGACGTCGCCCACGAACTGCGCTCGCCGCTGACCAACCTGATCGGCCAGACCCAGGTTGCCCTGACACGCGGGCGCTCGGCCGAGCATTATTTCGAGGTGCTGCAATCCAATCTCGAGGAATTGGAACGCCTGCGTTCGATCATCAACGACATGCTGTTCCTCGCCAGCGCCGACCAGGGCAGCAAGGCCACCAAGCTGAGCGAAAGCTCCCTGGCCGATGAAGTGGCGACCACTCTCGACTACCTGGACTTCATCCTTGAAGACGCCCAGGTTCAGGTACGCGTGCATGGCGACGCCCGGGTGCAGATCGAAAAAGCCCACCTGCGCCGCGCCCTGATCAACCTGCTGAGCAATGCGGTGCAGCACACCGCGCCCGGGCAGGTGATCGACGTGAACATCGACGTGCTGGAGCATCAGGTAGCCATCGGCGTGACCAACCCTGGCGACGTGATTGCCAGCGAACACCTGCCCCGGCTGTTCGAACGCTTCTATCGGGTGGATGCGTCACGCAGCAACAGCGGGGCAAATCACGGTTTGGGGCTGGCCATCGTCAAGGCGATTGCCTTGATGCACGGCGGTGATGTGTTCGTGCGCAGCGATGTCAGTGGCAATACCTTTGGCATCACTCTGCCGGTCTAGGCATCTCCCCCATGGCCCCAGCATCACTGTTGCTGTTTTGGCAACAGTCATTATCTTGTTACACTCTGTATCGCGGCGCTCGCCTGCGTTAATTTGACGCATCGATGAGCGCGACGGCAAAGGCAGCTGACCCGCTTACCCGAATTTCCCTCGACTTATTTCCAGGGCTCTACACTGGGAATCTGTCTTAAAGCCGCTGACTTCAGCGGCTTTTTTTTGCGGTAAAAAAAGGCCAGGCACACCCCCACGACACTGGCCGTTTTCGATTGACCAAAGGAGCTTCACCGGTGAAGAACTCGCTGACGTTCACCCCGTTATTCCTCGCGATTGCAGCAACGATCGTTCCCCTTGCCCACGCGGCAGACACCACCCCCGCCGACGGATTCGTCGAAGGCTCGCACCTCGACATCAACACCCGCAACTACTACATGAACCGCGACCGGCGCGACCTCCACACCGATGACAGCAAGGAATGGGGCCAAGGTTTTATTGGCACCTTCGAATCCGGCTACACCGAGGGCACCGTCGGCTTCGGCCTGGACGCCCACGCCATGGTTGGCCTCAAGCTCGACGGCGGTGGCGGCACCGACGGTTCCAGCATCCTTCCCTACGGCAGTGCTGACGGCAGCGGCAAAGCGCCCGGTTCGTTTTCCACCGCAGGGGGCACCTTGAAGATGCGCGCCTTCGACACCGAGTTGAAGGCCGGTGACCTGTTCCTCAACAACCCGGTGATCGCCGGCGGCATGACGCGCATGCTGCCGCAGACCTTCCGGGGTGTGAGCCTGACTAACCACAGCTTCGACGGCTGGATGCTCGAAGGCGGCCAGGCCAGCTTCACCAAGCTCTACAACCAGAGTGGCCACCGACGCATCGGCACCAGCTATGGCGCATTGCCCAGCAACGCTGACAGCCAGCACATGAATTGGGCGGGCGTGTCGTTCAGCGGCATCCCGGGAGTGACCAGCAACCTGTACGCCTCCGAACTCAAGGACGTGTGGCACCAGTACTACTACGACCTGGACTACACCTACGCGCTGAACGACCTGGTCAGCCTCAACCCGGGCCTGCACTACTACCACACCCAGGACACCGGCCAGTCGCTGCTCGGTGATATCGACAACAACACCTACAGCCTGCACTTCACCGTCGGCGTGGGCCACCACAGCGTCACCGCCGCCTACCAGCGGGTCAACGGCAACACGCCGTTCGACTACATCAGCCAAGGCGACAGCGTGTACCTGGACAACTCCCAGCAATACTCGGACTTCAACGGCCCCAATGAGCGTTCATGGAAGCTCAAGTACGCCTACGACTTCGCCGGCCTCGGCATGCCTGGCCTGACCTCGGCGGTGTCCTACATCAGCGGCAAGACCGACCTGACCAAGGTCGACCCGCAAAGCCGTGGCTACAGTGCCTGGTACAGCGCCGATGGCAAGGACGCCAGACACTGGGAGCGAGATATCGATGTGAAGTATGTGGTGCAGGGCGGCAAGGCCAAGGATCTGGCGGTGCGCCTGCAATGGGCAACCAATCGTGGCAGTCATGGCTACTCGGCGGTAGACCGGGATGTGGATGAGTACCGAGTGATCGTCGACTACCCGGTCAACGTGTTCTAACGCGCAGATCTTTCTTTTTAACCGAGTATTTAATTTTCATCGGGTAGAACTAAACTGCCAGCATCCACATCGCTGAAGTCTGCCCGATGAGTCAACGCCGTGTCCTTACCCTGGCCGCACGCCCAGAACTGTTAATGGTTCTGGGCAGCGGTATCACTGTTGTCTTGATCGTGGTCATCGTCGCCGCGTTGCTGATCCGCGAACACGCCAGCACCCTGCAGGCCGCTACGCGCTCAACCACCAATATCGCCCAGTTGATCAACGCCGACGTGCTACGGAACGTCGAGCTCTACGACCTGGCACTCAAAGGGTTGATTGCAGCCAAACAACGCGAAGACCTGTCCCAGGTTACGGCGAATATCCAGCACCTGGTGCAGTTTGAGTTGTCTACCGCTGCGCCGTTCAAAGGCGAAGTCCTGTTGCTGGACGCAGACGGCGCAGTGATCGCGGACTCTTCTACCCTGCAGCCCACCCCGCGCAACTTTGCCAGCCGCGATTACTTCCAGGTGCATGCCAAAGACGCCCAGGCCGGTTTGTTCATCAGCCGACCGTTCAAGATCCACTGCGATTGCGACCAGGTCTGGCGCATGGCGTTCAGTCGGCGCGTATCAGGCCCCAATGGTGAATTTGCCGGCGTTGCCGTCGCAACCATGCGCCTGGCGTACTTCGATCAGCTTTTCAGTACGCTCACCATCGGCAATGGCAGCAGCGTCAACCTGCTGAGCAATCGAGGCATTTTGCTCGCCCAGCAACCGCTGCTGGAGCGCGACATGATCGACAAGGACCTGAGCGAACGTCCCAACTTCAAGCGCATGCTGCGCGAAGGCAGTGGCAGCTTCCAGGCCATCTCTGCCATCAGCGGCAAGGAGCGCCTGTACACCTTCACCAATGTCGGAGACCTGCCGCTGATTGTGGTGGTGGCCCTGTCCAGTGAAGATGTATTCGCCCCCTGGAAGCGCGCCGCACTGCTGACCAGCGGCGCCACGGGCATCCTGTGTATCGGTTTGTTATGGCTGACCTGGATGCTGCGCCGGGAACTGCGCCGCCGTTATCGCGCAGAGCGCGTCCTGTCAGAACTGGCAGCCACCGATGCCCTGACCGGCCTGGCCAACCGCCGCATTCTCGACGAACGCCTGCGCCTTGAATGGGACCGGGCGCAACGTTCGCTCGAACCACTGACTGTGCTGATGATCGACGTGGACCACTTCAAGGCCTTCAACGACCGCCACGGCCATCATGGTGGCGATGCAGCACTGCGCACGGTGGCCCAGGTGATCAACAGCAATATCCGCCGCCCTGCCGACCTCGCGGCACGTTACGGCGGCGAGGAGTTCGCGGTTGTACTGCCCAATACGGACGCCAAGGGCGCGTGGGTCATCGCCGAGCATATCCGCAGCAGCATCGAACATTTGCCGCGGGTGGCGGGGGATGAGCAGCCGATCACGGCGAGCATCGGCATGAGCACCCGGGACAAGCGCAGCAGGATGTCCCTGGAGGCTTTGCTGCTCAGCGCGGACCGGGCGTTGTATGAGGCCAAGCACACGGGGCGCAATCGGATTGTGGATGCCAGTGAGGGGTGATGATCGCCCCCACGCTGCGCATGGGAACGAGGGAGGCGCGTCACAGGCACATAAAAAAAGGCCACCCGAAGGCAGCCTTTAAAAACTAAAGAAAGAGAGTTGTTACTTACACCGCCGCAACGGGACGCATGTAAGAGATCGGTGCGGTGCTGGCATCTTCGAAGGTCACGACTTCCCAAGCGTCTGTCTGCTCAATCAACTTGCGCAGCAGCTGGTTGTTAAGGGCGTGGCCCGACTTGAAGCCTTTGAACTCGCCTATCAGGCTATTGCCCAGCAGGTAGAGGTCACCGATTGCATCGAGGATCTTGTGCTTCACGAATTCGTCTTCATAGCGAAGGCCGTCTTCGTTCAGTACACCATCCGCGTCGACCACAATGGCGTTTTCAACGCTGCCGCCGAGTGCGAGGTTGTGCTTGCGCAGGTACTCGATGTCACTCATGAAACCAAAGGTACGGGCGCGGCTGACTTCTTTTACGAACGAAGTGCTGGAAAAATCCACGCTTGCACTCTGGGTGCGGTCACGGAATACCGGGTGATCGAAATCGATCTCAAAGCTCACTTTAAAGCCTTCGAACGGGACGAAGGTGGCGCGCTTGTCGCCGTCTTCTACTGTCACTTCCCGCAGAATGCGTATGAACTTCTTGGCTGCGTCCTGTTCTTCCAGGCCGGCAGATTGAATCAAGAATACGAAGGGTCCAGCGCTGCCATCCATGATCGGGACTTCGGACGCGGAGAGCTCGACGTAGGCGTTATCGATGCCCAAACCGGCCATGGCCGAGAGCAAGTGCTCCACCGTGTCCACTTTGACGTCACCGTTGACCAACGTGGTCGACATCGTGGTTTCGCCAACATTTTCCGCGCGAGCAGGAATCTGCACCACAGGGTCCAGGTCGGCACGCACAAACACGATGCCGGTGTCGACAGGTGCAGGCTTGAGGGTCAGGTATACCTTCTCCCCGGAGTGCAGACCTACACCTGTGGCACGAATAATATTCTTCAGGGTGCGTTGTTTAATCATGGCTTGGACCGCTTCAGCGCAAATTGCGAACTGGTATCAACAAAGGCTGGCGATAATAGCAGACCAGACCTTTGCTGAACACCAATCACCTTCATAGCCCTGATACATTCCATTAATCGGCCTGACGACGCAGGAATGCCGGGATGTCCAGGTAGTCCAGATCATCTTGCGGATTCGGGCTACGGGACGCCGCAGCACCGGCCTGAGCCTGGTTGCGCATCACGGTCGGACGATCCAGGTCACGGTAGTTCACCGACGGCAGTTCCTGGCGCGAAGGCGCAGGAGCGGCAGCCGCTTGGCTCGCGTGGCTGGCCTGGCTGTTATGCAGGGTGTTGTCGATGACCTTCACAGGCTTCTCGATTTTCGCGCCCAGGCCGGTGGCAACCACGGTCACGTGCAGCTCGTCGCGCATGTCCGGATCGATAACGGTACCGACCTTGACCATGGCGTGCTCGGAAGCGAAGGCTTCGATGATGCTACCCACGTCGGAGTACTCACCCAGGGACAGGTCAGGACCGGCGGTGATATTCACCAGGATGCCGCGTGCGCCTTGCAGGTTCACGTCTTCCAGCAACGGGTTGCGGATGGCCGCTTCGGTGGCTTCGCGTGCACGGTTCGGACCGCTGGCGCAGCCAGTGCCCATCATCGCCATGCCCATTTCGCTCATGACGGTACGGACGTCGGCAAAGTCGACGTTGATCATGCCCGGGCGCTTGATGATGTCGGAGATACCGCGAACGGCACCGGCCAGTACATCGTCAGCCTTGGCGAATGCGGACAGCAGGCTCGCGTCCTTGCCCAGGATGGTCAGCAGCTTCTCGTTGGGAATGGTGATCAACGAGTCGACGCTTTCAGACAGCAGACGGATACCTTCGTCGGCGATCTGCATGCGCTTGCGGCCTTCGAACGGGAACGGACGGGTCACGACCGCAACCGTCAGAATCCCCATTTCCTTGGCCACTTCGGCAATGATCGGCGCTGCACCGGTACCGGTACCGCCGCCCATGCCCGTGGTGATGAACACCATGTTGGTGCCCTGCAGCACTTCGGCAATACGCTCGCGATCTTCCAGGGCGGCTTGACGGCCGACTTCCGGATTGGCGCCGGCGCCGAGGCCCTTGGTCACGGCTGTGCCCAATTGCAGGATGGTCCGCGCGCCGATGCTTTTCAGCGCCTGGGCATCAGTGTTGGCGCAGATGAATTCAACGCCTTCAATGTTGCTCTTGACCATATGGTTGACAGCGTTGCCGCCGCCACCGCCGACACCGATCACTTTGATGACCGGGCTGGCGGGGATGTTGTCTACGAGTTCGAACATGTTCCCTCTCCTTTCGTTTTCTCTAGTTTTTTCGCCTACTACTTGTTTCGGTGCTGCGGTGTTGCGGTAAATCTTTAGAAATTGCCTTTGACCCACGCCTGCAGCCGCTCGAACAACGGCGCCTTGGCCTCGTCGTCGCTGCGGTAGCTGTCACGGTTGCTCGGGCCCGACAGGGAAATGCCGTCGGTCTGCTTTTGCAGCCCGTACAACAGCAAGCCCACACCGGTGGAATAAATCGGGTTGCGTACCACATCGCCCAGGCCTTTGACGCCATGGGGAACACCCAGGCGGACCGGCATGTGGAAGATTTCCTCGGCCAGTTCGACCGCGCCTTCCATCTTCGAGGTACCACCGGTCAGCACGATGCCGGCCGGGATCAAATCTTCGTAGCCGCTGCGGCGCAGTTCAGCCTGGATCAGGGTGAACAGCTCGTCATAGCGCGGCTCGACCACTTCGGCCAGGGCCTGGCGCGACAGCTCGCGCGGCGGACGGTCGCCCACGCTTGGCACCTTGATGGTTTCACCGGCACCGGCCAGCTTGGCCAGGGCGCAGGCGTAGCGGATCTTGATTTCTTCGGCGTACTGGGTCGGCGTGCGCAGCGCCATGGCGATGTCGTTGGTCACCTGGTCGCCGGCAATCGGGATCACGGCGGTGTGACGGATCGCACCCTCGGTGAAGATCGCGATGTCGGTGGTGCCGCCGCCGATGTCTACCAGGCATACGCCAAGCTCTTTTTCGTCGTCGGTCAGTACCGAATACGCGGAGGCAAGCTGCTCGAGAATGATGTCGTCGATTTCCAGGCCACAGCGGCGCACGCATTTTTCAATGTTCTGCGCGGCGTTGACGGCACAGGTCACCACGTGGACCTTGGCTTCCAGACGTACGCCCGACATGCCCAGGGGCTCGCGGACGCCTTCCTGGTTATCGATCACGTAGTCCTGCGGCAGGGTGTGCAGCACGCGCTGGTCAGCCGGGATCGCCACGGCCTGGGCGGCGTCGAGGACGCGCTCAAGGTCGGCGGCGCTGACTTCGCGGTCGCGAATCGCCACGATGCCGTGGGAGTTCAGGCTGCGGATATGGTTGCCCGCCACGCCGACGAACGCCGAGTGAATCCGGCAACCGGCCATCAGCTGCGCTTCTTCGATGGCGCGCTGGATCGATTGCACGGTGGACTCGATGTTGACCACCACGCCCTTCTTCAGGCCCCGGGACGGATGCGTGCCAATACCGACGATTTCGATCGTGCCGTCTTCCCCGACCTCGCCCACCAGCGCCACCACCTTGGAGGTGCCGATATCGAGACCGACGATCATTTTGCCGCTTTGCACGTTTGCCATGGGTCCTGCCTCTTCTTAATTCTTCGCGACAGCGGGTTGCGCTGCCGTGGGCGCAGCCGGTTCACGCCAGCCGACGGCAAGGCCGTTGGCGTAACGCAGGTCGACGCTCGCAATGTTCGTAATCTGTTCTTTCAAGGTCTTGTCATAGATGGCGATGAAACGGCGCATCTTTTCCACCAGGCGGTCGCGTCCCAGCAACAACTGGATGCCCGGGCCGGAACTGCCTGCCCCGGTCGTCAAAAACCAGCTGCCCCGTTCACGCAGTTCCAGGCGTGCAATGGAGAAGCCCATTGGCCGCAGCATCTGGCTCAGGGCCTGGTACTGCTGCATCACTTGCTGCTGCGCCCGCTGCGGCCCGAACAACTGCGGCAGGTGCTCGTAGTTGGCCAGCTCACGCGGGGTGAACGCCTGACCCTGGTTGTTCAACAGCGCCTCATCGCCCCAACGGGCCACGGGCAGCTGCTCTTCCAGGCGGATCGTCACCTGGTCCGGCCAGACGCGGCGGACTTCGGCGTGGGCGATCCACGGCATTTGCTCCAGCTCCCGGCGCATACCGGCCAGGTCAATGGTGAAGAAGCTCGCGGCCAGGAACGGGCCGATACGCTGCTGCACCGCTTGCTGGCTGATGTAGCTCAGGTCGCCCTGCACGCTGATCTTGGTGATCGGCCGGTCGGCATACGGCAATAGACGCTGCGCGCCCTCGTAAGTGCCGAAGCCCAACACCACCAGCATCACCGGCCAGAACAGCGCCTTGAGGAAACCGAAGTTGGCTTTCGGCAGGCGCGCCGACATCGGCTCTTTAGCCACCATTCGACTGGCACCCCGTGGCACCGGCTTGCGGCTCGGTGCTTGTGGGGGCTGATGACGAAGCGATGCGCCTTTCATGTCCTTAGCCTCTTGGCTCGATGCTGGCGGCCAGAATCGCCAGCACCAACTGCTGGAAATCCAGGCCGGCTGCGCGAGCGGCCATCGGTACCAGGCTGTGGTCGGTCATGCCCGGTGCGGTGTTGACTTCCAGGAACCAGAAATTCCCTTGGTCATCCTGCATCACGTCTGCCCGTGCCCAACCGGCAATACCCAACGCCTCACAGGCTTTCGCCGTGAGGTCCATCAATTCCTGTTCTTTGGTTGCGTCAAGGCCGCACGGGATCCGGTACTGGGTATCGGAGGCCAGGTACTTGGCGTCGTAGTCGTAAAAGGTGTGGGGCGTGCCCAATGCGATGGGCGGCAATACCTGGCCACGCAGGGTGGCGATGGTGTACTCGGGACCCTGGATCCACTGTTCCACCAACACTTGCGAATCGTAGGTACTTGCCGCTTTCCATGCGTCGATCAATTCGGCGGCCGAGTTCACTTTAGCCATGCCGATACTGGAGCCTTCATGGGCAGGTTTGACGATCAAAGGCAGGCCCAGTTCCTTGGCTGCAGAAATACAATCGTCTTCGCTGCACAGAACGCTGTGACGCGGGGTCGGAATACCCAGGCTGTGCCACACCTGCTTGGTGCGTAACTTGTCCATGGCCAATGCCGAAGCGAGGATGCCGCTGCCGGTGTAAGGAATACCGGCACACTCCAACAGGCCCTGCATGCTGCCGTCTTCACCACCACGGCCGTGCAGGATGATGAAGGCACGGTCGATCTTCTCGGCCTGCAGGCGGGCGAGGAAGTCATCGCCCACGTCGATCCCGAACGCATTCACGCCGGCACTTTGCAGCGCTTCGAGCACGGCGTTGCCGGACTTGAGCGACACTTCGCGCTCGGCGCTCTTGCCGCCGAACAGCACGGCCACGCGGCCGAAGTCGGCTGGCGCGATTGTCGAAAACAGGGAGCCGTAGTCAGCAGTCATTTCGACGCCCCCTTCTTGACGGCCGCAAACAGCGGGCTCGCCAGCAACTTAGGCGCAAGGCCGCCGATATCACCGGCACCCTGGCACAGCAGGATGTCGCCGGCGCGCAGCAGCGGCTTGACGATCGGCGCCAGGTCCACACCGCGCTCGATGTAGATCGGGTCCAACTGGCCGCGCTGACGGATGCTGTTGCACAGCTTGCGGCTGTCGGCGCCGGGGATCGGTTCTTCACCGGCCGGGTAGACTTCCATCAGCAGCAGCACGTTGGCATCGGCCAATACATTGACGAAATCGTCGTACAAATCGCGGGTGCGGCTGTAGCGGTGCGGCTGGTAGACCATCACCAGGCGACGCTCCGGCCAGCCACCGCGCACAGCCTTGATCACCGCAGCAACTTCGGTCGGGTGGTGACCATAGTCATCCACCAGCATCACGTCACCGCCTTCCACCGGCAGTTGGCCGTAGACCTGGAAGCGTCGGCCGACACCGGCAAAGCGCGACAGGCCCTCGACGATGGCTTCATCGCTGACACCCTCGTCGGAGGCGATGCAGATAGTCGCCAGGGAATTCAATACGTTGTGGTTGCCCGGCATGTTCACCGACACATCCAGCGGCTCGCGGTCGGGACGCAGCACGGTGAAGTAGGTCTGCATGCCTTCCTGGCGCACATTGATCGCGCGCACGTCGGCGTCTTCGCTGAAGCCGTAGGTCACGGTCGGACGCTTGACCTGGGGCAGGATTTCACGCACCACCGGGTCGTCCAGGCACAGCACGGCCAGACCGTAGAAAGGCAGGTTGTGCAGGAACTCGACGAAGGTTTTCTTCAACTTGTTGAAGTCACCGTCGTAGGTGGCCATGTGATCTTCGTCGATGTTGGTGACCACAGCGACCAGCGGTTGCAGGTGCAGGAAACTGGCGTCGCTTTCATCGGCTTCGGCGATCAGGTAGCGGCTGGTGCCGAGCTGGGCATTGGTACCCGCTGCATTCAGGCGGCCACCGATGACGAAGGTCGGGTCCAGGCCACCGGCGGCGAACACCGAGGCGATCAGGCTGGTGGTGGTGGTCTTGCCATGGGTACCGGCGACGGCGATGCCGTGGCGATAGCGCATCAGCTCGGCGAGCATCTCGGCGCGGGGTACCACGGGAATGCGGCGCTCGAGCGCGGTGGCCACTTCCGGGTTGGAGGTGTTCACGGCGCTGGACACCACCAGCACGTCAGCCTCGGCAGCGTTCTCGGCGCGGTGACCGATAAAGATCTGCGCGCCAAAGGACTTCAGGCGCTCGGTGACCGGCGACTCTTTCAAATCCGAGCCGGACACCTGGTAGCCCAGGTTCAGCAACACTTCGGCGATGCCGCACATGCCCACGCCGCCGATACCGACGAAGTGGATGCGACGGATGCGGCGCATTTCCGGTTGTGGCATGGCTTTCTGATTCTCAACCATGGGCCACCTCCAGGCAGATATCGACCACGGTGCGGGTTGCGTCAGGTTTGGCCAGGCGGCTTGCGGTGCTCGCCATGTTGTTGAGTCGTTCCGGTTGCATCAAAACCTCGGTCAGGCGTGCGGCCAAATCGGCGGCGCCAGTCGTTCTTTGCGGCAGCAGGAAGGCAGCGCCCTCCCCGGCCAAATATTCGGCGTTGCGGGTCTGGTGATCGTCGATGGCGTGGGGCAAGGGCACCAGCAAGGACGGCAGACCGGCAGCAGCCAGTTCACTGACGGTCAACGCACCCGCGCGACAGACCACCAGGTCGGCCCAGCCATAGGCATGGGCCATGTCTTTGATAAAGGGCTGCACATTGGCCGCCACACCGGCGTCGCGATAACGCGTGGCGGTGACTTCATCGTGGTTCTTGCCGGCCTGGTGGAAGATCTCCGGGCGCAATTCCACAGGGAGTTGCGCCACGGCTTCCGGCAGCAATTTGTTCAGCGGCTCGGCACCCAGGCTTCCGCCCAGGATCAGCAGGTGCGCCTTGCGCCCCGCGAGTGCTTCACGGGCAATGTCCATAAACAGCTCGGTGCGCACGGGGTTGCCGGTGGTACGGCGCTTATCCGACACACTGAAGGTGTTGGGGAACGCCTCGCACACCCGCGCAGCCAGCGGCACCAGCAAACGGTTGGCGGTACCCGCCACGGCGTTCTGCTCGTGCACGATCACCGGCACGCCGGCAAGTCTGGCGGCGACGCCACCGGGGCCGGTCACATAACCACCGAAGCCGAGCACACACACCGGCTGCAATTCACGGATGACCTTACGCGCCTGCCACACCGCCTTGAGCAACACGAACGGTGCCTTGAGCAGGGACAACTTGCCCTTGCCGCGCAGGCCCGTGACGTTGATCAGGTGCAACGGCAAGCCGGCATTCGGCACCAACTCGTTTTCGATGCCGCGCGGTGTACCCAGCCAGTGCACGGTATAGCCACGGTTCTGGAATTCCCGCGCGCACGCCAGGGCCGGGAACACATGGCCCCCGGTGCCGCCGGCCATGATCAGCACGTTAGCGCCCATGGGTCGGCTCCTCGGCGAAGTCGCTTTCGCTGAACTCCATCTCTTCACTGCCCAGATGGGTTCGACTCTCCCACTCGATGCGCAGCAACAAGCCAAGACAGGCGCAGCAGATCACCAACGAACTGCCGCCATAGCTGAGGAACGGCAAGGTCAGGCCCTTGGTCGGCAGCAGGCCGACGTTCACCCCGATGTTGATCAGGAACTGGCCGATCCACAGGAACGACAAGCCGTAGGCCACATAGGCGGCGAAATACTGTTTGGCCTTCTCGGCCCACAGGCCGATGTACATGCCGCGTACACACACGAACACGAACAGGGCGACGGTGCACAGCGAGCCGACCACGCCGAGCTCTTCGGCGAGTACGGAGAACACGAAGTCGGTGTGCGCTTCCGGCAGGTAGAACTGCTTCTGCACGCTGTTGCCCAGGCCCACGCCCAGCCATTCGCCACGACCGAAGGCGATCAAGGCCTGGGTCAATTGGTATCCGGAACCGAACTGGTCGGACCAGGGGTCGGTAAAGGTGATCAGACGCGCCATCCGGTACGGTTGTGCCTGTACCAGGATGGTCACCGCCGCCACCGCCAGCACCACCATCAAGCTGAAGCGAAACAAGCCCACGCCGCCGAGGAACAGCATCGCCGCCGCCGCGCCCATCATCACCACAGTGGCGCCGAAGTCAGGCTCCATCAGCAACAGGCCGGCCATGGGCAGCAGCACGATGAATGGCTTGAAGAAGCCCATCCAGCTTTCGCGCACTTCCTTCTGGCGACGCACCAGGTAACCGGCCAGGTAGATCACCACGAACACCTTGGCGATTTCCGACGGCTGCACGTTGAACGCACCGAAGCCGATCCAGCGCATCGAGCCGTTCACCTCACGGCCGATGCCGGGCAGGATCACCATGATCAGCAAGCCGAACGCGCCGATCAGCATCAGCCAGCCCAGGCGCTGCCAGGTGGCGATGGGGATCATCATGGTAACGATGCACGCGCCCAGGCCGATGATCAGGTACACCAGGTGACGGATCATCATGTACAGGGTATTGCCCGATTGCACGGCGGCCACTTCGGAAGAAGCCGAGGTGATCATCACCAGGCCCAGGCCCAGCAGCGCGAGGCAACCGGCGAGCATCGGGAAATCAAGGTCGATGCCGCGCCCGGTAATGATCGGCGACGGGTACGGCTTGATGATGTTTCTGAAATCGATGCTCATGCCAAGCCCTCCACGGCGCGGGCGAACAACTGGCCGCGCTCTTCGTAGTTCTTGAACATGTCGAAGCTGGCGCACGCCGGCGACAGCAGTACCGCATCGCCTGGCTGGGCCAGGGCTATGCACTGGGCAATGGCGTCGTCCAGGGAGGTGGCACGCACCTGTGGCACGGCATCGCCCAGCGCGGCGGCGATCAAATCGGCGTCGCGGCCCATCAACACCACGGCGCGGCAATGGGCAGCCACCGGTGCCTTGAGGTCTTTGAAATCGGCACCCTTGCCGTCGCCACCGGCGATCAGCACCAGTTTGCCTTCGATATCGGCGCCCAGGCCTTCGATGGCGGCCAATGCGGCCCCCACGTTGGTGGCCTTGGAGTCGTTGTAGTAACTGACACCATTAAGGTCGCGGACCCACTGGCAGCGATGCTCAAGGCCGCCGAAGGTGCGCAGGCTCGACAGCATAGCGTCGAACGGCAAGCCCACGGCGTGCCCCAAGGCCAACGCGGCCAACGCGTTGGATTGGTTATGGGCGCCGCGGATTTTCAGCTCGCGCACCGGCATCAGGTTCTGGAATTCGAAGGCCAGGTATTTCTCGCCATTCTCTTCACGAATGCCGAAGGCCTTGAAGTCGGGTTTGCCCAGGCCGAAGGTCCAGCACGGCATACCCTCGCCCATCAGCGGACGGCTCAGCGCATCCTGGCGATTGACCACAAATTGCCTGGCACCGCGGAAGATCCGGTGCTTGGCCAGGTGGTACGCCGGCAGGCCGCTGTAGCGGTCCATGTGGTCTTCGCTGACGTTCAACACGGTGGCCACTTCAGCGCCCAGGTCGTGGGTGGTTTCCAGCTGGAAGCTCGACAGTTCCATCACGTACAGCTCGACGTCGTCGCCGAGCAGGTCCAGCGCCGGCGTGCCGAGGTTGCCGCCCACGGCCACGCGCTTGCCGGCCGCCATCGCCATCTCGCCGACCAGGGTGGTCACGGTGCTTTTCGCGTTGGATCCGCTGATGGCCACGATCGGCGCCTTCGCATTGCGTGCAAACAGGTCGATGTCGCCGGACAGCTTCACGCCACGGGCCGCTGCGGCTTGCAGGGCCGGTGTCGCCAGGGCCAGGCCGGGGCTCACGTAGAGCTCATCGGCGCGGCACAGAAACTCGACATCCAGCTCGCCACAACGCACTTCCACGTGCGGGTAGTCACGGCGCAGCGTGACCAGCTCCGGTGGATTTTCCCGCGTATCGGCCACGGCAAACGACGTGCCCCGGTTCGCCAGGAAGCGAACCAGGGACATGCCGCTCTTGCCGAGGCCGACAACGATGCGGAAGTGGTCTGAAGCGATCAGGGACACTCGTTTCTACCTCAGTTTCAGGGTGGCAAGGCCGACCAGGACCAGAATCACGGTGATGATCCAGAAACGGACAATCACACGCGGCTCAGGCCAGCCCTTGAGTTCAAAGTGGTGGTGAATCGGCGCCATGCGGAACACGCGGCGCCCGGTCAACTTGAAGGACGCCACCTGGATGACCACCGACAGGGTTTCCATCACGAACACGCCGCCCATGATGAACAACACGATTTCCTGGCGAACGATCACCGCGATGGTGCCCAGTGCCGCGCCCAGCGCCAGTGCGCCGACGTCGCCCATGAAGACTTGCGCGGGGTAGGTGTTGAACCACAGGAACCCCAGGCCGGCACCGATCAAGGCACCGCAGAACACGATCAGCTCACCCGCGCCCGGTACGTAGGGGATCAGCAGGTATTCAGCGAATTTCACGTTACCCGACAGGTAGCAGAAGATACCCAGCGCGCCGCCTACCATCACCGTCGGCATGATCGCCAGGCCGTCGAGGCCGTCGGTCAGGTTCACCGCGTTGCTGGAGCCGACGATCACGAAGTAGGTCAGCACCACGAAGCCGATGCCCAACGGGATGCTGGCGTCCTTGAGCATCGGGATGATCAAGGTGGTTTCCACCGCGCTTGGCGCCGTGGTGTAGAGGAAGATCGCGGCGGCAAGGCCGAACACCGACTGCCAGAAATACTTCCAGCGGCTTGGCAGCCCCTTGGAGTTTTTCTCGATCACCTTGCGGTAGTCATCGACCCAGCCGATGGCGCCGAACAGCAGGGTCACCAGCAGCACCACCCATACGTAGCGGTTGTGCAGGTCGGCCCACAGCAAGGTGCTGATACCGATGGACGACAGGATCAGCGCACCGCCCATGGTCGGGGTGCCGGACTTGGACAGGTGCGACTGCGGGCCGTCATTACGAACCGATTGACCAATTTGCAGGTTCTGCAGGGTGCGGATCATCCACGGCCCTAAAAACAGCGACAAAGACAGCGCGGTCAGCACACCCAGGATCCCGCGCAGGGTCAGGTACTGAAAGACCGCGAAGCCTTTGTGGAACTGTTGCAGATACTCAGCCAGCAGCAGCAGCATTAATGTTTCTCCGTACTTGAGCCACACAAGGCCGCGACGACGTTTTCCATCACCGCGCTGCGCGATCCCTTGATCAAAATGGTTGTGTGTTTGTCTTGTTCTGCCACGCCCAGCGCCTGGATCAACTCGGCCTGGGTGGCGAAATGGCGCGCACCGGGGCCGAAGGCAGCCACGGCATGGGCCATGTTCGGGCCGACGGCGTAGAGGGCGTCGACTTTACCGGTGGCATAGGCCCCGACTTCACGATGACCTTGTTCAGCCCAGTCGCCCAACTCGCCGATATCGCCCAACACCAGTACCTTGCGCCCATCGAAGCCTTTGAGCAGGTCGACAGCGGCGTTGACGGACGATGGATTGGCGTTATAGGTGTCATCGATCACACGCATGCCGTTGCTCGCCAGTTGCGCAACAGTGCGGCCCTTGACCGGCTGCACCGCGCCCAGGCCCGTGGCAATACCGAACAGCGACACGCCCAAGGCGCCAGCCGCAGCCGCAGCGGCCAGGGCATTGGCGACGTTATGGTTGCCGAGCAAATTCAGTTGCACGTGCTCGCTACCTTGCGGTGTGTGCAACGTGAAGGACGGGCAGCCACGGGCATCGACGGTGATGTCGGAGGCATGGAAATCAGCCGCGGCGTTAAGCACGGCAAACGTCAGGACCTTGCGACCGGCGGCGCGTACACGCCAGGTCTCGAAGGCCTTGTCGTCCAGGTTCAAGACTGCAGTGCCCGATGCATCAAGGCCCTCGAGGATTTCACCCTTGGCCTCGACGATTTTTTCCGGGCCACCAAACTCGCCGACGTGGGCCGTACCGGCGTTATTGATAATGGCGACGTGGGGCTTGGTCAGCGCCACGGTGTAGGCGATTTCGCCGATGCGCGAGGCACCCAGTTCGATCACCGCCGCCGTGTGTTCCGGGGCGAGTTCGAGCAGGGTCAGCGGAGCGCCGAAATCATTGTTCAGGTTGCCACGGGTGGCCAGCACGGGGCCGCGCGTACGCAGGATACCGGCAAGCAGTTCCTTGACCGTGGTCTTGCCGCTGGAGCCGGTGATGGCGGCAACGGGCTTGTCGAACGCGGCGCGGTTCAGCGCACCCAATTGACCGAGGGCCAGGCGGGTATCGGCGACCAGCAGTTGCGGCAAGGTGGAATCAGCCACTTCGCGCTGCACCAAGGCACCTACGGCGCCTTTGGCGGCGACTTCGTTCAGGTAGTCGTGACCGTCGAAACGCGGGCCGGCCAGGGCGACAAACAGTTGCCCCGACTGGATCGCGCGGCTGTCGATGCTCACATCGCTGAAGCTGCAATCGCTCGACAGTACGCGGGCCGACAAGGCCTGGGTCAGTTCGCTGAACGTCATCGCCTTAAGCATGGGCGACCTCCCAGGCGGTCAAGGCATGATCGGCCTCGACCAGATCGGAGAAGGCATGACGCTCGCCATTGATTTCCTGGTAATCCTCGTGCCCCTTACCGGCCAGCACGACCACGTCGTCAGCACTGGCGCTGGCGATCAACTGGGCGATTGCCGCGCCGCGACCGGCGACGAAAGTGGCCTTGGATGCATCTTTGAAGCCGGTGCGAATGTCATCGAAAATCCGGCTTGGGTCTTCGCTGCGCGGGTTGTCGTCGGTGACGAGCACACCATCGGCCAGGCGTTCGACGATCTCGGCCATCAACGGCCGCTTGCCGCGATCACGATCACCGCCACAGCCGAACAGGCAGAGCAACTTGCCCTTGGCGTGAGGGCGCAAGGCTTCGAGGACTTTTTCCAGCGCATCCGGGGTATGGGCGTAGTCAACCACCACCAGCGGCTGCGTACCGCCACCCAGGCGCTGCATGCGACCGGCCGGGCCTTCCAGCTTCGGCAGCACCTTGAGAATCTCGTCCAGTGCGTAATCCAGGCCGAGCAGTGCGCCGATGGCGGCAAGCACATTGCTCAGGTTGAAACGCCCGAGCAGGGTGCTGCGCAAGTGGTGCTCGCCCTGAGGCGTGACCAGTGTGGCGCGCACGCCTTCGTCATTGAATTGGGCTTCGCGGCAATACAGGTACGCGCCGGCGTCTTCCAGGCTGTAGGTGATCAGGCGCGCTTCGCTGTCTTGGGCCGCCAGTTGGCGACCAAAAGCGTCGTCCAGGTTGATCACCCGGCACTTGAGGTCATTCCAGGCAAACAGCTTGGCCTTGGCGGCGGCGTACGCCTCCATGGTGCCGTGATAATCCAGGTGATCGCGGGACAGGTTGGTCATCACGGCCACATCAAAGGCCAGGGCGGTGACGCGGCCCTGGTCCAGACCGTGGGACGACACTTCCATGGCAATCGCCTTGGCACCGGCCTTTTTCAGGTCGGCCAGGGTCGCTTGCACGGCGATGGGGTTCGGCGTGGTATGCAGGCCGCTTTGCAGCGCGCCATAAAAACCGGTACCCAGGGTGCCGACGATGCCGCAGTGCTGGCCCAGCAGGTCAAGGGCCTGGGCGACCAATTGGGTCACGCTGGTCTTGCCGTTGGTACCCGTCACGCCCACCAGATTGAGGTGGCGGCTCGGGTCGCCGTAAAAACGCCCGGCAATATCGGACAGTTGCTTGGCCAGCCCCTTGACCGGGATCAGCGGCACGTCGGTGATGGGCAGCACCGTGGCGCCTTCGACTTCATAGGCCACGGCAGCCGCGCCGCGCTGCAGAGCGTCGGCGATGTGCGCACGGCCATCGTACTTGCCGCCCGGCACCGCCAGGAACAGGTCGCCAGCGCGCACGTTACGGCTGTCCAGGGTCAACTCGCGAATCAGCAGATCGCGGCCGGCGTGGGCAAAAATCTTGTTCAGGCTAAGAGACATCAGCCGCGCCCTCCATTGGCTTTTACTGCAGCGGCCGGTGGTCCGGCATTCGCTTGTTGGGTCGGCGGCAGGTTATCCGGGGTGATGTTCATCAGGCGCAGGGTGCCGGACATCACTTTGCTGAACACCGGCGCCGATACCAGGCCACCGAAGTAACCGGCTTTGCTCGGCTCATCGATCACAACGACGATGGCGTAGCGCGGATCACTCATCGGGCCGAAGCCGGCGAACAGCGAGCGGTAGGAGTTTTCGGCGTAGCCCTTGGTGCCCACCGACGTCTTACGCGCGGTACCGGACTTGCCGGCCACGTGATACGCCGGCACCTGGGCACGGAATACGCCGCGCGGTGCTTCGATCACTTGTTGCAGCATGCCCTGCATGGTCTTGGCGACGTTTTCCGGGATCACCTGGGTGGCTTTCGGCGCTTCGTCAACGTGGATCAGGCTCAGCGGCACCATGCGTCCGTTATTGGCCAGCACGGAGAAGGCATGGGCCAGCTGGATGGCGGTCACCGACAGGCCGTAGCCGTAGGAAAGCGTGGCGGTCTCGGCTTTTTTCCAGTCGCGGTAGTTGGGCAGGTTGCCGACGCGCTCACCCGGGAAGTCCAGGCCGGTGGGTTGCCCAAGGCCGATCTTCTGCGCCAGGTGGTAGATGGTTTCACCACCGATATCGAAGGCGACCTTACTCATGCCCACGTTACTGGAGTTGATCAGGATACCTGTCAAATCCAGCACCGGGCCTTCAGTACGGGACACGTCGCGAATGGTGTATTTACCCAGCTGCAAGGTACCCGGATACACCTCGACCTTGTCGCTGGGCTTCCAGCGTCCGGTTTCCAGGGCGGCACTCATGGAGATGGCTTTCATGGTCGAGCCCGGCTCGAACACGTCGATCATCGCGCGGTTGCGCATCATCGCCGGTTGCAGGTTGCGACGGTTATTCGGGTTGTAGGTCGGCTGGTTGACCATGGCGAGGATCTCGCCGGTCTTCACGTCCATGATCACCAGGCTGCCGGCCTTGGCGCCGTTCTCGATGATCGCGTTACGCAGCTCGCGGTTGGCCAGGTATTGCAGGCGCAGGTCAATCGACAACGCCAAGGGCTTACCGGCCTTGGCGTTTTTAGTGACTTGGACATCCTTGATCAACCTGCCGCGCCGATCCTTGATGACCTGTCGTTTTCCCGGTACCCCGGCTAACCATTCATCGTAGGCGAGTTCCACACCTTCACGACCATGATCGTCAATGTCGGTAAAGCCGACCATATGGGCAGTGGTTTCACCGGCCGGGTAGAAACGACGGAACTCCTCGATGCCGTAGACACCGGGGACTTTAAGGTCGAGCACCTGCTGGCCTTGTTCGGGGGTAAGGCCGCGAACGAGGTAGATAAATTCTTTATTTGCCTGGGCCTCAAGGCGCTCAGCCAAGGCTTTCGGATCCTGGCCCAGGGCGGCAGCCAGTTGCGGCCACTTGTCCTTGGCAACCTGCAATTCCTTGGCGTTGGCCCACAGGGTGGTCACCGGCGTACTCACCGCCAACGGCTCGCCGTTACGGTCGGTGATCAGGCCACGGTGCGCAGGGATCTGGATGTGACGCAGGCTACGGGCATCGCCCTGGCCGATCAGGAAGTCACGGTCGACCACTTGCAGGTCGATGATCCGCCAGGCAATCGCACCCACCATCAATGCCAGCAAGCCGAGCATCAGGCGGAAGCGCCATGGGTAGAGTGCGCCTTCGAGTTTCATCATGGCGCCACCATGCGCACTTCGGCCGCGCCCGGGATGTGCATTTTCAGCTGTTCGGTGGCCAGCACTTCGATACGGCTATGGGCCGTCCAGGTGCTTTGCTCGAGGATCAACCGGCCCCACTCCGCCTGCGCCTTGTCACGCACGCTCAATTCCCCATAGAGGGTGTTGAGCAGTTGGCGGTTGTAATGGGCGCTGTAGGACACCGCAATTGCGGACACCAGCACGCCGACAAACAGCAGCAACATAAAGAAGCTGCCGCCCGGGAGGGGCTTGGCGAAAAGCTTGCTCACCGCAGCTTCTCCGCGACGCGCATGACGGCGCTACGGGAACGTGGGTTGGCCTTGAGTTCGGCTTCGGAAGCGAACTGCGCTTTGCCATGGATTTTGATTTTCGGCACAAAGGCTTCGAAACGTACCGGCAGGTTGCGCGGCAGGTTGTCGGACTCGCCCTTGACCAGGCGGCGCATGAACAGTTTGACGATGCGGTCTTCCAGGGAGTGGAAACTGATCACCACCAGGCGACCGCCTACTTCCAGCGCCTCGAGGGCGGCCTCGAGGCCAGCCTCCAGGTCGCCCAATTCGTTGTTGACGTGGATACGCAGGCCCTGGAACGCGCGGGTCGCCGGGTTCTTGCCCTTTTCCCACGCGGGGTTGGCGACTTTCAGCACTTCGGCCAGGTCGGCGGTGCGCTCGAACGGCTGGATTTCGCGGCGCTCCACCACGGCACGGGCCATGCGGCCGGCGAAGCGCTCTTCACCGTATTCCTTGAACACACGGGCGATTTCTTCCACCGGCGCAGTGGCAATGAACTGCGCGGCACTGACGCCACGGGTAGGGTCCATGCGCATGTCGAGGGGGCCGTCGTTCATGAAGCTGAAGCCGCGCTCCGGGTCATCGAGCTGCGGCGAAGACACGCCCAGGTCGAGCAAAACCCCGGCCACCTTGCCCGCCATGCCACGCTCGGCGACTTCGGCACCCAGCTCGGCAAAGCTGCGCTGCACAACGACAAAGCGGCCGTCTTCGGCCGCTAGCGCTTGCCCGGTGGCAATCGCTTGGGGGTCTTTGTCGAACCCGAGGAGTTTGCCGTCGGGCCCGAGCTGGCTGAGGATCAACCGGCTATGCCCGCCCCTGCCAAAGGTACCGTCCAGATAGCAGCCATCCGCGCGTACGGCGAGAGCCTCAACGGCTTCGTCAAGCAGTACGGTGATGTGGTTAAAGCCGCTATCAATAGTCACAGGATCAAATCACGCAGTTCATCAGGCATGGCGCCCGGTTGTTGAATAGCAGCCAGGTCAGCTGCAGAAACAGCATCCCAGGCATCTTCGTCCCACAATTGGAACTTGTTCAGTTGGCCGACCAGCATTGCGCGCTTATCCAGCTTGGCGTACTCGCGCAAACGCGGGGGCACCAGGAAACGACCACTGCCATCGAGCTCGAGGTCGACGGCATTACCAATCAGCAAACGCTGCAGACGGCGGTTTTCTTCACGCAATGAAGGCAAGGCACGCAACTTGGTCTCAATCAACTCCCACTCATCGAGGGGGTAAACACATAAACAAGGGTCAACGGCATCGATTGTGATGATCAACTGTCCGGAACTTCGCGAAATCAGCTCGTCACGATACCGGCTCGGCATGGCGAGACGGCCTTTTGCATCGAGACTGATAGCGTTAGCTCCGCGAAACACAGATGCGTTTCTCCAAATTTTAGCGTTTTACGTTCAAAAAACCCACTTTGTGCCACTTTCCGCCACTTGCGCACACTATAGGAATGCGCCCACCACACCGTCAAGGCGCGGATTCAAGGAAAAGCCTTACAGATCGGAGATTTAGGAGCGTAAAAGGAGGAGAAACCAGAGTTCGGCGGTGTTTTTGGCTCGACAAGCACAGATAGCTCAAAGAGCTACAGATCAAAGTTAAAGTGATTTATTAAGAGTAAGATTTTTTTGGTATTACGAAGATGCATCTGCCAATGATTTGGCAGGGAGGGATTCTTGCGCTACTACCGGTTTTCTGCCCGAGATTCGGACAGAAGGAAAAAGGTGGAGAGTCGATCTGTAAGCCGGGTTCTGTCTTGAACAGTCATTCGTCTACGATGGCCATCACTGGACATCTTTAGCAACCTACCCGGTCCCAGCGCGGGCCACGCCTTGGGACCCTATTTGGTCTTGCTCCAAGTGGGGTTTACCTAGCCACGAACTGTTGCCAGTCGTGCGGTGCGCTCTTACCGCACCTTTTCACCCTTACCGGCACCGAAGTGCTTAGGCGGTTATTTTCTGTGGCACTTTCCGTAGGCTCACGCCTCCCAGGCATTACCTGGCACTTCGCCCTATGGAGCCCGGACTTTCCTCCCCCCCCTAATTTTCATAGAGGGCAGCGACTGTCCAATCGACTCTCCGCCGCGCAGGTTAACGGCACGACGGCTTCAGGACAAGTATTAAAAGTGCAGCATTGCCATCACGTTCGGACGGAATACCGGTTTACCCCCGGAACTATTCGGCTTTCTGTTTATCCAGCGCAACTTGATACAACACATTCTTGCGTACCCCGGTGATTTCCGCCGCCAACGCCGCAGCGCGCTTGAGGGGCATCTCCTTGAGCAGCAGGTCGAGGATACGCATGGCCTCGCTGCCGACGGCCTCTTCATTTTCCGGCGCGGTCCAGCCCGCCACCAACACCACGCACTCGCCGCGCTGCTGATTACTGTCGCCCTCGACGAACGCGCGCAGCGCTTCCAGCGGCAGGCCCTTGAGGGTTTCGAAGGTTTTGGTCAGCTCACGGGCCAGCAGGGCCAGGCGCTCGCCGCCAAACACCAGTTCCATATCCTGCAGGCATTCAAGAATACGATGAGGCGCTTCGTAGAAAATCAGGGTGCGCGGCTCCTCTTTCAATGCCTGTAGACGCGCACGACGCCCCACGGCCTTGGCCGGCAGGAAACCTTCGAAAATAAAACGGTCCGACGGCAGGCCTGCCGCCGACAATGCAGCGATCAGCGCGCACGCGCCTGGAACAGGCACTACATTGATACCTGCGGCACGCGCCTGGCGGACCAGATGGTACCCAGGGTCGGAGATCAGCGGCGTACCCGCGTCCGAGATCAGCGCCACATCGTCGCCCGCCAACAACCGCACGATAAAGCGACTGCCTTCTTCGCGCTCGTTATGCTCGTGACAAGCCGCCAATGGCGTGCTGATACCAAAATGCTGCATCAAACGCTGGGAGTGTCGAGTGTCTTCCGCCGCAATCAATTTAACCTCGCGCAACACTTTCAGCGCCCGGGCACTGATGTCGTCCAGGTTGCCAATGGGCGTCGCCACGACAAAAAGCGAGCCTGCAGCGGAATTCAAAGGACCTGGAGCAGTCAAAACGCACACCTCGATGGTTGGCAAAAGCCATAGTGTAGCGCGTAGGCGCCCCGGAAATATGCCATCACGGCCGATGGCTTTTCAGCCGTCCCTGGCTGATCGCAACATTTGCACGACCTAAATCGACGGTTTCACGCCAGTAACATCGCGCCTGGGCCAGTGCTTGGGTACAATTCCATGCTAATTTGATCGGTATCAGGAACACTTACATGATCGCTTGCCTGCGGCTGCTCTCCGCCCTCTGCCTCGCTGCCTTACTGGCCGCTTGCGCCAGCTCGCCCTCGTCCAGCCTTGGCGACCTTCCACGGACCCCGGACGCCAGTATCGAGCAACTGCTCGAACAGGCCACCACCGCCAAGACACCAGAAAAGGCCGCGTTGCTGCGCCTGAGTGCGGCAGACATGGCCTACCGCCAGAACAACCCTGGCCGCTCGTCGCAGATTCTTGCGCAAGTGTCCCTGGATGTCCTCAAGCCAGCCGCGCAAGTCTTTGCCAGCACCCTGGCTGCCGAATTGGCCATGACGCGCAACCAGCCCAAGGCCGCGTTGACCGCCTTGAACCATCCGAGCCTGCAAAGCCTGAAGGAGCTGCCGACCGAACAGCAGATTCGCACCGGCAGCGTGCACGCCCGCGCTTATGAAGCCGATGGCCAGACCCTGGCCGCTGCCCGCGAGCGCGTTGCCATGGCGCCACTGCTCAGCGGCGATGCCGCCAAAAGCAATCACGAAGCCATCTGGACCTTGATTGCCGCACTGCCTGCAGAACAACTGCAAGCCAGCGGCAACCCGACCCTGGACGGCTGGATTACCCTGGCCCAGGCGGTCAAGGGCGCCGGTACGCTTGAGCAACAGCAGGCCGCTATCGACACCTGGCGCGCACAAAACCCGGGCCACCCGGCCGCCGTGCAACTGCCAACCCCGCTGACCAAGCTCAAGGAGCTGGCCAGCCAGCCCCTGAACAAGATTGCCCTGCTGCTGCCTCAGGATGGCCCGCTGGCCTCCGTCGGCAAGGCCCTGCGCGAAGGTTTCATGGCGGCGCACTACCAGGCTGAACAAGCCGGGCAGAAACCACCGGTCATCGAGTTCTATGACAGCTCGCGTCTGGCCTCCATCGACGACTTCTATGCCAAGGCCCAGGCTGCAGGCGTGCAATTGGTAGTTGGTCCGCTGGAGAAGCCATTGGTCAAGCAGCTCAGCACGCGTCCTCAGCTCCCCATCACCACGCTGGCGTTGAACTACAGCGAAACCGATCAGGGCCCGGCGCAATTGTTCCAGTTCGGCCTGGCCGCTGAAGACGAAGCCCGCGAAGTGTCGCGCCGCGCCCGTGCCGATGGCCTGCACCGCGCCGCTGCCATGGTGCCCCGTGGCGAGTGGGGCGAGCGTGTCTACAAGGCCTTCCGCCAGGATTGGGAAGCCAACGGTGGCACGGTTGTCGGTGTCGAGTATGTCGACCAGCCGGTCGCCCTCGCCCAGCAAATTGCCGACCTGTTCCAACTGCGTAAAAGCGAAGGTCGCGCCAAGAGCCTGCAAAGCACAGTGGGCACAGACGTAGCGGCACAGCCGTCACGTCGCCAGGACATCGAGTTCATCTTCCTGGCCGTTACCCCGCAACTGGCCCAGCAGATCAAGCCGACCCTGAACTTCCAGTACGCCGGTGATGTGCCGGTGTACGCCACGTCCCACGTATTCAGCGCCAGCGGTGACAAGAACCAGTACCTGGACATGACCAACGTGATGTTCTGCGAAACCCCTTGGCTGCTCAACACCACCGACCCGCTGCGTAACCAGGTTGCCGCACAATGGCCGCAAGCCAACGGCAGCCTTGGCCGCCTGTATGCGATGGGCGTCGACGCCTACCGCCTGGCCCCGCGCCTGGGCCAGTTGAAGGCACTGCCGGATACACGGATTGACGGCCTCTCGGGCAACCTGGGCATCAGCACCAACCAGCGCGTCGATCGCCAGATGCCATGGGCGAAGTTCGTCGGTGGCGAGATCCAGCGCCTGCCGGACACCCCGCGCTGATGCCGGAGCGGTCCACTGCACAAAGCGGCAAGGATGCCGAACTTCAAGCATTGAAACACTTGCAACGACAGGGTCTGCGCCTGCTGGCGCAGAACTGGTTGTGTAAACGCGGCGAGCTTGATCTGGTCATGCTTGACGGCGATACAGTAGTATTCGTCGAAGTCCGCTACAGAAAACACGCACAATGGGGTGGCGCGCTCGCAAGTATCGACGGGCGCAAGCGTCAGAAGCTGATACTCGCTGCGCAGTTTTTCCTGCAAGAAGAGCATCGCTGGGCCGACGCCCCCTGCCGTTTCGATGTGGTTGCCATGGAAAGCACCCCGTCTGGTCAGGTTGATCTGAACTGGCTGCAAAATGCCTTCGACAGCTGATTCACCGGACATCTTCACCACACACTTTTGCTCTTTGCTTTGCGGGCTGCACATTCCTGTGCCACACAGCCGCGCTACTTAAGGTCACACAGATGGACATGCAATCCAGAATTCGCCAGCTTTTCCAGGCCAGCATCGACACCAAGCAACAGGCGATGGACGTACTTGCACCGCACATCGAGCAAGCCAGTCAGGTCATGGTCAATGCCTTGCTCAACGAAGGCAAAATGCTTTCGTGCGGCAACGGCGGTTCGGCCGGCGATGCCCAGCATTTTTCGTCCGAACTGCTCAACCGCTTCGAACGTGAGCGCCCGAGCCTGCCGGCCATCGCCTTGACCACCGATTCGTCGACGATCACCTCGATCGCCAACGACTACAGCTACAACGAAATCTTCTCCAAGCAGATCCGCGCCCTGGGCCAACCAGGCGATGTGCTGCTGGCGATCTCCACCAGCGGCAACTCGGCGAATATTATTCAAGCGATCCAGGCCGCACATGATCGCGAAATGATTGTCGTAGCATTGACCGGACGCGACGGCGGCGGCATGGCCTCGCTGCTGCTGCCCGAAGATGTGGAGATTCGCGTCCCGGCCAATGTCACCGCACGTATTCAGGAAGTCCACCTGCTGGCGATCCATTGCCTGTGCGATCTGATCGACAGCCAACTGTTTGGGAGTGAAGAATGACCGTTAACCGCCTCGGCCTTTTGGCCATTACGTTGTGCCTCGGCATCAGCGGCTGCAGCACGGCAATCACTGCGACACGTGACACCCCTATTCAGGATGACAAGGGCACCCGCACCTTCGGCAGCAAGATTGATGACTCGCTGATCGAAACCAAGGTCGAAGTCAACATTGCCAAAGCCGCCACGGACCTGGGCAACGGTGCTTCACGCATCGTCGTGACCAGCTTCAACGGCGTGGTACTGCTCGCAGGCCAAACGCCACGCGCCGACCTCAAGGCCCAGGCCGAACAGGCGGCCTCAGCCGTACAGCGGGTCAAGAAGGTCCACAACGAATTGCAGGTCATGGACCCGATCACCCTGCTGGCCATCAGCAACGATGCCCTGCTGACGACCAAGATCAAGGCGCAGATGCTGACCGACAACGCGATTCCCGGCTCGCGGATCAAAGTGGTCACCGATAACGGCATCGTCTACCTGATGGGCCTGCTGACCCAGGCGGAAGCCACGCGCGCAGCCAACCTGGTGCAGGGCGTGTCCGGCGTACAGAAGATCGTCAAGGTGTTCGAGTACATCGATTGATGTAAGCGGCAGCCATGAAAAAGGGCGCCATGCATTCACTGCATGGCGCCCTTTTTAGTGACCAGCGTTTATTGGTATTGCTGGTACGGGTTGCCCTGGAACTGGTTGTTCTGCTGCGGCGCTTGCTGCTGCGCGCCAGGCTGGCCGTACTGCTGGCCGGGGATCGGGCCGAGGTTCACTTCTACGCGACGGTTCTGCGCACGACCGTTCACGTCGGCGTTGCTGGCTATCGGGTTATCCGGGCCGGCACCGCGCGCACTGAGGTTGGCACCATTGACGCCTTGGGACGTCAGGTAGTTGGCCACGCTCTGGGCACGGCGCTGGGACAGGTCCATGTTCAGTTGGCGGCTGCCGGTGCTGTCGGTGTAACCGACGATCTGGATGGTGTTCTGGTTGAACTGCTTGAGGGAGTTGGCCAGGTTGTTCAGCGGCTGGTAGAAGCTGCTGGAGATCGCGTCCGAGTTGGTGGCGAAGGTGATGTTACCCGGCATGATCAGCTTGATCTGGTCGCCCTGGCGCTGAACTTCAACCCCGGTATTGGCCATGCTCTCACGCAGTTTCTTTTCCTGCTGGTCGGCGTAGTAGCCGTAACCCGCGGCGCCGGCACCCGCAACCACTGCGCCGATCAGCGCGCCCTTGCCACGGTTGTTATGGTCGATGGCAGCACCCGCCAGTGCACCGGCCAGGGCACCCAGGCCACCGTACTTGGCGGTCTTGCTCATACCGCTGGATTCATTATTCGCCTGTCCCTGGCTGCCACCGCCATAAGGATTAGGTGAAGCGCAGCCGGACAACAGGGCTACGGCGGTAGCGACAACAAGCAGACGACGCGGAGTGAACATGAAGGGAGCTCCTACTTTTGCATTCTGTGGTGCAAAGGACATTGGCAATGGACCCGTGCCGAGTTTGGAACGCGACAAACGGTAAAAATTCCGTGTGCACGCCTCGAGCTGTAACAAAACATTCGGGGCTTGCGTTGCTACAGAAACCGTAGCAGACACATGCTGAACGCGGCCTGAGTTTTTGCTACAGCGGATTGCCGTTCGAACCATTGCTTCACGCCCGCACAAACGGGTTCTCACGCATCTCGTCACCCAGGCGCGTGTCCGGGCCATGGCCGGTCACCACCGTCGCGCCCTCGTCCAGCGTATAGAGCCGTTGCTTGATCGAACGCACGATCGTCGCCTGGTCCCCGCCCCACAAATCCGTACGCCCAACACCGCGCCGAAACAGCGTGTCACCGGCAATCAGCAGCTTGGCATCGGCAAACCAGAAGCTCATCGAGCCTGGCGTGTGCCCCGGTGTATGCAGCGCCACACCGCACCCACAGGCCAACGCCTCATCATCGGCCAGCCAGCGATCCGGCGACGGCACCGGCGTGTAGGGCACACCAAACATCTGGCACTGCATCTCCAGGTTGTCCCAGAGAAACTGGTCTTCCTTGTGCAGGTGCAGGGTTGCACCGGTCTTTTCCTTCAATTGCCCCGAGGCCAGGAAGTGATCGAGATGGGCATGGGTGTGGATAATGCTCACCACTTTCAGGCCCAGGGCATCGAGGCGCGCCAGGATCAGTTCATGGTTGCCACCCGGGTCGACCACGATGGCCTTCTTGGTGATGGGGTCGCCAATGATCGTGCAGTTGCACTGCAACGGGCCGACCGGGAAGGTTTCGCGGATCAGCGTGGGCTTTTCGGCTTCCATGGGTGCTCCTGTAAAGTTAATGGCACATTTTTGGCACTGTGTGAAAAGCGATGACGAGTGATGTCAGCTACTTTGTAAGCATCGAGCGCATGCCCGAGGAATGCGTTCATGTGCTCGCGGTCATGATCGTTGGCTGACAGTTTTTCAGAATGTGTTCCTATTGGATTGGCTACTGTAAGCCGAAGCTCAATGTAAGACGCTCGATATAGTCCCCCATGGCGCCTTTCAGTCCGATGGCCTTGAGATCGATCTCTTCGTTCGCCAAGAGCGCCAGAAACGCCCTCATGTCGGCCTGAATGCTTTCTGGCAGGTCGACGGGGTCATCCGTCAATTGGCCGCTCAGATTCAGTACATCATTTCGATGTTTTTTGAGGTTCTTGCTATCGACCTGTTCGCCAGCCTCCTTTCGCGCTGACAAATTGAGCCAAGCGTGCGCCTTGAGTGGGATCAGCCGGTCGGCGCCGATGAAGGTCAGAACGTCATTGCGCTGCCGGCCCTCAAGGAGGAAATGATAGTAGGGGTCATCGAGCAAGATGGCGGACAGGCTTGATACCGATTCGTCTGTAGGAATAGGGGTCAGCGTGGCGTCCGCTGGGAGCGCGACACCCTCGGGAGCACGCGAGAACAATTCGATCTGGACGGGATAGGCCTCGTCCTCGGGGTGCTGGAACCGATAGAAAACAGGCCGCTGACCGTCAATCCCACCAACCTGCCGGATGGCGTACCGTCCGGCACGTATGAAAGCCCAGAACGCCCCGGCAAACTCGGCATTGAGCGCTTCGATAACCAGCACGATATCGAGATCCTTGGTTGCGCGGAACGATTGACCCGCCGCATCCATCGTGAGCCAGGAGGCAACACCGCCAATCAGCACATACTGATCACGAAAATCGCTGAAGTGTTGTCCGAATACGTCTAGTCCTCTGATTTCAGCCAAGTCACTGCCTCCTTAAGTTCGTCTAAAGCCAACTGGACACGTTCGTCCGGGACGTTTTCCAAGCTCAGAAGCAATGACGCCTCATCTGCGATGTTTTTTCCTTCCTTTAGGCTTCGATAAGACCATATCTCCACCCATGCCCGGATCTCATCAACCGAGTCGGTTACCTTGAACGCCAGTTCCTGGACCATGTCGTCGAACTGCTTTTTGGTCATTCCAAAAACCGGTTGTATGGGACCCGCCAGCATCGTGCATTTGGCCAGAGCGGTCTCGCCGGCGAGAAATACGCCGCCGCCTGTGTGAAGCACTCGGTCGATCGCAACCTTCCGTTTAACGGGAGAGCGCATAAAGGGGCGAACATTTTTGAAGACACTGGCCGGAGGTGCAGCGAACGAATAGAAATTTTTGAACCCCTGACTTTGTGCAGGATGGACGATACCCAACTTCAGTAACTGATCGATCACTTTGGCAAGTGTGACGCGGCTGTATTTGAAACCGTTCATGATGCCGTTGGAGTTGAAGATCGTATCGCTGTCCCATCCCTCATACAGGCGAGCCAAGACCATCGCTTGTGCAGCAGGAAGCAGGGCTGAAACGTCTTCCTCGTTTCGGCGCGTCCGAACGCTCTCGCGTAGGTCCATCGCCAACTCCGGGATGAACATCTGATAGCCAGGCTGGATGAAATTGATGTGGTTGGCGATCAGGCTACGCCGCTCCGGCACCGACAGTGACTGGCATACGTACACAACCACCTTGTCCGTGTTTTTTTGTACCTGAGCGATGTGCTTCCCAAGCGTTACGGCTCCCGGGTACTTATTTTCCACTGGAAGCAGTAGGAGCATCGGTAGCGTTTGTTTCGCCTTCGGCCCGACCACAAGGGCCAGATAGACGAGTTTGTAGGCATCCTTGATATGAAAGGGAACCTTCAGGCCTGAGGCTGCTTGAAGGTGCACCTCCAAGCCCACAGTGGATTCGAGGTAACCCTTAATATCATCCAGTAAAACCGGCATTTCACGTCACCTTGTTAACCACTTTTTTACACCGTAAACCATGGCGATTAACAAGTCAAAAAAGTGATTAACACTGCAGGAGGATTACCCACCCGGTCCTCTGTAGATCAACGTGAAGGCCAGTCACTCGTCATTGCAGTTGCACTGCAACGGGCCGACCGGGAAGGTTTCGCGGATCAGCGCAGCTTTTTCAATATTCATCGATGCTCCTGCGGGCGCTATGGCATATTCCACACCGTATGGTTGACCAGGCGCCAGACCTGAAGAGCAGCGACTGCTAAGCTTGCCCACGCCATCGAAAAACAACCCAGGCCCCCGCCACCGTGCCGCGTTGGAGCGATCCCCATGGCGAATCAACTGATCATCTGCGAGCACTGCGACTGTGTGTACGAAAAAGTCACGCTCGCCAAACATCAAAAAGCCCACTGCATACGTTGCGCAGGCGTGCTCCAGCGCTACAACGGCCTGACCGTGCAACAGCGTCTCGCCCTGACGCTGACGGCTGCGGTGCTGTGGACGTTCGCCAATTTCTATCCCGTGATGAGTATCAGCCTGCAAGGCCTGAAAAGCAGCGCCACACTATGGGATTCGGTGGTAGCGCTGAGCCTGGGGCCGATCACGTTTATCGCGTTGGTGGCGGCCATTTCCATCATCATCGCGCCGGTGTTCCAGTTGCTGCTGCTGATGTGGGTCTTGAGCTTCGCCCTTGCGGGCAAGCGCTCACCGGCGTTCCGATTGTGCATGCGTTGGCTGGAGGCACTCAGGCCCTGGAGCATGCTGGAGGTGTGTCTGCTCGGGGCAATGGTGGCGGTGTTCAAGCTGGCCGGCATGCTGGATGTGATCCCCGGCACCGGCCTGTTTGCCCTGGCCGTGCTCAGCCTGTTGCTGATCCGCATTGCCGGGCGTGATGTACGCGACCTGTGGGACAGCGTATGAGCACACCGCCGACGGCCAGCGAGCTCGGCCTGTGCCTCTGTCACAGCTGCGGATTGTCCTGCGACCTGCGCGCCGGGCCGACCGAATGCGAGCGCTGCGGCGCGCCCTTGCACCGGCGCAAGGTCAGTTCCCTGACGCGCACCTGGGCCTACATGCTCACCGCGCTGGCGTTCTATGTGCCGGCCAATCTCCTGCCGGTGATGAACACCACCATGCTCGGCTCGGGGGCGGACAGCACCATCATGAGCGGGGTGCTGGAGTTCTGGCAGCACGGCGCGTGGGACATCGCGCTGATTATTTTCATCGCCAGCATCGCAGTGCCCGGCATCAAGTTTGTGTCCCTGGCCCTGCTGCTGGTCACCGTGCAGCGCAATAGCCTTTGGGCACGCAAGGAACGTTCGAAGCTGTTCCGCTTCGTCGAACTGATTGGCTACTGGTCCATGCTGGATGTCATCGTGGTCGCGCTGGTGGCCGCACTGGTGAAGTTCCAGGCCCTGGGCACGATCGAGCCGCGCCTGGGCATCCTGTTTTTCGGCCTGGTGGTGGTGTTTACCATGCTGGCCGCCATGAGCTTCGACCCGAGGCTGATCTGGGAAACCCCACACAACAAGGAGACCGCGGATGACGTCACATCCCACTGACACCCCGCAAGCCCCAGGGTCGCCTGCGATCAAGACACGGCGCTTCAGCGTTTCGCTGGTATGGATCGTGCCGATCGTCGCGGTGTTGGTGGGGATTTCGCTGGTGGTACACAGCGTCCTCCAGCAGGGCCCGACCATCACCCTCAATTTCAAGACCGGCAGCGGTCTGACCGCGAACAAAACCGAGGTCAAGTACCGCAACGTGGTGATCGGCCAGGTGACCGACGTCGCCTTGAGCGACGACCAGAAAAGCGTCAACGCCACGGTTCAACTGGCCAAGCAGGCCGAAAGCTTCACCCGCGCCGATTCGCAGTTCTGGGTAGTACGCCCGCGTATCGGCGCCGGCGGCGTATCCGGCATCGACACCCTGCTTTCCGGCGACTACATCGGTGCCGACATCGGCCAATCAGAGACCCGTGCCAAGCAGTTCAAAGGCCTGGAAAACCCGCCGCCCATCACCTACGGCGAACCGGGCAAGCGTTTCACGCTGCACACACAGACCCTCGGCTCGCTGGATATCGGCTCACCGGTGTACTACCGCAAAATCGAGGTCGGCCAGGTGGTGGCCTACGAGTTGGATGCCGAAGGCAAGGGTGTCAATGTCGAGGTGTTCGTGCATGCGCCCAATGATGCCTATGTCACCGAAAACACGCGTTTCTGGAACGCCAGCGGGGTTGACCTGAGCGTCGGCGCGAATGGCTTCGCGCTGAAGACCGAATCGCTTTCGTCCATGCTGGTCGGCGGCATCGCCTTTCGGGCACCGCCGTACAGCCCCAACGACAAACCGGCTGACGAAGCACGTACCTTTGAGCTCTTCGACGACCAGGACAGCGCCCTCGCCCCACCCAATGGCGAGGGGCAATACATGACCCTGCGCTTCGACCAGGCATTGCGCGGGCTCAAGGTCGGGGCGCCGGTGGAGTTCCTCGGCGTCGAGTTTGGCAAGGTGGTGTCGATCAACCTGGACTTCGATGCCAGTAAACGCAGCTTCCCACTCAACGTCGGTATCGTGATCTATCCACAGTTGCTCGGGCAGGCCCACACCAAACTGCTCAAGGTCATGAACCATGACCCCAACGATGAGGCCGCCGGCGTACGGCTGATCGGCTCGTTCATCGAAAATGGCCTGCGCGCCCAGGCGCGTAGCGGCAACCTGTTGACCGGCCAGTTATACATCGCGCTGGACTTCTACCCGAAAGCCGAGAAGGTCAAATTTGACCCCAGCCTGCGCCCCGTCAGCATTCCAACCATTCCCGGCAACCTCGAGCAACTGCAGGAAAAACTCGAGAGCATCGTCAACAAGATCAACCAACTGCCGATCGAACGCATTGCCGGCAACCTCGACAGCAACCTGGTCGAGCTGCGCAAAGGCCTGACCCAATTCAATGCCAAGACCCTGCCCGGCGTGCAGAACACCCTGGCTGACGTGAGCAAGACGCTGCAATCGGCCAGTTCGACCCTGGCCGAGGACTCACCGCAGCGTGAGCAGTTGACCCAGACCCTGGATGAACTGGGGCGCATGTCGCGTTCCCTGCGCGAACTGTCGGACTACCTGGGCCGTCACCCGGAATCGCTGATTCGCGGCCGTCCCGACAACGCCGCGCCCCTGGACCTGCAAGGACCTCCACGCAAATGACCCCTGGAGCAAGCGCCATGACGTTTCCGTTGAAAATCACAGTGGTCGGCATGCTGCTGTTGCTGGCGGCGTGCAGCAGTACGCCGATTACCTTTCATACGCTGACACCGGCGCACTGGAATACGGCCACGGGAGCAGACGCAGGCAGCATCCGGATTGAAAGCATCACCGTTCCCCCCCAGGTCGACCGACCGCAGATTGTGATCCGCCAGGGCGACAGTGGCGTGGCGATCCTGGAAACCCAGTGGTGGGCCGCGAGCCTCGCGGATGAGCTGAGGAGTGCGCTGGTGGACCAACTGGCCAGCAGCAACCCTCGACAATCGATGTTGTTGCGTCTTGAAGTGCAGCGCTTTGACTCCGTGCCCGGCCAATACGCATTGCTCGACGTCAAATGGCGCCTGCGCCCGGCCGGTGGCACCGAGCGCCCACCGCTGACCTGCCGGACCACGTTGCAGTCGCCCGCCGGGCCGAGCATCGACAACGTGGTGCTCGCCCATCAAAACAATCTCAAGCGCTTTGCCGCGCAGGTCAGCCAGGTGGTCGACCGGTCAGCCGGCCAGTGCCCGACAGCACCGTAAACCGACCGGCACTTACGCCAGCAAGCCCATGGCCTTGGCGCGCGCCACGGCTTGGGTGCGTCGCTCCACCCCAAGTTTGCTGTTGATGTGGCTGGCGTGGGTCTTGACGGTGTGCAGGGAGATAAACAGCTGGTTGCTGATTTCCTGGTTGGAGCAGCCTTGGGCGATCAGTTGCAGGACCGCCAGCTCGCGCGTGCTCAGGGTTTCGTGGCCAGTCGTGACCTCGGGCGTCACGACCGCCGGGAGAAGCGCGAGCAGGCTCTGGTGCAGTGCATCTTGCGGGTCTTTGCCCACCTGCTCGCGCATCCAGTCCGGATGCCCGTCCAACAAGCGCTGGAACGGCTGTAACGCGCCCCCGGCGCCCGCCTCAAGCGCCTGGGCCAGCACCGGCCGCGCCCTGGCTTCCTGGCCGCACTCGAGCAGCAACTGGGCCTGCTGGGTCAGCGCCATCAGGGCAATCATCTGGCGCCCACTGTTGCGGGCCTGTTGCGCCAGTGCTTCGAGCCGCTCCAGCGCCGCCTGGGGCTGATGGCGCACGGCATCGAGGGCGGCTTGTTGCAGCCCGATATGTTGCGGCAAGTGCGGGTGGAATTCCGGTGCAGCGGCGGCCTGTTCGCCGTGGTAAGTCTGCCCCAGGCGCGTCAGCCAGGCATCGGCCAGGTCGGTGCGGCCCTGGGCCAGCCACAGTTCGCATTTGATCAGGGTAATCATCGCCAGGTAGTAGATCGGCGGCACATCCCAGATATGCATCAGGCGCTCGGCTTCGGCGAGTTCGGCGAAGGCTTTGGGAAAGTCATGGCGCCGCCCTTCGAAGCTGGCGATCACGCAATGGCCGATCAGCACGCTGATATCGCGACAGGCCCGCGCTTCGGCCAGGCCTGCGCGCAGGTGGGCGATGCCGGTTTCGGGCTGGTTGCGCACCAACAGCAAATAGCCTTCGTAGAGCGACAGCCGCGCACGCACCGCATACAGTCGCTGCGGTGCCAGGCCGTGCAGGCGCTGCAGGCCCTGGCGCACCTCGTCGAGGGCGCGCAGGATTTCGCCACGGGCCTGCAGCACCCGTGCACGGTCGTAATGGGCCAGGGCTTCGAACAGCGGGTTGCCGACGCGCTGCGCCAGTTCCAGGGATTCACGGTTCAGGCCACGGGCGCGCCACAAATCGCCATCGGCAATGGCCAGGTTGGACAGGGTCGACAGGCACACCAGGCGCTGGCCGTAACGCCGTTGCGGCAGGCTGTCCAACGCCTCGCTGCAATAGCGCTGCGTCAATTCACGGTCGCCGCGACCGCGGGCGATAATCCCGCTCAGCGCCAGCCACTGGGCCAGCATCGAGCGCTGTGCGGTGGCCGAGGGCGCCGGCAGGAAGCGACTGAGGTACGCGGACAGCTCCTGCGCCGCATCCAACTGGCAGGCCAGTGCCAACGCCCAGCTGTACAGCACAATCAGGCGCGGCGTACTGATCAGCAGGCTGTCGGGCAAGTCCATTTTCCAGCGCAGCAACATGCCGACATTCTGCTCGGCCAGCAGTTGTTCTTCGGACAGGTTCTGCACCAGGTTGGCCGCCACATCGAGGTGCCCGGCGCGCAATGCCTGCTCCACCGCCTCGTCGATCAAGCCCTGGGCGTTGAACCAACGGCACGCGCGCAGATGCAGGCTGGCGGCCGGCAAGACATTGCTGCTCGCGCGGCGGGTGCGCAGCAGGTCGGAGAACAAATGGTGATAACGGTACCAGTGCCCCTGCTCGTCCAGGGGCACCAGGAACACCTGGTGGGCTTGCAGGTAACGCAGGATCTCGGCGCTGTCATGGGCTTCGCGCACGGCATCGCACAACTCGCTGCAAAAACGCTCCTGGGGCGCGGTGTCGAACAGGAACGCCTGCACTTCGGGTGGCAGGCAGTCGATCACTTCTTCCAGCAGGTAGTCGCGGATCAGCCCTTCCCCACCGTGCAGGCTTTGCGGCAAGGCTCCCTCATTGCCGGCTTCGGAAGCCGCCAGCAGCCAAAAGCGCAGGCCGGCCACCCAGCCTTCGCTGCGGCGAATGAGGTTGTCGAGGGCTTCACCACTCAAGGAACTGCTGTGGCGATCCAGCAACGCCTGGGATTCGGCATGGGTCAGGCGCAGGTCTTGCTCGTGCAACTCCAGCAAATGCCGTGACAACCGCAATCGCGCCAGATGCCAGTCCGGGCGCTGGCGGCTGGTGACCAGCACCACCAGGCCATCGGGCAAATGGTTGAGGAAGAATTGCAGGCAACGGTCCAGCACCGGTCCCTGGGCCAGATGGTAGTCATCCAGCACCAGCAACAATGGCGCACGGGTGGACAGGTGAACGGTCAGCTCATCGAGCAGGCCGTCGAGCCACTCTTCAAACGCAAAGGGTTGGTGACGCTGGCGCATTTTCAGCAAGCCCAGGGATTGGGTGCCGAGTGCCGGGAAGTAGTGCTGCAACCCTTCGAGCAGGCGCTCAAGAAAACGCCCCGGGTCGTTGTCCCGTGGGCTCAGGCCCAGCCACAGGCTGTGCCAGTGAGCCGGCAGGCCCTGGCAGAACTCCACCGCCAACGAACTCTTGCCGAACCCGGCCGGTGCGCAGACCAGCAGCAACCGCCCTTCCAGGCCGGCGCCCAGCCGTTCACACAGGCGCGGGCGCAGCACGTAGCCATCCGGCAGCGGAGGCCTGTAGAAGCGACCTTCCAGGGTCGGGATTACCCGGCTGGCAGGCCCTTGGATTCGGGACAGATCAGTCATCGCCGGGCTCTTGTAGAAGGCTGTTGTCGGCATTGCAGATGTCCGCAGACTAGCGGTAAAAGCGGCGGGTTTGTAGATCTTTGCAACATTTGCCTGAAAAAGAACTGAGACAAGAAATATCGCCGCAAACAAAAAGTGGAAGGGGGCTTGATCCCGATAGAGGCGGATCAGTCAATGCTGCGCTGACTGTCACATCGCTATCGGGGGCAAGCCCCCTCCCACCTTGCGTTACTCGTGCAGCTTAGCGAACACCATCCTGGCGCAGGGCCGCCGGGGTGAAGTCGCTGGTAGTGGCGGTGAAGCCGAAGTCGTAGGCCTGTTTCTCTTCGTTCTTCATGCCCAGGGCCAGGTAGCGGCCGGACTGCAGGTCGTAGAGGGTTTCCAGGGCGTACCACGGCACTTGCTTGTCGTAGTAGTTCTCGGCATGGGCTTCGGCGACACGCCACAGTTGGCCACGGCCGTCGTAGTGGTCGATCACTGCGGCTTGCCAGGTGTCTTCGTCGATGTAGAAGTCACGCTTGGCGTAGATGTGGCGCTGGCCTTCCTTCAAGGTCGCGACCACGTGCCAGACACGGCGCAGCTCGTAGCGTGCCAGGTCCTGGTTGATGTGGCCGGCCTTGATGATGTCGGCGTACTTGAGCTTCGGATCGTCGATCTTGTAGCTGTTGGAGGCGATGTAGATTTCCTTCTTGCCTTCCAGTTTCCAGTCGTAGCGGTCCGGCGCACCGTTGTACATGTCGAGGTTGTCGGAGGTACGCAAGCCGTCGGCAGCGGTCCCCGGCCCGTCATAGGACACTTGCGGCGCCCGGCGCACGCGGCGCTGGCCGGCGTTGTAGACCCACGCCGAACGCGGCTCCTTCACCTGGTCCAGGGTTTCGTGCACCAGCAGCACACCACCGGCCAGACGTGCCGGGGCGGTCACTTGCTGCTTGAAGTAGAACAGCACGTTACCCGGGTTCTTCGGGTCAAAGTCCTTCATCTTGTCGCGGAACACGAACTGGTCGCGGAAGTACACCAGGCTGTAGGAGCCGTTGGTTTGCGGCGTGGCCTGGGTCACCAGGCGGGTCACGCTGCCACCGCGATAACGGGTGATGTGGTTCCAGATGACTTCCACGCCGCTTTTCGGGATCGGGAACGGTATGGCGGTTTCGAAGTTCTCCAGCCCGTTGCCGCCAGACACCAGGTTGGTGGTGGTGGCGTTCTTCTTGATGGAGGCGAACACATCGGCCGGCACGGTAGCGCCGCGATGGGTCGGGTAGACCGGCATCTTGAAGGTTTCCGGGTAACGCTTGAACATCGCGTACTGCCCCGGTGCCAGCTTGTCCTTGTACTGCTCGACGTTCTGCGCGGTGATGGTGAACTGCGGTTGCTCACTGGCGTACGGGTTGGCGAGGAAACCTTTGGCATCCACAGCGCCGGCGTTGGTCGGCATCGGCGACCATTTCGGGATGGTGCCGGCCGCGTTACCGGCCATTTCCGCGCCCATCGGCGTCAGGGTCGTGCCCAGCTTGGCGGCTTCATCCGCCGACACTGCCGCCATGACATTGCTCGCCAGGATCGACAGCCCAAGCACACCCACGTGCAACAGACTTTTGGTTATTTTCATGTTCTGGTCTTCCTGAAAATACAGTGTGCTTAGAAGTTGGCGCCGAAGCTCAGGGCGACGAAGTCGCGGTCACTTGAGGTGTTGAAGTCGCCACCAAAGAAGTTGGTGTAGGCAAGGCTCGCCGTGTAGGTGTTCTGATACTCAGCGTCCAACCCCAGGCTCACCGCTTTGCGGCCCTCTTCAAAGTTGCCACCAGGGCCTGGCGAATAACCACTCACGTCATGCGACCACGCCACGTTGGGCTTGAGGTTCACACCGGCAAAGACATCCGGGTACTCCCAGATTGCCCGGCCACGGTAGCCCCAGGACGTGGACGTGGTGAAACCATCATTATTGCAATTGGCAGTGCGGTTGCTGGCATCGGTGCCAGGGCCGGCCCCCGTGATCGTGCCGGAGTTAAGCGTTGCACAGAGAGCACCTTGTCCAGGGCCATACACCGGGTCACGTCCGTAACGCGCTTTGTCACGGCTTTCCAAGCCACCCACGTGCGTCACACCCACCTCGCCGACCAACGTCAGGCGGCTGGCACCCATGACTTGATCGAAAAAGTGCGTAAAGGTTGTCTGGAACTGAGTGATTTCCTTACGGCGATAGCCATTCAGATCGGTGTCGGCGGCGCCCTTGAGCGGAGAGGCTGCGCCCAGGCCGATCAGTGGCGTGACGCCTGCATACAGAATATCCGTGGTGTTGAGCTGCACCGGAGCGTTAGGACGGTAGCTGAGTTCGCCGCTCCATGCCGTACCGGTAGGCAACGTCGTGGAGAAACTCAAACCGTATAGACGGATGTCCTCGGGGTATTCAACAAAGTAACTGGAGTTGCCTGCGACGATGAGAGGGCGCAGGCCAACTGCCGGAGTAGGCGTCAAGGCATTGGCCGCTGCATAGGTTCCGGCTGACGCTCCGCGGGCACTGAAAATCGGTGCACGGCTGTGATAGTTCATGAAATAAGCGCCGAACTCGGTGTCCAGCGGTTCGTAGTTGTAGTGGAACGCCACGCCGAATTGGCCGCTGTCACGCGCATCGCGATCAGGCCCACGCTTAACCAGAACGCCCTCTTCGTTGACGTTGACCCCGAAGTTGTTCAGCAACGGCAGCGCGCCGGGTTGAGTCGCGAGAAACGAACGCTTGCTGAGCAGTCGAAGGTTGTCCGTGCAACCATCGGAAATAACATCAGGTTGAGAGAAGAACGTCCCACAGTTATCCGTGACGGTCTGGTCCCATTCCAGTTGATAGAACGCTTCTGCCGACAGGTTATCGGTCAGGGTTTGCGACACATAGAACATGTTGACCGGAATCAGGCCTTCCTTGATTTCGGCCCCCGGACGACGGAACGCGGACACGTCAATCGGGTTGATGGAGTTGATGCCGCCGCCGATGAATGTACTTTCACCCCAGCTCACTACCTGTTTACCGAACCGCACGTTGCCGGGCTGATCGGCAATGGAATAGTTATGGTAGATGAACGCATCGAGAATCTGCCCACCGGAAGACTTGGCGCCCTCCTTGCGGTTGTTGTCGCTGATGTCCTTGAACTCCCGACTTTCATCCTTGAGTTCGAAGTCATACCAGTACTTGCCGCGCACAAACACGCCGGTATCGCCGTACTTCAGTTCCAGATCGTGGATACCCTTGAAGATCTTCGAGAACGTTTCGCCACGCTTGAAGTTCAAGTGGCCGTCATCGGAGGTCTGGGACAGCCCCTTGCCGCCGTTATTGACGCCGATAAGATCTCGGTCGGGCTTGGCCGTCGACCAGCTCGCCCCCACAGACAGCGACGAGTCAAAACTTCCTTCGATTTCACCGATATTGAAACTGACGCCGAATGCGGGCCCGGCGAGCGTAGAGGCGAGACTGACGGCCAGGGGCAGTCTTGCCCGGCGCCAGAACTGGTTTACTGAGGTCATCGACGCTACTCCATGTGCATTATTGTTATGGCAGTGAGTTTGTTCTGTGATGCTTGTAACGGCCGGAATACAACGATTCCAATGCCGCCTGGCAACTGAACCTCCATGGCCCGAAGCGATGCATCCTTGAAAAACTCTGGGTGGGACTATAGCCAGCAGGGGGTACCGCTTGATCCCTCTAAAGTGTGATTTGCATCACCAACCCGTCTGCCACAGCCCTTTCGCCATGTCGGCGAAGGCCGACGCGGCAAGGATGGCTGAAAATTGGCAAATCACAAGTGAAGGCGCGAGATAGAGCATCGCCGTGCCACGAGGGCACGGCAAATCAGCTCAGAGGGTGGACAGGAAGGTGCTGTTGTTGGCCTGCCATTCAATGATGTCAATACGGATACGTTTTTTGTCGAGCTTGCCGACACTGGTCTTGGGAATTTCCGTAACAACGGCGATCTGGCTCGGAATCGCCCACTTGCTCAGATGGCCCAGTTCGACAAAAGGCTTGAGGTGTTCCTTGAGCTCGCGGGCCCCAATCTCATGGCCATCACGCACCACCAGCAACGCAAACGGGCGCTCGCCCCACTGCGGGTCGGCGATGCCCACCACCGCTACTTCGCGTACCGCCGGGTGACGGCTGACCAGGTCTTCGAGGGCCAGGGAGGAGATCCACTCGCCGCCGGTCTTGATCACGTCCTTGATGCGGTCGCGGATATCGATCACCCCAAATGCATCGAGGGTGGCCACGTCGCCGGTGTGCATCCAGCCACCCGCCCACAGCTCGGCGCCCTTCTGCGGCTCGTTGTAATACCCCTCAGTCAGCCACGGCGCGCGCAGCACCAACTCACCCTGGGACTCGCCGTCGGCGGGCAGGAAATTCCCCTCGGCGTCCATGATCGCCGCTTCCACCAACGGCCCGGGCACGCCGGCCTTGATGCGGTAGCTGATGCGCTCGTCCTCGGTGCCGGCTATCAGTTCCTCGTTGAGGTGGGCACAGGACACCAGCGGGCCGGTCTCGGACATGCCGTACGCGGCGGTGAGCTGAATCCCGCGGGCCTTTGCCGCCTCATACAGCGTGCGGTTGAGCGCACTGCCGCCGATGACGATTTTCCAGCCGCCAAAATCGACGCCTTGGGCAGCCTTGGCGTTGAGCACCATTTGCAGGATGGTCGGCACGCAGTGGGAAAAGGTGACCTTCTCCTTGCGCCACAGCTCCACCAGGTATTCCGGGTCGTAGCGGCCGGGGTAGACCTGCTTAAGGCCAAGCATGGTCGCCACATACGGCAGGCCCCAGGCATGCACGTGGAACATCGGCGTGATCGGCATGTACACGTCGTTGGTGCCCAGCAGGCGCACGCTGTCGACGCTGCCCATGATGGTCGCCACGCCGATGGTGTGCAGCACCAGCTGGCGATGGGTGAAGTACACGCCCTTGGGGTTGCCGGTGGTACCGGTGGTGTAGAAGGTGGTGGCGACGGAGTGTTCGTCGAAGTCCTGGAAATCGTACTTCGGGCTGGCGGCGGCCAGCAGGGTTTCATACTCACCGACCAGGTTGGGCAACTCGGCGGTCTTGGCTTCGCCGTCGGTGAGCAGCAGCGTCCTGTCGACGGTGGTGAGCTGCCCGGCAATGGCCTGGTAGAGCCCCACGAACTCGCTGTTGACCAGCACGAAGCGGTCCTCGGCGTGGTTCATGGTGTAGAGAATCTGTTCCGGCGACAGGCGCACATTGATGGTGTGGATCACCGCGCCGATCATCGGGATGGCGAACATGCATTCCAGGTAACGATGACTGTCCCAATCCATCACCGCCACGGTGTCACCGGCCTTGACCCCGGCTGCGGTGAGCACGTTGGCCAGGCGCGCGACGCGCTCGATCAAGGTCGGGTAGGTGTAGCGCAGCTTGTCGCGGTAGACGATTTCCCGGGTCTTCTCGTAACGGGTACCGGACATCAACAGGCGCTTGATCAACAGCGGGTATTGATACGCACCTTCGGCGGGCGGAATAACACGGGTCTGCAACATACGAATCCCTTTTATGACTGCACGGTCTTGGCTTGAAGACCTGCACTGTAGAGACGTTATGTGTCAGACAAATCAGCCAAAGGAATGATTTGCAGACCGCCGTAAATGCTAGCTTTGCGCCAGCATCCGTCCTATTTCATGCTGGTAAACGCCAACTTCACCCCAATCGCAATCAACACCGCTCCCATGGTCCGATCAAACCAATGCCCCATCCGCGCAAACCCGGCGCGCACGCGCTGCTGGCTGAACAACATCGCCACCAGGCAGAACCACAACGCCGTCGCCACCGCCAGGTACACGCCGTAGCCGGCCTGGATCGCCAGCGGTGTGTGCGGGTTGATCACCACGGTGAACAGCGACAGGAAGAACAACGTCGCCTTGGGGTTCAAGCCGTTGGTGACGAAGCCTGCGGTAAACGCGCCGCGCGGGGTGCGCTCGCCCGCTTCGCGGTGCAACTCGCCCTCGACGGCAGGCTTGGCCGGTTTGGCGCGCAGGGCCTTGAAGCCGATGTACAGCAGGTAGGCGGCGGCGGCCCATTTCAGTGCGTTGAACAACACGATGGACTGGGACACGATCAGGCCGATGCCGAGCAACGAATAGCCCACGTGCAGGAAAATCGCCGAGCCCACGCCCAACGCGGTCCAGGTTCCAGCGCGGCGGCCGTGGGTCACGCTCTCACGCACCACCACCGCGAAATCCGGGCCGGGGCTGGCCACCGCCAACAAGTGAATCAGGGCTACGGTCAAAAACTCGGCGGCGTACATACTCACTCCATTAAGTAACGGATTATTTCATCTGATAGGCTCGGCAGATTACGCCTTCGAACCCTGTCGCAAAAGGTACAGTTGATGACGAACAATCGCCGCGCCGTCTTCCTTGATCACCCGTCCCTGGATCTGGGCGACCTCGACCTCAGCGAGTTGCACGCCCGCTTCAGCGACTTGCAGTTGTTGACGGGCACCACGCCGCAAAATGTGGTCGAGCGCCTGCAAGGCGCGCAGGTGGCGATCAGTAACAAAATCCCGCTCAACCGCGAAACCCTGGCGGCCTGCCCGGAACTCAAGTTGATCCTGGTTTCGGCGACCGGCACCAACAACATTGACCTGGAAGCCGCCCGCGCCCACGGCATCACCGTGAGCAACTGCCAGGGCTACGGCACACCGTCGGTGGCGCAGCACACGATCATGCTATTGCTCAACCTGGCGACGCGGCTGCAGGACTATCAGCGCGATGTGAGCGCCGGCAAATGGCAGGAGGCCAAGCAGTTCTGCCTGCTGGACCACCCGATTGTCGAACTGGAAGGCAAGACCCTCGGCCTGCTGGGCCATGGCGAACTGGGCAGTGCCGTGGCCCGCCTGGCCGAAGCCTTCGGCATGCGCGTGCTACTCGGCGCCATCCCCGGGCGCCCTGCCCGTGCCGACCGCGTGCCCCTGGATGAACTGCTGACGCAGGTGGACGCACTCACCTTGCACTGCCCGCTCAATGAACACACCCGGGACTTTATCGGCGCCCGTGAATTGGCGCGGCTCAAGCCCGGCGCGTTTATCGTCAACACCGCGCGCGGTGGCTTGATCAACGAGCAGGCCCTGGCCGATGCCCTGCGCAGCGGCCACCTGGGCGGCGCGGCGACCGATGTGCTGAGTGTTGAGCCCCCGGTCAATGGCAACCCATTGCTGGCCGGCGATATTCCTCGACTGATCGTCACGCCCCACAATGCCTGGGGCAGTCGCGAAGCGCGGCAGCGTATCGTCGGCCAACTGGCGGAAAACGCCCAGGGCTTTTTCAGCGGCGCCCCGCTGCGCGTCGTCAGTTGATAAACTGCGCCCCTTTTCAAGGAGCAGACCATGGATCCGCGCAGTGAAGTACTGCTTCGTCAGGCCGAACTTTTTCAAGGCAACCTGCTGCTGGTGGGCTTGCCCGCCGACGACCTGCTGGGTCGCCTGCCCAACGCCCACGGCTGGTGCTGGCATGCCGGCGACCAGGCGGCGCTCGACGCGCGCTTCCCGGAGCGCAGCCAGTTTGGGGTGAATGCGCCCGAGCACGGGTTCGAGGCGGCGGTGATCTTCCTGCCCAAATCCAAGGACCTCACCGATTACCTGCTCAACGCCGTGGCAGCGCGACTGCCCGGCGCCGAGCTGTTCCTGGTAGGGGAGAAAAAAGGCGGTATCGAAAGCGCCGCCAAGCAGATGGCGCCGTATGGCAAACCGCGCAAGCTCGACAACGCGCGGCATTGCCAACTGTGGCAAATCACCGTGGCCAACGCCCCGCAAGCGGTCGAGCTGGAAAGCCTGGCGCAGGTGTTCGATGTGCCGCTGGCCGAAGGCCCGCTCAAGGTGGTGAGCCTGCCGGGTGTATTCAGCCACGGCCGTCTGGATCGCGGTACCGAGCTGTTGCTGGAGCACTTGGACAAATTGCCGAGCGGCCATTTGCTCGACTTCGGTTGCGGCGCCGGTGTGTTGGGGGCGGCGGTCAAACGTCGCTACCCGCACAACAGCGTAACGATGCTGGACGTGGATGCTTTCGCCGCCGCCAGCAGTCGCCTGACCCTGGCCGCCAACGGGCTGGAAGCCGAGGTACTGACCGGTGACGGCATCGACGCCGCGCCGATGGGTTTGAACGCGATTTTGAGCAACCCGCCGTTCCATGTCGGCGTGCACACCGACTATTTCGCCACAGAGAACCTGCTGCGAAAAGCAGCGAAACACCTGGCAAAAGGTGGCGAACTTCGCCTGGTGGCTAACAGCTTCCTGAAGTACCAGCCGTTGATCGAAGAGCATCTGGGCGTGTGTGCGGTCAAGGCCGAAGGCAATGGTTTTCGCATCTACCGTGCCAAGCGCGGCTGATGGCCGTTTGAAAAAGAACGCTTGCCGAATGGATTTTGCCTAGGCAGAATCCGCTCCGTCCTAGGGGAGTAGTCTCCCACGAGCGCCACGCTCGTCCGGCATACGTCAACATACTTGGTCAACAGGCCATGGCGTATGCGACCCAGGAGTCCGCACAGACGGACCGGGGTTTGACAAGACCTATGACACGCACACCTTACCCGGGGCGGGAAGGCTGTACGTGTCATAGCCGTGTCGACCCGCCCCCTGGAAACCTACCTGATGCTGGATTCATTGCTCGTTCCTACCGCAATCGTTGCCTTGGCCGAAATCGGCGACAAGACGCAACTGCTCGCGCTCATCCTTGCCGCACGCTTTCGCAAACCCTGGCCGATCATCGCCGGCATCGTCGCTGCGACCCTGGCCAACCATGCGGCCGCCGGTGCCGTGGGGGCCTGGTTCGGGAGTTTCTTCTCGGATGCGGTATTGCACTGGATTCTCGCGGCCAGCTTCTGCGCCACCGCGCTGTGGACCCTGGTGCCAGACAAACTCGACGATGACGAAGCCAGCACGACCCGCAAGTTCGGGCCGTTCCTAACCACGCTGATTGCATTCTTCCTGGCGGAAATCGGGGACAAGACCCAGATCGCCACGGTGATGCTCGCAGCGCAATACCCGGAACTGTGGCTGGTGATTATCGGCACCACCCTGGGCATGTTGATTGCCAACGTACCGGTGGTTCTGGCGGGGAATTTCGCGGCGGAGAAACTGCCACTGACATTGATTCGTCGACTGGCGGCTACGGCGTTCTTTGTTCTGGCGATTGTGGCGGTGTACAAGGCCATGCAGAGCAGTGGCTGGATCTAGCTGCAGCTTCAAGCCTCAAGTTGCAGGAAGAAGCAGTGCTTTTTCCTGCAGCTTGAAGCTTGCTACTTGTCGTTGAAGTCTTAGGACTTCTTGGCCTGTTGGTAGAGCGGCATCACCTTCGGAATCGCCGCCTGCAACGAGGCGATCCGGCTGTCGGAGGCCGGGTGAGTGCTCATGAACTCCGGCGGTGCGCCTTCCGAAGCCTTGGCCATCTTGTTCCACAGCGTGATCGCCGCGTTCGGGTTGTAGCCGGCGCGGGCCGCCAGTTCCAGGCCGATCAGGTCCGCTTCGTTTTCATTGCTGCGGCTGTTTGGCAAGGTCATGCCGTAGTTGGCCACGGTATCGGCCAGCGCCAGGCTGTCCTGGCCCAGGCCGAACAACGCGCCGGCGCCCTGCTTGGCCATCTCGATGCCGTAGGCCTTGGACATGGCTTCGCGGCCATGCTCCCGCAAAGCGTGGGCGATTTCATGGCCCATCACCGCGGCCAGCTCATCGTCGGTGAGCTTGAGGTTGTCGATCAACGCGCTGTACACGAAGATCTTGCCGCCAGGCCCGCAGTTGGCGTTCATCTCATCGCTCTTGATCAGGTTCACTTCCCACTTCCACTGCGCCGCATCCGGGCGGAAGGTCGGCGCCTGGGCGATCAGCCGATTGGCGATCGCCTGCACGCGCTTGGCATTGGCACTGGTCTTGTCCAACTGGCCTTTGCTGCTGGCCTCGCCCAGGGTCTGCTGGTAGGACTGGGCGTACATCTGGTCGACTTCCTGGCTCGACAGCATGCTGAACATATATTGCTTGCGCTCAACCCCGACGGCGCCGCCGCTGGTGGTGTTGACCGACTGACACCCGGCCAGCAACACGCCTGCCGCCAATACACTTACGACCAATGATTTCTTCATCAATACACTCTCCCTGAAAAGACGCCCTGAAAACATGGCGCGTATCGTAGGCGCTCGTTTGTATCGGCGCCAGATACAACAGACGTGTAACCGATGAATTTCGGACACATCTCACACGCCCGGCAACTTCAGTGAGCAACTGGCCCCAGGCTCAGGCCGGGGTCAGGCACTCCGGCCCGTTGAGCTTGGGATCATTGACCATGTTGGCCAGGACTCGCTCGCGCAATGGGACCGGCTCACTGGCCAGCAAGCCTTGCAACACATGCAAGGGCGTCTCGGGATCGAGCCAGGCGGCCTGCCCCGCCACGTCCAGAATCAACGGCCGGCGCTGACTCTGGGCGGCCTGGGTCACCACTGCCGTACTCAGCCACACTTGCTCCTGCACCGGGTACGCCTCCCAGATCGCTGCAAAAAACAGGGTCGAGCCCTCCCCCGGCGTCAGCCAGTACGGACGCTTGCGCTGGGTGCCGCGCCATTCATAGAAGCCGTTGGCCGGCAGCAGGCAACGGCGCTGGCGAAACGCTTCGCGAAACATCGGTTGCTCGGCCAGGGTTTCGGCACGGGCATGGGCCGGGGTGCGGGAAAGGTCAGTCAGCCAGGGTGGCGTCAGGCCCCAGCGCGCCCGTGCCAGGGTGCGCTGGCCGTCATTGAGGCGCTGGATCAGCACCGAATCATTCGGGGAGATGTTCCACTGGGCCTGCTGGTCGGCCGGAAAACCCGGCAGGGCAGCAAAGGTAGGGTTCCAGCGAAACAGGGCATAACGTCCACACATGGGGCAACACGACTCTTGGGTAAACCGACCGACAGCCTAACAGACCAATACGTCGGGGAAGCTGTCGGGTTCATCGCCGGGCAGGGGTTGCGCACCGATATAGGCGGTAATCAGCTCGCGGGCTTCAGCCGCCCGGTCGTTATCCACTTCCAGCCCCAGCAGGCCGAAGATCGGCAACTCCCCCGTGCCGCCGAGCAAATGGCGACCTACCAGGTGCGCCTCGATGCCCTCGCTGGCGAGCATTTGCTGCAGCAACTCGCCTTCCATAAGGTTTTCCGGTTCGTAGATTCGCTGCATGGGCGTACCTGCTATTCGTTTTCACTGCGGGTTTCGAGCATCCACTCTTCACCATGGACCTGCAGGTTGAAAATGATCGGTCGGCAACACACCTGACAGTCCTCTATGTAGGTCTGATCACCGCCGGATAAATCCACCGCGGTCTCTACCGCTTCACCACAATAAGGACAATCGTACAGCGCAGTTTCCAGCATCGCAGTCTCCCAGGTGACTTGTGCGTATAATCGCCGGTCTATTTACAGGGCTATTTTCCGGCCGGGCCAATTCCCCGGACCGCACCCTGGTATTTCCTTTACTTACCCTAGCCGTTTCTAACAAGAGAGCATGATGGGCGAATTCGATACCATCCGACCTTACAACGACAGCGAAGTCCCGGCAGTGCTGGCCCGGCTGTTCAGTGACAAGGCCTTTCTGGACATCCTGACCCACTTCCGCTTCCCGCGCTTTGCCGGCGCCCTGGGCTGGCTGCTCAAGCCGATGATCGCGCGCAAACTGCGCCGTGAGTTCGCCGGTGTCACCACCGTGGCCACGCTTCAGGACAAAGTCGAGTATTACGTCGACCACACCATTGACCGGGCGACCGACGGCGTGACCTACACCGGCGTCGAACAGCTCAAATCCGGCACCGCCTACCTGTTCCTGGCCAACCACCGCGACATCGTGATGGACCCGGCCTTCGTCAACTATGCCGTGTACCACGCCGGCCTGCCGACGCCACGCATCGCCATCGGCGACAACCTGCTGCAAAAGCCGTTTGTCAGTGACCTGATGCGTCTGAACAAGAGCTTCATCGTGCACCGTTCGATCACCGGGCGAAAGGAGAAGATGGCGGCGTTCAACCTGCTGTCGGCCTATATCAACCATTCGATCCGCAACGACTGCCAGTCGATCTGGATCGCCCAGGCCGAAGGCCGCGCCAAGGACGGGGATGACCGCACCGAGTCGGCGATCCTCAAGATGTTCCATGTCAGCCGCAAGGACGAGCCGTTTGCCGAGGTGATCCAGTCACTCAACCTGACGCCGGTGTCCATCAGCTACGAGTACGACCCGTGCGATGCCGCCAAGGCCCGCGAACTGTATATCCGCGCCACCACCGGCACCTACGTCAAGGCGCAAGGCGAGGATGACGTCAGCATTGCCCTGGGCATCACCGGCTACAAAGGCCGCGTACATATCAACTTCGCGCCGCCGATTACCGAGCGTTTCGAAGACACCAAGGTCCTGGCCGTGGAAATGGATCAGCAGATTCTCGGCGGCTATCGGCTGTTCCCGGTGCACTACCTGGCGTACGCCCAGTGGAGCGATGCCGACCCGCAATTGCAGGTGCCAAAGGCAGCCGACGTATTCCCCGCGGACGAACTGGCCAAGGCACAGGCGGAGTGGGAGCGGCGCTTGAACGAATGCCCGGCCGAGCACCGGCCTTTCCTGGTGGTGCAATACGCGACGCCAGTGCGCAATCAGTATCGGGTCAAGGCTGGAATCCCGCTGTAAACACCGATCAAGAAAATATGGGAGGGGCCAAGCTCCCTCCCATATGATGGGTTCTGCGGTTTTTTAGATTCGGGTGCTGAGCCAGGAAATAGCCAGCGCCAGCCCAAGGCAGGCGAACCCGATGCGGTAAGCCACACGGTGCGCCCGCTCGGTGCGCACATCCAGGAACAGCATGGGCTGGTCGATTGCGCGATCTTCACTTTGCGCCGTCAGTTCAGCCATGGCGCGTTGCTCGCGCAGGCGGGTGATGAACAGCAGCGCAGCGCCTGGGCAGGCCACTGATAAAGCCACGGCATTGATCAATAGTGCGGGCAGCGCCATCGCAAACCTCGATGAAACAGTGTCTGGGTATCGGTTCAGATACAAACCTGAACGGTAGTGGCATCGAACGCCAAAACCGCTCCGCCCCCCATGGACGGCTAATGTATCCAGTAATTTACGCCGTCACCTGAACGTCACCTTAACAAGCCACTCTGTTGCCCTTCGAACACTTAGGAGCTTGTCATGCTGCACGCGCACAACCAGGATCGGCTGTATCTGATTGCCCAAAGCGACGAGCAAGAGGCGCTGATCGGCGGCCTGGCGTTCAATGTGCAGGACCGCCACTGGCTGGTGTATTGCGCCCTTGGCGGGCACCAGCATGCAGACTTGCCGGAGGCCGATCTGTTGACGGGGGTGAGCATGCTGGACTTTTGTATCGACACGGCAGCGTGAAACTGAAGGCATAAAAAAACCGGGCTCATCGCTGAGCCCGGTTTTTTGTTTGAGCGATTACTGCGAGCTGAGCAATGAACCGATGCTTGGGTCCTTGAACAGGCGGGTCAAGGCGTCGCTCAGGACGTCGCTGACCAGCTTGGTGTTGGTTTCCTGGTTAGGCGACATGCCGAAGCGCTGGTTCAGCGACGCACCGTAACGGCCGCTGTAGCGACGGGTGCCGGCGGTGACGTCGGACTTGAAGGTGGCGCCAATGGACGCCTCGGTCACGTAAAGACCGTCTTTAGGCGACTGATACTTCAACTCGGCCAGGGTGATCGTCAACTGCGGAGCGCCCGGCGCGTTGGGGCTGGGGGTGAAACCCAGCAGGCGCACGGCCGCTTCGGCCTGGGCCTGCAGCTTGGGCAGCACGTCTTGAGCGTTCACCGACACCAGGGCGGTTTCCGGGTACAGGCCACCGCGCGAACCGAGTGTCGGCGACGGACGACCGTCCACCACCCGTACCGACACCGGCTGGCCATGGCCCACCGGGGCCAGCTGCGTGGTGATTTTCGGTTCCGGGGTCAGTTGCTGCGGGCTGTTGGCGCAGCCAACCAGGGTCAAGCTGGTCACAGTGATCAAACCGAACAACAGGCGTTGCAACATGCGCTTCTCTCCAGAAATCAGGTACCGACAGGCCGGCAGTATAGCGGGGCGCCCCTGCTGGGAACTAGCGTCAGTTACAACCTGTGACCCGGGGCTTCGCCTGCGGTTCGATGTCACCGATATGTCATAGCCGTTACATGGGCTCGTCATCCGAAGCAGGCATGCTTGGCCTCAATCTCAGGAGGTTGATCGCCATGCATTTTCTCTGGTCGCTGTTTACGCGCAAGCCCGCCCTTCGCCAGTTCGCCCTGCTCGATGCGCAAGGCCGCTGCCAGGCCTTCAAAGCGTGCTGCCAGCCTCCCGTCGGCGAAGGCTGGGTGGAAATCGAAGAAATTCGCCTGAGCTGGATGCATCATCCGTTGCCGGCCCGCGCCCGTGTAAACCCACGCCCTGCGCGGTCGCCACGTCACCAGGCGTTGGCCGCCTGACCGAACGCCTAATAAAAGTCATAAAACCCGCCCATTTCCCCGGCGTTCTTCGCTACAATCTCCCCCCGATTATAAGGACGTCTCCTGATCGGGCCTCGCAGCATCGTTAATGCCTCGGTATTAACCCCAAGAATCGCCCACAGAGAGCCGCCCACACAGATCGAGTGAAGCTGGCGAGCTTGCTGTTTCCTTTGCAAACCACCCGCCTTTGCCGAATCTGCCAGAGCTGCCATTGCGCTCGGCCACTTGAGTTGTTTGCCCGTTTTGCCGCGTTTCGGCAGAGGTTTGCGGGCCAGGTGCCAGGCCGGGGCAGCCCTTTTTTGAGGTTCACGTCTTCAAAAGAGCGTGAAAAAAACGGGTTTTCACAACTTCACAAGAGTGTGGCGAGCAAATGAATAGTTTGGCGTTTGTACAAGCACCATCAGCGTCTGGAACAGCCCAACCACACAGGACCGAGTACTCCGCAAACACCGGAGCTTGAGCCTGTCCGCTACGGATTGATTGCACGAATCCCACGCTTTGACCATAAGTCGAATTGCCACAGGCGCCCATGAATGCGTTCATAGGCAGATCAGGCCGGGCAGGAAGCGTGTGCTGAATGTGCAAGGAATTGCGAAACGGACATGGCGATCCTGGCCATGGGTGACCTGGGGCAACACGTGAAACGCCCCGTCACTCCTGGCAGCCATGCCGTCAATTTGGTGCTGCAGATTTTGGAGACGCGTTAAATGGCGCATAACGAAGCAGTCGACGTAGTACTGGTAGGGGCCGGCATCATGAGTGCCACCCTGGCCGTACTGCTTAAAGAGCTCGACCCCGGCCTCAAGCTGGAAGTCGTTGAGCTGATGGACTCGGGTGCCGCGGAAAGTTCCAACCCGTGGAACAACGCCGGTACCGGCCACGCCGGGCTGTGTGAGCTGAACTACACGCCCCAGGCCGCCGATGGCTCCATCGACATCAAGAAAGCCGTGCACATCAACACCCAGTTCGAGGTGTCGAAGCAGTTCTGGGCCTACCTGACCAGGAAGGGCACCTTTGGCTCGTCCAAGTCCTTTATCAGCCCGGTGCCGCACCTGAGCTTCGTGCAGGGCGAAAAAGGCGTGGAGTTCCTCAGGAAGCGCTTTGAAACCCTCAGCCAGCACCATGCGTTCTCGGACATGCACTACACCGAAGACCGCAGCGAAATGGCCGAGTGGATGCCGCTGATGATGCCGGGCCGCCCGCTCGACGAAAAAATCGCTGCCACCCGCGTGATGAACGGCACCGACGTCAACTTCGGCGCCCTGACCAACCAGCTGCTCACTCACCTGACCAGCTCACCGGACGCCCAGGTCAAGTACAGCAAGCGCGTGACCGGCCTCAAACGTAACGGCGCGGGCTGGACCGTGAGCATCAAGGACGTCAACAGCGGCAACAGCCGCGAAGTGGACGCCAAGTTCGTGTTCCTCGGCGCCGGTGGCGCGGCCCTGCCGCTGCTGCAGGCCTCGGGTATCGAAGAAAGCAAAGGGTTTGGCGGGTTCCCGGTCAGCGGCCAGTGGCTGCGTTGCGACAACCCGGAAGTGGTCAAGCACCACCAGGCCAAGGTCTACAGCCAGGCTGCCGTGGGCTCGCCGCCGATGTCCGTGCCGCACCTGGACACCCGCGTAGTCGACGGCAAGAAATCCCTGCTGTTCGGGCCCTACGCCGGCTTCACCACCAAGTTCCTCAAGCACGGCTCGTTCCTCGACCTGCCGCTGTCGGTTCGCGCCGGCAACATTGGCCCGATGCTGGCCGTGGCCCGCGACAACATGGACCTGACCAAGTACCTGGTCAGCGAAGTGATGCAGTCCATGGAGCAGCGCCTGGAATCCCTGCGTCGCTTCTACCCTGAAGCGAAAGCCGAAGACTGGCGCCTGGAAGTGGCCGGCCAACGGGTGCAGATCATCAAGAAAGACCCGAAGAAAGGCGGCGTGCTGCAATTTGGCACCGAGCTGGTCGCGGCCAAGGACGGTTCGCTGGCTGCGCTGCTGGGTGCCTCGCCGGGCGCCTCGGTGACGGTGTCGATCATGCTGGAATTGATCGAGCGTTGCTTCCCGCAGAAAGCTGCCGGTGAATGGGCGACCAAGCTGCACGAGATCTTCCCGGCGCGGGAGAAGGTCCTGGAGACTGATGCCGAGCTGTATCGCAAGATCAACGCGCAGAACAACATCAGCCTCGAACTGGTTGAATCTGCCGCCGAGACCGGTAGGAGCGAGCTTGCTCGCGAAGATCGTTAACGATAACGCAGCGCATCTGGTTTAACGCGGCGTTCTCTGGTTTTTTGCGGGCAAGCTCGCTCCTACAGTAAAAAGCAAAAACGCCCCGTTCTCGCGATGAGAACGGGGCGTTTTTTTATGCCCAGGAATAATCAGCCGCGGGCGTTGTCGATCAGCTCGATATAGTCGGCGGCGTTGCGCTGGTCCTTGATCAGGTCGACAAACGTCTGGCCGTGCTCATCCTTGCCATCCAGGTCCAAACCGGCCGCCTTGAAGAAAACCAGGAAGCGTTCGAAGTCGTCGATACGCAGGCCACGGTAGGCCTTGATCAGTTTGTGCAGGGACGGGGACGTCGCGTCAACCGGCTCGAAGTCCAGGAACAACTTGATCTGGTCGTCGCCGATCTCGTCACCAATCACCTGTTTCTTATCTTTACGCATTACCGACTCCAGCCAGCAGACATTTACACGGGATTTGAAGTCTACCTGCGAGGCGCAGGCTTCGAAAGCGGTGAAGAACCAATGCGGCCGGGGGCAAGCCCTTCCCACATTGGTTCTTCAGTGTTTTTGCTATTTGCTACGAACAGCACCGGTATGCACATCCGCCCAGACATGCCCGTTGGCGTAACTGAGGAACTGCACATACACCGTGTCATTGCGCAGCAGGTCGACAATCACTCGGTACTGGGCCACCGGGTAGGACAGGGTCAAGGTTTTGCTCTTGTCATCGTATACCGGCTTTTTCAGGCTTTTGCTTTCGGCATCGAAGTTGAGCACCACCTGGCTGATGGTCGCGCCTTTGTTCAGGGACTTGCCCTTGAGACGGATCATCAGCGGCGAGGTTACCGGGATCGGCTGTTGCGTGGATTGACGCTGGTTGCCCACCACCACCGCATACTCGGTGACTTGCAGCAGTTGCTGCTGGTCAGGGGTTTCGGCGCGCAGGGTCAGATCGTCCGGCGGCAGGAACTGCGCATGCATCGGCGCAGGCGCCGCAGCCAGCGGCAGACTGAGGGTCAACGCCAGGGCGGCGCAGGTGCGTATCAACAGGCTCATGGGCCGCTCCGCAAGAGGTGGCCCAGCACTGTAGCTCAATCGAACTGGGCAAGCATCCAGCGTTGATACTCGGCCACGTTGGCGTCGCCTTCACGGGGCGCCCAATCGGCCAGTTCGCCTTCGCCCACCGGCCGATAAGGCCCGGCCTTGCACTCGAACATCACCGTGTCGGGCGCGAGCACCACCAGGCCATGGAACACGCCGGGCGGCAGGTCGACGCCCGAGCATTCGCCGCCGGCCTGCATCACGCGCTTGGCAAGCACCTCGCCGGTGTCGCTGAACACCAGCAAGCCCAAGCGCCCCTGGAGGACCAGCAAGGTTTCCGCCTTGTCCGCGCTCAAGTGCCGATGGGGCGGCACGTAGGTGCTGGGCTGCAGGCCCACGGCCAGGCGATGGCACGGATCTTCCATCTGATGAAAGTTGTGATGATGCCGGCCACGGAGGCTGGCGCCCGCTTTCTCGGCCAACTCGGCAAACAGCGTCTGATCAAGAAAGCGAGTCATGGGTTACATACCTTTGACGGCGTAGATTCCATTGGCGTTGCGCCAGTAGCCCTTGTAATCCATACCGTAACCGAAGATGTAGCGATCGATGCACGGCAGGCCGACGAAATCGGCTTTCAACTCGGGACGGGCCTTGCGGTCGTGGTCTTTGTCGATCAGCACGGCGGTGTGCACCTTACGTGCGCCAGCGTGTTTGCAGAAGTCGATGATCGCGCCCAGGGTGTGGCCCTCATCGAGGATGTCGTCGATGATCAGCACGTCGCGGTCGATGAACGAAACTTCCGGCTTGGCTTTCCAGAACAGGTCGCCGCCGCTGGTTTCGTTGCGATAACGAGTGGCGTGCAGGTAGGACGCTTCCAACGGGAACTGCAGGTGAGTCAGCAATTTGCCGGCGAAGATCAGGCCACCGTTCATCACGCAGAAGACCACCGGGTTGGTGTCGGCCATCTCGCGAGTGATGTGTGCGCCGACCTTGGCGATCGCTGCTTCGACTTGCGCTTCGGTGTACAGGCAGTCAGCCTCGCGCATGATTTGACGGATATGCTCGAGATCAGCGGACATGGCGCTCTCCAAGGGGTGCTGTGGCAAGAAAAGCGGGCGAAGGTACGCTTCTCATGCGCTCCGAGCAAGCCTTAATGGACTAACGTACTAGATGTCTATAGGACAACACCCTCGGATAGATTAATCTAGGCCGGTTTTTTTGCCCGCCGCCGGAGCCTTTCCCATGCCCACTCGCGAGATCCGCCACCCGCTGATCCGACACAAACTCGGCCTTATGCGCCGCGCCGACATCAGCACGAAGAATTTCCGTGAGCTTGCTCAGGAAGTTGGAGCGCTGCTCACTTACGAAGCCACCAAAGATTTGCCCCTGGAAACCTACGACATCGAAGGTTGGGCTGGCACCGTCCAGGTCGAGAAAATCGCCGGTAAGAAAATTACCGTGGTGCCGATCCTGCGTGCCGGTATCGGCATGCTCGAAGGCGTGCTCAGCCTGATCCCGGGCGCCAAGGTCAGCGCCGTCGGCGTCGCCCGCAACGAAGAAACCCTGCAGGCCCACACCTACCTGGAAAAACTCGTACCGGAAATCAACGAGCGCCTGGCCATGATCATCGACCCGATGCTCGCTACCGGCAGCTCCATGGTTGCCACCATCGACCTGCTGAAAAAAGCCGGTTGCCGGGACATCCGTGCCATGGTGCTGGTGGCCGCGCCCGAAGGCATCGCCGCCGTCGAGAAAGCCCACCCGGATGTACAGATCTACACCGCCTCCATCGACGAGCGCCTGAACGAACACGGTTACATCATCCCAGGCCTGGGCGATGCCGGTGACAAGATCTTCGGCACCAAGCAGAAGGACGCGTGAGCATGCAGGATGAGTTCAACGACCCGCTTTGGCGCCAGATCCTGTCTGGCGCACAGATGCTCTTCGTAGCATTTGGCGCGCTGGTGTTGATGCCACTGATCACAGGTCTTGATCCAAACGTCGCCCTGTTCACCGCCGGCCTGGGCACGTTGTTGTTCCAACTGGTGACAGGACGGCAGGTGCCGGTCTTCCTGGCGTCGAGCTTTGCCTTCATTACCCCGATCATTCTTGCCAAGGGCCAGTTCGGCCTCGCGGCGACCATGGGCGGGGTGATGGCGGCCGGTTTTGTCTATACCTTCCTCGGCCTGGCCGTGAAGATCAAAGGCACCGGTTTCATCGACCGCCTGTTGCCACCTGTGGTGATCGGCCCGGTGATCATTTCCATCGGCCTGGCCATGGCACCGATTGCCGCGAACATGGCGATGGGTAAATCCGGCGATGGCGCCGAGTTGATTCATTACCAGACGGCGATGATGATCTCGATGCCGGCGCTGCTGACCACGTTGATCGTCGCGGTGTTCGGCAAGGGTATCTTCCGCCTGGTGCCGATCATCTCCGGCGTGCTGGTGGGCTTTGCCATGGCGTTCTACTTCGGCGTGGTCGACACGGCGAAAATCGCCGCCGCCCCGTGGTTCGCCCTGCCCCACTTCACCGCGCCGGAGTTCAACTGGCAGGCGATCCTGTTTATCGTCCCGGTGGCCCTGGCCCCGGCGATCGAACATATCGGCGGCGTAATTGCGGTGGGCAGCGTGACCGGTCGCGACTACCTGAAGAAGCCTGGCCTGCACCGCACCCTGCTCGGTGACGGGATCGCCACCACGGCCGCCGGCCTGTTTGGCGGCCCGCCGAACACCACCTACGCCGAAGTGACGGGCGCGGTGATGCTGACCAAGAACTACAACCCGAAGATCATGACCTGGGCGGCAGTGTTTGCCATCAGCCTGGCGTTCATCGGCAAATTCGGTGCACTGCTGCAAAGCATCCCGGTGCCGGTGATGGGCGGGATCCTGTGCCTGCTGTTCGGCTCGATTGCCGCGGTGGGGATGAACACCTTGATCCGCCACAGGATTGACCTGGGTGAGGCGCGCAATCTGGTGATTGTGTCGGTGACCCTGGTGTTCGGCATTGGCGGCGTGCTGGTGGGAACCGGGACCGGTCCGGATGACTTCGGCCTGAAGGGCATTGCCCTGTGTGCGGTGGTAGCGATTGGCCTGAACCTGTTGCTGCCGGGCAATGATGGCTGGAAGAACAAGAAGCCGGATGAGCCGCTGATCTAACTGCCAACGCAAAAACCAATGTGGGAGGGAGCTTGCCCCCTCCCGCATTTGATTTCAGCGCCCGTTAAAGCTCGCCGAGACCATCGATCAGCGCCTGGTTCTGCTCCGGCGTACCGATGCTGATCCGCAGGAACTGGGCAATCCGCTCCTGCTTGAAGTGCCGCACGATCACCCCTTGCTCACGCAGCTTGGCCGCCAGGCCGGCTGCGTCGTGCCGTGGGTGGCGGGCAAAGATGAAGTTGGCCGCTGACGGCAACACTTCAAAGCCTTTACCTTCCAGTTGCGCGACCACCTTGTTGCGGTTGTAGATGACCAGTTGGCACGTCTTCTCGAAGTACGCCCGGTCCTCGAACGCCGCCGCCGCGCCGACAATCGCCAGGCGATCCAGCGGGTAGGAGTTGAAGCTGTTCTTGACCCGCTCCAGCGCTTCGATGAGGTCCGGGTGGCCCACGGCCAGGCCCACGCGCAAACCGGCCAGTGAGCGCGATTTGGACAGGGTCTGGGTCACCAGCAGGTTCGGGTAACGGTCCACCAGGCTGATGGCTGTTTCGCCGCCAAAGTCGATATAGGCTTCATCGACCACCACCACCGAATCCGGGCTGGCCTTGAGGATCTGCTCCACGGCGTCCAGCACCAGCACACAGCCGGTGGGCGCGTTCGGGTTGGGGAAGATGATCCCGCCGTTGGGCCTGGCATAGTCCGCTACGCGGATCTGGAACTGCTCGTCCAACGGCACCGGGTCGGACTTGATGCCGTAGAGGCCGCAGTACACCGGATAGAAGCTGTAGCTGATATCCGGGAACAGCAACGGTAGCTCGTGCTGGAACAGGCCGTGGAAAATGTGCGCCAGGACTTCATCGGAGCCGTTACCGAGGAACACCTTGCCGGCGTCTATCCCGTAGTACTTGGCCACGGCCTGCTTGAGCAGGTCGCTGTTGGGGTCCGGGTACAGGCGCAGGTTGTCGTTCAACTCGGCCTGCATCGCAGCCAGCGCCTTGGGCGACGGGCCGTAGGGGTTTTCATTGGTGTTGAGCTTGACCAGCCTGGTCAGCTTCGGTTGCTCGCCGGGCACGTAAGGCACGAGGTCCTTGACGAAGGGGCTCCAGAATTTGCTCATGTGTTATTTCCCCTCTTCCAGGATTCGGTACTCAGCGCTACGGGCGTGGGCGCTCAGGGATTCACCACGGGCCAGCACCGAAGCGGTCTTGCCCAATTCGGAAGCGCCTTGTGGCGAGCAAAAGATGATCGACGAACGCTTCTGGAAGTCATACACCCCCAGCGGCGACGAGAAGCGCGCGGTGCCGGACGTCGGCAGCACGTGGTTGGGGCCGGCGCAGTAGTCGCCCAGGGCTTCGCTGGTGTGGCGGCCCATGAAGATCGCACCCGCATGGCGAATCGACGGCAGCCAGGCCTGTGGATCGGCCACGGACAGCTCCAGGTGCTCCGGCGCGATACGGTTGGCCACTTCGATGGCCTGTTCCATGTCACGCACCAGGATCAGCGCGCCACGGCCATTGATCGACTTCTCGATGATCTCGGCGCGGTCCATGGTCGGCAGCAGCTTATTGATGCTGGCGGCGACCTTGTCGAGGAACTCGGCGTCCGGGCTGACCAGGATCGCCTGGGCGTCCTCGTCGTGCTCGGCCTGGGAGAACAGGTCCATGGCGATCCAGTCCGGATCGGTCTGGCCGTCGCACACCACGAGAATTTCCGACGGGCCGGCGATCATGTCGATACCGACCTGGCCGAACACGTGGCGCTTGGCAGTGGCCACGTAGATGTTGCCGGGGCCGACCACCTTGTCGACCTTCGGCACGCTTTCAGTGCCATAAGCCAGGGCGGCAACCGCTTGGGCACCGCCGATGGTGAACACGCGGTCGACACCGGCAATGCAGGCGGCAGCCAGTACCAGTTCGTTGATTTCACCGCGCGGGGTCGGTACCACCATGACCACTTCGGTCACGCCGGCCACCTTGGCGGGAATCGCGTTCATCAACACCGACGAGGGGTACGAGGCCTTACCACCCGGCACGTACAAGCCGGCACGGTCCAGGGGCGTGACCTTCTGGCCCAATACGGTGCCGTCGGCCTCGGTGTAGCTCCAGGAATCCTGCTTCTGTTTTTCGTGGTAGCTGCGCACTCGGGTCGCGGCGACTTCGAGGGCCTGGCGCTGGGGCGCGGTGATGCGCGTCAGGGCCAGTTCCAGGCGTTCGCGGGGCAGGATCAGGTCGGACATGGACTTGACGTCCAGACCGTCGAACTGCCGGGTGAAATCCACCAGCGCCGCATCACCGCGCTCGCGCACGGCCTTGATAATGTCGAGGACCCGCTGGTTGACCGAGTCGTCGGACACGCTTTCCCAGCTCAGCAGATGATCCAGATGATGGGCGAAATCCGGGTCGGCAGCGTTGAGTCGGGCAATTGCAGTGGACGTGGTCATAGCGAGGGCCTCAATAGAATTGGCAAAAACTCAGGCGCCCTAAACTAGCAGTCGTTTCCGCTTGGGCACCTGAGAATTCTGGCTATGAGGCGGATAGACGGGCGCAGCTTTTCAGCTACGCGGGTGAGTCAACCGCGGTGTCGAGACTCCACTGCCTTGCGCAGGGTGTCGATCAACGCCTGGATACGGGCGTGCTGCATCTTCATCGACGCTTTGTTGACGATCAGCCGAGAGCTGATGTCGGCGATAAAGTCCTGCGGTTCGAGACCGTTGGCACGCAGGGTGTTGCCGGTGTCGACCACGTCGATGATCTTGTCGGCCAGGCCGATCAGCGGCGCCAGTTCCATCGAGCCGTAGAGCTTGATGATGTCGACCTGACGGCCTTGCTCGGCGTAGTAGCGCTTGGCGACGTTGACGAACTTGGTGGCCACGCGCAGGCGGCCCTTAGGCTCGACATCACCGACACGGCCGGCGGTCATCAGCTTGCACAGGGCAATGCGCAGGTCCAGCGGCTCGTACAGGCCTTGGCCGCCGTATTCCATCAACACGTCTTTACCGGCGACACCGAGGTCGGCCGCGCCATGTTCAACATAGGTCGGCACGTCGGTAGCCCGTACGATCAGCAGGCGAACGTCGTCCTGGGTCGTAGGGATGATCAGCTTGCGGCTCTTGTCCGGATTCTCGGTCGGCACGATGCCCGCTTCAGCCAGAAGCGGCAAAGTGTCGTCAAGGATGCGGCCCTTGGACAGTGCGATGGTCAACATGGGAAACGTCAGTCCTTCATCAGGCTATTGCTGTCCGGTCGCAAACGGCGCCAGACACAGATCGAGGCCATGACAGCCTCGATTTGAAACAAACCAGTGTCTGTAGGAGCGAGCTTGCTCGCGAAAAACGTCAACGATAACGCGTTTATTCAGACTCAACGCGGTGCCCACGAGTTCTTCGCGAGCAAGCTCGCTCCTACAATGCAGTGGGACTAGCCCGGAACGCGGCGGATTTTCGCGCCGAGCATCTGCAGTTTCTCTTCGATGCACTCGTAGCCACGGTCTATGTGGTAGATGCGGTCGATCAAGGTATCGCCTTCGGCGATCAGCGCCGAGATCACCAGGCTGGCCGAAGCGCGCAGGTCGGTGGCCATGACCGGCGCGCCCTTGAGCTTCTCGGTGCCGGTCACGATGGCAGTGTTGCCTTCAACCTGGATCTTCGCGCCCATGCGGTGCAGTTCGTACACGTGCATGAAACGGTTTTCGAAGATGGTCTCGATCACGGCCCCCGTGCCTTCGGCAATGGCGTTCAAGGAGATGAACTGCGCCTGCATGTCGGTCGGAAACGCCGGGTATGGAGCGGTACGCACGTTAACGGCTTTTGGCCGCTTGCCGTGCATGTTCAGCTCGATCCAGTCTTCACCGGTGGTGATTTCGGCACCGGCTTCGCGCAGTTTCTCCAGGACCGCTTCCAGGATGGTCGGATCGGTGTCCTTGACCTTGACGCGACCACCGGTGACGGCGGCAGCAACCAGGTAGGTACCGGTCTCGATACGGTCCGGCATCACTTTGTAGGTGGCCGGGTGCAGGCGTTTCACACCGTCGATGGTGATGGTGTCGGTGCCGGCGCCGGTGATGTTGGCACCCATGGCGATCAGGAAGTTGGCCAGGTCGACCACTTCAGGCTCGCGCGCAGCGTTTTGCAGCACACTGCGGCCGTTGGCCAAAGCAGCAGCCATCATGATGTTCTCGGTACCGGTCACACTGACGGTATCAAAGAAGAAGTTGGCGCCACGCAGGCCGCCTTCCGGCGCCTTGGCCTTGATGTAGCCGCCTTCGACGTCGATGGTCGCGCCCATGGCCTCAAGGCCACGGATGTGCAGGTCCACCGGACGCGAGCCAATGGCGCAACCGCCAGGCAATGCGACTTCGGCTTCGCCGAAACGAGCGACCATCGGGCCCAATACCAGGATCGACGCACGCATGGTCTTCACCAGTTCGTACGGGGCGATCAGGGTCTTGATGGTGCGCGGATCGATTTCGACGGACAGCTTCTCGTCGATTACCGGCTCAATACCCATGCGACCAAACAGCTCGATCATGGTGGTGATGTCGTGCAGGTGCGGCAGGTTGGCCACGGTCACAGGGCCATCGCACAGCAGGGTCGCAGCCAGGATCGGCAAGGCAGAGTTTTTCGCACCGGAAATGCGAATCTCGCCATCAAGGCGGGCACCGCCGGTAATAATCAATTTATCCATAAGAATCTCGACGCCTTGGGGGCTCAGGTGCGCTCGGCCCAGGCCGCGCGGCTGAAAAATTTCATAGTGACCGCGTGGATGCTGCCATCGGTGATCCACGGGTTCAAATGGGCATAGATCTGCTGCTGACGCTTGACCGGGCTGAGTGCCGCCAGTTCATCGCTAATCACGTTCAGCTGGAAGTTGCAGCCTTCGCCTTCAACTTCTACGTTCGTATCCGGCAGCTTTCCTTCGAGAAAGCTCTTAACTTCTAGGGCCTGCATGATCAACCTCTATCGGCGCCCAGTGCGCACGGGTCGCACATCATACAAAAAAGCCCCGCGCCTGCGAACCCCGCATAGCAGGACTCTGACGGGGGGCTTTATCGATAATGTGTATTAAGGATGCGCCAACAGCTCGGTCAAACCGGAAACTTCGGCGATTTCACGCATGTCTTCGGGCAATGCACGAAGGGTGACCGACTTTTTGGCCGCTTCGGCATCACGCATGAAACACAGCAGCAACGACAAGCCGACACTGCTGGACTTGGTTACCGCCGAGCAATCCAGCACTAGCGCAGGGGCCGTGCTGGTCTTGATCAGCGCCTGGCCCTGCTTGCGCAGGTCAGGCCCGGTGCGGTAATCGAGCACGCCGCTGAGGAACAGCTCGCCCGCGTCGCCGAGACGAACAGCCGACTCGGTCATTGCACAGGTTTCCCGGCGGCTTTATCGGTCTCTTCCTTGGCCTTGGCGACTTCACCGGCCCAACCATTGATGGTTTTGTCCAGGTCGTTGCCATTGCGCTGCATCGCGTCGGCGAACTGGTCACGGAACAGCTTGCCGATGTTGATGCCGTTGATGATCACATTGCGCAGTTTCCACTCGCCATTGATCTTCTCCAGCGTGTACTGCACAGGGTAGACGGCACCATTATTGCCCTTGACGCTCATGTTGACACTGGTGCGGTCACCCGACTCATCCCCGGCGGGAGCGACGGTAATGCCCTGGTTGTTGTACTCGAGCAAAGCGTTGCCATAGAACTGGAACAGGCCGCGCTTGAAGTTCTCCTGGAACGTCTGCATTTGCGCAGGGGTGGCCTTGCGCGAATATTTGACCGTCATGATGCTGCGCGAAATACCTTCAGCATCGACGACCGGGCCCACGATGCTGTTCAGCGCCTCGTAGAATTTGCTCGGATCTTGCTTGTACTGCTCTTTATTGGCAGTCAGGTCAGCCAACATCTTGTTGGTAGTGTCCTGCACCAGTTCGTGCGCAGAACCCGCTGCGTTGGCCATCAACGGCAGCGCTGCCAGCAGTACCAGGAGGCCACGTCGCAAGGTAGAGATCATGTACAGATTCCTCATTTGGCGTCTTTATTGACCGTATTGAGCAGGAATTTACCGATCAGGTCTTCAAGCACCAGCGACGACTGCGTGTCGTGGATGGTCGAGCCATCCTTGAGCAGCGCTGTTTCCCCGCCCACACTGACACCGATGTACTTCTCGCCCAGCAGGCCCGCAGTGAGGATAGATGCAGTGGAGTCGGTCGGCAGATTATCTACCTTCTTGTCCAGTTGCATCGTCACTCGACCGGTGAAGCTGTCGCGATCCAGATCGATTGCCGTGACCTTGCCGATGGTCACACCGGCCATGGTCACTTTAGCTCTGACAGTCAAACCGGCGATATTGTCGAAGTACGCGTAAAGTTTATAAGTATCGGCGGTGGGGCTGGCCGAAAGGCCGCTGACTCGCAGGGCCAGCAACAGTAAAGCCAGGATGCCAGCCAGCAAGAAAAGGCCGACACCGATTTCCACAGTGCGGTTTTGCATCAGAAATCTCCAAACATCAAGGCGGTCAAAATGAAGTCAAGGCCCAGTACTGCCAACGAGGCGTACACAACGGTCTTGGTGGTGGCGCGACTGATCCCTTCTGAAGTGGGCTCACAGTCATAGCCTTGGAATACGGCGATCCAGGTCACTACAAAGGCGAAGACGATGCTCTTTATGATGCCGTTGAGCACGTCACCGCTGAAGGTCACGCTGTTTTGCATGTTGGCCCAGTAGGAGCCGTCATAGACGCCCAACCAGTCCACCGCCACCCACGAGCCGCCCCAGATACCGACCACGCTGAAGATCATCGCCAGCAACGGCAGGGAAATAAAGCCGGCCCACAGGCGCGGGGCAACAATGTACTTGAGCGGGTCCACGCCGATCATTTCCAGGCTGGACAACTGCTCGGTGGACTTCATGTTGCCGATTTCGGCGGTCAACGCAGAACCCGCACGCCCGGCGAACAGCAACGCGGTCACGACCGGCCCCAGCTCACGCAGCAGCGTCAGGGCAACCATCTGCCCTACCGCCTGCTCCGAACCGTAGCTGGACAGGATATTGAAGCCCTGCAACGCCAGCACCATCCCGATGAACACCCCGGAGACCACAATGATCACCAGGGACATCACGCCCACCGAATGCAACTGCTTGATCAACAGGCCGAAGCCGCCGCCGATGCCACCGCGGCCGAGCAACGCGTGAAACAGGAAAATCGTCGAGCGGCCCAGCACTTCGACGATGTCGATACCGGATCGACCGAAAAGGCGAACCTTCTCGATGAGAGATGTCTTGCGCATCAGCGCTTCCCCAGAAGGTCTGAGCGGTAATCCGCTGCCGGAAAGTGAAAAGGCACAGGGCCATCGGGATCGCCGGTCATGAATTGGCGAATACGCGGGTTGTCGGCGTTCATCAGCTCTTCAGGCGTACCCTGCCCCAGCACCTGGCCATCGCCGACTACATAAAGGTAATCGGCAATGCTCGCGGTTTCTGCAAGGTCGTGGGAGACCACGATACTGGTGATACCCAGCGCATCGTTGAGCAGACGGATCAGGCGTACCAGCACGCCCATGGCAATCGGATCCTGGCCGACGAAGGGCTCGTCGTACATGAGGATCTGCGGGTCGAGGGCAATGGCACGCGCCAGGGCCACGCGGCGCTTCATGCCGCCGGACAGTTCGTCGGGCATCAGGTCGATGGCACCACGAAGGCCCACGGCCTGCAGTTTCAGCAACACAATGTCACGAATCATTTCGTCGGACAGCTGGGTATGCACCCGCAACGGAAACGCCACGTTCTCGAACACATCGAGGTCGGTAAACAGCGCACCGCTCTGGAACAGCACCCCCATATGCTTGCGCGCATCGAACAGATCACTGCGCGACAGCGTCGGCAGGTTCTGGCCGTTGACCCATACTTCACCGGCGCTGGGGCGCAATTGCATGCCCATCAGACGCAGCAGCGTGGTCTTGCCGCAACCGGACGGCCCCATGATGCCCGTGACCTTGCCGCGGGGAATGCGAATATCGACGTTATTGAAGATGCTGCGCGTCCCGCGCTTGAAGGTCAGTCCCTTCAGCTCGACCGCGTAGGCGTTATCGGCACTCATCTAAACTCCTTGGGATGCAGCCTCTCACTCAGACACCATGCATGCGACAAACGTTTGCAACGGTGACGCATATAGATAGCCACATGGGCTGGGCGGACCGAACTGGCGGCGAACTATATCACTGCTGGTACAGGGCGCCCAAGGCCGGAACTGCGCTAGTTCAGTTTAGGGACAGGGAAAAAACGTTGCTGGCTATGTTACTGAGGATGGTTCTCAGGCATTCGTTGAATAAAGCCTGACGAACTTGCGTGAGGGAATTGATCATTACCGCTATAATCGCCGACTTTTCGTCAGGCTATACGACTTCAGACATGAGCCAATCCAGCGACCTTATTCAATCCGCGCAACGCACCATCCGCCTCGAAGTTGAAGCCGTAGAAGGCTTGCTGGCCCATATCGACGCAGATTTCGTACGCGCCTGCGAGATGATCCTGGCCAGCAAGGGCCGTGTTGTCGTGGTCGGCATGGGCAAGTCAGGCCACGTCGGCAACAAGATCGCCGCCACCCTGGCCAGCACCGGGACCACCGCATTTTTCGTGCATCCGGCCGAAGCCAGCCACGGCGACATGGGCATGATCACCAAGGATGACATCATCCTGGCGCTGTCCAACTCCGGCACCACCAACGAAATCGTGACCCTGCTGCCGCTGATCAAGCGCCTGGGCATCAAGATGATCAGCGTCACCGGCAACCCGGAATCTACGCTGGCAAAGGCCGCCGACGTGAACCTGAATGTTCACGTGGACCACGAGGCCTGCCCGCTGAACCTGGCGCCGACCTCCTCCACCACCGCCGCCCTGGTCATGGGCGACGCCCTGGCCGTGGCGCTGCTGGAAGCCCGTGGATTCACCGCTGAAGACTTCGCATTTTCCCACCCGGGTGGCGCCCTGGGCCGCCGCCTGCTGCTGAAAGTGGAAAACGTCATGCATTCAGGCGAGGAATTGCCCCACGTCCAACGCGGCACCCTGCTGAAGGACGCGCTGATGGAAATGACCCGCAAGGGCCTGGGCATGACCGTGATCCTGGAAGCCGACGGGCGCCTGGCCGGGGTATTCACTGACGGTGACCTGCGTCGCACCCTGGACCGCACCATCGATATCCGCACCGCGACCATCGACGCCGTGATGACCCCCCATGGCAAGACTGCACGCCCTGAAATGCTGGCAGCCGAAGCATTGAAGATCATGGAAGACCACAAAATCGGCGCGCTGGTGGTGGTCGATAGCGACGACCACCCGGTGGGCGCCCTGAACATGCACGACTTGCTGCGTGCGGGAGTGATGTAAATGACCAGCGACCTGTTGCAACGCGGTAAACAGATCAAACTGGCGATTTTCGACGTTGATGGCGTGCTGACCGATGGCCGCCTGTACTTTCTCGAAGATGGCAGCGAATTCAAGACGTTCAATACCCTCGACGGCCAGGGCATCAAGATGCTGATGGCTTCGGGCGTGCAAACGGCGATTATCAGCGGCAGAAAAACCCCCGTTGTGGAACGCCGCGCACAAAACCTCGGTATTCCTCACCTGTATCAGGGCCGCGAGGATAAACTGGTGGTTCTGGACGAGCTTCTTGGCCAACTCAACCTAAGCTATGAGCAGGTTGCCTATCTGGGCGATGATCTGCCCGACTTGCCGGTCATTCGCCGAGTGGGCCTGGGCATGGCCGTCGCCAATGCGGCGACGTTTGTTCGCGAGCACGCCCATGGCGTCACCACCGCCCGTGGCGGCGAAGGTGCCGCCCGCGAGTTCTGTGAACTGATCCTGCGAGCCCAGGGCAGTCTTGAAGCGGCCCACGCCGCCTACCTATAGAGCGTTTTATGCTGAGTAAAAAGATTCGCAACTTCCTGCTATTCGGGGTCATTGCCGCGCTGTTTCTGGCGGTGGGCTACTGGAATATCAGCCCGGGGCGCTTCCTCGACCAGCCTGTTGCGCAGGTTGACGAAGGGGCTATCGACTATTACGCAACCAATGCCTACAGCGTGCAGTTCCTGCCCGACGGCAAGGTGCAGTACGAGATGACCTCGGACAAAGTCGAGCATTTGAAGGCCACCGAAGTCACCCTGCTGACCAACCCGGACCTGAACCTGTATCGCGGCACCGAGTTCCCATGGCATGTCACGAGCAAGCGTGGCGAGGTGAACCCGGACGGCACCGAGGTAGAACTGATTGACTCGGTACGCGTTGCGCGCACTGACGCCAAAAACCGTGACACCGTGATTACCAGCAGTCGCATGACCGTATTCCCACAGAAGCAATATGCGCAGACCGAGCAAGACGTTAGAATCGACGGCGCTGGCGGTGTATCGACTGGCAAGGGAATGAAAGCGTATTTGAAAGAAAGCAGGATACACCTGCTATCGAACGTAAGAGGACAGTATGAGGCTCGTTAAAACTCTCCCTATTTTGCTCGGTCTGGGCGCAGCACTGGGAAGCGTGAGCGCCTGGGCTCTGCCGAACGATAGCCAGCAACCGATCCACATCTCGGCTGACGATGCGCAGCTGGATGACAAGCAAGGCGTCGCCACCTATACCGGCGGCGTGATCATCACCCAGGGTTCGATGAAGATCACCGGCAACACGGTGACACTGACGCGCACCCAGGCGGGCGATATCGACGTAGTGACTTCGGTGGGCAACCTGGCTTACTTCGAACAGAAGCAGTCGGCTACCGACACCGGCCCGATGAAGGGCTACGGCAAGACCATCCAGTATCACGCCCAGCAGAATCGCATCGTGCTGATCGACCAAGCCAAGGTACTCAGCCCCGATGGCAACTCCACGGAAGGCGAGAAGATCACCTATGACACCGTGAAGCAGATCGCCAACGCCGGTCGTGCCAATGGCAGCAAGGTCACCGCGCCACGCCCACGCATCGACATGGTTATCCAGCCGAAGAAGAAGGCCGAGTAATGGCAACCCTGAAAGCCCAGCATCTGGCCAAGGCCTATAAAAGCCGTCAGGTCGTGCGCGACGTCAGCCTGTCGATCGACAGCGGCCAGATCGTCGGCTTGCTTGGCCCTAACGGCGCCGGCAAGACCACCTGCTTCTACATGATCGTCGGCCTGGTCCAGGCGGACCAAGGTCGCGTACTGATCGACGACCTGGATGTGAGCCACCAGCCAATGCACGGCCGCGCCCGTGCCGGTATTGGCTATCTTCCGCAGGAAGCGTCGATCTTCCGCAAGCTGTCAGTATCCGACAACATCATGGCCATCCTTGAAACCCGCAAGGAACTCGACCGTGACGGCCGCCGCAAAGAACTGGAAAGCCTGCTGCAGGAATTCCACATCAACCACATTCGCGACAACCTTGGCATGAGCCTGTCCGGTGGTGAGCGTCGTCGCGTGGAAATCGCCCGCGCCCTGGCCACTGCCCCCAAGTTCATCCTGCTGGACGAACCGTTTGCCGGCGTCGACCCTATCTCGGTCGGCGACATCAAGCAGATCATCCACCACCTCAAGGCCAAGGGCATCGGTGTACTGATCACTGACCACAATGTGCGTGAGACCCTCGATATCTGCGAAACCGCGTATATCGTCAACGATGGCCAGCTGATCGCCGAAGGCGACTCTGCCACCATCCTGGCCAACGAACTGGTCAAGGAAGTGTACCTGGGTCACGAGTTCCGCCTGTAAGGCCGCCTGCAACAACAAGGCGGTGGCAGGTCGTTTGCCCGATGCGCGGGAGTCAATGAAAACCTCCGGATTTTTATTGTTACCGCGCTCTAGGCAAAGCCCCCGATATCAGGCATATAATTTGCTTATGTTTGGCGCTCACGCGCCCTGTCGTGGATGGCGCATTGCGCCGGCGAATAAGGTGTTAAGCCCCTGCCATGAAACCATCGCTAGTCCTGAGAATGGGCCAGCAGCTGACGATGACACCGCAGCTGCAACAGGCCATCCGCCTGCTCCAATTGTCGACCCTGGACCTGCAACAGGAAATCCAGGAGGCCCTGGAGTCCAATCCGATGCTCGAACGCCAGGAAGAAGGCGACGACTTCGATAATGCAGACCCATTGGCCGACAACATCGAGCAAAAACCCAATTCCGACGTACAGGAACCCTCCTACCAGGAATCCGCCCCCACGGTGGATAACCTTGAGGAAGGCGATTGGAACGAACGCATTCCCAACGAACTCCCGGTGGACACCGCCTGGGAGGACGTCTACCAGACCAGCGCCAGCAGCCTGCCCAGCAATGACGATGACGAGTGGGACTTCACCACCCGTACTTCCGCCGGCGAGAGCCTGCAGAGCCATCTGCTGTGGCAACTGAACCTCGCGCCGATGTCGGACACCGATCGCCTGATCGCCGTGACCCTGATCGACTGCATCAATAACCAGGGTTACCTGGACGAGACGCTCGAAGAGATTCTCGAGGCCTTCGACCCGGAACTGGACATCGAGCTGGACGAAATCGAAGCGGTCCTGCACCGCATCCAACAATTCGAGCCCGCCGGCATCGGTGCCCGCACCCTGAGCGAATGCCTGCTGCTGCAACTGCGCCAGCTGCCCGCCAAGACCCCATGGCTCGCAGAGGCTCAGCGCCTGGTCACCGACTACATCGACCTGCTGGGCAGCCGCGACTATAGCCAGTTGATGCGGCGCATGAAGCTCAAGGAAGACGACCTGCGCCAGGTCATCGAGCTGGTGCAAAGCCTCAACCCGCGTCCAGGCTCGCAGATCGAGTCCAGTGAAGCCGAATACGTCGTTCCCGACGTGATCGTGCGCAAGGACAACGAGCGCTGGTTGGTGGAACTGAACCAGGAATCGGTGCCGCGCCTGCGGGTCAACCCGCAATATGCCGGTTTTGTGCGCCGTGCCGATACCAGTGCCGATAACACCTTCATGCGCAACCAGTTGCAGGAAGCGCGTTGGTTCATCAAAAGCCTGCAAAGCCGCAACGAAACCCTGATGAAAGTGGCCACCCAGATCGTCGAGCATCAGCGCGGCTTCCTGGAATATGGTGACGAGGCGATGAAACCGCTGGTCCTGCACGACATCGCAGAAGCGGTGGGCATGCACGAATCGACGATTTCCCGGGTGACCACACAAAAATTCATGCATACCCCACGGGGCATATATGAGCTGAAATACTTTTTCTCCAGCCATGTCAGCACATCCGAAGGCGGCGAATGCTCGTCCACGGCGATCCGCGCAATCATCAAAAAACTGGTTGCTGCGGAAAATCAGAAAAAGCCGTTGAGTGACAGCAAGATCGCTGGTTTACTGGAGGCACAAGGCATTCAGGTCGCCCGTCGAACCGTCGCCAAGTACCGCGAGTCCCTAGGGATCGCGCCTTCCAGCGAACGTAAGCGTTTGATGTGACGGGCGGGCCACAGCGTTCCAGTGGCGGGTATTCCTACCCGCCGCTTTATGCACTGGCAACGAAGGAGAAGCTGTATGCAAGTCAACATCAGTGGACACCATGTAGAAGTCACCCCTCCACTACGCGACTACGTCGAGCAGAAGCTGAGGAAGCTTGAGGGTCATTTCGACAAGATCACCAACGTGCAGGTCATCATGAAGGTCGACAAGCTTCAGCAGAAAATCGAAGCGACTCTTCAGATACCCGGTGGAGAAGTGGTCGCCAATGCCGAACATGAAGACATGTATGCATCAATCGACTTGCTCACAGACAAGCTTGACCGCCAACTCAAAAAGCATAAGGAAAAGAATCTGAGCCTGCTTCAGGGCACAGGTCGTTAACTCTCCCCCCATGATCCGACTTGAAACCATCCTGACCCCCGGCCGTTCCCTCGTGAACGTGCCGGGCGGCAGCAAGAAGAAAGCCATCGAACAAATTGCCAACCTGATCAGCAGCCAAGTGCCTGAGCTGGAGATGCAAGATGTCTTTGAGGCTCTGATTGCCCGTGAAAAACTCGGCTCCACCGGTTTTGGCAACGGCATCGCCATTCCCCACTGCCGCCTCAAAGGCTGCGAGACACCTGTCAGCGCCCTGCTGCACCTGGACGCACCTATCGATTTCGACGCGATCGACGGCGCCCCGGTAGACCTGCTGTTTGTTCTGCTGGTCCCACAGGCCGCCACCGACGCACACCTGGAACTGCTTAGGCAGATCGCAAGCATGCTCGACCGCAAGGAAGTACGCGACAAACTGCGCAGTGCCAGTAGCAACGAGGCGCTGTATCAAGTTGTCCTGGATGAACAAAACGGGCAGTAATCATGCGTTTGATCATCGTCAGCGGCCGCTCCGGCTCGGGTAAAAGTACCGCCCTCAACGTCCTTGAGGACAACGGCTTCTATTGCATCGACAACCTGCCCGCCGGTCTGCTCCCGGAATTGGCGGAGCGGGCACTGATCCATACCGAATTGGCACAACCCCTGGTCGCGGTTTCGATTGACGCCCGCAACCTGCCGAGCCACCTCACGCGCTTTCCGGAATTGCTCGAAGAGGTGCGCGCCAAGCACATTCATTGCGATGTGCTGTATCTGGACGCCGACGAAGAAACCCTGCTCAAGCGCTTCTCAGAGACCCGCCGACGTCACCCCCTCAGCAGCCCGCACCGTTCCCTGGCCGAAGCCATCGAGGACGAAACCAAGCTGCTGGGGCCGATCATTGACCTCGCCGACCTCAAGATCAACACCACCAGCCTCAACCTGTACCAGTTGCGCGATGCCATCAAGCTCCGCCTGCTGAACCAGCCGGAGCCTGGCACGGCATTTCTGGTCGAGTCCTTTGGTTTCAAGCGTGGCATGCCGGTGGATGCCGACCTGGTGTTCGACGTGCGCTGCCTGCCCAATCCTTATTGGAAGCCGGAACTGCGCGACCAGTCGGGGCTGGATCAGCCTGTGGCCGATTACCTGGCCGCGCAACCGGATGTGGATGAGATGTTCCAGGACATTTCCAGCTACCTGCTCAAATGGTTGCCGCGCTTTGCCGCGAGCAACCGAGCCTATGTCACCATTGCCATCGGCTGCACCGGCGGTCACCACCGCTCTGTCTACCTGACCGAGCGCCTGGGCCAGGTGCTGCAACAAACCCTCAAGAACGTCCAGGTTCGCCACCGCGACCTTAGCTGAAAGGAACACCCCCGCGATGCCCGCTCTGGAAATTGAAATCATCAACAAGCTGGGCCTGCATGCCCGCGCCTCGGCCAAATTCGTCGGTATTGCCGGGCAGTTCCCTTGCCAGATCCGCGCCGGGCGTACACCTGAGAGCATGGTCGATGGCAAAAGCATCATGGCGATGATGATGTTGGCGGCCGGCAAGGGCACCAAGATTCATTTGAGCACCGAGGGCGAGCAAGAGCAGGAAGCAATGGACGCCCTGGTGGCGCTGATCAACAACTTCTTTGATGAGGGTGAGTAACCCCTCCCCCCGCTGAGGCCTCACCCCAAGGCGGTATCCATCACCATCATCAAGCAGAACCCCATGCACAACCCCAGGCTCGCGAGTTTTTCGTGACCGTTGCGGCGCGACTCCGGGATCACTTCGTGGGTGACCACCAACAGCATCGCGCCAGCGGCCAGTGCCAGGCCCAACGGTAACAGCACCTCGGCCAGGGTCACCAGCCAGGCGCAAAGCACGGCGAACACCGGCTCTACCAAGCCTGACGCGGCGCCGATCAGGAACGCCCTGATCCGCGACATCCCTGCCCCAGCCAATACCAGCGCAATGACCAGGCCTTCGGGCACATCCTGCAAAGCAATGCCCATGGCCAAGCTGTCGGCATCCGGCATGCCGCCGCCGGCTGAGACGCCAACGGCCATGCCTTCGGGGATATTGTGGGCGATGATGGCAAACACGAACAGCCAGATACGCGGTGGAATCACCGGTTTATCCGGTGTGCCCACCAACATCTCCGGGCTGGCGCCGGAGACCTTGCGGTCCACCAGATACAGACCGAATGCCCCCAGCATGATGCCGAAGCTGATCAGCCCACCTGCCCCCCAGGGCGAAAGACCAAGGGCTTCGGCCGCAGCAATTCCCGGCACGACCAGCGAAAACGCGGTCGCCGCCAGCATCACACCGGCACCGAAGCCCAACAAGGTATCGCTCAACGCCACCGGCATCCGCCGAATCACCAAGACCGGAACCGCCCCCAGCGCCGTGCCAAGCGCGCAAATCGCCCCGCCCTGCAGGGCGCGCATGATGCGCGGTGCCAGATCCAGCCAGGCCAGCCCGTGGGCCACCAGCAATGCAGTACCTGCCAACAGCAGCAGCGAACCAAACGCATAACGAAACATTCGCACGCTGCTGATCGCCAGTGTTTCAGAGCCCATAGTCGGCCTTAGATCTTGTTATGGAAGTGAATGTCAGGTCAACGCGGCCTGATAGCGTGCGGCGACTTCCGGCCAGTTGATAACACTGTAGAAGGCGTTGATGTATTCAGGTCGACGGTTCTGGTAGCGCAGGTAGTAAGCATGCTCCCAGACGTCCAGGCCGAGGATCGGCGTGTTGCCATTCATCAACGGGCTGTCCTGGTTGCCGCTGCTTTCCACTATCAGCGTCTTTTGCGGAGTGACACTCAACCACGCCCAGCCGCTGCCGAAACGGGTCAAGGCGGCCTTGGTGAAGGCTTCCTTGAAACTGTCGAAACCGCCGAGTTGCTCTTCTACGGCTTTTCCCAATGCGCCGTCGGGCTTGCCGCCACCTTTAGGCGACATCACCGCCCAGAACAGCGAGTGGTTGGCATGGCCGCCGCCTTGGTTGATGACGGCCGCACGCAGTTTTTCCGGCAACTGCTGCACGCTGGACACCAGTTTTTCCACCGGCCAGCCCGCAAACTCGGTGCCCTCGACCGCAGCATTGAGGTTATTGATGTAGGTCTGGTGGTGCTTGGTGTAGTGAATCTCCATGGTTTGCGCATCGATATGCGGTTCCAGGGCATCGTAGGCATAGGGCAAGGCTGGCAAGGTGTAGGTCATATCAATGTGCTCCGTATTGAGACGTGGTCGGCTGCACCGCAGTACCGCCCAGCAAGCGATGGGTGCGCGGGTACTCACCGTGATCGCTGATGAAATTCAACAGTTCGACGTAAGTCTTGCTGCTCTGGCGCAGCGCCGCTTCCCGCAGCTGCGGGCTAAGGCGCACGTCCTGCATGGCCTGGAGCAAGCGCTGGTGAATGGCGCAGAGGTATTCGGCGCTTTCCTCGGGCTGATTCAGGCGCAGGTGCAAATCCGCCAGGTTGTGATGGGAAATGACGCAAGCCGCTACTGCTTCGTCGGCATTCGCCCAGCGCTCGAACAACACTTGAGCCAGGGCCAGGGCTTGCAGATAGGCCTCGCGAGCGTCAACCAATTCGCCCTGCATAAAGCAGCGATTGGCGCGTTCGATCGTGCGTTTCCAGTGCTCCATGGTGAGCCTCCAAAGCAGGGTCGGTGATTACACGCCGCCGGCCGTGAGCTTCTCCGGATCCAACAGGACTTCCAGTTGGCTACGGGGCAGGTCGGTGTGCTCAAGGGCCACATCAATCACCGGACGGCCCTGCTGATAGGCCTTCTTGGCAATCTCAGCGGCCTTTTGGTAACCAATGATCGGGTTGAGTGCGGTGACCAGGATCGGGTTGCGCGACAGCGCTTCCTTGAGCTTGGCTTCGTTGACCTTGAAGCTGGCGATCGCCTTGTCTGCCAGCAGGCGGCTGGCATTGGCCAGCAATTCGAGGCTGCTGAGCAGGTTCTGGGCAATGATCGGCAGCATCACATTCAGCTCGAAATTGCCGGATTGGCCAGCGACGGTGATCACCGTGTCATTGCCGATGACTTGCGCAGCCACCATGGCCGTGGCTTCCGGGATCACCGGGTTGACCTTGCCTGGCATGATCGAGGAGCCCGGCTGCAGGCCCTCCAGTTCGATTTCCCCCAGGCCGGCCAGCGGGCCGGAGTTCATCCAGCGCAGGTCATTGGCGATTTTCATCAGCGACACGGCGGTGGCTTTCAACTGGCCGGAGACGGCGACGGCAGTGTCCTGGGAGCCGATCAGCGCGAACAGGTTCTTGCCCGGCGTGAATTTCACGCCGGCCAGGCTGCTCAGTTGCTGGCTGAAACGCGCCGAAAACTCCGGATGTGCGTTGATCCCGGTGCCCACCGCCGTACCGCCCTGGGCCAGAGCCTGCAGGGCCGGCAATAAATCCTGCAGGTGACCGATATTGGCCTTGAGTTGCTGCGCCCAGCCATTGAGCACCTGGCTCATGCGCACGGGCATGGCGTCCATCAGGTGCGTGCGGCCGGTCTTGATGAATGGGTGAACCTCTTCGGCTTTCTGCTCGATCACCTGCACCAGGTGCAGCAGGGCCGGCAGCGTCTGCTCGTGCAGCACCAGCGCGGCACTGACGTGGATGGTGGTCGGGATGATGTCGTTGCTGCTTTGGCCGCAATTCACATGATCGTTAGGATTGACCGCTTCGCCGAGCAAGCGGCTGGCGAGTGTCGCAATCACTTCGTTGGCATTCATGTTCGAACTGGTGCCGGAACCGGTCTGGAAGATATCCACCGGGAAATGCCGCATGTAATCGCCTTCGAGCAAGCCTTGGGCGGCATCGACGATGGCTTTGCCCTGCCCTTCGCTGATCTGCTTGAGGTCGACGTTGACCTTGGCAGCCGCCGCCTTGGCCAGGATCAGTGCGCGAATGAATTGCGCCGGCATACGTTGGTGGCTTATCGGAAAGTTGTTCACCGCGCGCTGGGTCTGCGCACCGTACAAGGCCTCGGCGGGGACTTGCAGTTCGCCCATGCTGTCGCGTTCGATACGGGTGTTACTCATCGGAAGATCCTTGCACCAGGTCAGAAACGGAAATGGAGGGAAGCAATTCGCAGGTCGCCAATTGCCAGGCAAAGGTCTGCCAGCGCTTGAGGCGGCAGGCACAGTGGGCGAGTTTTTCCAGGTCGCGCAGTGGGCGCCAGGCTTGATCCAGACACAGGGATCGCCAATGCCACGGCAGTGCAATATCGCTGGCGGTGTCGATCAGCAGGCGGAATGAGGTTTCAGCGATGGTCCACGGATGGGTCGCGGTACAACACGCCAGGTATCGGCCCTCATTGAGGTAATGTTCGATCAGGCGAGGCTCATTGGGATCCAGACCACAGCGAATCTGGCGACTCATCCAGCGCCAGCTTTCCAGGTAAGGATCCTCATGCAGGACAGAACTCATGATCCACACTCATCCGGTAATGATATTTATTATTAAATGATATTGAGAATCAAAACAAGAGCAACACCTCAATCCCCCTGAAACACGCCCACAAAAAAGGCGCGTCATCCGTAAGATGGCGCGCCTTTTTGTGAAGCTGTAGCGAGATTAACTGCCTGCGACGGTCATCCGCTCGATCAGCACCGAGCCTGTGCGAATATTGCTGCGCAGTTCCAGGTCATTTCCCACAGCAACGATCTGCTTGAACATATCGCGCATATTGCCGGCGATGGTCACTTCCTGGACGGCGAACTGAATCTCACCGTTTTCCACCCAGAAGCCCGCCGCACCACGGGAATAATCCCCAGTGACCATGTTCAGGCCATGGCCCATCAATTCGGTTACCAGCAGGCCACGTCCCATGCGACGCAACAGCGCCGCCTGGTCTTCGTCGCCATGGGTCACGAACAGGTTATGCACGCCACCGGCGTTGGCGGTGCTTGGCAGGCCGAGTTTGCGGCCTGAGTAAGTGCCGAGTACGTAAGACACCAGCTCACCGTTTTCGACGAACGGCTTGGCATACGTGGCCAAACCGTCCCCATCGAACGCCGAACTGCCCATGGCCCGCATCAAGTGCGGACGCTCATCGATGGTCAGCCACTCGGGAAACAACGTCTGGCCGATCGCCCCTTCAAGGAACGACGACTTGCGATACAGGTTGCCGCCGGAAATGGCACTCAGGAAACTGCCGAACAAACCGCCTGCCAGCTCCGCCGAAAACAGTACAGGCACTTCACAGGTCGGCACCGGGCGCGCGCCCAGGCGGCTCGCGGCACGTTGTGCGGCACGCTGACCAATGCTGGCAGGGTCTGCGAGCAATTCACCCTGACGACTTACGTCGTACCAGTAATCACGCTGCATCTGGCCATTGGCCTCGGCGATCATCACGCAGCTCAGACTATGGCGCGTGGACGCATACCCGCCGATAAACCCGTGGCTGTTGCCGTAGACGCGACAGCCCTGATGCGTGTTCAACGTGGTGCCATCGGCGTTCTTGATGCGGGTATCGGCATCGAACGCTGCCGCTTCGCAGGTCAGCGCCAGCTCGATGGCCCGCTCGGGCGTGATGTCCCAGGCATGGAACAGATCGAAATCCTTCAAGTCCTTGGCCATCAGCGCCTTATCGGCCAAGCCCGAGCTTTCATCCTCAGAGGTGTGCTGGGCAATCGCCAACGCGGCGGCAACCGTTTCGCGTATGGCCTCCGGGCCGCTGGCCGACGTACTGGCCGAACCTTTGCGCTGCCCCACATACAAGGTGATGCCAAAGCCCTGGTCACGGTTGAATTCGACGGTTTCCACTTCCCGTTGACGTACCGACGTCGACAACCCCTGCTCCAGCGACACCGCCACTTCACAGGCACTGGCCCCCTGGCGCTTGGCCTCGGCAAGGATCTGCTCGACTTGTTCCTGCAGGGCCGGTAACGCTTGCGGACCGACGCTTTGGGCTGCACTCATGGTTTTCTCCACTCAAATTCTGCTTTCGGCTAAGGCCATCGAGCGACCGGGCCGGACAAGCGGCCCCCGACTGGTTATCATGGCGGCGTTTCTTTGCGGACTGCCACCATGGTTGATTCTTACGACGACTCCCTCGATGGGGAGAAAAGCAAAACCCAGGTCAAACGTGAGCTGCATGCTCTGGTTGACCTGGGCGAGCGCCTTACAACGCTCAAGAAAGACTTGATTGCAAAACTGCCACTGACCGACGAGATGCGCCGGGCGCTTGCGGATGCACCCAAGCACACCGCGAATATCGCGCGTAAACGGCACATCATGTTTATCGGCAAGCTGATGCGCGATCAGGACACTGACGCCATTCTCGCCTTGCTTGATCAAACCGATGCCTCCACTCGCCAGTACAACGAACGTTTCCACAACCTGGAACGTTGGCGTGACCGCCTGATCTCGGGCGATGACGCGGTGCTGGAGAAATTCGTGCTGGACTACCCGGACGCGGACCGCCAGCAACTGCGCTCCCTGATCCGTCAGGCCCAGCACGAGCAGGCGCATAACAAGGCGCCGGCCACCAGCCGTAAAATCTTCAAATACATCCGTGAGCTGGACGAGACTCAACGCGGCCTGCGTTGAGGCCCTTCCCCGGGTGGCGATCTTCGCCACCCGAAGCTCCACCCCTTACGACCCCGTGCCACCCACGGTGATCGCGTCAATTTTCAGCGTTGGCTGGCCGACACCTACCGGCACCGACTGCCCATCCTTCCCGCACATGCCCACACCACTGTCCAGGGCCAGGTCGTTGCCGACCATCGACACCTTGCTCATGGCTTCCGGGCCATTGCCAATCAACGTTGCCCCTTTGACCGGCGCGGTAATCCTGCCGTCTTCGATCAAGTACGCCTCGCTGGTGGAGAACACGAACTTGCCGCTGGTGATATCCACCTGGCCGCCGCCGAGGTTGGCGCAGTAGATGCCGCGCTTCACCGAGGCGATGATCTCCGCCGGGTCGCTTTCGCCACCGAGCATGTAGGTGTTGGTCATGCGGGGCATCGGCAGGTGCGCATAAGATTCGCGACGGCCGTTACCGGTGCGCGCAACGCCCATCAGGCGAGCATTGAGCTTGTCCTGCATGTAGCCCTTGAGCACACCGTTTTCAATCAAGGTGGTGCATTCGGTCGGCGTGCCTTCATCATCGACGCTCAACGAGCCGCGGCGACCGGCCAGGGTGCCATCATCGACAATGGTGCAGAGCTTGGACGCAACCATCTCGCCCATGCGCCCGCTGTAGGCGGAACTGCCTTTGCGGTTGAAATCGCCTTCCAGGCCATGGCCCACGGCCTCGTGCAGCAATACGCCGGACCAGCCCGGGCCCAACACCACCGGCAACGTGCCGGCCGGCGCAGGAATGGCTTCCAGGTTCACCAACGCCTGGCGCAAAGCCTCACGGGCATAGCCCATGGCACGGTCGTCGGTGAGGAAGTAACGGTAGTCGGTACGCCCGCCGCCGCCGTGGCCGCCACGCTCGCGGCGGCCGTTCTGCTCGACGATCACGCTGACATTGAAACGCACCAGCGGCCGTACGTCCGCCGCCAGCCCCCCGTCGGTGGACGCCACCAGGATGCGTTCCCACACACCGGCCATGCTCACGGAGACCTGCTGGATACGCGGGTCCAGGGCGCGGGTGGCCGCATCGATACGCTTGAGCAACTCGACCTTTTCCGCGCGGCTGATCACTTCCAGGGGGTTGTCCGGCGCATACAACTGCGCCACGTCCTGGGTACTGAACGCCTGTACCGTGCCATGTTGGCCAGCACGGGAGATCGAACGCGCGGCACGTGCGGCCAGGCCCAACGCCTCCAGGGTGATCGCGTTACTGTAGGCAAAACCGGTCTTTTCCCCGGATTGCGCACGAACGCCTACACCTTGGTCAAGATTGAAACTGCCTTCCTTGACGATGCCATCTTCCAGGGCCCAGGACTCGGAGATCTGCCCCTGGAAATACAGGTCGGCGGCATCGATGCCTGGCCCGGCCAGATCGCCGAGCACGGTTTGCAAACTTTCGATGGTCACGCCACCGGGTGCCAGGAGGTGTTCACTGACTGAGGACAACAACTCGCTCATAGGTTTGGCCTTAAATTCATCGTTCTGAAGCAGGCCGCTGGGCGCCCTGCGAGAAAAAGCGCCGATGGTTGACCACCGGCATGCGCGCCCGTATCGACGCCTGTTCACTGCTATCGCGTTCGGCCAGCAACACCGCTTCGCCTTGATCCTGTTGTGCCAGCACCCGGCCCCATGGGTCGACGATCGCCGCGTGACCATAGGTTTCCCGTGGCCCTGGATGCACACCGCCCTGGGCGGCGGCCAGCAGGTAACACTGGGTTTCGATGGCCCGTGCACGAATCAGCACATCCCAGTGGGCGGCACCGGTCACGGCGGTAAAGGCCGAGGGCGCGGTAATCAATTCAGCACCCGCCGCGCGCAGCTCGCTGTACAGCTCGGGGAAGCGCAAGTCGTAACACACCGTCAGGCCCAAACGGCCGACCGGCGTATCCGCCACCACCACGTTACTCCCGAAAGCATAGTCATCGGACTCCCGATAGCGACCCCGGGCGTCCGCCACGTCCACATCAAACAAATGCAGCTTGTCGTAACGGGCGACGACTTCGCCGCGATCATCGATCAGCAGCGAGCAGGCATTGGATTTGGCGTGCGGTTGATCCTTGGGCGGCAACGGCAGTGTGCCAGCCACTATCCATAAGGTGAGGTCGCGGGCGGTCTGTTTCAACCATGGCAGGATCGGACCTTCACCCAGCGCCTCGGCGCGGCCGATATCCGCCACGTCGCGGCGGCCCATGGCGGCAAAGTTTTCCGGCAGCACCGCCAGCTTGGCACCGCCGGCCGCCGCTTGTTCCAACAAGCGTCGGGCCTGGACCAGGTTGGCCAGCACATCGCTCTGACTGACCATTTGGATTACTGCAAAGGACATGGGCCGATACTCCGTAAAAGGCATGGGGCCATGCTACTCCACAGGCTCTCAGTTTGGTTTTTCAAAGGGCTTGTCGAAGGTGATTTTTGGATCCTTCCATGGGCCTTCCACCTTGTATTGCACGCTGGCGAAACGCGAAACACGGTCGCCGATCAGCTTGTCGATCAGGAACAGTGCGCCACCAATCGCCGGCGCGCCCACGATCAGCGCGGCAATCGGCAGGTTGTTGGTCACCGGCAACGTCACCAGCAATTTCGCATCGACACGGTCAGCCACCAGGTCCAGGGTGCCGTTGAGCTCCAGGTTGCTCGACGGGCCGGTCATGGTGATCGGCTCGCGCGTCACGAACACGCCATTGCTGGCGACCAATTGGCCCTTGACCCGGTCATAACTCAAGCCTTTGCCCAGCAGGTCGGAGAAGTCCAGGCGCAGGCGGCGCCCGATGGAGTTGAAGTTGAGCAGGCCGAATACCCGCAGCGCCTGGGCACCACCTTCCACCTCGACAAACTGGCCTTTACGGAACGTCGCATCCAGGCTGCCGGAGAACCGTTTAGGCCCGACCCAGGCCGGCGAACCCGGCCACCGCCCATCTACATCCAGGTGGAAATCCTCACTGGTGACCGTGGGCGCATAGCCCCAGCCTTTGAGTACGTCGGCGATGTTCTTGCCATCCAGGCGCCCCTTGTACCAACTGCTGCTGTCACCCGGGACACCTTCCCATCCGCCGGCGCCCTTGAGTTGCATGCCCTTGAGGCCCAGGTCCAGCGTATTGAAAGCCAGGCCTTTGGCCGTTGGCCGGATCTTGAGTGACCAGGCGCCAATCAGGTCCGGCCCCTGGAACAGCTGGTCAATGGCGATATCCAGCGCCGGAATATCCTTGGGATCAATACTGGCCAACGGGTCCGGTGCATTTTCATCAGCCTGTACCGTCGGGTCCACCGCCGGCAGCTTCACGTATTGCAGGTTGACCGCAATCGGCGCGCCCTTGGCATCCGGCAGGTTCACCGCCCCCTTGGCCTGCTGGCTGTCGAACTGTAAGCCCCAGGCAGCGGGCTTTCGATCCAACAGCAGGTTAACCTGATCGAACTGGGTACCCAGGCCGGTGAGCTTGCCAATCTTGAATTCGGCACCGCTCAGCAGCTGCTTGGCACTGCCACCTGGGTCATTGCCAGCATACTGGTTCACCAGTTTTTTCCACGGGTCGATATCCAGCTCCGAGAGTACGCCACGGATGCGCAAACCCTTGGCGCCTGGCAGCACGGCATCGCCATCGCCGAGGAACAACTCGCCACGGCCGTCATTGAGTTTGTCCGGCGGCGCGGCAAAGGTGAAGTTGGCCAACTCACCGTAATCAAACCAGTAGCGGCGCTCAGCCCCCTGCAAGGTCATGCGGAATACGCTGTCACGTCCCTGGCTGGCCGGCATGCCGAACGGCGCCGGCAAGTCCACCGCAACGCCCTTGAGGTTGGAGCTGACCATCAGTTGGCTGTCGGCACCGTCCAGATTGAGCTGCAACTGATACGAAATGTCGCCGGACACCGGCAACGGCTGACTGACTTTCAACCAATCCGTCAGACGCTTGACCGTCACCTGCCCCTTGGCGGCGACACGGGTGCTGATATTGCCCGGCTTGCCATCGGCAAAGATCTGCGCGGTGATCGGCCGGTCAAATGCCTGGGCGGTAATCTTTTCGCCGCTCAAGCCCTTGGTGCTGTCGAAACGGAAATTGCCCTTGAGCTGCGTCAGGTCCAGGGGCGGTTCCGCCAATTGCAGGCGTGCCTTGTCAGTCTGGAAATCCACCACGATCCTGGGCTCGATGCCCTTGACCAGCGGAACGTCCAGATCCAGCGAGCCTTGCAGGTCTCCTTCACCTTTCCAGCCGGCGAAGGTGGAGGCCGTACCAATTGGCGCTTCCTGGAGAATCTTCAGCCCATCACCCAAGCCACCGGTAAAACCACCGGTAAGCAGCAGATGGCTTTCCTTGCCGGACGGCGCGTGGGGAATATTGACGTAGACGTCCTTGACCTTGGTGTCGAGCAATTGCCCCTTGCTGGCCAGGATGCGTACGCCCGTCTCTTCGACAAACACTTCGCCATTGACCTTGTTCACATGGGGCCAACCCGGCTGGAACGCCAGTTCGGCGTCATGCACCTTGAAGAACAGGCTGATATTGCGCGCAGCCGGCAATGCGTCGTGGTTCAGCGAGCCCTGGTACTGGAAGAACCCCTGGTCCACCGCGCCCTTGAGAATTGCCGTGCGCAGCCACTCATCCAACGCGGGGCTCAGTACGGCCGGCAGGTATTTAGGGGTAAAGCGTCCATCGCCATCGACCATACCGACCCGCAGGTCCATATAGTCTTCCTGGCTGTGGTCGAAATGCAGGCGAATCAGGAAATCGGCAGCGATCTTGCCTTCTTCCCCCAGCACCTTGATATACGGGGCGATCAGGGTGAAGCCTTGTTTATCCAGCTTCCACGTCAGGCGTGCATTGGCCTGAAGGTACTGCCAGGGCTTGGCGAAGATCGGATCGAGGTGCAGGGAAAAATCCTTGCTGTCCATGCGCAACTCGCCTTGGCCCAGGTCGCCGCTGATGCTGCCGGAAACGTTGCGTGCGGCCGGCGCACCGAAGTAGGCGTCAAACCCGACCCGTTCCAGGTTGGCGGCAAAGCTGACCTTTTGATCGGTGGTGTCTTGAGGACGGAAATCCACCAGTACATTGCGCAGCAGGCCGGTGGCCTTCAGGTGCTCGACGGTCTTGGCGACGCCTTCCGGCAGCGGCGCCAGGGCGTTGAGCAACGGTGTGATGGGGGTCAGGTCAAGGCGGTCAGCCTGCAGCTTCCAGGCTTCCAGGGCCGTGTCGGTCGCCAGGGTCTGCTGCAATTGCAGGCGCGATTCCCATCGGGTCTCGCCCAGGTTCATCGCCAGGGAATCGAACAACACCTTCAAGCCGGTATCACTGCGTTGCAGATAGGCCGTGAGTGCAAGGTTTTCGATGTGGACCGGCTTGCGTTCGGCGTAGCTGCCCTTCACCTGCGGCGAGTTGAGGCGCACGACCGCACTTTGCACCGTGCCTTTACCCCAGTTCAGCCAGAACTCACCGCCGGCCTTGAACTGCGTGAGTTTCCACTGCTGGGTCAGCCTGGCGGGGATCCACTTGGCCCAGTCGCTCTGCGGCAGGCTCAGGTAGGCCTCGACTTCAGCGTCCTTCCACTGGCTCGCGCGAATGCGGCTGCGCAGGCTCAGGGCCAGGGGCTGGCCGTCGGGCAAGGTAAGGCGGGCGTCCAGGCGCTGGCGGGTGACGCCCGTGTGCAGGCTCAAGCCCACATACGTGAGGGTCAGCGGCGCCTGGTCGAACGGTTGCAGGGTGACCTGGCTGTCGAGCAGCGATACGCGCTTGACCATCTGCATGCGCTTGAGCAATTGCTCCGGGTCCAGCGGCTGGTCGTCCTGCATCGGCAAGCCTTGCAGCGCCCAATGGCCGTCCTTGTCTTCCTTGGCGCTCAGTTGCAGGCCACTGACTTCCAGGTGCGCAATACGCACTTCGCGCGCCATCAGGCTGGCCCACATGTCCGGCACCACTTCGACCTGATCCAGGCGCAAGGCACTGCTGCCCTCGCCGACCATTACGTCGTGGGCCAGCAACACGGGCGCAAAACCGCTCCAGCGGCCTTCAAGGCTGCCGATGTGCACAGGCATGTCCACCGCAGCCTGGGCCTTGGCTTCGATTTCCGCGCGGTATTCGGCCACCAACGGGGTCAATTCACGCCCCAGGCTCACGTACACCGCCGCCAACACCAGCAGCAAGGCGCACAGCCCAAGGCCCCAACGGGTCAAAGCGGCAAAAAAGCGTGTCAGACGCTCCATGTCAGGCGACCCTCAAGGCAGTAGTCGGACTGCAGATCAAGGTCTGCGAGTCGCGTAAAAAGAAAGCGAATGGGGATCAGAGCAGCACCACGTCATATTGTTCCTGGGAATACATGGTTTCGACCTGGAAGCGAATCGTACGCCCGATAAACCCCTCCAATTCAGCCACGTTACCGGATTCTTCATCCAGCAGGCGGTCGACCACTTTCTGGTTGGCGAGCACTCTATAACCTTCGGCCTGGTAGGCCCGTGCCTCTCGGAGGATTTCCCGGAAAATCTCGTAGCAAACCGTTTCCGGAGTTTTCAACTTACCGCGGCCCTGGCAACTGCTGCAGGGCTCGCACAGCACCTGCTCCAGGCTCTCGCGGGTGCGCTTGCGGGTCATCTGCACCAGGCCCAGCTCGGTGATGCCGATGATATTGGTCTTGGCGTGATCGCGCTCCAACTGCTTTTCGAGTGTGCGCAGCACCTGGCGCTGGTGCTCTTCATCTTCCATGTCGATGAAGTCGATGATGATGATGCCGCCCAGGTTACGCAGGCGCAGTTGACGAGCAATCGCCGTGGCCGCTTCGAGATTGGTCTTGAAGATGGTCTCTTCAAGGTTGCGATGGCCTACGAACGCGCCGGTGTTGACGTCGATGGTGGTCATGGCCTCCGCCGGGTCCACCACCAGGTAGCCACCGGACTTGAGCGGGACCTTGCGCTCCAGGGCTTTCTGGATTTCGTCCTCGACGCCATACAGGTCGAAGATCGGCCGTTCGCCAGGATAATGCTCCAGGCGATCGGCAATTTCCGGCATCAGCTCGGCAACAAATTGCGTGGTGCGCTGGAAGGTTTCCCGCGAGTCGATGCGAATTTTCTCGATCTTGGGGCTGACCAGGTCGCGCAAGGTACGCAGGGCCAGGCCCAGGTCTTCGTAGATCACACTCGGCGCGCCGATGGTCTTGATCTGTGCGCCGATCTGGTCCCACAGGCGCCGCAGGTAGCGAATGTCCATGAGGATTTCGTCAGCACCGGCGCCCTCGGCGGCGGTGCGCAGGATAAAACCGCCCGCCTCCTTGATACCTTCGGCGGCCACGCAGTCGCTGACCACCTTTTTCAGGCGCTCGCGCTCGGCTTCGTCTTCAATCTTCAGGGAAATGCCGACATGGGCGGTGCGCGGCATGTAAACCAGGTAGCGCGACGGAATCGACAGCTGAGTCGTCAGCCGCGCGCCCTTGGAGCCGATGGGGTCCTTGGTGACTTGCACCACCAGGCTCTGCCCTTCGTGCACCAAGGCGCTGATGCTTTCCACCGCAGGCCCTTCGCGCAGGGAGATCTCCGAGGCGTGGATAAATGCCGCCCGGTCCAGGCCGATATCGACAAATGCCGCCTGCATCCCCGGCAACACCCGCACCACCTTGCCCTTGTAGATATTGCCGACGATCCCGCGTTTCTGGGTGCGCTCGACATGCACTTCTTGCAGAACACCGTTCTCTACCACCGCCACGCGCGATTCCATCGGCGTGATATTGATCAGAATCTCTTCACTCATGGCTGGGTCTCGTTCAGGCGTTTTCACAATAGTGACCGGTCGCTTAAGGCTGGGCGCTGGAGTCACGTGCTCAGCGCGCGGTAAGGTTTTGCCAACAGGGTATGCCGAATTGGGCAAGCAGTTGCGCGGTTTCGCACACCGGCAGGCCTACCACGGCGGAATAGCTGCCATTGAGCCCGGCCACAAACACCGAGCCAAGCCCTTGGATAGCATAGCCGCCCGCCTTGTCCTGGGGTTCGCCGCTGTGCCAGTAGCTTGTAGCCTCCTCGACAGAAATCCCACGGAAAAGTACACGACTGCTTACACATTGGGTTTCACAGCGCTGGCCGTCAGTCAGGGCAATCGCAGTCAGAACTTCATGTTCACGCCCCTCCAGTGCCATCAACATCGCCAACGCATCGGCTTGGTCTACGGGCTTGCCGAGGATCTTGCCGTCCACGATCACTGCGGTATCGGCGCCCAGGACGCAGGCGGCCGAGGTTTGCCCGAGCGCAGCAAAACCCGCTGCGGCCTTACCGCGAGCGAGACGCTCGACGTAGGAAACAGGGGTTTCGTTTGTAAGAGGGGTTTCATCAATGGCGGCGCTGACCACGGTGAAAGGCACACCGATCTGGGTCAGCAGTTCACGCCGCCTCGGGGAACCCGAGGCCAGATATAGCGAATTCATTGCAGACTCTCCCTGTGGGGTTCGATAACCAGGCAGAGCCTCGCAATCCATTCAATTGATTTTATAGCGACGACGTAACCCACGCAGGCCGAAGCTGATCCACGGCCACAGCAGCGCACTGACCAGGGCCGGCAACACCAGCGCCAGGGTTGGCTGGCGGTTGCCGGTCAAGGCACTGAGCCACAACTGTACCAACTGCGCCAGGCCGAAGATCACCAGGATCACCAGGCATTGCTGCCACATCGGGAACATGCGCAGGCGCTGCTGCAACGACAGCACCAGGAAGGTAATCAGGGTCAGGATCAACGCGTTCTGGCCCAGCAAAGTGCCATACAGCACATCTTCCGCCAAGCCCAGGAACATGGCCGTGACCATGCCCACTTTATGCGGCAGGTTCAGCGACCAGAATGCCAGCAGCAATGCCAGCCACAGCGGACGCAGGATCTCCATGAACTGCGGCAGCGGCGAAACGCTGAGCAGCAAGCCGATGGCGAATGTCAGCCAGACGATCCAGCCATTGCTCGAATGAGTACCGGCCATTATTCCTCCCTCTGCCGTGTGGTGGCCGGGGCTGCGGCTGGAGGCTTCGCAGCGGGCGTCGTAGTGGCAGGCGTAGTGGCAGGCGGTTTCGCTGCAGTCGGTTTCACCGCGCGCGCGCTATGGGCCGCAGGCTTGACCGGCGTGGCCACAGGCGCAGCAACGGCGGGCGTTGCCGCCGGTACAACGGGGGCAGCCGACGCGGGCTTGGGCACGGTCGCGGGAATGATCGGCGCAGTGCCGTTCTTCTTGTCTTCCGCTTCCTGGGCCTGGGCGGCGTCGTTGGCGCGCTCTTCCGGAGTCCGATTGTCGCTGAACACCAGCAACAGGTAGCGGCTGCGGTTCAGGGCTGCAGTGGGCACGGCACGCACAATGGCGAAGGGCTGGCCGGAATCGTGGATCACTTCCTTGACCGTTGCCACCGGATAGCCTGCCGGGAACCGCTGGCCCAGGCCGGAGCTGACCAGCAGATCGCCTTCCTTGATGTCGGCCGTATCCGCGACGTGACGCAACTCCAGGCGCTCGGGGTTACCGGTACCGCTGGCAATCGCGCGCAAGCCGTTACGGTTGACCTGCACCGGAATGCTGTGGGTGGTGTCCGTCAGCAGCAGGACCCGCGAGGTGTAGGGCATCAACTCGACTACCTGGCCCATCAGGCCACGGGCATCGAGTACCGGCTGACCAAGCACCACGCCGTCGCGCTCACCCTTGTTGATGATGATGCGATGGGTAAAGGGGTTGGGGTCCATGCCGATCAACTCGGCCACTTCGACCTTTTCGTTGACCAACGCAGAAGAGTTAAGCAACTCGCGCAGCCGAACGTTCTGCTCGGTGAGGGCTGCCAGCTTTTGCATGCGCCCCTGCAACAGCAGGTTTTCGGTCTTGAGTTTTTCGTTCTCGGCAACCAGTTCGGTGCGGCTGCCAAATTGGCTGGCCACGCCCTGGTAGAGACGTTGCGGCAGGTCGGTGATCCAGTAGGTCTGCATCAACACCAGCGACATTTGGCTACGCACCGGCTTGAGCAGCGCAAAGCGGGCATCGACCACCATCAATGCGACCGAAAGCACGACCAGCACCAATAAGCGCACGCCCAATGAGGGGCCTTTGGCGAAAAGCGGTTTAATAGGCCGCTCCTCCCAGGCAAATGTTCTCTTTATTCATACGGCATCTAACCGGCCTGGATGCAGATTGAAGAAGATAAACGCCAACAGGCAGCACTGCAAAGTGCTGCCTGCGGGCGAAACATGGTGCAACCAACGGTCTTATTCGCTGGAGAGCAGGTCCATGGTGTGTTTATCCATCATTTCCAGTGCACGACCACCGCCACGGGCAACGCAGGTCAGCGGATCTTCGGCGACGATCACCGGCAGGCCGGTTTCCTGGGCCAGCAGCTTGTCGAGGTCGCGCAACAGGGCGCCACCACCGGTCAGCACCAGGCCTCGCTCGGCGATGTCGGAAGCCAGCTCCGGCGGCGATTGCTCCAGGGCGCTCTTCACAGCCTGAACGATGGTGGCCAGGGACTCTTGCAGAGCTTCCAGCACTTCATTGGAGTTCAGGGTGAAGGCACGTGGAACGCCTTCGGCCAGGTTGCGACCGCGAACATCGACTTCGCGAACTTCGCCGCCCGGGTAAGCGGTACCGATTTCCTGCTTGATGCGCTCGGCGGTGGACTCGCCGATCAGGCTGCCGTAGTTGCGACGTACATAAGTGATGATCGCTTCGTCGAAACGGTCGCCGCCTACACGTACGGATTCGGCATACACCACACCGTTCAGGGAAATCAGGGCGATTTCAGTGGTACCACCACCGATATCCACCACCATCGAACCGCGCGCTTCTTCAACCGGCAGGCCGGCACCGATCGCAGCAGCCATCGGCTCTTCGATCAGGAACACTTCGCGGGCACCGGCGCCAAGGGCCGACTCACGGATGGCACGACGCTCCACCTGGGTGGATTTGCACGGAACGCAGATCAGCACACGAGGGCTGGGCTGCAGGAAGCTGTTTTCGTGAACCTTGTTGATGAAGTACTGCAGCATCTTTTCGCAGACGCTGAAGTCGGCGATCACGCCGTCTTTCATCGGACGAATGGCAGCAATATTGCCTGGTGTTCGGCCGAGCATGCGCTTGGCCTCGGTGCCGACGGCAACGACACTTTTCTGATTACCATGGGTCCGAATGGCCACAACCGATGGCTCATTCAGAACGATACCGCGCTCGCGCACGTAAATAAGGGTGTTGGCAGTGCCCAGGTCAATGGAAAGATCGCTGGAAAACATGCCACGCAGTTTCTTGAACATGGGGAAAGGACCCTAGGCAACGCGTGGGTAAAAAAGTGCGGCAAACTCTAACAACGACAGGGATTTTGGGCAAGGCGCCAATGTGCTAAATTGGCCGACTTTCTGTGCACCAACCCCCACAATCGCGGCCGTAAGACCGTAGAAATGCGGTAGTGTTCCGACAATCTAACACACGGACAGCCTCCGTTCTGTTTTCCACTGGAGATTCCCATGGCGCTTGAACGCTCCGACGTGGAAAAAATCGCTCATCTGGCCTCGCTTGGCCTGAATGAAGCCGATCTTCCACAGACCACCGCAGCCCTGAACAGCATTCTCGGGCTGGTTGACCAAATGCAGGCGGTGAATACCGACGGCATCGAGCCCCTGGCTCACCCGCTGGAAGCCAGCCAGCGCCTGCGCGCAGACGTCGTGACCGAGCGCAATAATCGCGAGGCCTACCAGTCCATCGCGCCAGCGGTCGAAAACGGCCTGTACCTGGTTCCGAAAGTCATCGACTAAAGGGAAAGAGCCTTTCATGCATCACATGACTCTGGCCGAGATCGCCCGCGGTCTCGCCGACAAAACGTTTTCTTCCGAAGAGCTGACCAAGACCCTGCTGGCGCGCATCGCCGAGCTGGACCCCAAGGTCAACAGCTTCATCAGCCTCACCGAAGAGCTGGCCTTGAGCCAGGCCAAGGCCGCGGATGCACGCCGCGCCAACGGTGAAAACGGTGCCCTGCTGGGCGCACCGATCGCCCACAAGGACCTGTTCTGCACCCAGGGCATTCGCACCAGCTGCGGCTCGAAGATGCTCGACAACTTCAAGGCGCCCTACGACGCCACCGTGGTCGCCAAGCTGGCCGCTGCCGGGGCCGTGACCCTGGGCAAGACCAACATGGACGAATTCGCCATGGGGTCGGCCAACGAATCGAGCTACTACGGCGCGGTGAAAAACCCGTGGAACCTGGAACACGTGCCCGGTGGTTCGTCCGGTGGTTCGGCTGCGGCCGTTGCCGCGCGCTTCCTGCCAGCCGCCACGGCCACCGACACCGGCGGCTCGATCCGCCAGCCGGCGGCCTTCACCAACCTCACCGGCCTGAAGCCGACCTACGGTCGTGTTTCCCGCTGGGGCATGATCGCCTACGCCTCCAGCCTCGATCAGGGCGGCCCACTGGCCCGCACGGCCGAAGACTGCGCGATTTTGTTACAAGGCATGGCAGGCTTCGACACCCAGGACTCCACCAGCATCGATGAACCGGTGCCGGACTACAGCGCCAGCCTCAATGCTTCGCTCAAGGGCCTGCGCATCGGCGTGCCGAAGGAATACTTCAGCGCCGGTCTCGACCCGCGCATTGCAGAATTGGTGCACAACAGCGTCAAGGAGCTGGAAAAGCTCGGCGCGGTGATCAAGGAAATCAGCCTGCCGAACAACCAGCATGCGATTCCTGCCTACTACGTGATCGCGCCGGCAGAAGCCTCCTCCAACCTGTCGCGTTTCGACGGCGTGCGCTTCGGCTACCGCTGCGAGAACCCGAAGGACCTGACCGACCTGTACAAACGCTCCCGTGGCGAAGGCTTCGGTGCCGAAGTGCAACGCCGGATCATGGTCGGTGCCTACGCCCTGTCCGCCGGCTATTACGACGCGTACTACCTCAAGGCGCAAAAGATCCGTCGCCTGATCAAGAACGACTTCATGGCTGCCTTTGAAGAAGTCGACGTGATCCTCGGCCCAACCACGCCGAACCCGGCCTGGAAGATCGGCGCCAAGACCGGTGACCCGATTGCCGAGTACCTGGAAGACCTCTACACCATCACCGCCAACCTCGCGGGCCTGCCGGGCTTGTCCATGCCTGCCGGTTTCGTCGACGGCCTGCCGGTGGGCGTGCAATTGCTCGCCCCGTATTTCCAGGAAGGCCGCCTGCTCAATGTGGCGCACCAGTACCAGTTGAACACCGACTGGCACACTCGCACCCCTACCGGCTTCTGAGGAGAACACTATGCAATGGGAAGTTGTGATCGGGCTGGAGATTCATACCCAGCTCGCCACCCAATCGAAGATTTTCTCCGGTAGCGCCACCACGTTCGGCTCCGAGCCCAACACCCAGGCCAGCCTGGTAGACCTGGGCATGCCCGGCGTACTGCCGGTGCTGAACCAGGAAGCCGTGCGCATGGCGGTGATGTTCGGCCTGGCGATTGACGCCGAGATCGGCCAGCACAACGTGTTCGCGCGCAAGAACTACTTCTACCCGGACCTGCCCAAGGGTTACCAGATCAGCCAGATGGAATTGCCGATCGTCGGCAAGGGCTATCTGGACATCCCGCTGGAAGACGGCACCATCAAGCGTGTCGGCGTCACCCGTGCGCACCTGGAAGAAGACGCCGGCAAGAGCCTGCACGAAGAGTTCAACGGTGCCACCGGTATCGACCTGAACCGTGCCGGCACGCCGCTGCTGGAGATCGTGTCCGAGCCGGACATGCGCAGCGCCAAGGAAGCCGTGGCCTACGTCAAGACCATCCACGCGCTGGTGCGTTACCTGGGCATCTGTGACGGCAACATGGCCGAAGGCTCGCTGCGTTGCGACTGCAACGTGTCGGTGCGGCCAAAAGGCCAGGCCGAGTACGGCACTCGCTGCGAGATCAAGAACGTCAACTCGTTCCGCTTTATCGAGAAGGCGATCAACACCGAAGTGCGGCGCCAGATCGAATTGATCGAGGACGGCGGCAAGGTGATCCAGCAAACGCGCCTGTACGACCCGAACAAAGACGAAACCCGCGCCATGCGCAGCAAAGAGGAAGCCAACGACTACCGTTACTTCCCCGATCCGGACCTGTTGCCGGTGGTGCTTGAGGACTCGTTCCTCAATGAGATCCGCGCTACCCTGCCGGAATTGCCGCCGCAAAAACGCGAGCGCTTCCAGGCGCAGTTCGGCCTGTCGGTCTACGATGCCAGCGTGCTGGCTTCGAGCCGTGAGCAAGCCGACTACTTCGAAAAGGTCGTGAGCATTGCCGGTGACGCCAAGCTGGCGGCCAACTGGGTGATGGTCGAGCTGGGCAGCCTGTTGAACAAACAGGGCCTGGAGATCGACGAAGCGCCGGTGTCGGCCGAGCAATTGGGCGGCATGCTGCTGCGCATCAAGGACAACACCATCTCCGGCAAAATCGCCAAGACCGTGTTCGAAGCCATGGCCAGCGGTGAAGGCAGCGCCGACGAGATCATCGAGAAACGCGGTCTCAAGCAAGTCACCGACAGCGGCGCCATCTCGGCCGTGCTGGATGAAATGCTGGCGGCCAACGCCGAGCAGGTCGAACAGTACCGTGCGGCAGACGAAGCCAAGCGCGGCAAGATGTTTGGTTTCTTTGTCGGCCAGGCGATGAAAGCCTCCAAAGGCAAGGCCAACCCGCAACAGGTGAACGAACTGCTGAAAAGCAAGCTCGAAGGCTGATTGCGATGAATGGTCCGGGCGAGACTTCATGCCTGATTCGGACCTCCTGTGGGAGGGGGCTTGCCCCCTCCCACATTTGTGATGGGGGGCACCTTGATAATGAAGCGTCTATTAGGTCTATGGGCTCTATTTTCACTGCTGGCCGGCTGCGCCAGCGGCCTCATCGACCCCAACGGCTACGACGAAACCGGCACCGCCTCTTATTACGGCGCCAGGCACCATGGCAAGAAAACCGCCAGCGGTGAACCCTTCAACCAGAACGCCCTGACCGCCGCCCACCGGCGACTGCCCTTCGGCACCCAGGTCAAGGTCACCAATCTCGACAACGACAAATCCGTCGTGGTCCGCATCAACGATCGCGGCCCGCATACCCGTGGGCGCTTGATCGATCTATCACGCAAGGCGGCCGAGCAACTGGGCATGCTGAGCAGCGGCACTGCGCGGGTTCGCGTGCAAGCCTTGAGCAATTGAAGACGGAGCCCTGGCCATTTTCGGATTAACCGCCCTCTCGCCCTGGAGCCTGCTCGAACTGGTCAGCGGCCTGGTGCTGCTGATCCTCGGCGCCGAAATCCTGGTGCGCGCCGCCGTGCGCCTGGCCGCCAGCCTCAAGGTGCGGCCGCTGATCATCGGCCTTACGATCGTCGCCTTCGGCAGCAGCGCGCCGCAGATGACCGTCAGCCTGCAGGCCACCCTGGCCGGCAATACCGACATTGCCGTGGGCAGCGTGATCGGCAGCAGCATCTTCAACATTCTCGTGACCCTGGGCCTGTCGGCGCTGATCATCCCCCTGCGCGTCTCGCGGCAGCTGGTGCGCGTGGATATTCCGGTGATGATCCTCGCCGGGCTGCTGGTGTTTACCCTGGCGGCCAATGAAGAACTGACGCCGGTCGATGGCCTGCTGCTGCTGATTGCCCTGCTGGCCTACCTCGGCGTGCTGCATTACCAGACCCGCCATTCGCGCCGCCCGCGCACCCTGGATACCGTCGCCCGGGCGCCCTGGCTGAGCAGTGTGCTGCAGATGCTGGGCGGGCTGTTGATCCTGGTGCTGGCCGGGCACTTGCTGCTCGGCGCGGCGGTGGATGTGGCGGCGGACCTGGGCCTCTCGGAGCGCATCATCGGCCTTACGCTGATCGGCGTCGGCACGTCGCTGCCCTGCCTGGCCACCTCACTGATTGCCGCCCTGCGCGGCCAGCGGGAAATTGCCGTGGGCAACGTGATCGGCAGCAACCTGTTCAACCTGCTGGGGGTATTGGGGCTGACCGCGCTGCTCGCGCCTTCGCCGCTGTCGGTGTCGCCCAACGCCCTGGACTTCGACCTGCCGGTGATGCTCGGCGTGGTGGTGCTGTGCCTGCCGGTGTTTTATACCGGCTACCGCGTCACCCGCGCCGAAGGCCTGGTACTGCTGGGCCTGTACCTGGCGTATGGGCTGCACGTGATGTCGTTCACCACCGGCATGCCCCTGGCCAACAAGCTTGAACAACTGATGCTGTATTACGTCCTGCCAGTGCTGGTGGCTTTCCTGTTGTTCAGCACGCTGCGAGCCTGGCGCCGCCAACACAAGAGGGAATCGCAATGACCGATCAGAAAAAGCCCGGGGTTGAAATGCGTCGCCAGGTGATGGGCGATGTGTTCGTCGACCGCGCCCTGGGCAACGCCACCGAATTCACCCAGCCGCTGCAGGACTTCGTCAACGAACATGCCTGGGGCAGCGTGTGGACCCGCGAAGGTTTGCCGCTGAAGACGCGCAGCCTGATTACCCTGGCCGCCCTCACCGCGCTCAAGTGCCCGCAGGAGCTCAAGGGCCACGTGCGCGGCGCGTTGAACAACGGCTGTACTGTGGAGGAAATTCGCGAAGCGCTGCTGCATTGCGCGGTGTATGCCGGCGTACCGGCGGCGATTGATGCGTTTCGGGCGGCGCAGGAAGTCATCGACACCTATCAGAAAGAAGGCTAGATCCAGCCCCCCGCCTGCAACACGAAAATCCCGATATTCGTGGTCACTGCCGCCATCAGCGTGGTGATCACGATAATCGCCGCCGCCAGTTCATGATTGCCCTCGGCCGCCCTGGCCATCACGAAGCTCGCCGCAGCGGTCGGCGCACCGAAGTACAGGAACAGGATTCCCAACTCCGGCCCGCGAAAGCCCAACAGCCAAGCGCCCAGGGTCGCGACCACCGGCAGCCAGACCATCTTCATCAAGCTCGCGCTCAGCGCCATATTGCCGCTCTTGCGCAACGCCGCCAGGGACAAGGTGCCGCCAATGCAGATCAATGCCAGCGGCAAGGTGGTGTCCGCCAGGTACTGCATGGATTTTTCCAGCCAGCCCGGCAGGCCAATCTGAAAATACGCGAACGGCGCCGCCACGATGACGCTGATGATCAGCGGATTGGCCACCACACTTTTGCAGATGCTCCACGGGTCGGACTTGATCACCGGGCTGTACACCGCCAGCACAATGGTCGACAGCGTGTTGTAGAACAGGATCACCAGCGCCGCGAGGATCGCGCCGAGGGAAATGCCGTAGTCGCCATACATGCTGGCCGCCAGGGCCAGGCCGATCACCCCGTTGTTGCCGCGAAACGCGCCCTGGGTGTAGATGCCCCGGTCTTCACGCTTGCAGCGAAAAATCGCCCAGCCCCAGGCCAGGGCAAAGCTCAGCAGCGTGGCCACGGCAAAATAGATCAGCAACCCCGGCTTGAGCGCCGAGTGCAGGTCGGCGTGGAGGATGCCGAGGAACAGCAGCGCCGGCATGGTGACGTTGAACACCAGGGACGAAGCCGTGTGGATAAAGTTGTCGTTGATCCAGTTGATGCGCTTGAGCAGCACACCCAGGAACAGCATGGCGAATACCGGCGCAGTGATGGTGAGGGTGGTGAGGAAAATTGCCAGCATGCCGGGGAGAACCTTGGTGAGCGTCGTCAGGTGGCTAATGATAAGCCATACAGCCCAACGGCGCCTGATAGACCGCTATCGGGGCAAGCCCCCTCCCACACTTGAAAGTATTCACAATTCAAACTGTGGGAGGGGCTTGCCCCCGATGGCAGGCGACGCGGTCTCAGGTAATCGGCGCCGGGTTGAACAAGGTGATGTCGTTATGCAGCTTGTGATGCTCCGCCCAGGTCTGCTTCTTACCGCTGGCCACGTCCAGGTAGAAGTGGAACAACTCCCAGCCCAACTCCTCGATGGTCGCGCGCCCGGTGGCAATGCGCCCGGCGTCGATATCGATGAGGTCCGGCCAGCGCTGCGCCAGCTCCGTACGTGTCGAGACCTTCACCACCGGCGCCATCGCCAGCCCGTAAGGGGTGCCACGCCCGGTGGTGAACACATGCAGGTTCATCCCCGCCGCCAGTTGCAGGGTACCGCAGACAAAGTCACTGGCCGGCGTGGCGCAAAAGATCAGGCCCTTGCTTTTGAAGCGCTCGCCAGGGCCCAGCACGCCGTTGATCGCACTGCTGCCGGACTTGACGATGGAGCCCAGGGACTTCTCGACAATGTTCGACAGCCCGCCCTTCTTGTTGCCTGGCGTGGTGTTGGCGCTGCGATCGGCCTCACCCTTGGCCAGGTAGCGGTCGTACCAGTCCATTTCCCTGACCAACTCTTCGGCAACTTCCTTCGTCTCTGCGCGCGAAGTCAGCAGGTAAATGGCATCCCGCACTTCGGTGACTTCGGAAAACATCACCGTCGCTCCCGCCCGCAGCAACAAATCCGAGGCATAGCCCAGCGCCGGGTTGGCGGTGATACCGGAAAACGCATCACTGCCGCCGCATTGCATGCCCAGGATCAGTTCGGACGCCGGCACGGTTTCCCGGCGACGCTGGTCGAGCTTTTTCAGGCGCACTTCGGCCAGTTCCATGATCTGTTCGATCATTTCGGTAAAGCCATGGCTGGAATCCTGCAACCGATACAGCCACGGCTCGCTGAGGTCGACGGAGCTGTCGTTGTCGTGCATCACCTGCCCGGCCTGCAATTTCTCGCAGCCCAGGCTGATCACCAGGGCTTCGCCGCCCAGGTTCGGGTTGCGCGCCAGGTTACGCACGGTACGGATCGGGATGTAGGCATCCGTCGCGGTGATCGCCACCCCGCAGCCGTAGCTGTGGGTCAGCGCCACCACGTCATCGACGTGGGGGTACTTGGGCAGTAATTCGTCCTTGATGCGCTTGACCGCATGGTCCAACACGCCCGTCACGCACTGCACCGTGGTGGTGATGCCGAGGATATTGCGCGTGCCCACGGTGCCGTCGGCGTTGCGATAGCCCTCGAAGGTAAACCCCTCCAACGGTGCCTGGGTTGCAGGCACCTCGGTGGACAGCGGCAAGCTGTCCAGCGGTGGCGCGGTGGGCATGCGCAGTTGATCTTCCTGGACCCAACTGCCGCGCGGAATCGGCGCCAAGGCGTAACCGATGGTCTGTCCGTAGCGAATAATCTGACCGCCTTCGGGGATGTCTTCCAGGGTCACTTTGTGGCTCTGGGGGATGAAATCCACGGTCACCAGGCCGTCCGGGAACTCCGTCCCGGCCGGTACGCCCTGGTCGTTGACCACGATCACTACGTTGTCGCGCTCGTGCAGGCGGATGGAGCGCGGCGAGTCGGCATGTTCAATCAACTGCATCACGGGGCCTCTCAGGAGTGCGCTTCGGTTAGGTTGGTCAACTCAGGCCCCTTGCTTGGCGGCTCTTTGAGTACTACACGCTTGATCGGGCCGACGATGACCAGATAGCTGAACACCGCCACCAGCGCGTTGGCGCCGACAAACACCAGGGCCCACTTGAACGAGCCGGTGGTGCTGATGATGTAGCCGATGACAATCGGCGTGGTGATCGACGCGAGGTTACCGAAGGTGTTGAACAAGCCGCCACTGAGACCGGCGATTTGTTTCGGCGAGGTGTCGGACACGACCGCCCAGCCCAGTGCGCCAACGCCCTTGCCGAAGAAGGCCAAAGCCATGAAGCCCACCACCATCCATTCAACGTCAACATAGTTGCACGCGATGATGCTGCTGGAGACCAGCAGGCCGGCAATGATCGGCGCCTTGCGGGCGAACGTCAGCGAATGGCCTTTGCGCAGCAGGTAGTCGGAAATCACCCCGCCCAGCACGCCACCGATAAACCCGCAGATGGCCGGCAACGAGGCGATGAAACCAGCCTTGAGGATGGTCATGCCGCGGTCCTGCACCAGGTACACCGGGAACCAGGTCAGGAAAAAGTAGGTGATACCGTTGATGCAGTACTGGCCCAGGTACACGCCAAGCATCATGCGGTTGGTCAGCAACTGACGGATGTAATCCCACTTCGGACCGTCGGTTTTCTTACCCTTGCCCTTGTCCTGATCCATATCGACCATCGCGCCATTGACGGCGATGTGATTGAGCTCGGCTTCGTTGATCATCGGGTGCTGGCGCGGGCTGTGGATAACTTTCAGCCAGATCAGCGAGAACACGATGCCGATCACGCCCATCACGATAAACACGTGCTGCCAGCCGAAGCGGTAGACGATCCAGCCCATCAGCGGCGCGAACAACACCGTGGCGAAGTACTGCGCCGAGTTGAAGATCGCCGAGGCCGTACCGCGCTCGGCGGTCGGGAACCAGGCGGCAACAATGCGCGCGTTGCCCGGGAAGGACGGCGCCTCAGCCAGGCCCACCATGAAGCGCAGCATGAACAGCGCAACCACTGCGGTGGAGACACCGAACTCACCGACGTAGCCTTGCAGCACGGTGAACAGTGACCAGGTGAAGATGCTCAGGGCGTAGACTTTTTTCGAGCCGAATCGGTCCAGCAGCCAGCCGCCGGGGATTTGCCCGGCCACGTAGGCCCAACCGAATGCGGAGAAGATATAACCGAGGGTGACCGCGTCGATGCCGAGGTCTTTTTGCAGGCTGGAGCCCGCGATTGCAATAGTAGCCCGGTCGGCATAGTTGATCGTGGTCACCAGGAATAGCATGAGCAGGATCAAATAGCGGACATGGGTCGGCTTGGTCGCTTGCATGTAGAAGTACTCCCACTAATTATTTTTTTTGCGGGTAATGGTTTTCTGTTGTTGTCGTGGGGACCGGCAGGCCTCCGGCCCCACTGGGTGTTGCGTATTACGAACCGATGTAGCTGGTTTTCACCACGGTGTAGAACTCCTGCGCATAGCGACCTTGCTCCCGCGAGCCATAGGACGAGCCTTTACGGCCACCGAATGGAACGTGGTAATCCACACCTGCGGTCGGCAGGTTGACCATCACCATCCCCGCCTGGGAGTGGCGCTTGAAGTGGTTGGCGTACTTCAACGACGTGGTGGCAATGCCCGCCGACAAACCGAACTCGGTGTCGTTGGCCATGGCCAGTGCCGCCTCGTAGTCCGCCACGCGCACGACGTTGGCGACCGGGCCGAAGATCTCTTCACGGCTGATACGCATGGCGGCTTCGCTGTCGGCAAACAGCGTCGGCGCCAGGTAGTAGCCTTCGGTGTCGCAGGTGACCAGGCCGCCACCGCTCACCAGCCGCGCACCTTCGCTTTGGCCGATGTCGATGTACTTCATGTCCTGGTCCAGTTGGGCCTGGGAAACCACCGGGCCGATGTCGGTGCCGCTTTTGAGCGCGTGGCCGACCTTGATCGACTTCATGCGCTCGGCCATGGCCGCGACGAACTGGTCGTGGATACCGGCGGTGACGATCAGGCGGCTGGACGCCGTGCAACGCTGGCCGGTGGAGTAGAACGCGCTCTGTACCGACAACTCGACGGCCTGCTTGAGGTCGGCGTCGTCGAGAATGATCTGCGGGTTCTTACCGCCCATTTCCAACTGCACTTTGGCTTGGCGCGATACGCAGCTGACAGCAATCTGGCGACCCACACCGACGGAACCGGTGAAGCTGATGCCGTCGACTTTCGGGCTGTTGACCAGCACGTCGCCCACCACGCGGCCGCTGCCCATCACCAGGTTGAACACACCGGCAGGGAAACCGGCGCGGGAGATAATCTCCGCCAGGGCCCAGGCGCAGCCCGGTACCAGTTCAGCCGGCTTGATCACCACGCAGTTGCCGTAGGCCAGGGCCGGGGCGATTTTCCAGGCGGGAATGGCGATCGGGAAGTTCCACGGGGTGATCAGGCCGACCACGCCGAGGGCTTCACGGGTGACTTCCACGTTGACGCCCGGGCGTACCGACGGCACGTAGTCGCCGGACAACCGCAGGCATTCACCGGCGAAGAACTTGAAGATGTTACCGGCGCGGGTCACTTCGCCGATGGCTTCCGGCAGGGTCTTGCCTTCTTCACGGGCCAACAGGGTGCCGAGTTCTTCGCGACGGGCGAGGATTTCGCTGCCGACTTTATCCAGGGCATCGTGGCGAGCCTGGATCCCGGAAGTGGACCAGGCCGGGAATGCGGCGCGGGCGGCGTCGATGGCGGCGTTGACCTGGGTGACGTCAGCCTTGGCGTATTCACCAATGACATCGGACAACTCCGACGGGTTGAGGTTGACGCAGTAGTCGGCGCCGGCAACCCATTCACCGTTGATGTAGTTCTCAAAACGCTTTACTTGGGACACGAATCTTCTCCTGACGCAAAAGGCCGCTGATTGCTCAGCGGCCTTGTGGATAATTTATTGCGGACCTTGCTTGTCGATCAGCGCGGCCAGGGCTTCGTATTCTTCCGGCAGCAGATCGGTCAGCGGCGTGCGCACAGGGCCTGCGTCATAGCCGACGATTTTTGCACCCGCCTTGACGATGCTCACGGCATAACCGGCCTTGCGGTTACGGATGTCCAGGTACGGCAGGAAGAAGTCGTCGATGATCTTGGCGACGGTGGCGTGATCGTCCTTGGCAATGGCGTGGTAGAAATCCATCGCGGTCTTCGGGATGAAGTTGAACACCGCCGAGGAGTACACCGGTACGCCCAGGGCCTTGTAGGCAGCGGCGTAGACCTCTGCGGTCGGCAGGCCGCCGAGGTAGCTGAAACGATCGCCCAGACGGCGGCGGATCGACACCATCAACTCGATGTCACCCAGGCCATCCTTGTAGCCGATCAGGTTCGGGCAGCGCTCGGCCAGGCGTTCCAGCAGCGGAGCGGTCAGGCGGCACACGTTGCGGTTGTAGACCACCACGCCGATCTTGACCGATTTGCACACCGCTTCAACGTGGGAGGCAACCCCGTCCTGGCTGGCTTCGGTGAGGTAGTGCGGCAGCAGCAGCAGGCCTTTGGCGCCCAGGCGCTCGGCTTCTTGCGCGTACTCGATGGCCTGGCGGGTCGAACCACCGACACCGGCGAGGATCGGCACGCTGGTGGCGCAGGTATCCACGGCGGTCTTGATCACTTGGGAATATTCGCTGGCGGCGAGGGAGAAAAACTCACCAGTGCCGCCCGCAGCGAACAAAGCAGTGGCGCCGTAAGGGGCCAGCCATTCCAGGCGCTTGATGTAGCCCGCCTGGTGAAAGTCACCCTGGGCATTGAAATCGGTCACCGGGAAAGACAGCAGACCGTGGGAGAGGATGGACTTCAGTTCTTGTGGATTCATTATTCGAACACCCTGGGCGAAGACTTTCTATTGAAAGGTTGTTGGTTTTGTTGATGTCGTACGTCATCGTACAACTATAAATAATTTCGTCAACTGCAATTCATCGGCGTTGTGCACTTGAGGGCGTTGAAAGGCTTGGGCAGTGGTGTTCTTGACGTAGGAAATTATTCCTCTATGCTCTGCATGACTGTATATACATACAGCATTCAAGGAAGATTCCTACGACATAGCAAGGAGCTAACATGTCAGGTCCTGAACTCGCAGCACCCGCAAAAAAACCGCCTACCCTGCGCTTCGAAGGCGGTGAACACACCGCCATCGGCGACGATACGCTGTTGCGCTTCAGCAAGGACGCCCCGGCAATCCCCGCGCGGCAAGTCGAACTGCACCTGCCCAACGGGCTGGCACTCACCTACGGCCAAGTGATCGCCCTGGGCGGTGACTTTTATGGCATCCCCGGCCAGCCCATCAACGAGGGCACCTCACCTGCCGATCGTATGCAACGTTTCAGCGCCGCGTTCAACTCACTGGCCGTGCTGCCTGTCTCGCGGGACGAAGCGCCGAAGATCCTGGCGGTGATGCAAAAAGAGATCAACGCGGTCAACCAGGCGATCAAGGACGGCAAGCAAGCCCATGAAGCTTATGATGCCCTGGGTGATACGTTGTCCGAGGAATGGAACCGCATCACCGGTGGCGGCAGCGCGGTGTCGGCATTGATCCCACTGGGACGTTACCTGAAACTGGCGGCGGACAACGCCGACCACTTCGGCGAATGGGCGCTGGCGGCCTACCTGGCGGGGCATGCAGCCGCCTTGCAACAGGCCGTGGTGGCCCACCAGACCGGTACCGATCAGGCATTGGAACTGGCCTACGCCATGAACGGCTTTGCCGATCACTTCTTGACCGATCTATTTTCTGCCGGCCACCTGCGCGTGCCGCGCAAACAGCTGGCGGCGGTCGTCACACCGGGCGAACTGGGCTCGCTGATCAGCCGCTTCATGCACGATGAAGACAGCAAGTTCGGGCTCAAGGTGCGCAATGCACTGGGGGATGAGTGGCATGCCTATGGCGACAAACGCTATTTCGACAGTATCGACGCAGCCAATCGGGCACAGGTCAAACGCGCCGTTCAGGCATCCGCTGATGAGATCTTCGAAACCTTCATCGGTGGCGTTGCGCCCTCCCCGGCCAACTTCAAGGCACCGCTGTATGTGCCGGATCTGAATGCCGCGCAGAACCCGGCGAATAACTTTTCGCCGCTGTTCAAGATGGAGGGAGACAAAGTGCTGCGTCGCAAGGAGGTCAATGACCTCAACGACAAGCACTGGACCAATGATTGGTGGGGGTGGAGTACGTATTTGTTGCTTAAGGACTACAAGCCGAATACGCCAGCTTGATCAACGCCGTTTGTCGCGACTGTGATTTCTAACAGTTTCGGACAATGCCGTAGCGGTGGATAAGTTTGCTCAGGAGCCAGAAACACGGCTCCTGAATTGATACGCTACTGTGTGGCAGCCACGGAGGTTTCATCATGGAAAATCCAGTCCCCGGCCTAAACATTCCTGTTACAGAGCCTTTTTACCAAGCGGAGGTTAGCCTTTCCAAATTCACAGGGCCTCTCGTAGCCAGTATTCCAAACGATGCCAAGCTCTTTCCGGAGGGCACTGTATACGCGATTCTGGGTGCAGATCCGGAAGAGCCTGCCTGGAGGGGAGCCAAAGTCAATGCAGGCAGATGGCAGGCGAGCACGGGGCAATATCAACAATCTGCGAATCTGAAAGTCGAGATTCCAAAAGAAGCCTTAGAGCGATTCACGAACCAAACCACATTGCTACGCTATCAAACCATCGGTGAATCCAGCATGTCGGTCAGCTCTGAGCCAATTTCGCTGACCATCAGCAAATAGCTCAACCGCGCTGCGCCTCCGCCTCTTCATGGGCATGGCGCAGCCGCTCGCGGCTATTGGTCAGGTGCAAGCGCATCGCCGCCCTCGCCGCATCCGAATCCTGGCGGGCAATCGCCTCATAAATCTCTTCGTGTTCGCGGCTCAGGCGCCCCATGTAGTGCTGGTGGTCATCATGGGCCAGGCGTGCCGAGTTCAGGCGCGTACGCGGGATGATGCTGGTGCCCAGGTGGGTCATGATGTCGGTGAAGTAGCGGTTGCCGGTGGACAACGCAATTTCCAGGTGGAATGCGAAGTCCGAGGCCACCGCATCACCGGCGTGCGCCGCGCTTTCATTCAGGGCATCGAGGGCCGCGCGCATGGCGGCCAGCTGTTCATCGCTACGGCGCAGTGCGGCCAGCCCGGCAGATTCCACTTCCAGGCTGATACGCAGTTCGAGAATCGCCAGCACGTCACGCAAAGTGACTACCGTAGCCGGATCGATGCGAAAGCCGCTCGGGCTCGGCGTGTCGAGCACAAAGGTGCCGATACCATGACGGGTTTCCACCTGCCCCGCCGCCTGCAAGCGGGAGATGGCCTCGCGGACCACGGTGCGGCTGACGCCATGGGCGTCCATGATCGCCGATTCGGTGGGCAGCTTGTCGCCACGTTTGAGTTGACCATCACGGATCTGCTCGGACAGCACCGTGACCAATTCCTGGGCAAGGCTGCGGCGCTTGCGGGGAAGACGAGGGGCGGTGCTGGCGTTTTCCATGTGGAATCATCTATCTCGGTGGACTAAAACAGCATCATAGCCCATGGCGGTTGTACGATCACCGTTTGTACCGCACTTTCATGTACAAGCGGGCAGCTTTCAGCTCCGGCCGTATAGGGCTCCCGTAAAAGGGGGGTCAAATTCGAACATAACGCGTGGCTACTTCACGCCTGGGTCTTAGTGCCAAACGTTCTCGCGCACCTGGCAATTATGACAGCAGACGGTTTTCCATCCCCGTAGCAGAGTAAAGCCTGTTCCAGCAAACAGGTGACGGGTGATGAAACGCACAGGCTGGTATTGCACAACGATTGTCTGGCTGCTGGCATGCGCCGTCCACGCTGCACCGCCGAGTGTGCGCAATGGCGGTGGCGAAGACATCCTGCTGCAGGGTTTCCATTGGAACTCCAGCCGCAATGCCCCGCAGAAATGGTATGAGGTGCTGGCACAAATGGCCCCCACTATCGGCCAGGATGGCTTCACCAAAATCTGGCTGCCGCCCGCCTGGACCGATCAATCCAGTTGGAGCGACGCGGCGTCGGGAACGTCCGGCGGCGGTGAAGGTTACTTCTGGAGCGACTTCGACAAGAACAGCCAATACGGCAGTGACAGCCAGCTCAAACAGGCGGTCGCCGCCCTGGCAGGTGCCGGCGTGCAAGCGATATACGACGTGGTGCCTAACCATATGAACGACAAGCTGCCAAGTAAACAGATACGCTTTCCCAGGGGGCTCAAGCTGTGGCGCGATGACTGCACAGCACCCGTGGTCTGTGATGAGGGCGACGCGTTCATGAGCGGCTCGGCCGACCTCAACACAAGCAACTCGGAAGTCTCGCAGCGCTTCATGCAGGAATTCAGGAACCTGCGGGACAACTACAGCGCCAAAGGCTTGCGCTTCGATTTTGTGCGCGGCTACGCGCCGGAGCGGGTCGATGTGTGGATGAAAAACTTTGGTGACCAAGCGTTCTGCGTCGGCGAGCTGTGGAAAGCCCCCGGCGAATATCCGGCGAACGACTGGCGTAGCCAGGCCAGTTGGCAGGATGCGTTGAAAGACTGGTCGGATCGGTCCCACTGCAGCGTGTTCGATTTCGCCCTCAAGGAGCGCATGCAAAATGGCAGCTTGGCCGAGTGGCGTCATGGCTTGAATGGCAATCCCGAACCGGCATGGCGGCAGGTCGCGGTGACCTTTGTCGACAACCACGACACCGGTTATTCGCCAGGGCAATACGGCGGCCAGCACCATTGGCCCCTTGCCGACCCGCAACGCAATATCGCCTATGCCTATATCCTCCTGAGCCCGGGTACGCCGACTGTGTATTGGCCCGACATGTACGACTGGGGCCGGGGCGACCTGATCCGCGAGCTGATCAGCCTGCGCAAGGACGCCGGCATCAGGGCCGATTCACCCATCAGTTTCCAGACCCACTATTCCGGATTGGTGGCCACCCTCCAAGGCAGCCGCAAGCGCCTGCTGATCGCCTTGGACTCCGACCTTTCCAAGGTGCCTGACGGCTTCAGCCCGGCCCTGTTTGCGGACGGGCAGCGCATCCGCTCGTGGCAGGCCGCCCCGGCACCTTCCGACACCACGACCACCTTGCACTGCGACAACGCCAGGCCGGAGCTCGGCCAGGCAGTCTACGCAGTGGGGTCGCCTATCGAACTCGGCGCCTGGGACCCGGCCCACGCTATCGCACTGCAATCCGGCGCATCCAATCGCTGGAGCGGCACTGTCGTGTGGCCGACGCAGCAACAGATCAAATGGAAATGCCTGATCCGCAGCCTGAGCAATGTCAACGAGGTCTACTGGCAAGGCGGCTCCGACAATCAGTTCACCACGGGGGCCGCCAGCGAAACAGCGGGGAGTTTTTGACAAAAAAATGCCCCGGCAGAGCCGAGGCATTTTTTAACGCAGGCCCGAAGACTTACGCATTTTACTTCACCACTTTCAGACTCGGCCGACCGCTTGGACGCGGTGGCTCGGTATCCGGTGGCGGCACATCATCGCCGTCTTCGTTTTCAATCGCTTCGTCGTCCTCGAAAGGCGACTCCAGATCGAACACCATGCCTTGGCCGTTCTCCCGGGCATAGATGCCGAGGATAGCGCCAATCGGCACGAACAGCGTATGCGGCACACCGCCGAAACGCCCTTCGAAGCTGACCGCTTCATTGTCCATGTGCAGGTGGCGCACGGCGCTGGGTGATACGTTCAACACAATCTGCCCGTCACTGGCAAAACCCTGCGGTACCTGAACCGCAGGAAATTCGGAATTGACCAGCATGTGCGGGGTGCAATCGTTATCCACAATCCACTCATAGAGCGCGCGGACCAGGTAAGGTCGACTGGAGTTCATCAACGGCTCCTTAAGCCTTAGCGCATATCGCGTTCGACACCAGACAGACTTGCCTGGAAAGCCTCACGCGCAAACTGGCGCTCCATGTAATCAAGCAACGGCTTGGCCGGCCGTGGCAGTTCAATGCCCAGAATCGGCAAGCGCCAGAGTATGGGTAATAGGCAGCAATCCACCAAGCTTTGTTCCTCACTGAGGAAAAAAGGTTTATCGGCGAACAACGGCGAAACACCGGTCAGGCTCTCGCGCAATTCCTTGCGCGCCTGCACCCGAGCGGCTTCTTTGCTGCGGGTATCCAGGATCAAATCCACCAGCCCGCACCAATCTCGCTGGATCCGATGGATCAGCAGGCGGCTGTTGGCACGGGCCACCGGATACACCGGCAGCAAAGGCGGATGCGGGTAACGCTCATCCAGATATTCCATCACCACGGTTGACTCCCACAACGCCAGGTCACGATCGACCAGGGTGGGCAAGCTGCCGTAAGGGTTCACTTCGATCAGTTTCGGCGGATGACGACCCGCCTCCACACTGATGATCTCGGCGCTGACACCCTTCTCTGCGAGTACGATGCGTACTCGGTGGGAATAGTGGTCGGCGGGGTCGGAGTAACAGGCCAACCGATTGGTCACGCCCATGGCGGTCCTCCTCGCTTGTTGAAATTATGGAAAGCTCAAAAACGAGCGCGCCCAGAAAGCATCTCTGCAGCCTCTGGAAAGTCCAGATCGCTACGGGTTAGAGATGCCGCTGGGCGCGCAAGATTAACAGCAATTGCTTACGGTTGGATCAATGCACATCCTTCCAGTATTCGCGCTTAAGCAGATAAGCGAATACGAAGAAGAAAGCCAGGTACAGCAAGACATACGTCCCGATGCGCTGGTGTTGCAGTTTGACCGGGTTGGCCGAATAGGCCAGGAAGGTCACCAGATTCTTGACCTTCTCGTCAAACTGCTCGTCAGTCAACGAACCAGGGGTTTCTATCTTCAGTTGATCGCACGCTTCATGAGTCAAAGGCGTACCGGTCAACGGATCATATTGCTTCTTGCCGTCTTCGACGACCTGAACCTGCTTGCATCCTACCACTTGCTTGCCTTGCAGGCCGACCAGAACGTTAGGCATGCCGACGTTCGGGAACACACGGTTGTTCACGCCATAAGGGCGCGCCGGGTCCTCGTAGAAGGATTTCAGGTAGCCGTAGAGCCAGTCGGTGCCGCGTACACGTGCCACCAGCGTCAAGTCAGGCGGTGCTGCGCCGAACCAGGTCTTGGCGTCGGCAGGCTTCATGCCGATATTCATGTGGTCGCCGATCTTGGCACCGGTGAACACCAGCTTCTCCAGCATCATTTCATGGGGGATACCGAGGTCATCGGCCACCCGCTCGTAACGCTGGAACTTGGCGCTGTGGCAGCCCATGCAGTAGTTGGCGAACGTACGCGCGCCGTCTTGCATAGCCGCCTTGTCAGACACGTCGATATCGACTTTTTCCAGTTCCGGGCCGCCGTGCTCGGCAGCGAAGGACAGTAGCGGCAGCGCCGCAAGCATCAATGCAACGAATAATTTTTTCATCAGCCAGTCACCCTTTCCGGAACCGGTTTGGTCTTCTCGAGCCGGGTGTAGAACGGCATCAGAATGAAGTAGGCGAAGTACAGGAAGGTGCAGACCTGCGACAGCAGCGTACGCTCCGGGGTCGGCGCCAATACGCCCAACACGCCCAGAATCACGAATGCAATGCAGAACACCCACAGCCAGATTTTGCTCAGCCAGCCTTTGTAGCGCATGGACTTGACCGGGCTTCGGTCGAGCCACGGCAACACGAACAGCACCGCAATGGCCGCGCCCATGGCGATGACGCCCATGAGTTTGTCGGGGATCGCCCGCAAGATCGCGTAGAACGGCGTGAAGTACCAGACCGGGGCAATGTGCTCAGGTGTCTTGAAGGCGTTCGCCTGTTCGAAGTTAGGCTTCTCGAGGAAATAACCACCCATCTCCGGGAAAAAGAACACGATCGAGCAGAACACGAAGAGGAACACGACCACGCCGACAATGTCTTTCACGGTGTAGTACGGGTGGAACGGGATGCCGTCCAGCGGGATGCCGTTCTCGTCCTTGTGCTTCTTGATGTCCACGCCGTCAGGGTTGTTGGAACCCACTTCGTGCAGCGCCAGGATGTGCAGCACCACCAGACCCAGGATCACAATGGGCAGTGCCACGACGTGCAGGGCGAAGAAGCGGTTCAGGGTGATACCGGAGATGAGGTAGTCACCGCGGATCCACTGGGTCAGGTCGTTGCCGATGACCGGGATCGCACCGAACAGCGAGATGATCACCTGAGCGCCCCAGTACGACATCTGGCCCCATGGCAGCAGGTAGCCCATGAAGGCTTCCGCCATCAGCGCCAGGTAGATCAGCATGCCGAACACCCACACCAGCTCCCGTGGCTTCTGGTACGAACCGTAGAGCAAACCACGGAACATGTGCAGGTAGACCACGATAAAGAACGCTGAAGCGCCGGTGGAGTGCAGCAGGCGCAGGATCGAGCCGTACTCGACGTCACGCATGATGTATTCGACGGAGGCAAACGCCTCTTCCGCCGACGGGGTGTAGCTCATCGTCAGCCAGACACCGGTGACGATCTGGTTGACCAGCACCAGCAGTGCCAGGGAGCCAAAGAAGTAGAAGAAGTTGAAGTTTTTTGGCGCGTAATACTTGCTGAGATGGTCTTCCCACATTTTAGTGGCGGGGAAGCGTGCATCGACCCAATCCATGAACTTGCTCATCACGCGTTCTCCTTATCGAGGCCAATGACAATGAGGTCGTCAGTTTCGTAGGTATGCGGAGGCACGGGCAGGTTCAAGGGAGCGGGCTGGGACTTGTAGACGCGCCCTGCCAGATCGTAGTGGGAGCCGTGGCAAGGGCAGAAATAACCACCGACCCAGTCTTTACCCAGATCGACTGGGGCAACTTCCGGGCGGAAGGTGGGTGAGCATCCCAAGTGGGTACACAGGCCGACCAGCAGCAGAATCTCTGGCTTGATCGAACGTGCTTCGTTTTTGGCGTAGGCGGGTTGGTCGGATTTCTCAGATTTGGGGTCAGACAGCTGGCCTTCGATCTTTTTCAGATTTCCCAGGATTTCCTCCGTACGACGAACAATGAATACCGGCTGGCCGCGCCACTCAGCAATCATCTGCTGGCCTGGTTCGATCTTGCTGATATTCACCTTCACCGGTGCACCTGCGGCTTTCGCCTTGGCACTGGGAAACCATGACCCCACGAACGGGACCGCAGCCCCCACCGCTCCTGCAGCACCCACCACGGATGTGGCTGCTACCAAGAAGCGACGCCGGCCTGCATTCACGCCGTCATTGCTCATTCAGTCCTCTCCCATCAGCTTTTTGGCCTGTTAAATCAGGCGTCTACTAAGTATTAAATCTGAACTTATAAAAATTTTGCCGAATGGTAATGAAAAGCCCCACGTCTGACAAGGGAATTGCCCGGGGCTCCGCCTCCAGGCCTTGTAGTATAGGGGGTCTACGGATGTGGCAAGTTGTCACGGTGAAAAATGTGCATAAATCGCAGGCAATAAAAAACGCCCAGCTCCGTAAGGAGGCTGGGCGTTTTTGTGGAACGTAAAGCGAATTAACGCTTCGAGTACTGCGGACGCTTACGCGCTTTACGCAGACCGACTTTCTTACGTTCAACTTCACGGGCATCACGAGTCACGAAGCCAGCTTTGCGCAGAGCGCCACGCAGGGTTTCGTCGTACTGCATCAGAGCGCGAGTGATACCGTGGCGGATTGCGCCAGCTTGACCACTTACACCGCCACCGATAACGGTGACGTAGATGTCGAACTTTTCAACAGTCTCGGTCAATTCCAGCGGCTGACGAACTACCATGCGGGCAGTTTCGCGACCGAAGAAGTTGTCCAGAGTGCGGTTGTTGATCGAGATGTTACCAGTGCCCGGACGCAGGAAAACGCGTGCGGTTGCGGTTTTGCGACGGCCAGTGCCGTAATTTTGAGTCGCCGACATAATGAACTATTCCGTTAAAACTTCAGTTCTTGGGGCTGCTGAGCAGCATGAGGGTGTACAGCGCCCGCATAGACTTTCAGCTTGCGAAACATATCGCGACCCAGTGGGCCCTTCGGCAGCATGCCTTTGACCGCGATTTCGATCGGGGCTTCAGGCTTCTTGGAGATCAGGCCTTCAAAGTTGGAAGACTTGATACCGCCTGGGAAACCGGAGTGACGGTAGTACATTTTGTCTTGCGCTTTGTTGCCGGTAACACGTACCTGCTCAGCGTTGATGATCACGATGTAGTCACCGGTGTCAACGTGAGGGGTGTACTCAGGCTTGTGCTTGCCACGCAGACGGCTGGCGACTTCAGTGGCCAGACGACCCAGGGTCTGACCAGCGGCGTCGACGACAAACCAGTCGCGCTGAACTGTTTCCGGTTTTGCAGTAAAAGTTGTCATTCTTTAATAGCCTCAGGGGCCGCCCTGTAAATTAGACGGCGGATCTTACTGAATAGTGCTTACTTTGACAAGTCAAAGGCAGCCGGATACAGACGCTATCGGGGGCTCGGGTCGGCGCGTCCGTTCAACGGCAAGATTCTTCGGCAGGCGGCGCATCACTTCCACTGCAGAAAGAGGTGGGCAATTATGCAGATTGCGAAAAAAAATTCAACCTGCTTTTATGATTGTTTTCCCTGAAGGAGTACCCGATGGATTATCGACAGCTGGGCCGTACGGATCTGAACGTGAGCGCGATAGCCCTGGGCACCATGACCTGGGGCGAGCAGAACAGCGAGGCAGAGGCCTTCGCGCAGATCGAAAGGGCCAAGGCGGCGGGGATCAACTTCCTCGACACCGCAGAAATGTACCCGGTGCCGCCCAAGGCCGACACCTATGCCACCACCGAGCGTTACATCGGTAATTACTTCAAAAGCCGCGGTGACCGTGCCGACTGGATCCTTGCCAGCAAGATCGCCGGCCCCGGCAACACCATCGACTACATCCGCGATGGCCACCTGCGCCACAACCGCAAGCACATCGTCGAGGCACTGGACGCCAGCCTCAAGCGCCTGCAAACCGACTGGATCGACCTCTACCAGTTGCACTGGCCGGAGCGCAGCACCAACTTCTTCGGCCAACTGAGCTACAAGCACAAGGACGAAGACGACCTCACCCCTCTGGAGGAAACCCTCGAAGCCCTGGACGAGCAGGTCAAGGCCGGCAAGATCCGCCATATCGGCCTGTCCAATGAAACCCCGTGGGGCACCATGAAGTTCCTGGCCCTGGCCGAAGCCCGTGGCTGGACCCGCGCGGTATCGATCCAGAACCCCTACAACCTGCTCAACCGCAGCTTTGAAGTGGGCCTGGCCGAAGTGGCCATCCGTGAGCAATGCGGCCTGCTGGCTTACTCGCCCCTGGCGTTCGGCATGCTCAGTGGCAAGTACGAAGGTGGCGCACGCCCGGCCAAGGCGCGCCTGACCGAGTACAGCCGTTTCAGCCGCTACTTCAACCCGCAGTCGGAGGCGGCCTGCAGCCGTTATGTGGCACTGGCGCGGGAGCATGGCCTGGATCCGGCGCAGATGGCGTTGGCGTTTGTGACCCAACAACCGTTCGTGACCAGCAACATTATTGGCGCCACGAACCTGGAGCAACTGGACAACAATATCGCCAGTGCTGATCTGAAGCTGTCGAAGGAAGTACTGGAAGGGATTGAGGCGATTCAGAAGGATCATCCGAATCCTGCGCCTTGATTGATCTGTAGACCGCTATCGGGGGCTTGCCCCCGATGACGCATTCAAGACCAGCAAAAATCAAAGCGCCCGCGCAATGATCTCCTTCATGATCTCGTTGGTCCCCGCATAAATCCGCTGCACCCGCGCATCCGCCCACGCCCGTGCAATCGGGTACTCCCACATGAACCCGTAGCCGCCGTGCAACTGCACGCACTCATCCAGCACCTTGCATTGCAGGTCTGTGGCCCAGTACTTGGCCATCGCGGCAGTGGGCACATCCAGCTTGCCTTCCAGGTGCAACGCCATGCATTTGTCGACGAACACGCGGCCGATCTGAATCTCCGTGGCCATCTCCGCCAGCTTGAAACGGGTGTTCTGGAAGTCGGCAATCGCCTTGCCGAACGCCTTGCGCTCTCGGGTGTATTCCAGGGTCCACTGCAACGCCGCCTCGGCGGATGACAGTGCGCCAATTGCCACCGTCAAACGCTCCTGGGGCAGCTCCTGCATCAGGTAGGCAAAGCCCATGCCGGCCTGGCCCAGCAGGTTTTCCTTGGGCACCCGCACGTCCTGGAAGAACAGCTCCGAGGTGTCCTGGGCCTTCATGCCGACCTTCTCCAGGCGCTTGCCCTTGGCGAAGCCGGGCGTATCGGCCTCCACCAGAAACAGGCTGGTGCCCTTGGCACCGGCCTTGGGATCGGTCTTGGCGACCACGATCACCAGCTCAGCCAGGTACCCGTTGGTGATAAAGGTCTTGGAGCCATTGATCACGTACTCATCACCGTCCAGCACGGCGGTGGTCTTGACCCCTTGCAGGTCGGACCCGGCACCCGGCTCGGTCATGGCGATGGCCGTGACTGTCTCGCCAGAGAACAACTTGGGCAGGTACTTGTGCTTCAGCGCTTCACTGCCGTAATGCAGGATGTAGGGCGCGACAATGTCCGAATGCAGGGAAAAGCCAATGCCGGTCAGGCCCAGGCGACTGATCTCTTCGATCACTACGGCGCTGTAGAGAAAGTCCGCGCCCAGCCCGCCGTACTCCTCCGGCAGATGGGAACACAACATCCCCGCCTCCCCCGCCTTGCTCCACAGGTTACGGTCGATATAGCCCTGCTTCTCCCATTGCCCGTGAAACGGTGCAGCGTCTTTTTCAAGAAAGGTGCGCACGCTCTGGCGGAAGAGTTCGTGCTCCGGGCTGAACAAGGTTCTCGGAATCATGGGTCACCTGCGTGGATTGTCGGACAAGGACGAACCCACAGAGCCTATGCCCCGATGGCGTCACAGGACACTGGACACATGCGACAAAAAATAAGACGATCCAGCCGTCTGGTGACCACTTTCCCCTATAAGAATAAATGAAATTATGTCTAACCAAATCTCCACGCCGTTGCGGCGCGTCAGCATTTTGGCCATTGATCGGGTATTCGCTTCAACCCTGATGCAAGCCAAGGATTTCTTCCATCTCGCCAGCCTGCGTTATGGCAAACAGCAAGGCCTGGGCCTGACCCCAGCGTTCGAAACGCGCCTGGTGAGCCCCGACGGAAAATCGGTGCGCAGTTTCAGTGATGTGATCATGCCGGTGGACGGCGGCCTGGAAGACGCCGACATCATCGTGCTACCAGCCTTCTGGGATGACTTCGATGCCCTGTGCGCGCGCTACCCGCAAGTGCTGCCGTGGCTGCGCGAACAGCATTCACGGGGCGCGGTACTCTGCGGCGAAGCCACCGGGGTGTTCTGGCTGGCCGAAGCCGGCCTGCTCGATGGCAAGGAGGCGACCACCTATTGGCGTTTCTTCAACGCCTTCAGCGAACGCTTCCCCAAGGTCCAGCTCAACCAGGACAAGCACCTCACCGACGCCGACAACCTGTACTGCGCCGGCGGCACCACCTCGGCGTGCGACCTGTATATCTACCTGATCGAACGCTTCTGCGGCGCCAACATCGCCCAGGCCGTGGCCCGCGACATCCTCTACGAAGTGCAGCGCAGCTACTCGCCGGGACGCATCGGTTTTGGCGGCCAGAAGCTGCACCAGGACGTGATCATCCTGCAGATCCAGCATTGGCTCGAAGAGCACTTCGCCGACAAATTCCGCTTCGAAGACGTCGCCCGGGAACACGGCATGAGCATCCGCAACTTCATGCGCCGCTTCCAGACCGCCACCGGCGACAAGCCGCTGCACTACCTGCAACGGCTGCGTATCGAGACGGCCAAGGGCCTGCTCTCGGGCAGCCGCAAGAGCATCAAGACCATCAGTTATGAGGTGGGTTACGACGATGCGAGTTTCTTTGCGCGGTTGTTCAGGCAGCACACGGAGCTGTCACCGAACCAGTACCGCCAGCAGTTCCAACAGGCTGCGTAGGCAAATGTGGGAGGGAGCTTGCTCCCGATAGCGGTGGATCAGTCAGTGCATCTGTTACTGAAAGACCGCTATCGGGAGTAAGCCCCCTCCCGCACTTGACCTACATCTGTCTTAGGGTTTGTGCCCGCGCGACAGGAACTCGTGGGACTGCATTTCGAGCAAGCGGCTCAATGTCCGTTGGAATTCGAAGTTCAAGCGCCCGCCGGTATACAAGTCCTTGAGTTCGACTTCCGCCGAGATGATCAACTTGACATTACGGTCGTAGAACTCGTCGACCATGTTGATAAACCGTCGTGCGATATCGTCGGTGGTGACGCTCATCTGCTCCACGCCGCTGAGGATCACCGCGTGGAAGATCTTGCCCAGCTCGATGTAGTCGTTCTGGCTGCGCGGGCCGTCGCACAGTTGGCGGAATTCGAACCAAGCCACGTCATCGCAGGTACGCAGGGCGATGATTTCGCGGTTCTCGATCATCAGCTTGTCGTTTTCCACCGCCTGGGTGCATTCCGGCGTAAGGGCGCGGAAGCTTTTGCGCAGGCTTTCATGCGCCGCTTCGTTCAGCGGGAAGTGGAACAACTCCGCTTGCTCGAGGTGACGCAGGCGGTAGTCGACGCCGCTGTCGACGTTGACGATCTCGGTGTTCTGCTTGATCAGCGCGATGGCCGGCAGGAAGCGCGCACGTTGCAGGCCGTCCTTGTACAAGCCGTCGGGCACGATGTTCGAGGTGGCGACCAGGGTCACGCCGTTCTTGAACAACTCTTCCATCAGGGTGCCGAGGATCATGGCATCGGTGATGTCGGAGACGAAGAATTCATCGAAGCAGATCACCCGCGCTTCATCGGAAAAACGCTTGGCGATGATGGTCAGCGGGTTTTTCTCACCCGGCAGGGTCTTCATCTCTTCGTGCACGCGCTTCATGAAGCGGTGGAAGTGCGTCCGTACCTTTTCCTTGAACGGCAGCGCCTCAAAGAACGTATCGACCAGGTAGGTCTTGCCCCGGCCTACACCGCCCCAGAAATACAGGCCCTTGACCGGCACGTGGTCTTTCTTGCCGAACAGCTTGCTGAGCATCCCCGGCTTGCTCTGTGAGGCCGCGACCAGGTCATCGTACAGGCGCTGCAAATGACGCACCGCCGTTTCCTGGGCCGCGTCATGGAAGAATTCAGGGCGTTTCAGATCAGCTTGGTATCGTTCTAGGGGCGTCATAATTTCGTTAGCAAGGCAACAAAAACGGGCCGTCACTGTAACGACGGCCCTGGATAATGGCAATCAACCCTTGGTCGGGTTAATCCTCGATTGGGGTCAACGCGATGCGCAAGGCTTCGATGGCGGCATCACGGGATGCGGCATCGGCGAACTCGGCGCTGTCGGCCACTGCGGCGCCGTCCAGCCATACGCTGAAGCTCAGGGCTTCGCTGCGTACATCCGGCGCAGCGCCACTTTGCAGTTGCTTGGTCACCGCGCCGGCCGCCTTGCCATCGGCAAAATTGCGCGACAGCAGCAGCTGCTCGCCATCGGCGGCCAACAGGCGGAAGCGGAAGCTGCCGTCGTCTTCACGGAAGCTCACGAAACGCGCGGCTTTCACGGCTTTCTTCTTGGTAGCGACCGGCGCCGCAGCCTGGTTGACGAACGAACGCAGGCCCACCGCTTCGCGCAACTCGGCCAGGAATGGCGCGGCTACGGCACGGGCTTTCCTGGCGCCGACCTGCAACAAGTCTTCCATGTCCGACGGGCGCGACATCAACTGGTGGTAACGCTCGCGCGCTTCGCCCAATTGGCTGTCCAGCAGCTGGAACAGACGGTTCTTCGCCTCGCCCCAGCCCAGGCCTTGCAGCAGCTCGCCGCGGAACGCTTCTTCCTGGGCCTTGCTGGCAAACGCCTGGTAGAGGGTGAACAGGTGCGAGTTGTCCGGGTCCTTGGCTTCGCCGGGCGCGCGGGAGTCGGTAACGATCCGCGAGATGGCGTCTTTCATGTCCTTGGCGCTGGTGAACAACGGGATGGTGTTGTCGTAGCTCTTGGACATCTTGCGACCATCCAGGCCCGGCAAGGTGGCAACGCTTTCCTCGATCAACGCCTCGGGCATGGTGAAGAACTCTTTCCCGTTGCCGAACAGGTGGTTGAAGCGCTGGCCGATGTCGCGGGCCATTTCCACGTGCTGGATCTGGTCGCGGCCCACCGGCACCTTGTGCGCGTTGAACATCAGGATGTCCGCGGCCATCAGCACCGGGTAGCTGTACAGGCCCATGGTGATGCCCGCATCCGGGTCTTCGCCGGTCTCCACGTTCTTGTCCACCGAGGCCTTGTACGCATGGGCGCGGTTGAGCAGGCCCTTGGCGGCGACGCAGGTCAGCAGCCAGGTCAGCTCGGGGATTTCCGGGATGTCGGACTGACGATAGAAGGTCACCCGGTTCACATCCAGGCCACCGGCCAGCCAGGTCGCCGCGATTTCCATACGCGAACGCTGGATGCGCTGCGGGTCATCGCATTTGATCAGGGCGTGGTAGTCGGCCAGGAAGTAGAAGGAGTCGGCATTGGCATCCTGGCTGGCCAGGATCGCCGGGCGGATCGCACCGGCGTAGTTGCCCAGGTGCGGCGTGCCGGTGGTGGTGATGCCGGTGAGGATACGGGTACGAGTCGTCATGGGTAATCGCTTATCAGACTGCTATCAATTCGAGAGGCGCGGCAGCACCAGATCCTTGAGATCGGTGAGCTTGCCATGAAAAAAGTGCCCGCATTCTGCCACTTTCAGCAGCTCATGGGGGCGTTTCAAGGCGGCGGACCAGTCGTAGACGGTTTGCGGGTCGACCACTTCGTCGGTTTCCGGCTGGATCAGGGTCAACGGGCAGCTGTGGGGCAGCACATCGGTATCGCGCAGGCGCATCACCGCCGCCGCGACCATGAACAGGTGCGCGAGCTTTTCGCCTTTGGCTTCCAGGCGGCCGCCGAGGCTGGCCGCCACGTAGCCGCCAAAGGAAAAACCGAGCAGGGTGATCGGCAGGTCGGGGTGCTTTTCACGCAGCCAGGTGGCAGCCGCTTCGGCATCGTCCACTTCACCGGTGCTCATGTCGTGGGTGCCAGCACTCGCGCCGACGCCGCGATAATTGAAACGCAAAGTAATCAACCCGGCATCGCGAGCCGTGCGTTGCAGGGTCGAAACGACTTTATTGAGCATGGTCCCGCCCTGCACCGGATTAGGGTGGCAGATCAGCGCCAGGCCACGTGGCTCGGGGTGATCCAGGTACAGGGCTTCCAATTGGCCTACCGGGCCATCGATCAAAACGGGGGTTTCACGCATGAGCAAGGAATGAACTCCGTGACCTCTCAAAGGGTCGACTCGTCTAGCTAAAAGTCTGTGCATGGCATCATTGCGAGCTTAATCGCGGTATACAGCGCAGGTTTGAGCCGTTAACGTAAAGCAAAGCCGTTTATAGAGGAAGGACTCGTGGAACACTCGCTCTTAGTTTGGTTGTTGCCGACTCTCGCCTTGGTTGCCGGTGTCGCCATTGGATTCCTGGTTGCCCGCCTGCTGCCGAATGCCGCGCCTAACCGCACGCAGCGTCAGTTGGATGACATTCAGGAACGTTTTGACAGTTATCAGAACGAGGTTGTTACCCACTTCAACAGCACCGCGACCCTGGTCAAGAAACTCACCCAGAGCTACCAGGAAGTACAGGATCACCTCGCCGATGGCGCAAACCGCCTGGCCCTCGACGACATCACCCGTCAGCGTCTGCTGGCCGCGCTGCATTCCGATGCACCGCAAACTCCACGGGAACGCCTGACCCCACCCCGGGAAAACCAGGAACCACCACGGGACTACGCGCCAAAAACGCCGAACGCCCCGGGCATGCTGGATGAGCATTACGGCTTGAAGAAGTAAGTTATTTTCAAGCAACAAAAAGCCCGGCTGATCATCGATCAACCGGGCTTTTTGTTGGGCCTCGCTCTTGTGGGAGGGTTCTACACCCTTCCCCATTGGTCTTCAGGCCACGGGCTGTTCTTGAAGCCACCCTGCCTCGATCCGCACATGCCGCCCATGGAAGCGCTTGAGGCTGCTGCGGTGACCGACGCTGACAATGCTCAACCCCGGCAATTCATCAATCAACGCCTGATACAACGTCGCCTCATCTTCTTCATCCATCGCCGACGTCGCCTCGTCCATGTACAGCCATTGCGGCGCGAACAACAAGGCACGGGCAAAGGCCAGGCGCTGTTGCTCGCCGGGCGAGAGCATGCGTTGCCAATGGTTGGCTTCGTCCAGGCGCTCCACCAGGTGCGGCAGGCGACAGGTTTCCAGGACCTGTGCATAACGTTCTGCCGAATAGACGCTGTCGCCCTGTGGGTAACTCAACACCGCCTTGAGTGTGCCGATCGGCAGGTAAGGCTTCTGCGGCAGGAACAGGTAACGCCTGGCCGGCAGGCGGATGCTGCCGTGACCAGCCGGCCACAGATGCCCCATGGCGCGCAGCAAGGTACTTTTGCCGCTGCCGGAACGGCCGCTGAGCATGACGCGCTGGCCCGGTTCAACGATCATGTTGGCGTCGGTCAGCAGGTGGCGACCATCCACCAGGTTCAAGCCCAGACCTTGCACCACAAGACGCTCGCCTTCAGCGCTGACGTCGATGGCAGCTGGGCGCTGCTCGTTTTCACGCATGGCCTGCTGAAAACTCAGTAGACGATCGCTGGTCGCGCGCCAGCCGGCCAGGTCGGCGTACGCGCTGATAAACCAGCTGAAGTTGCCCTGCACGTTGCCGAACGCCGAGTTGATTTGCATCAGCTCGCCCAGTTCGATCTTGCCGGAAAAGTAGCGCGGGGCAGCCACGATAAACGCAAAGACGATCGCAATCTGTTCATAGCCGGCAGTGAAGAACGTCAGGCGCTTGGACACCTTCATGATGTCCCAGTAGTTATGCCAGACCTTCCCGAACCGCGCGCTCAAACGCTGATTCTCATTGGGTTCGCCGTTGTACAGGGCGATGCTCTCGGCATTCTCCCGCACCCGCACCATGGAGAAACGCAAGTCCGCTTCGAAGCGTTGCTGCTGGTTGCTCAAGCCGATCAAACGACGACCGATCAGATGGGTCAGCCAACTGCCGACACCGGCATAGACCAATGCACACCAGAACATGTAGCCGGGGATGGTGATACCGAACACTTCAATACTGCCGGACACGCCCCACAGGATGATGGAGAACGACACCAGGCTGACCACATTGCGCAACAGCCCAAGGCCAAGACTCAGGGTGTTCAGGGTAAAGCTGTTGAGGTCTTCGGAAATCCGCTGGTCCGGGTTATCGGTGTAGCCGCCCTGCTCGAGCTGGTAGTAGTTCTTGTTGCCAAGCCAGCGGGCAAAATACTTTTCGGTGAGCCATGCACGCCAGCGAATGGTCAGCATCTGGGTGAGGTAGAGACGGTAGACCGCGCCGAGAATCGCCACCGTGGCGATACCGCAGAAGTAAACGATCTGTTGCCAGAAGGCCGCGGTGTCCTTGTTTTCCAGGGCGTTGTAGAAGTCCTTGTACCAGTGGTTGAGCCACACGGAAATGGCCACGCTGAACAGCGACAGGCCAATCACCACGGCGAGCAACAACCAGGCCTTGCCCTTCTCTTCACTTCGCCAATAAGGCGTGATCATCCCCCAGGTTCGGCGAAAAAATTGCCCACGCACAGCGTCATTGACCGCAGAGTACTCAGCGTTCTGATTCATCGTTCAGGCTCGTAGGGAGGAAGGCAGGCGTTTGAACCGATCATAGGTGATCGGTTCAGGGTTCCGTGCGGCCTGAAGCAGGCTGTTCAGCTTAGGTTCAGCGTCGTACCGGACGCTTCTGCAGCTTGCGTTGCAGGGTGCGCCGGTGCATGCCCAGGGCGCGGGCAGTGGCGGAGATATTACCTTCGTGTTCGGTGAGGACGCGCTGGATGTGTTCCCACTGCAGGCGGTCCACCGACATCGGGTTTTCCGGCACCAGGGTGTCGAGGTCGGCGTGCTCGGACAGCAACGCAGCCAACACATCGTCGGCATCCGCCGGTTTGCACAGGTAGTTGCAGGCACCGCGCTTGATGGCTTCGACAGCCGTGGCAATACTGGAGTAACCGGTGAGGATCACCACGCGCATTTCCGGGTCGAGTTCCAGCAGCTTGGGCAACAGCACCAGGCCGGAATCGCCGTCCATTTTCAGGTCGAGCGCGGCGTAGTCCGGCAAGTCGGCCTGGGCGATGGCCAGGCCTTCTTCGGCGGAGCCGGCGGTGCTCACGCGAAAGCCGCGACGGCTCATGGCGCGCGCCATCACGCGGGTAAACGTGGCGTCATCATCTACCAGCAACAGGTGCGGCAGTTCTTCGCCTTCGACTTGGATCTCGTCACTCATCGATATCTCCTCGTGCGACACGGGGCAGGCGCAGCTCGGTGAGCGTACCGCCTTCCTCATGACTATAGAGCTTCACTGAGCCGCCCGCGCGGGTCACGCTAGCCTTGCTCAAAAACAGGCCGAGGCCGAAGCCTTTGCCCTTGGTGGTAAAGAACGGTTTGCCGATCTGCTCGGCGATGGCCAGCGGCACGCCTGCGCCGTGGTCGCGAATGCTGATCGTCAAGTCATCCACATCCCAATCCAGCCGGACTTCCAGGCCTTCGGGGCAGGCGTCGGCGGCGTTGTTCAGTAGATTGAGCAAGGCTTGGGTCAGGTCCGGCGGTGGCGCCAGGCGCGGCACGGTCCCCTGCCCCAGCAGATGGAAACGGTAGCTGGCTTCGGGGCGCATCAGGTGCCAGCGGTTCAGGGCTTCGTCGAGCCACTGGGTCACGTCCTGCATCTCGACCGCCAGGCGGCGATTGGCTTCAGCCGCGCGCACCAGCTGCTGCAAGGTTTGCTTGCATTGCTTGACCTGTTCGCGCAGCACGCCGAGATCCTCTTGCAGCGCCGGGTCGTGATGGTCCTGGGTCATTTCGTTGAGCAGCACGCTCATGGTCGCCAGCGGCGTGCCCAATTCGTGAGCCGCGCCGGCGGCCTGGGTGGCGACGGCGAGCAGTTGCTGGTCACGCAGGCCTTCTTCGCGGCGAATGGCGCGCAGTTCTTCCTGGCGGCGCAGCTCTTCGGCCATGCGCGCAGCAAAAAAAGTGATCACGGCGGCAGACAGGGCAAAGCTCAGCCACATCCCGTAGATCTGCAGGTTTTCGCGGGCGATGGGGAATGTCTGCAACGGATAGAACCGCGCCAGCAGCAGGGTGTACAAGGTCAGGGCGATACCCGACAGCACCACCGAGTAGCGCCACGGCAAGGTCACCGCAGCGATGGTCAATGGCACCAGGTAATAAGACACGAACGGGTTGGTGGAACCGCCGGAGAAATACAGCAACACACTGTGGATAAACAGGTCGCAGGCCAATTGCAGGGCGTATTCCAGCTCGGTCACCGGCCAGGTGGTGCGCAACCGAATGGCGGTAAACACACACAGCACGATGGAGAAACCCAGGGTCACGCCCAATTGCAGCCACGGCAGCGGCAACAGGTCGAACCAATAGGCGAGCCCGACCGAACCAGCCTGCGCGGCCAGTACCAGGGTACGAATGAACGTCAGGCGCCAGAGGTTCTGGCGGGTGGCGGAAGTCAGTTTTACGGCGGCGAGCATGAGCTCTCCCGATGAGCGCTGCAGGCGGATCGGCAGGAGTATAAACGAAGCGGGCACGCTGGCATGGCGCGTGTGGCTCTTTGCCGCAGGCCGGGCGAACGACCGTTCGTCGGCGGCCGCACAATGTGTAGCGAATATGTAAACCCGAAGAACCCGACACCACCGTCTACAGTCATACCGATACGAACACCCTAAGGAGCTTCCATGTCTCGTTTCACTCGCAGTGCAGTTGTTCTCACCCTCAGCGCAAGCGCCCTGGCCAGCCTTCCGGCACTGGCCGCCGATGCACTGAATTACAACCAGATTTCCCTGCGCGCCGAGGTCAGCCAGGAAGTGGCCCGCGACAAAATGATCGTCACCCTCTACACCGAGTCCCAGAACGCCGACCCGGCCAAGCTCGCCGCCGAAATCACCACCACCATGAACAAGGCCCTGGGCCAGGCGCGCGAAGTCCAAGGCGTGACTTTGCGCCAGGGCAGCCGTAACAGCTACCCGATCTACGACAACAAGAACCAGAAGATCACCGGCTGGCGCGAGCGCGCCGAACTGCGCCTGGAAAGCGCGGACTTCCCGGCGCTGTCCAAACTCACCGGCGAGTTGCTCAATACCCTGAAAATGGAAAACATGGACTTCGCCATCGCCGACACCACGCGCAAGACCAGCGAAGACGCCCTGCTCAAGGACGCGGTCGCCGCCTTTAAAGCACGCGCACAACTGGCCACCGATGCGCTGGGCGGCAAGGGTTACAAGATCGTCAACTTGAACTTCAACACCAATGGCTACCCACAACCTTATGCCCGTGGCGGAATGATGATGAAGGCGGCCATGATGGATTCAGCACCGACGCCGGAAGTGGAGGCAGGTACCAGCCAGGTCAGCATGAGCGCCGATGGGGTGATCGAAGTGCAGATGCCGTAACCCCTACCCGGCAAACCTGAACGGCGGTAACCTCGGTGACCGCCGTTTTCGTTTGGGCAGCGTTTATATGCCTGCCACTTCTAGGGGTCTCCATGGAAAGAACCACCTTCAAACCGCTCCTCCTTGCCGCAGGCATGCTGGCCTTTATGCCGATGGCCCATGCAGCCAGCACCCTGGTCTACTGCTCCGAAGCCAGCCCCGCCGGTTTCGACCCCAGCCAGTACACCAGCGGCACCGATTTCGATGCATCCGCCGAAACCGTGTTCAACCGCTTGACCCAATTCAAGCGTGGCGGCACCGAAGTCGAACCGGGCCTGGCCACACGCTGGGAGGTGTCCAAGGATGGCCTGGCCTACACCTTCCACCTGCGCGAAGGCGTCAAGTTCCACACCACTGACTTCTTCAAACCCAGCCGCGATTTCAACGCGGATGACGTGCTGTTTACCTTCAATCGCCTGCTGGATGCCGAGAGCCCGTTCCGCAAGGCCTACCCTTCCGAATCACCGTACTTCACCGACATGGGCCTGAACACCACGATTAAGAGCGTCGACAAACTCGACGAGCACACCGTGCGTTTCAACCTGAACAACGTCGATGCCTCGTTCGTGCAGAACCTGGCCATGAGTTTTGCCTCCGTGCAATCGGCCGAGTACGCCGCCCAGCTAATGAAGGAAGGCAAGGCCGAAGACATCAACCAGAAGCCGGTAGGCACCGGGCCATTTGTGTTCAAGCGCTACCAGAAAGACTCGCAGATTCGCTACGTGGCGAATAAGCAGTACTGGAAGCCCGAGGATGTGAAACTCGACAACCTGGTGTTCGCCATCACCCCGGACGCCGCGTCGCGCCTGCAAAAGCTCAAGGCCGGCGAATGCCAGGTCAGCGGCTACCCGCGCCCGTCGGACATCGAGGTGATGAAGCAGGACCCCAACCTGCGCGTGCTGCAGCAAGCCGGTTTCAACCTGGGCTTCCTGGCCTACAACGTGACCCACCCACCGCTGGATCAGCTCAAGGTCCGCCAGGCCCTGGACATGGCCATCGACAAGCCGGCGATCATCAAGGCGGTGTACCAGGGCGCCGGACAATTGGCGCAGAATGCACTGCCACCGGCGCAGTGGTCTTATGACCCGACCATCAAGGATGCCCCGCACGATCCGACCAAGGCCCGCGCGCTACTAAAAGAAGCAGGGGTTGCACCGGGCACCACCATCAACCTGTGGGCAATGACCGTCCAGCGCGCTTCCAACCCGAACGCGCGCATGTCGGCCCAGATGATCCAGCAGGATTGGGAGAAAGTCGGCATCAAGGCCAATATCGTCAGCTATGAGTGGGGCGAATACATCAAGCGCGCCAAAAATGGCGAGCACGATGCGATGATTTATGGCTGGACCGGCGACAACGGCGACCCGGATAACTGGCTCGGCGTGCTCTACAGTTGTGCTGCGGTCAAGGGCAGCAACTACGCCAAATGGTGTAACCCGGCCTACGACAAACTGGTGCAGCAGGCCAAGGTCAGCAGTGACCGCGAGCAGCGCATCAAGTGGTATCAACAGGCACAAAAAATTCTTAAAGAACAAGTACCTATAACGCCAATTGCAAACTCGACGGTTTTCCAACCCCTGCGCAAGGAAGTGAAGGACTTCAAGATCAGCCCCTTTGGGCTGACACCGTTCTACGGCGTGAGTCTAGATAAGTAACAGCAATGCCCCAACCGAGTGCGCTAGACGCCTCGGTTGACCCTCTCTGGTGCACCTTGTGCACCGAAAAAAACCCATAAATACGTTCAAATATGTCAAAACTTTCATAATTGCGACATTCCTGTACGTTCGTACCACTCTTTCCGCCTTGCGACGGTTCAGCATCTTGCAATGGGTATGGCGCCTGCATAAGTATCCGCAGGCCGACTCACGAGGTCGCCCTCACCACCAAAAATGACAACAAATCATGAGGCCAACATGCTTAAACACGCAGTCCTTCCGTTATTAGTGAGCGCTGGCCTTATGGCCGCGGCCCCATTCGCCCAAGCGGCGACTAACCTGGTGTTCTGCTCCGAAGGGAGCCCGGCTGGTTTCGATCCAGGCCAGTACACCACCGGAACAGACTTCGATGCTTCGGCCGAAACCATGTTCAACCGTCTGAGCCAGTTCGAACGCGGCGGCACCGCCGTTGTTCCTGGCCTGGCCACCAGCTGGGACGTGTCCCCGGATGGCCTGACCTACACCTTCCACCTGCGCGAAGGCGTCAAGTTCCATACCACCCCATACTTCAAGCCGACTCGTGAATTTTCGGCTGACGACGTCCTGTTCACCTTCAACCGGATGATCAACAAAGACGATCCATTCCGTAAGGCCTACCCCACCGAGTTCCCGTACTTCACGGACATGGGGATGGACACCAATATCAAGAACATCGAGAAGGTCGATGCCCACACCGTCAAGTTCACCCTTGGCACCGTGGACGCCGCGTTCATCCAGAACCTGGCCATGAGCTTCGCTTCCATCCAGTCGGCCGAATACGCCGCCCAGCTGTTGAAAAACGGCACGCCCCAGGACATCAACCAGAAGCCGGTCGGTACTGGCCCGTTCGTATTCAAGAGCTACCAGAAAGACTCGAACATTCGCTACACCGGCAACAAGGACTACTGGAAACCTGAGGACGTGAAGATCGATAACCTGATCTTCGCCATCACCACCGATCCGTCGGTGCGTATCCAGAAGCTGAAGAAAAACGAGTGCCAGATCACCCTGTTCCCACGTCCGGCCGACCTCAAGGCGCTGGGTGAAGACAAGGACCTGAAACTGCCGCACCAGGCCGGTTTCAACCTGGGCTATGTCGCCTACAACGTCATGGACAAGGTCAAGGGCAGCGACCAGCCCAACCCACTGGCTGACCTGCGCGTGCGCCAGGCCCTGGACATGTCGGTGAATAAACAGCAGATCATCGATTCCGTCTACCAGGGCGCAGGCCAACTGGCGGTCAACGCCATGCCGCCAACCCAATGGTCCTACGACACCACCATCAAGGACGCCAAGTACGATCCCGAGAAAGCCAAGGCGCTGCTCAAGGAAGCGGGTGTCAAGGAAGGTACCGAGATCGTTCTGTGGGCGATGCCGGTTCAGCGTCCGTACAACCCGAACGCCAAGCTGATGGCCGAAATGCTGCAAAACGACTGGTCCAAGATCGGCCTGAAGGTCAAGATCACCAGCTACGAGTGGGGCGAGTACATCAAGCGCTCCAAAGGCGGCGAGAACCAGGCCATGATCATTGGCTGGAGCGGCGACAATGGTGACCCGGACAACTGGCTGAACGTGCTGTTCGGCTGCGACTCCCTGGCCGGTAACAACTTCTCCAAGTGGTGCGACAAGAAATTCGACGGCGTCGTGAAAGAAGCCAAGGCTACGTCGGACGTCGCCAAACGCACCGAGCTGTATAAGCAGGCGCAACATATCCTCAAAGATGCAGTCCCGATGACACCTATCGCGCACTCGACGGTGTATCAACCCATGCGCAACACCGTACAGGACTTCAAGATCAGCCCGTTTGGCCTGAATTCCTTCTATGGCGTGAGCGTAAGCGGCAAGTAAGGACCAATAACGGCGACGTTTCATAACGTCGCCGTTATTGCATCCGCCTGGACCGTAGGAAATAGACCACATTCGTAATCGCCGCTTCCTACAGCTGCGAACTGCGACAAGTAGCTCTTTTGCCTACAAGGTCAGTCCAATTTGGCGCATTTACTGCGCAGTCCGCGACCCATACCGTCGTAGGACAGCAGAGGCTCCAACCTGGGAAAGGCACTTGCTGTGTGTGGGATCAGTAATGTCCCCCTGGCCGTACGCCAGGGTGATTGCTTGCTGATGACAACTACAAACAAGGATCGGGATCGTCATGCGCCATACCACCGTTCTATCCGCAATTTTTAGCACCAGCCTGCTGGCTGTAGCCACGATGGGCCAGGCGGCCGACAAGAAGAGCCTGGTGTTCTGCTCCGAAGGCAGCCCGGCAGGGTTCGACACCGCGCAGTACACCACCGCCACCGATAACGATGCGGCCGAGCCGCTGTACAACCGCCTGGTTGAGTTTGAAAAGGGAGCGACCAACGTCGTACCTGGGCTGGCGACCAAGTGGGACATTTCCGAAGACGGCCTGACCTACACCTTTCACCTGCGTGAAGGGGTGAAGTTCCACAGCAACAAGGAATTCAAGCCGACGCGGGATTTCAACGCCGACGACGTGCTGTTCACCTTCAACCGCATGCTTGACCCCGACCACCCGTTTCGCAAGGCCTACCCGACTGAGTTTCCGTACTTCAACGGGATGAGCCTGAACAAGAATATCGCCAAGGTCGAAAAAACCGACCCGCATACCGTGGTGATGACGCTGAACTCGGTCGACGCTGCGTTCGTGCAGAACATTGCCATGAGCTTTGCCGCCATCCTGTCGGCCGAATACGCCGAGCAGTTGCTCAAGGAAGGCAAGCCCAGCGATATCAACCAGAAGCCGATCGGCACTGGCCCCTTTGTCTTCCAGCGCTATCAGAAAGACTCGCAGATCCGTTATGTGGGCAACAAACAGTACTGGGACCCGAGCAAGGTCAAGCTGGACCAGCTGATTTTTGCCATTAACACCGACGCCTCGGTGCGCGTGCAAAAACTCAAGGCAGGCGAATGCCAGGTCACCCTGCACCCGCGCCCGGCCGACGTCGACGCGCTCAAGGCCGACCCGAACCTGCAACTGCTGACCAAGCCGGGCTTCAACTTGGGCTACATCGCCTACAACGTGCGCCACAAGCCCTTCGACCAGCTCGAAGTGCGCCAGGCGCTGGACATGGCGGTGAACAAGCAGAGCATCCTCAACGCCGTCTACCAGGGCGCGGGGCAGTTGGCAGTCAATGCCATGCCGCCGACCCAATGGTCCTACGACGACAGCATCAAGGACGCCGCCTACAACCCGGAAAAAGCCAAGGAACTGCTCAAGGCCGCCGGCGTGAAGGAAGGTACCGAGATCACCCTGTGGGCGATGCCGGTGCAACGGCCGTACAACCCCAACGCCAAGCTGATGGCCGAGATGCTGCAAAGCGACTGGGCCAGGATCGGACTGAAGGTCAAGATCGTCAGCTACGAGTGGGGCGAATACATCAAGCGCACCAAGAACGGTGAGCACGATGTCAGCCTGATCGGCTGGACCGGCGACAACGGTGATCCGGACAACTGGCTGGGCACCCTCTACAGCTGCGACGCCATCGGCGGGAACAACTACTCCATGTGGTGTGACCCGGCATACGACAAGCTGATCAAGCAAGCCAAGGTCGTGACCGACCGCGAACAAAGGACTGTTCTGTACAAACAGGCGCAACAACTGCTCAAGCAGCAGGTGCCGATCACACCCGTCGCCCACTCGACGGTCAACCAGCCGTTAAGCGCCAAAGTCGAAGGCTTCAAAGTAAGCCCCTTCGGCCGCAACGTGTTCTCGGGCGTCAGCATTACCCCATAAGAAAATAACCGGATTGCAGGGAGCGAAGTTGGCTCTCCCGCAAACGTGCAGCCTTTTATTGGGAAATTTCCTACGGCAAACGTTTGCAACAGCTTGATCGAGTTACACACCCAATAGCCGGTTCACCTAAAAGACCGGCATAAAAAAGAGAACCAAAGGAGCTTCATCCATGAAACTGAGCAGCAAAGCGCTTCTGGCCCTGGCCATCAGCAGCATCACGGCCACCGCCTATGCTGAACCCGCCAGCCAGGACTTCGTCCCGACCACATTGGCCGGCTCCAGCGCGCAAAGCGAGGCCAAGGGTTTTGTCGACGGCCAAAGCCTGGGTGGTACTACCCGTAACTGGTATGCGAACGAAATGAAGTTTCGCAACGATCGCTTCAGCTACCGTAAAGACGGCGTGAAGACCCCGATCTCCCGCCGTATCAACTGGGCTCAGGGCACCATCCTCAACTACACCTCGGGCTTCACCCAAGGCACCGTGGGCGTGAGCACCGAAGTCGCGGCTTACAACTTCATCGCGCTGGACCGCGACCGTAAAGACATTGCCGGCGGTTCCAACCGCACCCTGGCTGACTCCGGCGGCGATGCAGTAGGCCAGTGGAGCAAACTGGGCCTGGCCAACGTCAAGTTCCGCGTGTCCAACACTACCTTGACCGCCGGTCGCCAGAATTTCAGCACCGGTATCGTCGACACCATCGGCAACCGTGCCCTGCCTTCAAGCTTCGAGGGTGTGAGCTTCAACAGCGAAGAGTTCAGCAACTTGTCGTTCCAGGGCGGCATCTTTGATCGCGTTTCGCCGCGTACCGAACAAAGCCTGTCGAAATTCCGTTCCGAGTACGGCAATGGCCAGGAAACCGACAAGGTCAAAACCCTGGGCTTCAACTACCAGCCGTTCAAGAGCCTGAAAACCAGCGTGTTCGCCGCTAACGTCGAAGACTTCTGGAACCAGTACTACTTCGGTGCCACCCACGAATTGGGTGATGCGCAGACCCTGGCACTGACCACCGGTTTGAACTACTACAAAACCACCGACACCGGCAGCAAGAAGATGGGCAACATCGACAACGACACTTACTCGTTGTCCCTGGGGCTGACCCACCAGGCCCACAGCCTGACCTTCTCGTACCAGGAAGTTAACGGTGACGAGTACTTCGACTACCTGCACGAAACCAACGGCATCTACCTGGCCAACTCCCTGACCTCCGACTTCAACAGCCCGAACGAGAAGTCCTTCCAGATCGCCTACGGCATCAACATGGCCGAATACGGCGTGCCGGGCCTGAAGTTCAACGTCTACTCGGCGCGCGGCTGGGGCATCGACGGTACTCACTACAACGGTACCGCCTACGGTGAAGCCGGCGCTTCGCGTAGCGACCTGCGCTTGATGGACGGCGAGAAACACCAGGAATACGGGGTTGGCACGTCCTACGCGATTCAGAGCGGCCCACTCAAGGCCACCACCATCCGTGGCACCTACGTGACTCACCGCGCCAGCGCACAACAGGCTGACGGCAACATCAAAGAGTTCCGCCTGGTCACCACCATCCCGTTCAACATTCTTTAACTAGCACCAGGTAGACGGCAGGCTCAGGACGAGCCTGCCGTCTATGCTTGTCTGGTCCCATCGATTGCAGAGGGCTCTGAATGAAAATGCTCCCGCTACAAGCTGCCGTTGCCGCTGCGCTGTTAAGCGTGGCTATCGGCGTATCGGCCAAACCCCTGGTGGTCTGCACCGAAGCCAGCCCGGAGGGTTTTGACCCGGTCCTGTACACCACGGCAGTCACCGCCGATGCCGCCGCCGAAACCATGTTCAACCGCCTGGTGGACTTCAAGCCCGGCACCACCGAGATCGTGCCAGCGCTCGCCACTTCCTGGGAAATCAGTGACGACGGCCTGACCTATACCTTTCATCTGCGCGACGACGTCAAGTTCCACACCACCGACTACTTCAAACCCACGCGCAACATGAATGCCGACGACGTGCTCTGGAGCTTCCAGCGTCAACTGGACCCGAAACACCCGTGGCACAACAAATCCAGCGTGGGCTACCCGTACTTTGAAAGCATGGGCTTCAAGGAACTGCTCAAGAGCGTGGAGAAGACCGATGACCATACCGTGGTCTTCACCCTGACCCGCCCTGAGGCACCGTTCCTGGCCGATGTCGCGATGCCGTTCACCGCCATCCACTCCGCCGAGTACGCCGACAAGCTACTTGCCGCCGGCAAGACCGAAGAGCTCAACAGCAAGCCGATCGGCACCGGCCCGTTCATTTTCACACGCTACCAGAAGGACGCTCAGGTGCGCTTCAAGGCCAACCCGGAGTACTTCCGTGGCAAGCCTCCGGCCGATCCGTTGATCCTGGCCATTGCGGTCGACAACAACGTGCGCCTGCAGAAGCTCAAGGCCAACGAATGCCAGATCGCGCTGTATCCCAAGCCCGACGACCTTCCCAGCATCAAGAAAGACCCGAACCTGAAGGTCGCCGAACTGGCGGCGATGACCACCGCATACACAGCCCTGAACACCACCCACAAGTACATGAGCGACGCGCGGGTGCGTCACGCGATCAACATCGCGTTCGACAAGAAAGGCTACAACGAATCCCTGTATGGCAAAGGCAACGCCGTGGATGCCACCGGCCCGTATCCGCCGACCCTGCTGGGCTTCAACGACAAGCTGAAAAACCCTGAGCGCGACCTGGACAAGGCCCGTGCTCTGCTCAAGGAAGCCGGTGTACCGGAAGGCACCGAGTTCACCCTGTTCACCCGTAACGGCGGCGGCCCGACCAACCCCAACCCGATGCTCGGCGCCCAGCGCATGCAGGCGGATCTGGCGCAGATCGGCCTGAAGGTCAATATCAAGGTCATGGAGTGGGGCGAAATGCTCAAGCGCGCCAAAGCCGGCGAGCACGACATGGTTTCCGCCGGCTGGGCCGGTGACAACGGCGATCCGGATAACTTCCTTACGCCGAACCTGAGTTGCGATGCAGCGAAAAACGGCGAAAACTACGCCCGCTGGTGTAACAAAGAGTTTCAGGACTTGATCGATAAGGCCCGCGCCGACGCTGAACCCCAGCAGCGGGCCGCACTCTATCAACAAGCCCTGGAGGTTTTCGACAAGGACCAACCGTGGATTCCCATGGCGTACCCGAAAATGTTCACCGCCATGCGCAAGAACGTCGAGGGTTATACCCAAAGCCCTCTGACGAACAATAACTTCGCCACCACCCAGGTGAAGTAAATAAGAGAAACGCTCGGCACCGCCCACCAGGACGGTGCCGAACCTGCCTAACCGGCTGATTGAGGTACACCACAAGATGTTTAGTTTTATTGCCCGCCGACTGGGGTTATTGATCCCCACGTTTTTCGGCATCACGTTGCTCACGTTTGCGTTGATACGCATGATCCCTGGCGACCCTGTCGAAGTCATGATGGGCGAGCGGCGCGTCGACCCCGAGATGCACGCACAGGCAATGGAACGCCTTGGCCTTAACAAGCCGCTGTACGCGCAATACCTGGACTACGTCGGCAAGCTCGCCCACGGCGACCTTGGCGAATCCCTGCGTACCCGTACCAGCGTGTGGACCGAGTTCACCGCCCTCTTCCCGGCGACCCTGGAACTGTCCATGGCCGCCCTGTTGTTCGCCGGCATCCTGGGCCTGTTGGCCGGGGTGATCGCGGCACTCAAGCGAGGATCCCTGTTCGACCACGGGGTGATGGGCATCTCCCTGGCGGGCTATTCGATGCCGATCTTCTGGTGGGGCCTGATCCTGATCATGTTCTTCTCCGTGAGCCTGGGCTGGACCCCGGTGTCCGGGCGCATCGACCTGCTCTACGACATCGAGCCGCGCACCGGCTTCATGCTGATCGACACCCTGCTGGCCGACGAGCCGGACGCATTCTGGGATGCGCTGCACCACCTGATCCTGCCGGCCATCGTGCTCGGCACCATTCCGTTGGCAGTGATCGCGCGGATGACCCGTTCATCCATGCTCGAAGTGCTGCGTGAAGACTACATCCGCACCGCCAAGGCCAAGGGCCTGTCGCCGGCGCGCGTGGTGTTCGTGCACGGCCTGCGTAACGCACTGATCCCGGTACTCACCGTGGTCGGCCTGCAAGTCGGCACCCTGCTGGCCGGTGCGGTGCTGACCGAAACCATCTTCTCGTGGCCCGGCATCGGCAAATGGCTGATCGAAGCCATTGGCGCACGGGACTACCCGGTGGTGCAAAACGGCATCCTGCTGATCGCCTGTCTGGTGATCCTGGTGAACTTCGTGGTGGACATCCTCTACGGCTTCGCCAACCCACGCATCCGTCACCAGCGCTGAGATCATGACCATGACCACACCTACTCAAGTGTCAGCAGTCGATCAAAGCCTGCTGTACCCGTCGCCGTACAAAGAATTCTGGCAAGCCTTCTCCAAGAACAAGGGCGCGGTTGCCGGCCTGCTGTTCATGTTGCTGATCGTGTTCTGCGCGATCTTCGCCCCCTGGGTAGCGCCGCATAACCCCAGCGAGCAATACCGCGATTTCCTGCTCACCCCACCGTCGTGGCTGGAAGGCGGGCAGATCCAGTTCCTGCTCGGCACCGACGAACTGGGCCGCGACCTGCTCTCGCGCCTGATCCAGGGCTCACGCCTGTCCTTGCTGATCGGCTTGTCGTCGGTGGTGATGTCGCTGATCCCGGGCATCCTGCTGGGTCTGTTCGCCGGTTTCTTCCCGCGCCTGCTCGGCCCGACCATCATGCGCCTGATGGACATCATGCTGGCCCTGCCCTCGCTGCTGCTGGCGGTTGCGATTGTCGCGATCCTCGGCCCTGGCCTGATCAACACCGTGATCGCCATCGCCATCGTGTCGCTGCCGTCCTACGTACGTCTGACCCGCGCTGCGGTGATGGGCGAGCTGAACCGTGACTACGTGACTGCCGCCCGCCTCGCCGGCGCCGGCCTGCCCCGCCTGATGTTCATCACCGTGCTGCCTAACTGCATGGCACCGCTGATCGTGCAGGCGACCCTGAGTTTCTCTTCGGCGATCCTCGATGCCGCGGCCCTGGGCTTCCTTGGCCTTGGCGTACAACCGCCAACCCCGGAGTGGGGCACCATGTTGGCTTCGGCCCGTGACTACATCGAACGCGCCTGGTGGGTGGTGAGCCTGCCTGGCCTGACCATTTTGCTCAGCGTGCTGGCAATCAACTTGATGGGTGACGGCCTGCGCGATGCGCTGGACCCGAAACTCAAGAACGCCGCCTGAGGAGATTCCCATGTCACTGTTAGAAATCAAGAATCTCAACGTGCGCTTCGGCGACAAGACCGCCGTACCGGTGGTCGATGGCCTCGACATTGCCGTCGACAAGGGCGAAGTCCTGGCCATCGTTGGCGAGTCGGGCTCGGGTAAATCCGTGACCATGATGGCGCTGATGGGGCTGATCGAGCACCCTGGCATCGTCACCGCCGACGCCCTGAACTTCGACGGCAAGGACATGCTCAAGCTGAGCAACCGCCAGCGCCGCCAGATCGTCGGTAAAGACCTGGCGATGGTGTTCCAGGACCCGATGACCGCGCTGAACCCCAGCTACACCGTGGGTTTCCAGATCGAAGAAGTGCTGCGCCTGCACCTGAAAATGTCCGGCAAGCAAGCCCGCAAGCGCGCCATCGAGTTGTTGGAAAAAGTCGAGATCCCCGGCGCCGCCAGCCGTATGGACGCCTACCCGCACCAGTTGTCCGGCGGTATGAGCCAGCGTGTGGCCATCGCCATGGCGATTGCCGGCGAGCCGAAACTGCTGATCGCGGATGAGCCGACCACCGCGTTGGACGTGACCATCCAGGCGCAGATCATGGAACTGCTGCTGGCCCTGCAGAAAGAGCAGAACATGGGCCTGGTACTGATCACCCATGACCTCGCGGTCGTGGCAGAAACCGCCCAGCGCGTGTGCGTGATGTACGCCGGCCAAGCCGTGGAAGTCGGCCAGGTGCCGCAGTTGTTCGATATCCCGGCGCACCCGTACAGCGAAGCGCTGCTCAAGGCGATCCCCGAGCACAGCCTCGGCGCCACGCGCCTGGCCACGCTGCCGGGTATCGTGCCCGGCCGCTATGACCGCCCGCAGGGTTGCCTGCTGTCGCCACGCTGCCCGTATGTGCAGGAAAGCTGCCGTGCCCAGCGGCCCGGCCTTGATCCGAAAAGCAACAGCCTTGCGCGCTGCTTCTACCCCTTGAACCAGGAGGTGGCGTAATGGCCGTCGTTCTTACCGCCCGCGACCTGACCCGTCATTACGAAGTGTCCCGTGGTCTGTTCAAGGGCCATGCGCTGGTACGCGCGCTTAATGGTGTGTCGTTTGAACTGGAAGCCGGCAAGACCCTCGCGGTTGTAGGCGAGTCGGGTTGCGGCAAATCCACCCTGGCCCGTGCGCTGACGCTGATTGAAGAGCCATCCTCGGGCTCGTTGAAAATCGCCGGCCAGGAAGTCGCCGGTGCCGACAAGGCCCAGCGCAAGCAATTGCGCAAAGACGTGCAGATGGTGTTCCAGAGCCCGTATGCCTCATTGAACCCACGCCAGAAGGTCGGTGATCAGCTGGGCGAGCCGCTGCTGATCAACACCAACCTGTCCGCCGCCGAACGCCGCGAGAAAGTGCAGGCGATGATGAAGCAAGTGGGCCTGCGCCCTGAGCATTACCAGCGCTACCCGCACATGTTCTCCGGTGGCCAGCGCCAGCGGATCGCCCTGGCCCGCGCGATGATGCTGCAACCGAAAGTGCTGGTGGCGGATGAACCCACCTCGGCGCTGGACGTGTCGATCCAGGCCCAGGTGCTCAACCTGTTCATGGACCTGCAGCAGGAATTCAACACCGCCTACGTGTTCATCTCCCACAACCTGGCGGTGGTGCAGCACGTCGCCGATGACGTGATGGTGATGTACCTCGGCCGCCCGGTGGAAGTGGGCCCCAAGGCAGACATCTACGCGCGCCCGCTGCACCCGTACACCCAGGCACTTCTCTCGGCCACCCCGACCATTCATCCGGATCCGAACAAACCGAAGATCAAAATCGTTGGCGAGTTGCCCAACCCACTGAACCCGCCGCCGGGCTGCGCGTTCCACAAGCGCTGCCCGTATGCGACGGCACGTTGCAGCAGCGAGGAGCCGCAACTGCGCGCCTTGGATAACCGCCAAGTGGCGTGCCACTACGCGGAGCAGTTTGTGGCCTGACCCAGCAATAAAAATGCCCTGGAGGTTCAGTCCAGGGCATGACATGAGTTCTACCGCCCCACCCGTCGGATTGCGCATCAGTCCGGTAGGTGGGGCTTTTTTTCAGCTCGACTCAGGTATCGCTGTCACCCTCAGTGTCATCATCATCCGCAGGGGCTTGTTGGTCATCGTCATCCTTGGAGCCGCCCTGGTCCTCATCACCGGGCTCCGACTCGCTCTTGGCCAGTTGTAAACCACCCGCCTGCGCCGTTTTCGCCGCTACGAACCCTTGGACCTGGCTCTGCACTGCGGTATTGGCCCATGCAGAGGAGATCCCCAGCGATAACATCACCAGCACTTTTAGCAACATCACTAAACGTTGAAAAATACTCATGGTCAATTTCCGTCCAGTCAGTGAATCACTCGCGCCGGCGTTCGACCGGCGCTGTGAATTAAGCTAGTTCCGATCCTGGTTTTATGCCACTCGCGCGTCAGGTGTCACCATCGTCATAGGTTTCGCTGTCTTCCCCTTCGTTATAAGGGTTTTCTGCATCTTCCTTGGGCGCAGGCTGGACCTGGGGTTGCCAACTGCCGGAGTTGACCTCGTTCTGCTTTTTCTTGGTGGCCGGGCCGGTGTCTTTCCACTGCGGCACTCCTGCGCCCGCCAGTGCCGGAAGGGACGTCAGCCCCAGGACGGCCAGCAACACCAGGGGGATGGCGCGTTGAGCATTTCGCACGGTGATCTCCTTTGCAGTCGGTGGTTAAACGCTAGACCCGATGCCGGATTCTCGCCAATCCCATGCCTGGAGGAGAAAAAAATGTGGGAGGGGGCTTGCCCCCTCCCACATTTTGTTTTGCGGCGCTCAGACCTTAGTGGTGCTCGCGGGTCGCGCGGAATTTCACATCCGGCCAGCGCTCTTCCATCAGCGCCAGGTTGACCCGGGTCGGGGCCAGGTAGGTCAGGTGACCACCGCCGTCGAGCGCGAGGTTTTCCACGGCCTTGTTGGAGAACTCTTCCAGCTTCTTCTTATCGGCGCATTCGATCCAGCGCGCGGAGTACACGGTGATCGGCTCGTAGGAGCATTCGACCTTGTATTCCTCTTTCAAGCGGCTGGCGACCACATCGAACTGCAGCACACCCACGGCGCCGAGGATGATGTCGTTGCTGCGCTCGGGGAAGAACACCTGGGTAGCGCCCTCTTCCGCCAGTTGCTGCAGGCCTTGGCGCAGTTGCTTGGATTTCAGCGGATCGCGCAGGCGCACGCGACGGAACAGTTCCGGGGCGAAGTGCGGGATACCGGTGAAGCCCAGCGTTTCGCCCTCGGTGAAGGTGTCGCCGATCTGGATGGTGCCGTGGTTGTGCAGGCCGATGATGTCGCCGGCGTAGGCCTCTTCGAGCTGTTCACGCTCGGAGGAGAAGAACGTCAGGGCGTCGCCGATGCGCACGTCCTTGCCGGTGCGCACGTGGCGCATCTTCATGCCTTTTTCGTACTTGCCCGAGCAAATGCGCATGAAGGCAATACGGTCGCGGTGCTTGGGGTCCATGTTCGCCTGGATCTTGAACACGAAGCCGGTGAATTTCTCTTCCACCGGTTCCACGGTGCGCTCGTTGGCGACACGGGCCAGCGGCTTCGGTGCCCAGTTCACGACAGCGTCGAGCACGTGGTCGACGCCGAAGTTGCCCAGGGCGGTCCCGAAGAACACCGGGGTCAGCTGGCCGTCGAGGAATTCCTGCTGGTTGAACTCGTGGCAGGCGCCCTGAACCAGTTCCAACTGGTCGACAAAGCGCTCGTACTCGTCACCCAGGTGGGCGCGGGCTTCGTCGGAGTCGAGCTTCTCGATGATTTTCACATCGGTGCGTTCGTGGCCATGACCAGCGGTGTAGACAATGATGTAGTCGTCAGCCAGGTGGTACACGCCCTTGAAGTCGCGGTAGCAACCGATCGGCCAGGTGATCGGCGCAGCCTTGATCTTCAGGACGGCCTCGATTTCATCCAGCAATTCGATCGGGTCGCGGATATCGCGGTCGAGTTTGTTGATGAAGCTGACAATCGGCGTGTCACGCAGGCGGCACACGTCCATCAGCGCGATGGTACGCGGCTCGACGCCCTTACCGCCGTCGAGGACCATCAGTGCCGAGTCCACCGCGGTCAGGGTGCGGTAGGTGTCTTCGGAGAAGTCTTCGTGGCCCGGGGTGTCGAGCAGGTTGACCATGTGGTCGCGATACGGGAACTGCATGACCGACGTGGTAATGGAAATACCCCGTTGTTTTTCCATTTCCATCCAGTCGGAGGTGGCATGGCGGTCGGATTTGCGCGATTTCACCGTGCCGGCCACTGCGATCGCCTTGCCCATCAGCAGGAGCTTCTCGGTGATGGTGGTTTTACCGGCATCGGGGTGGGAAATAATGGCGAAAGTGCGGCGTTTCGCGACTTCGGCGGCCTGGTGGGTCATGGGAAATCGCCTGGCAGGTGAGTCAAAAAAGGGCGGCGAGTATAGCGCAAACCGCAGGTGCCGGACCACCGTTCACCCCATTGGGGGTGGCTAAATGCTGCCAAGTATGGAACCTTTTAAAAGGTAGAGACGTCCACTCCCCTGCTACCGCACTCGTAACAGGGGCTGAAAAATCAGCAAGTTAGCCTGACGAGGCTGCGCTCATGGCTCGATTTGATACCGCGTTGCCGGTATTGGCGAGCTGCTTTTCGCGACCCTATTCGCCGACAGCCAGGAATGGCATTGCCGCTCGGAAATGTGGTCGCCGACAAAAGAAAAAAGGAGTCCGCCTGTGGCTATTCGCTATGGCAAAGGGCTGATAGGAGGAGTGGTTGTCGTCGCTCTCCTGGCCCTGCTGGTCCACTGGATCGGCATCAACACGATCGAACTGTACCGCGACGATTTGTTGTTTTACCTGCAAGCTCATTTGATCCTGGTTCTAGTCTCCATGCTGGCCGCCCTCGTTGTGGGCATCCCCGCCGGTATCCTGCTCAGCCGACCGAACATGGTCGGGCGCGCAGAACGCTTCATGCAGATCTTCAACATCGGCAACACCGTCCCGCCCCTGGCCGTACTGGCCATCGCCCTCGGCGTCCTCGGCATCGGCAGTGGCCCGGCCATCTTCGCGCTGTTCCTCGCCTCCTTGTTGCCCATCGTGCGCAACACCTACGAAGGCCTCAAAAACGTTCAAGGCTCGCTGAAAGAAGCCGCCACCGGCATCGGCATGACCCCGCGCCAGGTGCTGTTTCGCGTCGAATTGCCGAACGCCGTGCCGATCATCATCGGCGGTGTGCGCGTAGCCCTGGCGATCAACGTCGGTACCGCGCCGCTGGCGTTCCTGATTGGTGCCAATAGCCTGGGCAGCCTGATTTTCCCCGGCATCGCCCTGAACAACCAGCCGCAACTGCTGCTCGGCGCCGCGTGCACCGCGTTGCTGGCGTTGCTGCTCGACGGCCTGGTAACCATGGCCAGCCGCCTCTGGCTGGAACGCGGGTTGCGTCCGTCTTAAGGCTTGGCAAAGGAATACACATGAAAAAATTCACCTTGATACTGAGCTGCGTCCTGCTGTTTGCAGGTTTTGCGCAAGCTGCCGAAAAACCCGTGATCCGCATTGGCGCCCGGGTGTTCACCGAACAGACCTTGCTGGCCGAAATCACCTCCCAGTACCTGCGCACCAAGGGCTATGACGCCCGCGTGACCGGCGGCCTGGGCAGCAACCTGGCGCGCAGTGCCCAGGAAAGCGGGCAACTGGACTTGATCTGGGAATACACCGGCGTGTCGCTGGTGGCCTACAACCATGTGGATGAGAAGCTCGACAGCGAACAGTCCTACGCCCGAGTGAAAGAACTCGACGCGAAAAAAGGCCTGGTCTGGCTGTCGCCGTCGCGCTTCAGCAACACCTACGCCCTGGCACTGCCCGAGAAAGTGGCCGAGGAGCATCCAGAGATCAACAGCATCAGCGACCTCACCAACGCCATGGCAGAAGACACCAAGGAACACCGCCTGGTGGCCCTGGACACCGAGTTCGCCAACCGCTCCGACGGCCTGGCCGGCATGGTCAAGCTGTATGACATGAACCTGACGCGCAAAAACACCCGGCAGATGGACGCGGGCCTGGTCTACACCGCCCTGCGTAACGGCCAAGTGTTTGCCGGCCTGGTCTACACCACCGACGGTCGCCTCAACGCGTTCAAATTGAAGCTGCTGGCCGACGACAAGCACTACTTCCCGGACTACACCGCCGCCCCCGTGGTGCGCCAGGTTTACCTCGACGCACACCCGCAGCTGGCCGCAGACCTTGCGCCTCTGGCCGCGCTGTTCGAAGACAAGACCATGCGCGAGTTGAACGCGCGGGTCGACGTCGACCATGAAAGCCCATCCGCTGTTGCCGCCGATTTCCTGCGCCAACATCCGATCAACTAAGAAGGAGAAGACATGGAATTCCTGAACGCCTTTTCCCATCTTGATTGGGCCCAGGTCCTGCACCTGACCTGGCAGCACATCACCCTGGTCGGTATCGCGGTGATCCTGGCGATTGTCGTCGGCGTGCCCCTCGGCGTGCTGATGACCCGCTTCCCGACCCTCGCCGGCCCTTTGCAAGCCAGCGCCACGGTGCTGCTGACCGTACCGTCCATCGCCCTGTTCGGCCTGCTGCTGCCGTTCTACTCCAAATTCGGCCAGGGCCTGGGGCCGATGCCGGCGATCACCGCCGTGTTCCTCTACTCCCTGCTGCCGATCATGCGTAACACCTACCTGGCCCTCACCGGCGTCGAGCCGGGCATCCGCGAAGCCGCCAAAGGCATCGGCATGACCTTCGGCCAGCGCCTGCGCATGGTCGAACTGCCCATCGCCGTGCCGGTGATCCTCGCCGGCGTGCGTACCGCCGTGGTGATGAACATTGGCGTCATGACCATCGCCGCCACCATCGGCGCCGGTGGCCTGGGTGTACTTATTCTGGCTTCCATCAGCCGCAGCGACATGTCGATGCTGATTGTCGGCGCCGTGCTGGTCAGTCTCCTGGCCATCTTCGCCGACCTGCTTCTGCAATGGCTGCAACGCTCGCTGACTCCAAAAGGACTGCTCAAATGATCGAACTTCAAAACCTGACCAAGACTTTTCAAAGCAACGGCAAAACTGTTTCGGCCGTGAACGACGTAAGCCTGACCGTCAACGAAGGCGAGATTTGCGTGTTCCTCGGCCCTTCGGGCTGCGGCAAGAGCACCACGCTGAAAATGATCAACCGCCTGATCAAGCCGACCTCGGGCAAGATCCTGATCAACGGCGAAGACACCACCGACCTCGATGAAGTGACCCTGCGTCGCAACATCGGCTACGTGATCCAGCAGATCGGCCTGTTCCCGAACATGACCATCGAGGAAAACATCGTGGTCGTGCCCAAGCTGCTGGGCTGGGACAAGCAGAAATGCCACGACCGCGCCCGCGAGTTGATGAGCATGATCAAGCTGGAACCCAAGCAGTACCTGCATCGCTACCCGCGTGAACTGTCGGGCGGCCAGCAACAGCGCATCGGTGTGATTCGTGCACTGGCGGCGGACGCGCCGCTGCTGCTGATGGATGAGCCGTTCGGCGCGGTCGACCCGATCAACCGCGAGATGATCCAGAACGAGTTCTTCGAGATGCAACGGGCGCTGAACAAGACCGTGATCATGGTCAGCCACGACATCGACGAAGCCATCAAGCTGGGTGACAAGATCGCCATCTTCCGCGCCGGCAAGCTGCTGCAGATCGATCATCCGGACACCCTGCTGGCCCATCCGGCCGACGAGTTCGTCAGCAACTTCGTGGGCCAGGACAGCACCCTCAAGCGCCTGTTGCTGGTGAAGGCTGAAGATGCGGCGGACAACGCCCCGTCGGTGAGCCCGGAAACCCCGGTGGCCGATGCCCTGGAGCTGATGGACGAAACTGACCGCCGCTATGTGGTAGTCACGTGCGCCGAGAACAAGGCGCTCGGCTATGTACGCCGTCGCGACCTGCACCGTCAGACCGGTACCTGCGGCCAGTACCTGCGCGAGTTCAACGCCACGGCGGCGTATGACGAGCATTTGCGCATCCTGTTGTCGCGCATGTACGAGTTCAACCGCTCGTGGTTGCCGGTGATGGATGCGGAGCGGGTGTTCCTGGGTGAAGTGACCCAGGAGTCGATTGCCGAGTACCTGAGTTCCGGTAAGTCCCGTGGGGGCAAGACCAGCATTGTCTCCCCCGCCGAGACCGCCCTGGCCTGATCTTATGTGGGAGGGGGCTTGCTCCCTCCCACATTTGGTCCCGCGATCTGTCAGGGAAACACCTTCAATTATCCCCATCCGGGGAACATCATTCCGTCACACGTGTCGGTTACATAAGTAGCTGCGCGCGGTCCCGCGACGAACGCGTGCAAAAACGCGACATTTTTAGTTGATCTATGGCCCCTCACGTCCTAAAGTTCGCGCCGAACGTCCATGCTGGAAACGATCCATCCGGCTCAAGTACTGACGACGAGACAGCAAGGCCAAGGGAAGCGACTATTCCCATGGCCTTTTTGCTTTCGGCGACATGCCTTGGGAAGTAGGCGAACCAAAGTGGGGATACGGAGGACGTTCATTTGCACCCATTGATCAATTTAGTTTGCCCTTAGGAGTTCCCAGCATGTCGATCAACGTCGAAGATTATTTCGCGCGCGCCACTTTTGACAAAATGAAGGCGTTCGCCGACAAACAGGAAACCCCGTTCGTGGTGATCGACACCGCGATGATCAGCCAGGCCTACGATGACCTGCGCGCCGGTTTCGAATTCGCCAAGGTGTATTACGCGGTCAAGGCCAACCCGGCCGTGGAGATCATCGACCTGCTGAAAGACAAGGGCTCGAGCTTCGACATCGCCTCGATCTACGAGCTGGACAAGGTCATGGACCGCGGCGTCAGCGCCGACCGTATCAGCTACGGCAACACCATCAAGAAATCCAAGGACATCCGCTACTTCTACGAGAAGGGCGTGCGCCTGTTCTCCACCGACTCCGAAGCCGACCTGCGCAACATCGCCAAGGCCGCGCCGGGTTCGAAAGTGTATGTACGTATCCTCACCGAAGGCTCGACCACGGCCGACTGGCCTTTGTCGCGCAAATTCGGCTGCCAGACCGACATGGCCATGGACCTGCTGATCCTGGCCCGTGACCTGGGCCTGGTGCCCTACGGCATTTCGTTCCACGTTGGCTCGCAGCAACGCGACATCAGCGTGTGGGACGCGGCAATCGCCAAGGTCAAGGTGATCTTCGAACGCCTGAAGGAAGAAGACGGTATCCACCTCAAGCTGATCAACATGGGCGGCGGCTTCCCGGCCAACTACATCACCCGCACCAACAGCCTGGAAACCTACGCCGAAGAAATCATCCGCTTCCTCAAGGAAGACTTCGGCGATGACCTGCCGGAAATCATCCTCGAGCCAGGCCGTTCGCTGATCGCCAACGCCGGCATCCTGGTCAGTGAAGTGGTATTGGTTGCCCGTAAATCCCGTACCGCCGTCGAGCGCTGGGTGTACACGGATGTGGGCAAGTTCTCCGGCCTGATCGAAACCATGGACGAAGCCATCAAGTTCCCGATCTGGACCGAGAAGAAAGGCGAGATGGAAGAAGTGGTCATCGCCGGCCCGACCTGCGACAGCGCCGACATCATGTACGAAAACTACAAGTACGGCCTGCCGCTGAACCTGGCGATCGGTGATCGCTTGTACTGGCTGTCGACCGGTGCCTACACCACCAGCTACAGCGCGGTTGAGTTCAATGGCTTTCCGCCGTTGAAGTCGTTCTACGTGTAAGACGCCCGCGCACAAAAAACCCATGACATCTCATGGGTTTTTTTTATGCCTCAGGCAAGGCTCACGGCCCGTTGGTGGAAGGCCTCGGCCAGCGCTCGAACCCGCGGATCACTCGCCGCCGCCAAGGCCGTGTGGGCTGTTCGCAGGAACTTCAGATTTCCGCCCGCCAGCGCCTTGCGCAACCACTCCAGCGCCGCCTCGACCTGGCCCCTGTCGGCCAACACCGCCGCGTAACTGAACTGCCCGCGAAAATCCCCGGCCTCGGCTGAGCGTCGATACCACTCCACAGCCGCCTCCAGGTCCCTCGGGCAAACCTGAGCGTCTTCCAGGTAGCGCCCCAGCAGGTTCATCGACTTGGCATGCCCCTGTTCTGCGGCTTGCCGATACAGGGCCATCGCGTGCTGCGGGTTCTCGGCAACACCCCGGCCCGTCGCCAGCAGATTGGCATAGTTGTACTGGCCCCAATCCAATCCCGCGTCTGCCGCCAAACGGTATTCCCGCGCAGCCGCCGCTTCGTCGATGGCACACCCCCAGCCATGCTCCAGGCAACGCCCGGCCATATTGCGCGCCATTAAATGCCCGCCCTGCGCCGCAATCTGGAACCACCGCAGCGCGAGCGCTTCGTCGCGCGCAATACCGCGGCCTTCCAACAGGATTTGCCCGAGCAAGGCCTGGGCATCCACCACGCCCTCCTTGGCCGCGATCAGAATCGCCTGGGCCGCACGCACCGGCGAGTCGTCGAGCATGCCCTGCAATTGCTCAACGTTGAGCACTTCTTCGCGGCGCAATAAAAAGCCCATGTCAGACCTCGACCCAGCGACGCAACAGGTTGTGATAGGTGCCGGTGAGCTGGATCAACCCAGGGTGGTCGGGTACATCACGGCTCAATTGCTGGATGGCGCCGTCCATCTCGAACAGCAGGGTGCGCTGGCTGTCTTCGCGCACCAGGCTTTGGGTCCAGAAAAACGCGGCATACCGCGCGCCTCGGGTCACGGCGTTGACTTTGTGCAGGCTGGAGCCTGGGTACAGCACCATATCGCCGGCCGGCAACTTCACGCGCTGCAGGCCGAAAGTGTCCTGGATCTCCAGTTCGCCGCCGTCATAGTCATCCGGATCGCTGAAGAACAGCGTGGACGACAGGTCCGTGCGCACCCGTTCATGGCTGCCCCTGGCCTGGCGCACGGCATTGTCGATATGGAAGTCGAAACTGCCACCGGCCGTGTAGCAATTGAGCAACGGCGGGAAGACCTTGTGCGGTAACGCCGCTGACATAAACAGAGGATTTTTCCACAACCGTTCGAGCATTGCCGCGCCGATCTCCTTGGCCAGCGGGTGGCCTTCGGGCAATTGCAGGTTGTGCTTGGCTTTGGCGGACTGGTGCCCGGCAGTGATTTTGCCATCGGCCCAATCGGCGGTTTCCAGGGCGTGGCGGATGCGCTGCACTTCCTCGCGAGAGAACAGGCCGGGAATGTGCAGCAACATGGGGCAATACCTGTAGGCAAAGAGGCGCCAATGGTATTGATTCTTATCCGCCCTGTAAAACGCCGGAGACGAACGAGAACGTAAAAATCGTAAGGCAAAAGTGTAAAGAATGTAAATTCAGTGCGAATAGTAATGTATCGCAATTGATAGAAAGTCTTGTTCGCCCTATATTCCGCGGCCTCACCTCCTTGGGGAAAGGACACGTCATGTCGCGCACCACCACAAAAACACCTGTTGGCTCACCCCGTATGCTGGCTTCGGCCATCGGCGTTGCGCTGAGCGCCAGCTCTGTCGCCCATCTGGCGCAGGCGGCCGAAGACACTGAACAAAAAGGCCAGCGCAACAGCATCGCCCTCGGCGCCACCAGCATCACCGGCGAAGAACAGGACAACACCGCGTACCAGGTCGAAAAAGCCTCGTCGCAAAAATACACCGCGCCGTTGGTGGACACGCCGCGCTCGGTGACCGTGGTGCCACAACAAGTCCTCAAGGACACCGCCGCCACCTCGTTGCAGGATGCCTTGCGCACCGTACCGGGGATTACCTTCGGCGCCGGCGAGGGCGGCAACCCGCAGGGCGACCGTCCATTCATCCGTGGTTTCGACGCCCAGGGCGACACCTACCTGGACGGTGTGCGCGACACCGGCGGCCAGAGCCGTGAGATTTTCGACATCGAGTCCATCGAAGTCAGCAAAGGCCCGAACTCCTCCTTCGGCGGTCGTGGCTCGGCCGGTGGCAGCCTCAACCTGGTGAGCAAGACCCCGCAAGCCCGGGACTTCACCAACGGCGGCTTCACTTACGGTTCCGACCAGACCCGCCGCTATGTACTCGACGTGAACCGTCAGTTCCTCGACGACAGCGCCGCGTTCCGCCTGAACCTGATGAGCCACGAACAGAACGTGGCTGGCCGTGACGCAGTCAATTACGACCGCTGGGGCGTGGCCCCATCGCTGACCTTCGGCCTGGGCACGCCGACCCGCGTCAACCTCAGCTACTACCATATGGAAAGCAATGACCTGCCGGATTCGGGCATTCCGTATGGCTACAGCTCTTCGACCGCCACCACCCACGTGCACGACAAACCCACCGACGGCGGCGACAGCAATAACTTCTACGGTCTCAAGGACCGCGACTTCCGCAAGACCCGCGCGGACATCAGCACGTTCTCCATCGAGCACGACCTGAACGACGACATGACGCTGAAAAACACCCTGCGCCATGGCAGCACCGGCCAGGACTACGTGCTCACGCAGCCGGACGATAGCCAACGCAACGTCAACCGTTTCGGCACGGTGTGGCGTCGCGCGAACACTCGCGTCTCCACCACCACGACCACCACCAACCAGACAGATCTGTTCGGCAATTTCCAGGCGCTTGGCTTCAAGCACAGCTACTCCACCGGCCTGGAATTCACCGGCGAAGAAACCCGCGTCAGCGGTTACACCGTCACACCGAACAGCAACCCGACGTGCACCGTGGCCGGCGGCGGCCGGGGTGGACAGTGCACCTCGCTGAGCAACCCGAATCCGGACGACGTCTGGACCGGCAGCATCGCGCGCAATTACAACGGCACCAACACCAAGGCCACCAGCCGTGCCGCCTATGTGTTCGACACCATCGAACTCGATCCGAAATGGCTGCTGAACGTCGGCCTGCGCTACGACACCTTCGACACCGAAGCCAACACCAACGCCGTACCGACCTCGACGGTCAAGGCACGCAGCAAGGTCAAGGACGACAGCCAGTTCTTCAACTGGCAGGCCGGCCTGGTCTGGAAGCCTTTGGAGAACGGCAGCATCTACACCTCCTACGCGACCTCGGCCTCACCGGCAGGTGGACTGGTGGGCGAAGGGGTCGACAACAATGCGATTCCTACCGGCATCAACACCAGCGACCTCAAGCCCGAAGAAACCGTCAACTACGAGCTGGGCACCAAGTGGGACCTGTTCCACAACCGCCTGTCCCTGTCTGCCGCAGTGTTCCGTACCGAGAAGAAAAACACCCGCATTCTGGTGGACTCCAACACCTACGAAACGGCAGGCGAGTCGCGGGTCGATGGCCTGGAACTGTCCGCCAGCGGCAAGATCACCGAACAATGGCAAGTATTCGCCGGCTACAGCTACCTGAAAGCCGAACTGGTTGACCCAGGCAAAAACGGCAACCGCCAGGGCGTCGTCCAGGCCGGTTCCAACAAAGGCAACCAAATGCCCAACACGCCGGAGAACTCGTTCAGCCTGTGGACCACCTATAACCTGACCCCGAAGCTGACCATCGGCGGTGGCGCGTTCTACGTCGATCAGGTTTACGGCGATGCGGCCAACACCGTGTATGTGCCCTCCTACACCCGCTACGACGCCATGGCCAGCTATAAGCTGAGCAAAAACGTCGACCTGCAATTGAACGTGCAGAACCTGACAGACAAGACCTATTACGACAAAGCCTACGCCTCGCACTTCGCCAACCAGGCGGCGGGCCGCACGGCGCTGCTGTCCACGAGTTTCCACTTCTAAACGGTCAGCAGCCCACAAAGCCCCACGCATCGGATGCGTGGGGCTTTTGCGTGTAAAACAGAATGTTTCTCGACAACCCACGGCATAATGCGCGCCGTGCCCTACATATTCAGATAGACGAGGCGGTCCGACGTGTTGAAGAAAACCCTGTTTCAGTTGCACTGGTTCTTCGGCATCACTGCCGGGCTGGTGCTGGCCTTGATGGGGATCACCGGGGCTGCGGTCTCGTTTCAGGATGAGATCCTGCGGGCGCTCAACCCAAGCGTGTTGAGCGTGGAGAAACGCGAAGCCGGCGTGCTGCCGCCCGCCGAGCTGGTGCGCAAGCTGGAAGCCACCGAAGGCAAGGCCGTGTCCATGCTGTGGGTGGAAAGCGAAAGCGGCAACGCCGCCCGCGTGTTCTTCACCCCGCCGCCGGGTGAGCGCCGTGGCCAGATGCGCTATTTCGACCCCTACACCGGCGACTACATGGGCGACGCGGTCGGCCAGGATGTACTCGGTTTTATCCTGCAACTGCACCGCTTCCTGGCCATGGGCGAAACCGGCCGGCAGATCACCGGCGCCTGCACGCTGATCCTGGTGTTCTTCTGCCTGTCCGGCCTGTACCTGCGCTGGCCGCGCCAGGTCGCCAACTGGCGTGCCTGGCTGACGCTGGACTGGCGCAAAAAGGGCCGCAGCTTCAACTGGGATTTGCATTCGGTGTTCGGCACCTGGTGCCTGCTGGCCTACCTGCTGGCGGCACTGACCGGCCTGTCCTGGTCCTACGACTGGTACAGCCAGGGCCTGACCAAACTGCTGTCCGACGCGCCGCAAAATGAACGGATGCGCAAGCGCGGCCCACCGCCCGAAGGCCCGACACCGGTGGCCAACTACGACGCGATCTGGAGCAGCATCTACAGCAACGCCGGCCCAGGCTTGAGTGCCTATAACATCCGCATGCCAGCCGTCGCCGGGCAACCCGCCATCGTCTATTACCTGCTCAAAGACTCCCCCCACGACCGCGCACTGAACCAGATCAACCTGGACCCGGCCACCGGCGAGGTCAAATCCCATGACACGTACGCCGGCAAAACCTTCAAGTCGCAGTTACTCACCAGCATCTACGCGCTGCACACCGGCAGTTATTTCGGCCTGGCGGGGCGCATTATCCTCACCGTCAGCTCGCTGCTCATGCCGTTGTTCTTCATCACCGGTTGGCTGCTGTACCTGGACCGTCGGCGCAAAAAGCGCCAGGTGCGCGACGCACGCAAAGGCCTCAGTGCCAACCACAGTGATGCCCCGGCCTGGCTGATCGGCTTTGCCAGCCAGAGCGGGTTTGCCGAGCAACTGGCCTGGCAGACCGCCGGACAACTGCAGGCGGCCGGCCTGCCGGTGAAGGTGCAGCCTCTGGGCAGTGTCAGCCAGGACGACTTGCGCCAGTCGGAAAATGCGCTGTTCGTAGTCAGCACCTTCGGCGACGGCGAAGCCCCCGACAGCGCCCGCGGTTTCGAGCGCAGCGTGCTCGGCCAGGATCTGTCGCTCAAGGGCCTGAACTACTCAGTACTGGCCCTGGGTGATCGCCAGTACCAACACTTCTGCGGCTTTGCCCGGCGCCTGCATTTCTGGCTGACCAACCAGGGCGGCAACCCCCTGTTCGCACCGGTCGAAGTGGACAGCGGCGACACCGTCGCCCTGCTGCACTGGCAACAACAACTTGGCCAATTGACGGGCCATGCACCAGCAGCAGCCTGGCCGACCGCCCAGTATGAAAACTGGACCCTGAGCCAGCGCGCCCTGCTTAACCCTGGCAGTACCGGTTCGGGCGTTTACCTGCTGGGCCTCACATCGCCATCGCCACAGCATTGGCTGGCCGGTGACCTGGTGGAAATCCTGCCGCGCAATGGTCCCAGGGCCATCGAGCACTTCCTCAAAGGCCTGGGCCTGGCCGGCACCGACGGCGTGCTGATCGACGGTTTGCCGCACACCCTCAATCAAGCCCTGGCGACCCGCCAACTGCCGGACAACCGCGCACACCTGGTAGGCCTGCATGCTCAAGCGCTGGTCAACGCGCTTGCTCCCCTGGGCATACGCGAGTACTCCATCGCCTCGATTGCCAGCGACGGCGTACTGGAGCTGATCGTGCGCCAGGAACGCCACCCGGATGGCAGCCTGGGCCTGGGTTCAGGCTGGCTCACCGAACATGCCGCGATGGGCTCCTCGATCAGCCTGCGCCTGCGCCGTAACAGCGGTTTCCATCTGCCAGAGGCGCCGGTACCGTTGATCCTGCTGGGTAACGGCACCGGCCTGGCCGGTTTGCGCAGCCTGCTCAAGGCGCGCATTGCCGATGGCCAGCAGCGCAACTGGCTGCTGTTCGGCGAACGCACCCTCGCCCACGACTACCTGTGCCGGGACGAACTGCAAGGCTGGCTGGCCAGTGGTGACCTGGCCCTGCTGGACCTGGCGTTTTCCCGGGATCAGGTGGAGAAAATCTACGTGCAGGATCGCCTGCGCGAATCCGCCGATGTCCTGCGTAAATGGCTCGCGGACGGCGCGGCGATTTATGTGTGCGGCAGCTTGCAGGGGATGGCGACGGGCGTGGACCAGGCGCTGGTCGACATCCTCGGGAGTGAGACGGTGGAGCGTTTGATCGAACAAGGTCGCTACCGCCGGGATGTCTACTGATGTGATCCAATGTGGGAGGGGGCAAGCCCCTCCCACATTTGGATTGGATTGCATTTCAAGTCAGGTGGGTTGCAGCTTCTGTTCGAATACCGAGACCCCATCCAGGTCGCGCAAAATCACGGTCAACTCCGCTGTCTGCCCGTCAATCTGCACTTCGCCAAAAAACTGAAACCCGGCAAACGGCGAGGTGTTCTGCGCGGGCGGGGCCTTCTCGAACACCACCTCAGGGCCAAAGGTTTTATCCAAGGGATTCGGACCGAAGCTGCCCGCATTCAGAGGCCCGGCGACAAACTCCCAGAACGGCTCGAAATCCTGGAACGCCGCCCGATCCGGGTGATAGTGATGGGCCGCGCAGTAATGCACATCCGCCGTCAGCCACACATGGTTGCGCACTTTCTGCGCGCGCAGAAAGCCGAGTAATTCGGCGATTTCCAGCTCGCGGCCCTGCGCCGGGCCTGGGTCATTGTTGGCAATGGCTTCCCAGCGCGGTACGCCGGGGCTGACTTCGCCGTCGGGCACGCCGAGGCCGATGGGCATGTCGGCGGCGATCACCTTCCACTGGGCCTGGGAGGCCTTGAGTTCGCGCTTGAGCCAGTCCAACTGCTCGCGGCCGAGGAAGGGTTTTTCACCGCCCAGGTTGTCATCGTTGGGGCCGCGATAGCTGCGCATGTCGAGCACGAATACATCCAGCAGCGGGCCATAACTGAGCGTGCGATAAATCCGCCCGCCGCCGTCCGCGCTTTGCCGGCGCATGGGTGAATACTCCAGCCAGGCCTGGCGTGCGTGGCCCACCAAGGTGTTGATGTCCTTGGTCTGGTAGCGCTCGTCGAGTTGCTTGCCGGGCGACCAGTTATTCACCACTTCATGGTCATCCCACTGCCAGATCTGCGGCACCTCGGCATTGAAGCGAAGCACGTTTTCATCCAGCAGGTTGTAGCGGTAGTTGCCGCGATATTCGTCGAGGGTTTCGGCGACCTTGCTCTTGGCTTCGGTGGTGATATTGCGCCAGATGCGCCCGCCCTCGGTGGGCAACTGCGCGGGCACCGGGCCGTCGGCGTAGATGGTGTCGCCGCTGTGGATAAAGAAGTCCGGCAGGCGCAGGCGCATGGCTTCGTAGATGCGCATACCGCCGATGTCCGGGTTGATGCCAAAGCCTTGGCCGACGGTGTCGCCGCTCCACACAAAACGGATGTCGCGGCGTTGTTGCGGCACGCTGCGCAAGTGGCCGAACCACGGCTCGCTGGCGACGCCGGTCTGGGCGTCTTCAAAGTGCACGCGGTAGAAAATCGCCTGATCGGCGGGCAGTCCGGTGAGTTCGACGCGGGCGGTAAAGTCGGTGCGGTTGTCGGCCAGGGGCGAGACGAATTTGCGCGGGTTGCTGAACACGCTGCGGGTGTCCCACTCCACCACCATGCGCGCCGGGCGGTCGCTGCGGCTCCAGATCATCGCGCGGTCACCCAGCACATCGCCGGACTGCACGCCGTCGGTGAGTTGCGGCCGGTCCTTGACCGACGCGATCACCGCCGGGGCCAGGCCCGGCAGCAACAGGCCGGCGCCGACGGCTTGCATCACACGGCGACGGCCGAGATCGAAGTGGCTCATGCAGGTGCCCTCTTGAGTATCAAAAGGGCCACTAAAGCATGCGCTTATGACACCGGTGCGACAGCCAGCTCCACCGCTTCCGGACGCTTGATCAGCGCATACACCAAACCGGTCAGCAGGCTACCGGCAACAATCGCCAGCAGGTACAGCAGCGCGTGGTTCATCGCATTCGGAATGATCAACACAAACAGGCCGCCATGGGGGGCGGCCAGTTTGCAGCCGAAGTACATCGACAGCGCCCCGGTCAACGCGCCACCGGCGATGCTGGCCGGGATCACGCGCAACGGGTCCTTGGCGGCAAACGGGATCGCGCCTTCGGAGATAAAGCACATGCCCAGGATCATCGCGGCCTTGCCGGCCTCGCGTTCAGTCTGGGCGAACTTGCGTCGCGCCAGGAACGTGGCGATGCCCATGCCGATTGGCGGCACCATGCCGGCGGCCATGGTCGCGGCCATCGGTGCGCCGCTCTGTGCCGCCAGCAAGCCGACGGAAAACGCATACGCCGCCTTGTTGATCGGCCCGCCCAGATCGACACACATCATGCCGCCCAACAAGATGCCCAGCAGCACCGCATTGGTGGTGCCCATGGTCGCGAGAAAATCGGTCAGGCCCGTGAGCATGCGCGCCACCGGTGGCCCCACCAGGTAGATCATCGCCAGGCCCGTGAACAGGCTCGCCAGCAACGGGATGATCAGGATCGGCTTGAGTGCTTCCAGGCTCTGCGGCAACTTCACCGCACGGGTGATCAGCTTGACGCAATAACCGGCGAGAAACCCGGCGAAAATCCCGCCGATAAAACCGGCTCCCAAAGTGCCCGCCAACAGGCCACCAATCATGCCGGGGGCAATGCCCGGGCGGTCGGCAATCGAGTAGGCGATATAACCCGCCAGCAGCGGCACCATCAGCATAAAGGCGCGGTCGCCGACGGTTTTCAGCGCCGCCGCCAACGTGCCTTCCTGCTCAAACGCATGGATGCCGAACACGAACGACAAGGCGATCAGCAAACCGCCCGCCACCACCATCGGCAACATGAACGACACACCGGTCAGCAGGTGTTTGTAGACGCCGGTTTTTTCTTGCTTGGCCACGGCACCGCTGGCGGCACTTTCCACCGCGCCTTCGGCCAGGGCCTTGTTGAGGGTCGCCTCGGATTGCTTGAGCGCAATACCGGTGCCGCAACGGTAGATCTTCTTGCCGGCGAAACGCTCGGTGGCCACTTCAATGTCGGCCGCCAGCAGCACTACGTCGGCATTCGCGATGGCCTCGGGGCTCAACGGCGTACGCGCACCGACCGAGCCTTGGGTCTCGACCTGCAAGTCATAGCCCAGGCGTTTGGCCGTCTGCTGCAAGGCTTCGGCGGCCATGAAGGTATGGGCCACACCGGTGGGGCAGGCCGTGACGGCCACGATACGCGGCGCATTTTGAGCTGCCTGTGCCGTCGCAATGTAGACCTCGGCCTCCTGCGCGCCCCGGCGCAACACCGCCTCGACGTCCGCCAGCGCCTGGGCCGGTGTGCTCTGGAACACCCGCTTGCCGACAAACCGCTGCATATCCACCGCCGTGCTGCTGACCAGCAACACCCATTCGGCGTCGTCGATGGTGGCCTGGGACAACTGGCGCTCCGGGCGCTGTACGTCCACCACCTCGACGCTGGTGCTCCAGCCCTGGCGTTGCGCGGCAGCGTCCAACAAGCGGGCGCACAGCACACTGGTGACCATGCCGTTGGGGCAGGCAGTAACAATGGCTAACTTCATGACAATCCCTCTTATTGTTCTGTCAGCGGGCGTACAGCGACGCCGCTTTCAAGACGCGCCAGCTGCGCGGCGTCGCGGATGCCGAAACCGATCTGTGTCACCGCCATGGCAGCAATTGCCGTGGCGCGGCGCAGGGTTTGTTCAGGCGCTTCAGACTCAAGCAAACCGTGGAGCATCCCGGCCAGCAGCGAGTCGCCGGCGCCTACCGTACTGGCCACCGTCACCTTGGGCGGCGTGGCATGCAGGGTCGCAGCCCGGCTGTACCAGCTCACGCCCGCGGCACCGTCGGAGACGACCACATGTTCAACGCCCTGCTGATGCAGTTGGCTGATGACGTTGGTGGCATCCCCCAGGGCCTCGGCGAGCTCTTCGGTATTGGGTTTGATCAACCACGGGGCCGCCTTGAGACCGGCACGCAGCGCCTCGCCGCTGGTGTCCAGGGCGACTTTCAAGCCCAGACGCTTCAGGTGTTCCAACAGCCCCTGCAACCACTGCGGGCTGATGCCACACGGCAAGCTGCCCGCGACGACCACCGCATCATGGCCCGGCGCAATGCGCGTCAATTGGTCGAGCAACGCCTGCTGCGCCTGCCCACTGACCAACGGCCCCGGCGCATTGATATCGGTGACCCGGCCGTCCTGCTCGGCAATCTTGATATTGCTGCGGGTTTCGCCGGGCACGCGGATAAACGCGTCGGCAAAACCACGTTGTGCAATCAGCGCCTCGAAGGCTTGGGGATTGTCCTCGCCGAGAAAACCGCCCACGGTCACTTGATGGCCCAGGTCGGCCAGGACTTGCGCCACATTCACGCCCTTGCCGGCGGCATGGGTGAGCAGGGTTTCGCTGCGGTTGACTTCACCCGGTTCCAGGTGCGCCAGGCGTACCGTCAGGTCCAACGCCGGGTTCAGCGTCAGGGTCAGAATCCTTGCCATCTACACGGCCTCCACAAGGGCACGCACCTCGGCGGGCGAACCCACCGCCAGTGCTTTTTGCGCCAGGCCCTGGGCCTCGCTCAGACTGAATTCACGCACCCGCGCCTTCACTTCGGGAATGCTGCGGGCCGACACGCTCAACTCATCCACACCCAAGCCGACCAGCACCGGCACCGCCAGCGGGTCCGCCGCCAGTTCGCCGCACACGCCGACCCATTTGCCATGGGCATGGGCCGCACGCACGGTGATGTCGATCAGTTGCAGCACCGCCGGGTGCAGGCCATCGGCCTGGGCCGACAAGGTCGGGTGGCCTCGGTCGATGGCGAGGGTGTACTGGGTCAGGTCGTTCGTGCCGACACTGAAGAAGTCCACTTCCTTGGCCAGCACCGGCGCCAACAGCGCGGCGGACGGGATTTCGATCATGATCCCCAGTTGCAGGTCGGCCACCGGGATTTCCAGGCGCAGGCGTTCGGTCATGTCGCGGGCCGCACGCCATTCATCCACGCTGCCGACCATGGGGAACATGATGCGCAACGGGCGGTTATCCGCCGAGCGCAGCAGTGCGCGTAATTGCGCTTCCATGATCTGCGGGCGTTGCAGGGTCAGGCGAATACCGCGTACGCCGAGGAAGGGGTTTTCTTCCTCGGCAATCGGCCAATACGGCAGCGGTTTGTCGCCGCCCACATCAAGGGTGCGCACCACCAGCGGGCGGCCACCGAGGCCGTCGAGCACACGGCGGTACTCGGCTTCCTGGGTGGCTTCGTCCGGGGCTTGGGGGTGGGCCATGAAAATCAGTTCGGTGCGCAGCAGGCCAATGCCTTCGGCGCCCTGCTCCACGGCGCTGGCCACACCGGCGCTTTCGCCGATATTGGCGAACACCTCCACGGCGTGACCATCAAGGGTCAGCGCCGGCTCGTGGCGCTGGGCCGAGGCGGCCTGCAAGCGTTGCTCACGGGTATCGCGCTCGACGGTGGCACGTTGCAGGGTGGCTGCATCGGGGTCTACATGCAGGCGACCGCGCTGGCCATCCAGCAACAACGGCGTGCCGGCGGCCAGCAGCAATACCGCCGGGCCGGCACCGACCAACGCGGGAATACCGAGGGCCCGCGCGACAATGGCGCTGTGGGCGGTTGCGCCGCCACGGGCGGTGAGGATGCCGGCGACACGGGCCGGGTCCAGGCGTGCGACGTCGGAAGGGCCGACTTCGTCCATTACCAGGATGTAGGGTTCGCTCGGCTCCTGGGCGGTTTCAACGCCGCACAATTGCGCCAGCACCCGGCGACCGATGTCGCGCAGGTCGGCGGCGCGCTCGGCAAGCAACGCGTCCTGCAACGATTCCTGCTGCCTGGCGGCGGCTTCGATCACGCTCATCCACGCCGCTTGTGCGCTTTCACCTTGCTTGAGACGGGTGTCGACTTCGTCGGTGAGTTCCGGGTCGTCGAGCATTTCCTGGTGGGTGATGAAAATCTCGCGGATGGCTTTGGCCTGGCTGCGTTCGATCAGGCCCTGGATATCCCGGCGCACATCGGCCAGGGCATCCTGCAGGCGCTGGCGCTCAATGGCCGAGGACTCACCGCGCAAGGGGTAATCGAACACCTGTTGAATCTGGATATGTGCAGGACCAATGGCAATGCCCGGCGCCGCAGCGATGGCCTGGAGCTGGCTGCCGGCCTGTGGCGCGCTGATCACTGGCGCAATATCAAGGGCTTCAGGCTGTGCGCTCACGGTCGGCAGTGGCTCGACCTCTTCGCCCAGGCCCTCTTCGACAGCGGCCAGCAGCGCGGGCAACGCATCGCCGGCAATCGTCGGTTCAGCAACAAATTCCAGCACCTGGCCACGCCGGGCGCCAAGGCTCAGCAGCTTGCTCAGGCTCTTCACCGACACGGCGCCTACCGGGCCGTCAACGATGCGCACGCGGATGTCGCCTTCAAAACTTTTGGCCAATTGCGCGAGGATCTTCGCCGGCCGTGCGTGCAGGCCGTGGGCGTTAGCCAGGGTGATGCGGGCGCTGGGCCAGTCAGCTGGCAGCTCGCCGCCGAGCACTTCGAGCACCGCGCGGCTGCTGGTGGCGCGGCCCAATTCCTGGCCACGGCCTTCAATCAACAAGGCGCACAAGCGTTCAAGCAAGGCCTGATGGGCTTCACCCAGGCTGGCCAGGCAGAACAGACCGTTTAGGGGCTGGCCGAGATAGCGCATGGGCTTGTCGGGCGTAACAAACGCCAGGCCCGGGCGCTTGACCGTCTGCTCGCTGTGCAGCCACCACAGGCCATCACCCAGGGGCAGCGCATCGACCTGCTGCAGCACTGCGGCAAACCCATTGCTGACGCAATCGGCCTGGCGCAGCAGGCGTGCGCCTCTCCAGACAAGCTCTTCGAAGTCATCGGCAGACACGCCCAGGCTGATCATCTGCGCGTCCAGCGCCAGCTCCTGGGGTGCGCCCTGCAGCAGTTTCAGCAAGGCTTCAGCCGTGCCGGCGCGGCGCAACGCCTGGCCCAGGTCGGTTTCACCGAGGGCACGGGTGAGCAGTTGCAGCAGGCGCAGGTGTTCGTCAGATTTGGCGGCAATACCAATGGCCAGGTACACAATCTGCCCATCGCCCCAGTCCACCCCTTCGGGGAACTGCAACAGGCGCACGCCGGTGGAAAACACCTGGTCGCGGGTTTCGGGGGTGCCATGGGGGATGGCAATACCTTGGCCAAGAAAGGTCGAGCCTTGGGCTTCACGGGCTTGCAAGCCGCTGAGATATCCCTCGGCGACCAGGCCATCGGCCACCAGTTTGTCAGCGAGCAGGTGCAGGGCAGCAGATTTATCCACAGCCACCTGGCCCATGGAAATCTGCTCTACAGTGAGCTCAAGCATGCCGTTCTCCTAGTTTAGTGCGATGGACGCACTAGGTATTGTTTTGAATAAAACAGTGTAATGGTGTTCCGGGACAGCTGACCGAGTAGTCAATTGGCAGTAGGCACTCAGTGGCTAACGTCGTAAAAATACGCTGGCTGAAACGTTTAATCTAGAATTTATGGCAGGTTACGCGTTAATTGCGCATCCTTGAAGGACCACTCGGCACTTGAGCTGAGACATTAGTCGTGTGCAGGAATCGGTTACGATTGGACAAAATGTCGGGGCGAGCTCCAAAAAACAAGGAAATCCCGGTTTGAAACTCAGTGATATCGCACGTCTGGCCGGTGTGTCCGTGACCACCGCCAGCTATGTCATCAATGGCAAAGCCGCACAGCAACGCATCAGCAGCGCGACCGTCGAGCGCGTGCGTGCCGTGGTTGAAGCCCATGGCTTTACGCCCAACCCCCAGGCCGCCGGGCTGCGCAGCCGGCATACCCGTACCCTGGGGTTCATCCTCCCGGATCTGGAAAACCCCAGTTACGCACGTATCGCCAAGCTGCTGGAGCAAGGTGCACGGGCCCGCGGCTATCAGTTGCTGATCGCCAGCTCAGACGATGAAGCCGAGAGCGAGCGCCAACTGCTGCAACTGTTCCGCGCCCGCCGTTGCGACGCGCTGTTCGTCGCCAGTTGCCTGCCGGCCAGCGACGACAGTTACCGCGAGCTGCAAGCCAAGGGTTTGCCGGTGATTGCCATCGACCGGGTGATGGGGGCGGACCAGTTCTGCTCGGTGGTCAGCGACGACCGCCAGGCCTGCCAGCAATTGACCAGCAGCTTGCTGCAACCGCTGCCCAAGCAGATCGTGCTGATTGGCGCGCGGCCCGAGCTGAGCATCAGCCAGGAGCGTGCGGCCGGTTTCCGTGAAGCGCTCGACGGTTTCACCGGCGAGGTCATCGTCGAACACGGCGAAGCCTTCAGCCGCGACTGTGGCCGACAGCTGATGGAGCAACTTCTGCATCAACTGGGGCACTTGCCTGACGCCTTGGTGACCACGTCCTACGTGCTGCTGCAAGGTGTGTTCGACGCATTGCATGACTTCCCGCTCAAGTCACGCCCGCTGCGCCTGGGCACGTTTGGTGACACCCAGTTGCTGGACTTCCTGCCGCTGCCGGTCAACGCCATGGCCCAGCAACATCAGCTGATTGCCGACACCGCCCTGCGCCTGGCCCTGGCCGCCATTGAAGAAGAACAATACCAACCGGGCGTGCACGCCATCGGCCGGACCTTCAAGCAGCGTATCCACGAGGCCTGAGCGTGGAGCTGATCGACACCCACACCCACCTGGACTTCCCGGACTTCGACAGCGATCGCCGGGAAGTCCTCGCCCACAGCCGTGAGTTGGGCGTGCGGCGCATGGTGGTGCTGGGGGTGTATCAGCAGAATTGGCAGCGGCTGTGGGATCTGGTGCAGGCGGATGCCGGTTTGTTCGCGGCCTTTGGCCTTCACCCGGTGTACCTCGATGAGCACAAGCCCGCCGACCTGACGGAGTTGGGCGACTGGTTGACCCGCCTGCACGGCCATCGACAGCTCTGCGCGGTAGGTGAGATCGGCCTGGATTACTTTCTCGAACAGCTGGATCGCGAAAGCCAGCAAGGCCTGTTCGAAGCCCAGCTCAAACTGGCGGTGGACTTCCAACTGCCGGCGCTGCTCCACGTACGTCGCAGCCACGCGGCCGTGATCGCCACGCTCAAGCGCATCCGCCTGCCACGGGGCGGCATCATCCACGCGTTTGCCGGCAGCCGGGAAGAAGCCCATGAATACATCAAGCTCGGGTTCAAGCTCGGCCTGGGCGGCGCAGCCACATGGCCCCAGGCCCTGCGCATGCATAAGGTGCTGGCACAGCTGCCGCTGAACGCGGTCGTACTGGAAACCGACGCCCCCGACATGGCGCCGGCCATGTACCCGGGCCAGCGCAACAGCCCGGAGCACCTGCCGGCGATCTGCACCGCCCTGGCCGAGCGTATGGGCACCAGCCCCCTAGCGCTGGCCGAGGCGAGCACACGCAATGCGTGCGAGCTGTTCAATTGGTAATACCGGGGTCACCGCTTGCAGGTTCAAGGTCATTCGCTGCCGATGACGGACATAGCGCAGCACCAGGAAGTGCACCAGCAGCACCATCAATGACACGTTGAGCTGCCCGACCACACTGATCAGGCCAATCCACTCCGTCACCAGCGCCACGATCAGCACCACGCACGTCAGCACGGCCATGCTCGGGCATACCAGCGCCCAATGGTCCAGCGCCTTGAAATGTCGCAACTGCCGGGGGCAGTTCAACTCCAGGACGCGCTGGCAATACGGGCAATCAAAGGGTTCTTCAATGGCGATGGCGTTCAACTGCCAAGGCTTGAGTTCAAACGTGATGTCGCAATGGGCGCAGTGCCCCTTGATGCCGACTGCAGTGGTCATCGTCATGCCTCCCTTGGACCTTGATTGAGTGACACAAATTTTCACTCATTCACCCGCGCATAAAAGGCACTTCAGGAAATCAGGACAGGCACTACACCAACCCAAGACTAATCCTACGCCACCGCCTTACACACGAAAGGCCCCTATCAGTTGTTTCAACTCGATCACCTGTATCGACAGCTGCCGGCTCGCCGCTTCAGTCTGATGCGCGCCTTGGGCAGCATGCTCGCCGGCACGATTGATTTCGACGATATTCTGGTCGATGTCATGGGCAACGGCGGTCTGCTGCTCCACCGCTGCGGCGATCTGCTGATTCTGATCGACGATCATGCCCACGGCACCGAGGATATTTTCCAAGGCTTGCTGGACCTTGTCCGACTGTTCCACGGTGCCGCTGGCCATTTCATGGCTGGTGCCCATGGCCTTCACGGCTGCGGCCACGCCGCTGTGCAGGCGGCTGATCATTTGCTCGATTTCTTCGGTGGAATGCTGGGTCCGCCGGGCCAGGGTTCGCACCTCGTCGGCCACCACGGCAAAGCCGCGTCCCTGCTCACCCGCCCGTGCGGCCTCGATGGCCGCATTGAGTGCCAGCAGGTTGGTCTGCTCGGCGATGCTCTTGATCACCTCCAGGACGCTGCTGATGGACTGGCTGTCGGTGGCCAATTGGTTGATCACCCTTACCGACTGGTCGATCTCCGAGGCCAGCCGCGCAATGCTGCCCTGCTGGGATTGCACCAGGCCGCGGCCATTGACGGTTTCATCGTTGACGCTGTGGGCACTGCTGACCGCCGCTGCGGCACTGCGCGCCACTTCCTGGGCGGTGGAGGACATTTGATTCATGGCCGTCGCCACCTGCTCAATCTGCATGCGCTGGCCAGAGACCGCCTGATTGCTCCGGGCCGAGACCGTTTCCACTTGGCTGGCCTGCAACTCGACCTGGCTGACGGTATGCCCGACGCGCTCGATCAAGTCATGGATTTTCGCCACGGTGCCGTTGAACACTTGGCCCAGGTCGCCCAACTCATCGCGGCTTCGGGCAACAAAGGTAACGGTCATGTCGCCGGCGGCCACCTTGTCCATCATCGCCCCCAGGCGCCGCAACGTAGTGCGCGTAGACGCGTAGAACCCTGCATACAGGTAAAAGATCAGCAAAAACACCGCCGTCAGCGCCGAGACCAGCACCACCATGTGCGTACGGTTCTGCGCCAGGCGCTGCTCCAGCTGCTGCCCGAGGAACGTCAGGGTGGCGTCATCGAGCTGATAGGTGTGCTCCATCAATTGGCTGACGCTGTCATAGAAACCCTGCCAGGGCGCATCAAGGGTTTCGGCCATCACCACCTGTTCTTCGAACAACTCGCTGCCGTGCTTGAGGCTGGCGTTGCTGGTCTTTGCCAGGCTGTCGAGTGCTGCATGCGCGGCGTTGCTGGAGCCCAGGACGTCCTGCAATTTCAAGGCGTATTCGGCCTGGAGCTTTTCCAACTGTTGCAGCAGTTCGTCGAAGCGGGTACTGGAAGATGAGTTGAGAAAACCCTGGCCCAGGGAGTAGGCCCCCATCGCCCGGCCTTCTCCCAAGGTCTGGGTGACCTGCGGGGTGACACTGGTGATCAGCTCGCTGAGTTGGCGCAAGTCACTCTGGGGATCGCGGCTCAAGCCGGACTGGCTGGCAATGATCTGGCTGAGCATCTGGGCCTTGTTGAGCAACTTGCCGATCAACGCACTTTTGCTCTGCAGCGAGCTTTCCTGTTGCTGGGCCTGGAAGGCGGTGATCAGTTCGTCACGCTTACCTTCAAAGGCGGCGACTTGCTCAGGTTCGGCAGCCATCGGGGTGAGGCCTTGCAGACGGGCGAGCACGCTCTGCTCCAAGGCGCTGATCTTGCCCTCAAGGTCAGCGGCCTTGCCGGACTGGCCAAGTATTGCGTTGATCTGCACCTGGTTATTGAGGGTTTCCAGGTCACGGCGCAGGACCAGGCTGCTGCCGAGCAAATCCAGGCTTTGCAGCTCGACACGGGTGCCCTGGAATTCGCGCCAGGAATCACGCACCAGGTAATAGTTGGTAGCCAGCATCGGTAGCAGGAACAGCACACTGATCAGGCTGAACTTCATGCCGAAGCTAAGACGGTTCATCAGCGCGACGGCGGGATAGAGCAAGCTCTTCACAGGTGACCTCCCTTTTCTTTGTTTTATTTTTATTCGGGCGCAGGGCGGCGGCAGAAAGCCACTATTTGGCGCTCTGTCTGTATAGCTCAATTTGAAAGGGAGTTTTGTAACGTAAAGTTAACGGACGAAGATTGCAGCGGGCTGCTGCGCAGCCCGGCGCGGGCGGTGCGACGATTCGACAAGCCCGCTTATCACAGGAGTCAGGGCAACACGGTCCAAATGGCAAAACCGGCATACCACAGCACCGCCGCACGCAGCAGCAGTTCCCACAGGTGATCCAGGCTATTGATGCCTTCGGCACCCAGGGCCGGAGGGGGGATTTCAGCGGCGACCAGGCCGACTTTTTCCACCAGTTGCGCGGCGCTGATGTCCCAGCTCAACAACTCGTGAAGCATGACACGGCTGACCGCGACGAAGTTGCCCACCAGGGCAAAACTGGCCGCCAGCAGGCGCACCGGCAGCCAGTCGAACGCGTGACGCAATTGCCCGGCGCGCTCGGCCACCAGAGGGTTCTGGCTGTGCTCACTGGCAAGCGCCAGCAGCCGATAGGCCAGCGCGGCGACCGGCCCCAACAGGAAGTACCAGAAAATCACGGCGAAAAAACTCTGGTAGGCCTGCCACAACAGATGGCCCTGGACGCGCTCCAGCAGTTGCTCGCCGCTGTCGGCGCCCAGCTTCAGGTCGCGCTCGGCCACATGTTCGGCCGCCTGCAGGTCACCACGGCGCCAGGCATCGCGAAATGGCCCCAGCCCAGCCAATAGATCGCCACGGCCCAAGCTGTAGATCACCACCAGCAAGTGCACCGGCAGCGCCAACAAACCATAGGCCACCGGTTCCAGCACCAGCAGCAACAACGCCAGCAACGCCACCGGCAGCAACACCAGCAGGACCAGAATCAGCCACGGCTGCTTGCCCATGCGCGGGCTCGACTCCAACTTGGCCAATTCGCGCAACCAGCCGCCATCACGCTGCAACCGCTGGCGCAGGGCCGAGAACTTCTCGATCCACACGGCCAGCACCAACACCAGAAAACTCATCGTGCGTGTCCTCCATCCTGCAGGGCGCTGCGAAAGCGCACCCAATCAAAAGCGGGGCCGGGATCGGTCTTGCGCCCCGGAGCGATATCGCTATGGCCGCAGATACGCTGCGGCGTAATACCTGGATAGGCTGCCAGCAACTGCCGTGTCAGGTCGATCAGCGACACATACTGGGGGTTGGTGAACGGCAAATCATCCGTACCTTCAAGCTCTATGCCCAGGGAAAAGTCATTGCACGTCTCACGCCCTTCGAAACACGAGACCCCGGCATGCCAGGCCCGGTCTATGCAGGACACAAACTGCGTCACCGTGCCATCGCGCTCAATCAGAAAATGCGCAGACACCCGTAGGTCGGCAATCCCTTCAAAGTAGGGATGTTCCGTGACGTCCAGGCGATTCTGGAAAAACTCCTGCACTTTGCCGGTAGCGAACTGCGCGGGTGGCAGGCTGATGTTATGCACCACCAACAGTGAGATTTCGCCTGCCGGGCGCTCGTTGAAGTTGGGTGAAGGGCAATGGCGAATGCCCTGGCACCAGCCGCTGGCGGGGTCCAACTGCATACAGGATCCTTGAACGTGACTAAGTGTGACCAGTATGCCGCGTTCGACCCCGTGGTTGCGATCACTTGCCGCGATTGAGTTGACGCAGCTTGCCCACCACCGCCGCCAGCGCCCGCTCGAACAGCGGCTCATCGTCGAGGTTATGCAGCGCGCCACGCTTGAATGCCATCGCCAGTTGGCCGGCACTCTTCTCCAGGACCTTGAGCCCGGTACGGCCGACGAAAATATAGGTGTTGGCCGGCGCCATGATCGCCGTCAGCTTGCACCGCAGGGTGCCTGCCGGGCCCTGCTGGAACACGACCCAGTCACCGACGCGCAATTGGTGCACCTTGGCCAGGTCCGGATCATCCTCCGGCAGGCCCTCGAGGGGATCGAGCGGCAGTACGCTGAACACAAAGGGTTCACGCACTTCGAGCCATCCATCGCCACCCTCGGGCGGCCGGACATGCAGGGTCTGCAAGCGCACAAAAAAATCACGGGTGCTGAAGGGGTCGAATGCAGCACTGGTCAACCCGTCGCGCAGTGCCTTGAGCAACCCGGGCAACTGCTCCAGCAAGTGCACCCCGGCTTCAGTGTCTGCCGGCAGGCTGACACTCCAGATTAGCTCATCCATGGTGCGCAGCCCTGCTTGCCATTGCACCGACTGCTCGCCGTGCTTGAGGCTGGCCAGCAACAGCACCTGGCTCCAGGCCTGTTGCAGGAACTGCACCACCGCCTGCGGCAAAACCTTGCCCAGCATCCGTCGATTCAGTACCTCGGCCACCCGTGCCCGCGCCGCTTCTGTACGCACGCGCCCTTCTTCAGCATGGCGGGTGTGCTGTTCAAGCAATTCGCTGCGACGACGCTCATCGGCAGTGAACGCAGTGAATTCAGTCAGCAATTGGGAAAAAATCGCCGGGTCTTCAACAAACTCATTGAGTAAACGCTGAACCACCTGCTCTATGCGCAGGTACAGGCTGTCTCGCTGGAAGTCATCGACCGGGCTCCAGCCCATGGCGGTGGTAGCGATTTCATTCAACAGGCGCCGAGCCGGATGACCGGGGCGACTGAAAAAGCTCTTGTCCAGCACCGCCACTTTCAGCATCGGGATCTGCAGGCGGCCGATCAAGGCCTTGAAGGCGTCCGGCACTGCGCGGTCATTGAGGATGAATTCGAACAGCAGGGCGATCAGGTTGATCACATCTTCATCCGCATCCTCCACCACCCGCGACTTGCCACTCTTGACGCTGACACGGGTGAGCAACTGCTCGAGCTGGTTACACAGGTCGAAATCATCCTCGGCTTCCGGCTCCGGGACGTACTGCTGCAAGTGGGATAACAGCCGCAGCAGATCGCGGGTGGCGATGGGCTGGGGTTCGGCACTGGCTTCAAGGGTAGGCGACACGCTACCACGCACGACGGTCAACAACGCCTGCAAGGCGCTGAAGGCTTGCTGGCCATTTTCGTCGATGGGCTGGTCGGTGCTCGGCAATACCTCTTCACGCTGATGATCACGGGCGGCACGGCCACAGGGACGACGGGATGGCGCAGCCTTGAGTTCCGGCAACACGCCGGTCGCGACCAGCAGTTGATTGGCTTCACCGTACAGCTGGTCAGCATCACTGAGGACGTATTTTTCAAACAGCTTGAGCATGATCAGCTTGACGCGGATCTCCACACCCAGGCTACGCCCGGCACGCAGGAAAAACTCGCACAACAGCGCCGGGCCCAGGGGGTTTTCACGGTCGTCCAGACGATTGCCGAGCAAGGCACTCAAGCGTGCCGTGAGTTGCGCCAGCGCCAGGCCGTCGCGGTGGCGCACCCGGCCCAGCATGGCCTCAAGCGCGACGGCTTTTTCCAGGTCATCCTTGGACGTGCCTGAGGCCGCGTCATAGGACACCACCGGCACCAACTGAAGTTCACCACGGCCCGCCAGCCCCAGGTTGCCAAAGGCTTCGAACAGCCGCTCCATGAACACGCGCTCGAAATTCTTGCGCTTGAGGCGCAGGTCGCGCATGGCCTCAAAGAAGATATGGTGGTCCACGTTGCTGCGGGCCTTGTCGGCCATTTCGAACAAGGTGTCGTCGGCGTTATCGAACAGTTCCTGTAAACCCTGCTGCAACTGCTGCGCCGCCTTGTCGCGAACCTGCAGCAGCACCACCGGCAGGCGCGCGAGCGGCGATGGCGTGGCTTGTGCCTTGTTGATTGGCACCACCTTTCCGTCATTGTGCATCCTGGCCTCCTGAAACGGCGGTAAAGCGTTGGGGAAAGATCGGGTACAGGCCCAATAAGGCTGTGGATAACCGGTTATCACCAGGACGTCAAAGCTATGACGCCAATTGCAAGGCGCGAGATTATCTTGCAAATGAGTGCCGTTGCGCCAGCAAACTCTGACATTGCGCTGTAAATGAGTGGTGAGCCTGGGTTCAAACGCACGCTGCCCCTATAATCGGGACACTTTGTTTGTGGAGCCTGTTATGCCGAACCTCCGTCTTGCCGACCTCACCGCTGAAATCGAAGCCAACGTGCGCCGCGCGCTCCTGGAAGACATCGGCAGCGGCGACATCACCGCACAGTTGATCCCGGCCGAACGGCTGGCCACGGCCACCATCATTACCCGCGACGCCGCAGTCATCGCCGGCACTGCTTGGGTGGATGCCGTATTCCGCCAACTGGACCCACGGGTCGCCGTGCACTGGCAGGTGGCCGACGGCGAACGCGTCAGCCCCAACCAGGCACTGTTCCACCTGGAGGGGCCGGCGCGTTCGCTGCTCAGTGGCGAGCGCTCTGCCCTGAACTTCCTGCAGTTACTCTCCGGGGTCGCCACACGCGCCCGGTTCCTGGCGGATTTTGTCGCCAGCACCCAGGTCAAGCTGCTGGACACTCGAAAAACCCTGCCCGGCCTGCGCCTCGCGCAGAAATACGCGGTGACCTGCGGTGGCTGCCACAACCACCGTATCGGTTTGTATGATGCGTTCCTGATCAAGGAAAACCACATCGCTGCCAGCGGCGGGATTGCCCAAGCCATCAGCGCCGCCCACAAGATCGCACCCGGCAAGCCGGTGGAAATCGAAGTGGAGAGCCTGGACGAACTGCGCGAAGCGCTGGCGGCGGGCGCCGACATCGTCATGCTTGATGAGTTGAGCCTGGAAGATATGCGTGAAGCCGTGCGCCTGAATGGCGGCAAGGCCAAGCTGGAAGCCAGCGGCGGGATCAATGAAAGCACCCTGCTGCCTATCGCGGAGACGGGGGTGGACTACATTTCCATTGGTGCGATGACCAAGGATGTGAAGGCGGTGGATTTGTCGATGCGCCTCAGTATCTGAGCACCTTAACTGTAGGAGCGAGCTTGCTCGCGAAAAACCTGAGAACGCCGCAGGGAACCAGGCAGCCCGCGTCATCGTTAGCGATTTTCGCGAGCAAGCTCGCTCCTACAAGCTGCTTTTAAACGACCAGGTCGTTCATCTCGCAGTATTCTTCCCATTCGACACCCAGCACCTCGGCCGCCTCTTTGTGCAAGGCCAGCCGTGCCGCTTCGAACTCTTCCGGCGTCGAGGTGTACTTGAGGGTCAGTTCCCAAGGCTGGAAGCCCTGGCTCTCGGCCTCGTCCTCAAACGCCCACTGGATCTGGTCGCGCTGATCATCGGCGCTCAGGTCCTTGATCTCTTCTTTGAGCTGCGGCGATTCCTCAAGGTATTTTTCGAGGGCTGCTTGATGCCGAACTTCCTGGGTCATTTCAGTCGTGGTCATGTCGTTCTCTTAGATCGAGGAATGGGGATGCATCTGGGTCATCAAGGTTTGCGCAGATACAAAAGAGCCGGCACACGTGCCAACTCGTCTGGCCTTCAGAACCATTCTGGGATCATCTGAAAACATTGCCTTTGAAGCAGTATTGCCTTTTTGCCCGAGACAGGAATCGAACCTGCGACCTTCGCGTTACGAGTGCGCTGCTCTACCAACTGAGCTACACGGGCGGTGGGCTAAAGCTAGCACCGCATCGGGCGTCCGGCAACTTGCGCCCTTCAACGGGCAATGACCCCCTGAGCCCAAAAGCGTGGTTGCAGGTGACGACCTTCATCGCCAAGGTACTGTTTTTGGGCTTGCTGGAGGTGAGGCACATCGCGCACCGCGATAAACACCAACAGACCAATGGCCAACACAGCCAAGGCTTTCCATAGCCTGCGGGCCAACGGCAGCGCAGCGCTTGCTGGCGTGCGCAGCTCATGCAGCGCCATCAGCCAGCCCACCACCAGCGCCAACCAGACCTGGGAGTTGGGCATCACTATCACGCCATCGACCATGGACTGCACCAGCGCCCCCACCAACGCCGCGAACAGGCACAAGCGCAGCAGGTCAACCCGCGCGGCGGACAGCGCTCGCTCGCGCAGCACAGCCAACGCGGCCCAGCCGCCTCGCCATGCCAACACCGCCACGCACAGCGCCGAGGGCACACCCCATTCGCTGGCCCATTGCAGAATCGCCTGATGGGGATGAGCGGCAATCCTGTTGGCTATATCGGCAAAATGCATCGGCCCAAAACCAAGCCACGGGCGCTCGATGAGCATGTACCACGCCTGCCACCAGATCGGACCCCGTCCCGACAGCGAGGTGGTGAGGCGATCTCCGGCATCATTGGTGAGCGCAATCCCCAGGTAATCCGACAGTCCCGTGAATACCAGCCAATACAGCCACAGCCCAATCAACGCTGCGGCCGACTGCCATCCCAGCCAGCGACGCCCCCAGGGCCCAAGCAGCGCCAACATCACGCCCGCCACGCCCATGCCAAGCCAGGTACCCCGCGTACCGCCGCTGATTGCGATCATCCACCAGACACACAGCAACGCAAACACCATCCCCCGCAAGGCGCGGGAGACATTGGGTATCAGTAAAGGCAGCGCCAGCAATGGCAAGGTAAATGTCTGAAACTGTCCGTAGAAACGCTTGTTGGAAAAGCCCGACAGCAACCCGCCAGGGTCCAGTACGCGCTCGCCACTGACGAGCAGCAACGTACCGGCATACAGATACTGAACCGACTTGATCAGGCACAGCAACACCACAACCAGGATCAGCACGCGATCCAAAGGCTCGCCGCCGTGACGACGAACCAGGGCAAAGGCGACGGCAATCGCCGCGCAGCTGACAAACAGCGCCACTTCGGTAAGCGCCCACAGCGGCTGATGGGCCAGCGTCGACGACAGCACGCCCAGCCCCACAACCAGCGCCACGCCCCAGGCAGTGGGCCTGTCTACCCAAGGTTCAATGGAAGTAACCGATACCCCATACAGCACCGCGCAAAACCCGATGGCAATTTGCATGACACGCTGTAGATCATGCCCGCCGAACGGCGCACAAATCCCGACACTCAACAGGCACACCGCTGCTACCAGGAAAACACCGCCTCGCTGCTGTACGGATAACACCATCGGCCACCTCTACTTCCCTGTGGATGGTTTAGCAGTTACGCGCCGTCGGTGCCGCAGCCCTTGCCGGCATATTTCGCTTCAGCGGTCGTCGCGCACTTCCAGCCGGTGGCGCTGCGGACCAGGGTGATGGTCTTGCCCAGCACCGGTGCCGGTGCGTCGAGTATTTCGCAACTGATGGAGCCCGCCCCCGTGGCCACATCGCCTGCCACCTCGATCCTGCAGTTGGCCGTAGGACTGGTGCCGCCGATCAAGGCCACGGTGGGTACGGTGCCCTGGTTGATGGTGTCTTCGTAACCGGCCTTCAACGCGGCAATTTCAGCCAGGCCGGCAGTGAACTTGGCCTTGGCCTGGTGGGTGGTGTACATGGGCAGGCCGATGGTGGCCAAAATGCCGATGATTGCCACGACGATCAACAACTCGATCAAGGTAAAGCCTTTCTGACGTATCACATTCACTCTCCCGAATAGAACTCATGACAAGGCGCGTCCTGCACCCCGTTTTTGCAACGGCGCCAGTGTACTCACCCGCAAGCGGCCAATCGCGCTCAAGACGCACATTCTGACATTTTTATCCCGCACCATCGGCATGCCCGAATCCGTCACCTGACTAAGCTATAAATCTTCGACAGCCTGTATGCGGAACCGCGACATGGACAACGCTTCAACGATTTACGCCTGGGAAGGTATCAACCGTAAAGGGCGCAGGGTGTCCGGGCAAACCAAGGGGCACAACGCGGCCCTGGTCAAGGCACAACTGCGCCAGCAAGGGATCAGCCCCGGTCGTGTGCGCAAGCAATCCCTGCTGCTGCCAAACCTCACCCCATCAGTCAAAGCGGCTGATATCACGCTGTTCACGCGCCAACTGGCTACGCTGCTGAAGGCTGGAGTTCCACTCCTGCAAGCCTTCAACATCATCAGCGAAGGCGTCGACAATCGCGCTGTGCGTGAACAGGTGATGGGGCTTAAACAAGCGATCGCCGCCGGCAGCAGCCTGGCTGAGGCATTACGCAAACAACCGCGTCATTTCGATGAGCTGTACTGCAACCTGGTGGCCGCCGGCGAACAGGCTGGGGCGCTTGAGACACTGCTGGAGAGGGTGGCGATCCACCGGGAAAAGAGTGAGCAGCTCAAGGCCAAGATCAAAAAGGCCATGACCTACCCCATTGCTGTCCTGGTGGTTGCCAGCCTGGTCACCGGCATACTGCTGGTCCACGTGGTGCCGCAGTTCCAGGCCTTGTTCGCCGGAGTCGACGGCAAACTGCCGGCATTTACCTTGCACGTGATCGCCCTGTCGGCGTTCATGCAGCACGCATGGTGGATGCTGGTATTGGGCATCGTCGCGGGAGCCGCTGCGCTGCGCCAGGCCTATCGGACCTCGTCGGGGTTTCGCTGCTGGCTGGACACCGGTTTGTTGAAAGCGCCCCTGGCAGGCAAACTGCTGACAAAATCCGCCGTGGCCCGCTACGCCCGCACGCTCTCCACGACCTTTGCCGCCGGTGTTCCACTGGTACAGGCATTGGACTCAGTCGCCGGCGCCGTGGGAAACGGCCCGTTCAAACAGGCAATCGAACATATGCGTCACGATGTATCCAACGGCATGCAACTGAATCAATCCATGGTCAACAGCGGCCTGTTTCCCGGCATGGCGATCCAACTGACAGTGATCGGCGAAGAGTCGGGCACCCTGGAACACATGCTGGAAAAGGTCGCCAGCCACTATGAGGCTGACGTGGACAACCTGGTCGACAACCTCACCAGCCTGATGGAACCGTTGATCATGGTGGTGCTGGGGGGCATTGTCGGCGCGCTGGTCATCGCCATGTACTTGCCGGTCTTCCAACTGGGGAGTGCATTTTGAGCCTGCTGCTGAACGAGCACCCATTGGCCTTTGTCACCATCGCGCTGGTACTGGGGCTGATCGTCGGCAGTTTCCTCAACGTGCTGGTCTGGCGCCTGCCAAAAATGCTCGAACGGGAATGGCGTGCCCAGGCCCATGAAGTGCTCGGCTTGCCTGCCGAACCTGGCGGGCCGACCTACAACCTGATGCACCCCAACTCATGCTGCCCACACTGTGACCATCCCATCCGGCCGTGGGAAAATATTCCACTGCTCAGCTACCTGATGCTCAGGGGGCGCTGCGCCCATTGCCAGGGAGCCATCAGCCCTCGCTACCCTTTCACGGAACTCGCCTGCGGGTTGATCTCGGCCTGGGTCGCCTGGCATTTCGGCTTTGGATGGCAGGCCGCAACGGTGCTGGTGTTGAGTTGGGGATTGCTGGCAATGAGCCTGATCGACGCAGACCACCAGTTGCTCCCGGATGTGCTGGTGCTGCCATTGCTGTGGCTGGGCCTGATCGTCAACAGTTTTGGATTACTGACGACATTACCCGACGCACTATGGGGCACCGTGATCGGCTACATGAGCCTGTGGAGCGTGTTCTGGCTGTTCAAGCTGGTCACCGGCAAAGACGGCATGGGCCATGGTGATTTCAAGTTACTGGCCTTGCTCGGCGCCTGGGGCGGCTGGCAGATATTGCCGATGACACTGTTGATGTCGTCGCTGGTGGGGGTGTTTGTCGGGTTGATCCTGATGCGCCTGCGCAAGACCCTGGCGTCCACGCCGATGCCGTTTGGTCCGTATCTGGCAATTGCCGGCTGGATTGCATTGCTCTGGGGTGGTCAAATAACCGACTTCTATTTGCAGTCTGTCGGTTTCAGATGACCACTCCTGTTGCAACACCTTGGATTCTTGGCCTCACCGGTGGCATCGGCAGCGGTAAAAGTGCGGCAGCCCAGCACTTTATCGACCTGGGCATTGACCTGGTGGACGCCGATCACGCCGCGCGCTGGGTGGTCGAACCCGGCCGGCCGGCGCTGGCCCGCATCGCCGAGCATTTTGGTGCCGGCGTATTGCAGCCTGACGGCCAGTTGGACCGCGCCGCGTTGCGCAAGCTGATCTTTGAGGTGCCCGAAGAGCGCCGCTGGCTGGAAGCCTTGCTGCACCCGTTGATTGGCGAGGAGATTCGCAGTCACCTGGCTCGCGCCCGCTCGCCTTACGCGATCCTGGTGTCCCCGCTGCTGATCGAATCCGGCCAGTACAGCATGACCCAGCGCATCCTGGTGATCGACGTGCCGCAATCGCTGCAGATTCAGCGTACCCTGCAGCGCGACGGCATCAGCGAACAACAGGTTCAGGCAATTCTCAAGGCACAGTCCAGCCGTGAAGACCGCCTGAACCATGCCGATGACGTGCTGGTCAATGACCAGGACCTCGCCTGGCTGCACAGCGAGGTCGAGCGACTGCACCACTTTTACCTTACTTTGCGTGGAGGCCGATCATGAGCCAACCCTTGACCGTCGACTGCCCAACCTGCGGTGCACCCGTGGAATGGAATGCAGCCAACCCCAACCGGCCGTTCTGCTCGGACCGTTGCAAGCTCATCGACCTGGGCGCATGGGCCGCCGAGGAACACAAGATCCCCGTGGCGCCGGATGCCGAAGACGAGCTGTTTTCCGAAGACCTGCCGCCGCGCCACTAAGGCCGCATAAAGGCGTATTCCTGCTGGTCGTCGAGGTTTTCTGCGAGGTATTGCAGCTCGTCGGCCAGGTCTTCGAAACTGCGTACGCCCTTGCTCTGCTGCACCACCGCGCTGAGCATCGCGCGCAGGGTCAAGCCCGGGTCGAAACCGATTTCCTGTGCCGCATCCTGGCTCCTGCGCAACTCCTGCCGTGCCCACTCGTACACACTCATGATTCGTGCTCCCGCCTTGCCTAGGAAAACTTCGCAGAGCATGGGCCTGCTCGGCTGCGCGGGATTTGATCTGGGTCAACGCTGCGATTCGTCATCCTTCCAGGGCGCCGAGAGGTAGCGTGTGCGGTTGAATGTCTCCAGCCATTCCGGACAAAACACCACCAGGGCGCTGATCACCATGCCGTTGATAAAGGCTTCGGGGAAGATGATCAGCCACAGGTAGCCAACGAAATCCTCCAGCCATTCCGGCATGGCAAAACGACCGTCGAACCACAACAATCCCAACCCCAGCAGCAGGCAAACCAAGGCCGACAGTGCGGCAGCAAAAAAGCCGGAGCAGAAGATATACACGAAGGGATTGCGTGGCTGCGCTCGCTCGACCACAAGCGCACAACCCTCGGTGACCAGCACCGGCAGCACGATCAGCAGCAGGCCGTTGATGCCAAGGGCTGCCAAATCCTGGCGCCCAAGCAGCATCAACCCGATCTGGGCGGCAAAACCACCGACGATGGCCAAGGGCCAATCCAGCAGCAGGGTTACGGCGGTCATACCGATAAAGTGGTAGGACACACCAGTATCGAAATCCCGTCTTACCAGCCACAACATGAACAGTGCGAACACCGTACCGAACAGCAAATGCTGGCGCCGCCGGTCGGCAAACAACTCGACCCAGGGCGAACGCAGGATCGCCCACAGCAGTACCGGTGCATACAACAGCCAGCCGATGCCGAGGGTTGTGGGCGCCAGCACTGCGGCACTGATCACGGCTTCACCTGCTCCAGGGCCTGGCGCAGTTCGACAGCCGTGCCGTATTCATGTTGAGAAACCAACTTACCGTTATCCAACTGCAGCCACAGCACTTTATCCGCCGCCGCGGGATAACGCGGGGCGATACGCGCGTCACGGTCCAGCATGACGCGGTAGTTGTAGGATTGCATGGCCGGCACCGCGAACAATTTGGCGATCAGTCGGGGCATGCGCTGGATGTCAGCGACGAACACGGCATGCCGCGCGTCGAGGTAGCCTTCAGGTTGACCTTGCAGCGCCGCATCTACCAGCTTGGCCGCGTCCATGCTGCGCGCCACCAACAGAATCCGTGCCTGGTTATCGAGGGTATAGGCTTGGTCGAATTGATCGAGCAAGGTCCAGGGAGCGAGGCGTTCGCCCACTTCAACAGCCTGTGCCCATACCGGCAAAAGACTCAGCAACAGCACCACCAGACACTTCACTGCACGCTCCTCATACGGGGGGAATTACGCTTGAAAGGCCAGTCTACACCCTGGCTTTTGCGGCGGGACTTCCTGCGGTCATCATTTGGACGCTAAGCTGCAGGCATGGATGACTCAGATTACTTGCGCCTGCTCACCGTAGCGGCCGAACAAGCCAATGCGTTCCTGTCCAATGCCCGCAAATGGGAGCGTGAGCGTTGGGTCTGCCAGCGCCTGTTGCAAGGCTTGAATGTGCCCTATCGCGCCGAAGAGTTTCACCCCGCCGGGCAAGAACCGCCCGATGTGTTGTTTCGCGATGCCAGTTTCGAGGTGTTTTTCGTACTCGATGAAGGGCGCCGCCTGAACGACGAATGGCGTGACGAACTGTTGCGTCGACGCAGTGCATTCTCCCTGAGCCAGCTGGTGCGGCGCGAAGCCAAGCCGCGGCGCATCCCCGCCCATGAATTCCTGCTGCGCCTGGCGCCCACATTGCGCAAGAAGGCCCACAACTACAAAGAGCGTGGGATGGACCTGGGCGAATTGGATATCGTCGCGTTCACCAGCCTCAAGCGCGAAGTGCTCGACCTCAACAGCCACTTTCCCCCACCCACCGAATACTTGCGCCAGGGCTGGCGCTCGCTGTCGCTGGTGGGACCGACGTTTGCCCGGGTGCTGTTCGCCCACCCGGACGCGCCGGATTTCTTGCGCAACAACCTGGGGCGCAGCATAGTGTTCGATGTGGGCATCAGCCTCTGATCCCCCCATTGTAACGTGGCGCCCTTTTGCAACGTCTACCTGACGAGGCCTTATATGACCAGCCGCCTGAACCCCGACGACCAACAGCATGTCGAAGAGTACCTGCAACTCTCCCAGAACCGAGTCGAGCGCAAGCCTTTCCGGCCGTGGCTGCTCCTTGGTGTGGTGCTGGTGGTGGTGATCGGGCTCGGCCTGCTGAGCCGCCTTTTGAGTTACCTGACGCTATGAGCTGCCTGGCGCTCGCGGGGGTAACTGCTCCGATTTCCTTTAGCCTTGCGAGATACCCCCATGATCCATCGTATTATTATCGTCGGCGGCGGCGCCGGCGGCCTGGAGTTGGCTACCCGCCTGGGTAAGACTCTGGGCAAGCGCGGCACCGCCAGCATCACGCTGGTGGACGCCAACCTCACCCATATCTGGAAGCCTTTGCTGCACGAAGTCGCTGCCGGCTCACTGAACTCTTCGGAAGACGAACTCAATTACGTCGCCCAGGCCAAATGGAACCACTTCGAGTTCCAACTGGGGCGCATGAGCGGGCTCGACCGCGAACAGAAGAAAATCCAGCTGGCCGCCACCCTCGACGAAGAAGGCCGCGAACTGGTGCCCGCGCGCGTGCTGGGCTATGACAGCCTGGTGATTGCGGTGGGCAGCACCACCAATGATTTCGGCACCGAGGGCGCGGCGCAGCACTGCCTGTTCCTCGATACCCGCAAGCAGGCCGAGCGTTTCCACCAACAGCTGCTCAACCACTATCTGCGCGCCCACGCCGGGCAGACCGATGTGGTGGAAAAGATCAGCGTCGCCATCGTCGGTGCGGGTGCAACGGGCGTCGAGCTGGCCGCAGAGCTGCATAACGCGGCCCACGAGCTGGCGGCGTACGGCCTGGACCGCATCAAGCCGGAAAACATGCACATCACCCTGATCGAAGCCGGCCCTCGTGTACTGCCTGCCTTGCCGGAGCGGATTGGCGGGCCTGTGCATAAAACCCTGGAAAAGCTCGGGGTGACGGTGCTGACCAACTCAGCGGTCAGCGAAGTGACTGCCGACGCATTGATCACCAGCAGTGGCCAGGTGATTCCTGCCAGCCTCAAGGTGTGGGCCGCCGGGATTCGGGCCCCGGCTTTCCTCAAGGACATCGATGGCCTGGAAACCAATCGCATCAATCAACTGCAAGTGCTGCCGACGCTGCAAACCACCCGCGATGAAAGCATCTTCGCCTTTGGCGACTGCGCCGCGTGCCCGCAACCGGGCAACGACCGCAATGTGCCGCCACGGGCCCAGGCCGCGCACCAACAGGCCTCGTTGCTGGCCAAGTCATTGAAACTGCGTATCGAGGGCAAGGACCTGCCGGCGTACAAGTACACCGACTATGGGTCGCTGATCTCGCTGTCGCGGTTCTCGGCGGTGGGTAACCTGATGGGCAACCTGACCGGCAGCGTGATGCTGGAAGGCTGGCTGGCGCGGATGTTCTATGTGTCGCTGTACCGCATGCACCAGATGGCGCTGTATGGCTTCTTCCGCACGGCGATGCTGATGCTGGGCAGCAAGATCGGACGCGGGACTGAACCGCGCCTGAAGCTTCACTAACAACAGAGTCCCTTGCGGGACTGGCCAATGTGGGGGGCTTGCGCCCTCCCACATTGGTTGTGTGTTGGACTTGAGATAATTCCAGGCAAAAAAAATCCCCGTATCTTTCGATACGAGGATTTTTAATATGGTCGGGGTAAGGGGATTCGAACTCCTGACATCCTGCTCCCAAAGCAGGCGCGCTACCGGACTGCGCTATACCCCGGTAAAAAAAAGGCGACCTTTCAGTCGCCTTCTTCGATCAGCGCTTTTGGCCTCTGATCTTAAGATTCGATTCCAGCGTTAACTGGTCTCAAAAATGGTGGGTCGTGTGGGATTCGAACCTACGACCAATTGGTTAAAAGCCAACTGCTCTACCAACTGAGCTAACGACCCAAATATGGTCGGGGTAGGGGGATTCGAACTCCCGACATCCTGCTCCCAAAGCAGGCGCGCTACCGGACTGCGCTATACCCCGATTTGAAATTGGCTCCGTGACCAGGACTCGAACCTGGGACCCAATGATTAACAGTCATTTGCTCTACCGACTGAGCTATCACGGAACTACATATTTCAAAGTACAACTTTTACTGCTGTGTAACCTTCTCTTCGACCCTGTTCGTATCGCTACGTTAGCGTCTCTGAGGCGCGCTATTCTACAATCTTAAAAACCCCTGTCAACCCTTTAAATTGCTTTTAAGACAATGATTTGCGCTTCTTTCTGATTTCTTCTTGGGGAGAAGAAACCCGTGGGCTGACGTTGCTGCGGGGCGCACTTTACAAGCCTTTGCCTTACAGTTCAACGCCCTATCGAAAAAAAAGGCCCTGGGATGCAGGGCCTTCTCTTATTGCAGTGCAATCCGAGCTCAGTGGAAGACGATTTCGTCGTTCTCCACAGTCGCCTCGACGCTGGTGCCCGGCATAAAGCTGCCCGACAGGATCAACTGCGCCAGCGGGTTCTCGATCCAGCGCTGGATCGCACGTTTCAAAGGCCGTGCGCCATACACCGGGTCGTAACCGACCGCGATCAGCTTGTCCAACGCCTCGCGGCTCAGCTCCAGCGACAACTCGCGTTCCGCCAGGCGACCGCGCAGACGCCCCAGCTGGATCTCGGTGATGCCCGCGATCTGATCCCGCGCCAATGGCTCGAAGATCACCACTTCGTCGACCCGGTTGATGAATTCCGGACGGAAGTGCGTGGTCAACGCATCCATTACAGCAGCGCGCTGGGCCTCACGATCACCTACCAGTTCCTGGATCTGCGCCGAGCCCAGGTTGGAGGTCATGACGATCACCGTGTTGCGAAAGTCCACAGTGCGCCCGTGGCTGTCCGTGAGTCGTCCATCTTCCAGCACTTGCAGCAAGATGTTGAACACGTCCGGGTGAGCCTTCTCGACCTCATCCAGCAGGATCACCGAGTAAGGCTTACGCCGCACGGCCTCGGTCAGGTAACCGCCCTCCTCGTAGCCCACATAGCCTGGTGGGGCCCCGATCAGGCGAGCCACCGAATGTTTCTCCATGAATTCGGACATGTCGATCCGTACCATGGCCTCTTCAGTATCAAAGAGGAACTCGGCCAGGGCCTTGCACAGCTCGGTCTTACCCACCCCGGTCGGGCCGAGGAACATGAACGAGCCGCTCGGACGGTTCGGGTCGGACAAGCCGGCGCGGGAACGCCGTACCGCGTTGGACACCGCCACGACCGCCTCTTCCTGGCCGATCACGCGCTGGTGCAACAGGTGCTCCATCTTCAGCAGCTTGTCACGCTCGCCTTCAAGCATTTTCGACACCGGGATGCCGGTCCACTTGGAAACGACTTCGGCGATTTCTTCCTCGGTCACCTTGCTGCGCAACAGCTGATTTTCAGCCTTACCGTGCTGGTCGACCATTTGCAGGCTGCGTTCCAGGTCCGGGATCACCCCGTACTGCAACTCGGCCATGCGGTTCAGATCGCCTTTACGACGTGCGGCTTCCAGCTCCTGGCGCGACTGCTCGATCTTTTGCTGGATCTGCGCAGAGCCCTGTACTTCGGCTTTTTCCGAGGTCCAGATTTCTTCGAGGTCCGAATACTCGCGCTCCAGGCGGAGAATTTCTTCCTGAAGTTTCTCCAGGCGTTTCTTGGCCGCGTCGTCCTCTTCTTTCTTAAGTGCCTGGGACTCGACTTTCAGTTGAATCAGGCGACGATCCAGGCGGTCGAGCACTTCCGGCTTGGAGTCGATCTCCATGCGAATGCGGCTGGCCGCTTCGTCGATCAAGTCGATGGCCTTGTCCGGCAATTGACGGTCGGTAATGTAGCGATGGCTCAATTTGGCCGCCGCAATGATCGCGCCGTCGGTGATCGCCACTTTATGGTGGACCTCGTAGCGCTCTTTCAGGCCCCGCAGGATCGCGATGGTGTCCTCTTCGCTCGGTTCTTCCACCAGGACTTTCTGGAAACGCCGCTCAAGGGCCGCATCTTTCTCAATGTACTGGCGATATTCGTTAAGCGTGGTAGCACCGACACAATGCAACTCACCCCGCGCCAAGGCGGGCTTGAGCATGTTGCCAGCATCCATGGAGCCCTCGCCTTTACCGGCGCCGACCATGGTGTGCAGCTCGTCGATAAACAGAATGATCTGCCCTTCCTGCTTCGACAGTTCATTAAGCAGGGATTTCAGGCGCTCTTCGAATTCACCGCGGAACTTGGCACCGGCGATCAATGACCCCATATCCAGGGACAGCAGGCGCTTGCCTTTAAGGCCGTCCGGCACTTCACCATTGATGATGCGCTGGGCCAGGCCTTCGGCAATCGCGGTTTTACCCACGCCAGGTTCACCGATCAACACCGGGTTGTTCTTGGTGCGACGCTGCAGAACCTGGATGGTGCGACGAATTTCATCGTCACGGCCGATCACCGGGTCAAGCTTGCCCTCTTCGGCACGCTTGGTCAGGTCGACGGTGTACTTGTCCAGGGCCTGGCGCGACTCCTCGTGGTTGGGGTCGTTAACCGCATCACCGCCACGCAGGTTGTTGATGGCGTTTTCCAGGGCTTTCTTGCTGACACCCTGGCCGAGTAACAACTTGCCAAGCTTGCTGTTCTCGTCCATGGCGGCGAGCAGCACCAGTTCGCTGGAGATGAACTGGTCACCCTTCTGCTGGGCCAGGCGGTCTGCCTGGTTAAGCAGGCGCGCCAGATCCTGCGACATATTCACGTCGCCGGTAGGGTTTTGGATTTTCGGCAGTTGGTCGAGCTCTTTGCTCAACTCCTTGCGCAGGCTGTTGACATCAAAGCCCACCTGCATCAGCAAGGGCTTGATAGAACCACCTTGCTGTTCCAGGAGTGCCTGCATCAAGTGCGCAGGCTCAATGGCCGGGTGGTCAAGCCCCACCGCCAAGGATTGGGAGTCCGATAAGGCCAACTGCAATTTGCTGGTTAAACGATCAATACGCATTAGTCACCTTCCTTTTGAGCAGGCCGGAGCTATAAAACATCCTGAATGAAGAAACCTGCCAGATACCCTTATAGATGGGGTGGATTCTGGAAGATTCAAGCGAGCGGCGGTTGATATGGATCAGCGTTGACCCAGATCAGCAGAGTCTAGCGTTCAAGCCAGACAAGGGAGGCAAAACGTCCGGTGCGGGGGCTGCGCCGGTACGAAAAGAAGCGTGGGTCGGTCACGGTGCAGAAGCCACCACCATAAACAGCGGTGACACCCCGCGCAGCAAGGCGCAGGCGGGCCAACTGATAGATGTCGGCCATGAATTTGCCGGGATTGCGGCTTGGCGCGAAGGCTTCGGCAGTTGTCGGCAGTTGCTGCATGAACGCTTCACGCACTTCAGGGCCAACCTCAAAGGCTTGCGGGCCAATCGCCGGGCCCAACCATACCAGGACGTCCGAGGGCTCTGCATCGAGGCTTTCGAAGGCCGCTTCCAGCACACCCGCCGCCAGCCCACGCCAACCGGCATGGGCCGCAGCCACACGAGTGCCGGCACGGTTGCAGAACAACGCAGGCAGGCAATCGGCGGTCATCGCGGTGCAGGCGATGCCAGGGGTGCTGCTCCAGCTACCGTCGGCTTCGGCGGTGCGGCCAGGGTCGGCCTCGACCACATCCACGCCATGAACCTGGCGCAGCCAGGCCGGCTGAATATCGAAGGCTTCGGTAAGGCGACGACGATTCTCAAGGACGGCCTCAAGGCTGTCTTCAACGTGATCGCCCAGATTAAGGCTGTCGAACGGCGCCTGGCTGACGCCGCCCGTGCGGGTAGTCACACAGGCTTTCACCCCGACAGGCGCGGGCCAGTCAGGAATCAGCCAGTCATTCATCCGACAAACGCCTCGCGATCCTGCTTGAGCAGCGACAGCAACCAGACAAAATCGTCTGGAAGTGGTGATTCCCAGCTCATGCGCTTACCGCTCGTCGGATGATCCAGTTCCAGGAAACGTGCATGCAAGGCCTGGCGCGGGAACGTCTTGAGCGATTCGACCATGGTCTGGCTCGCCGCAGGCGGAATGCGGAAGCGGCCACCGTAGGCCGGATCGCCTACCAACGGGAAGTTGATGTGGGCCATATGCACGCGAATCTGGTGGGTACGACCGGTTTCCAGCTTGACCCGCACATGGGTGTGGGAACGGAAACGCTCGAGCACGCGGTAGTGGCTCACCGCCTGCTTGCCGCCTTCCATCACCGCCATACGCTGGCGCTGCTGGCCGTGGCGACCGATCGGGGCGTTGATCTTGCCACCCGCCACGACCACGCCGATCACGATGCACTCGTAGATACGGCTGACACTGCGGCTCTGCAATTGCGTGACCAGTTGCGTCTGCGCCTGAATGGTCTTGGCCACCACCATCAAGCCGGTGGTGTCCTTGTCCAGACGGTGCACGATGCCGCAACGCGGCACATTGATGATGTCGGGGATGTGGTGCAGCAGGGCATTGAGCAAGGTGCCATCAGCGTGCCCGGCCGCCGGGTGAACCACCAGGCCTGCGGGTTTGTTGATCACCAGGATGTCGTCGTCTTCATAGACGATGTCCAGCTCGATGTCCTGGGCAACCCATTCTCCCTGGGCTTCCTGCTCGGCAGTCAGCTCAAGAATCGCACCGCCATGGACTATGTCTCGCGGGCGGATAACCGCTCCATCCACAGTCAGGCGGCCGTCTTTGATCCAGGCGGAAAGGCGCGAGCGCGAGTGCTCAGCGAATAATTGTGCGGCGACTTGATCGAGGCGTTGGCCGCCCAATTCGGACGGCACCTCTGCGCGAAGTTCAATTTTATCGGACATGCTCAGACTAGGCGTGGCACAGCCTTTGGTTTCGGCTGCGCGCTTGTGGTTAAATACGGCGTCTTTTGCCCCGAGGCTTTCAACGGGGCGCTCATCATAACAGGACGGCCCCGCCCAAGACAGCGGCCGTCATAGGGACGCAAGCCGCCATGCAAGTGAAACACCTGCTGCTGATCGCCATCCTCGCCATGACTGCTGCTTGCTCGTCAACAAAGGAAGTCGTCGACGAAAACCTGAGCGAGGTCGAGCTGTACCAACTGGCACAGAAAGACTTGGACAATAATAGCTACACCAGCGCCACAGCGAAGCTGAAGGCCCTGGAGTCGCGCTATCCGTTCGGGCGCTACGCCGACCAGGCTCAGCTTGAGCTGATCTACGCCAACTATAAGAACGCCGAGCCGGAAGCTGCCAAGTCCGCCGCCGAGCGCTTCATCCGCCTGCACCCGCAACACCCGAACGTGGACTACGCCTATTATTTGAAGGGCCTGACCTCGTTCGACCAGGATGTTGGCCTGCTGGCGCGCTTCCTGCCGCTGGACATGACCAAGCGTGACCCGGGCGCCGCCCGTGACTCCTACAACGAGTTCGCCCAGCTGACCAGCCGCTACCCAAACAGCCGCTACGCACCAGACGCCAAGCAGCGCATGATCTACCTGCGCAACCTTCTGGCTTCCTACGAAATCCACGTGGCCCACTACTACCTGACCCGTCAGGCGTATGTAGCTGCCGCCAACCGTGGTCGCTATGTCGTGGAAAACTTCCAGGAAACCCCATCCGTGGGTGACGGCCTGGCGGTGATGACCGAAGCTTACCAGCGCCTGCACCTGGACGAGCTGGCCAGCACCAGCCTGGAGACCCTGAAGCTTAACTACCCTGATCACCCGAGCCTGAAAGACGGCCAGTTCGTGCCTCAGGTGGCCGAAGCGGACAACCGCTCGTGGCTGAGCAAGTACACCCTGGGCCTGATCGAGTCGCGTCCGCCGTTGCCGCCGGGCGAAACCCGCGCCAACCAGGACGTGATCAAACAGTTCCAGGATGCCAAGGACGCCATTCCTTCAGACCTCAAGCCGCACGACGAGAACGGCGACGTGATCGAAGAAGAAGAGCCGCAGGCCCTGGGCAACAACCAGGACCGCTCGTGGTTCAGCTACATGACCTTCGGTGTGTTCGACTGAGTCTGTCGAAGCAACGCAAAAAAGGAGCCTTTCGGGGCTCCTTTTTTATGGACAAGGATTATTGCGCTGTGCGCCTGCCACGTCCTTGGCTAAACTGGCGCATTCCTTATCGAGAAACCGCCCATCATGCTTCGTCTTCTGTTCTGGATTGCCGTTATTGCTGCCGCGGTATGGTTCTGGCGCAAATTCAAAAGCCCGACCGCCAGGCAGCAACGCACCAGCGAGCCCGGCGCAGCGTTGATGGTGCGTTGTGCACACTGCGGCGTGCACTTGCCGCAGGATCGCGCCCTGAGTTCGCGCCAGGAGTGGTATTGCACCCAGGCGCATCTGGAGCAAGGACCGAAGTCTATCCAGCGTTGATCCGACCTTCGGGGGCATAGGGCGCCGGATCGATGATCGGCCCACGCTCCAGTAGCAAATCGACAAATAACTGGCACGATGCCGGCGCCAGGACCAACCCGTTGCGGTAATGCCCGCAGTTGAGCCACAGCCCGTTGAAGCCGGGTACCCGGCCGATATAGGGGATCCCCTCCGGCGAGCCGGGCCGCAAGCCGGCCCAATGCCCCACCACTTCGGCGTCGGCCAGGGCGGGAATCAGTTCCACAGCCGAGGCCTTGAGGCTTTCCAGCGCGGTGTCGGTTGGCGTCTTGTCGAACCCCTCATGCTCCAGCGTGCTGCCGATGAGGATGTGCCCGTCGCGCCGAGGGATCGCATAACGCCCTTTGGCCAGGACCATGCTCGACAGGAAGTCCGAGGCGCACTTGTACAAAATCATCTGCCCCTTGACCGGCTCTACCGGCAGCGCCAAGCCCAAGGTGCCGAGCAGTTCGCCGCTCCAAGCCCCCGCTGCGAGCACCACCTGATCCCCCAGAATCGGCCCCTGTGCCGTATCCACGCCCACTACGTTGCCGCCATCCAGAACAAAACCGTTCACTTCGCACTGTTCGTGAACAGTCACGGCAGGCAAGGCCAATAGCGCGGCCTTCAAAGATTTGACCAGGCGCGGGTTGCGCACGTTGGCCACGTTGGCCATATAGATCGCCTGGGAATACCCGCCACCCAAGACAGGAACCGCATCATGGGCGGCAGATACATCGACCTTGCTCAAAGGCCGCCCTTCACGAGCAGCCCAGTCCAGCGCCTCGGTTTCATCGTCCAGGTCCAGCCAATACAAACCCGTAGTATGGACCTCCGGATCGACACCGGTAGCGGCAAACAGCCGCTCAGCCAGTTGCGGATAAAAATCCTGGGACCAATGGGCCAACGCTGTGACTGCCGGGCTATAGCGCCACGGATACAGTGGCGAAACAATGCCTCCGCCCGCCCATGACGACTCCCGCCCCACACCGGCACGCTCCAGCAGGGTCACAGCCTGCCCCTGGGTCGCCAGATTGAACGCCGTCAACAAGCCGATGACTCCGCCACCGACAATCACCACGTGCTGTTGCTTAACCATCATTTGATCCAGTCGATAAATAGGAATAAACGCGCCCGGCGCCCAATCATCCAGCACCCTCATCACTGCCCCCAGCATATCTGGCGCGACATTTCAGGTGCCGCCCCCGGATTGCCACGCGCACCGCTGCTGTCCAGGCTGAAGTCGCCGCAAGGGTCGCCGGCCATCAACGAATCGGCGCCCGGTGTAGCAACCAGGTAGAAATCCTGAGGGTTCAACGCTGCGGTGATTCTATAGCGATCATTGCCCGTACTGACGCCGCTTGCGTCAATAAAAGTGCCGTTCCTCATATGAAACCGCTCCAGGTGCTGAGCCTGCTCGGTCAACAGCGCGACGATTTCCGCGCGATAGACCTTTTTCACATGGCCGGTGTACCCGGGGTAAGCGATTCCGGCCAGAAACGCGATGATCGCTACGGCGATCAATAGCTCGATCAGGGTAAACCCCTGGCTGTCCATGCCCATTTCATTGCTCCTTATTGAAGTTGCCGCCACGAAACCCGCCGAAATCGCGAGCCACTCTCCTCCTCCACCCGCGCATACACGCTCTCCAATACCGTGCGCGATTGGCCACTGAGCCCGACCGCTGTTATCCGGTACAACGTCGCCAGGGTTTGCGGCGGCACATGCGGCAGCCCTACACCCGGCCCCAGGGATTGAATACCGTAGAGCCCACCCTTGATGGCCACCCAGTTAACCGATGACACTGGATGGGGCCCGGCACCCACCACCGAAAACGCTTCATCCGGTGGCCCACAGGCAGCGATCGACTGACATTGCGGCAAGGCCGCACCCTTTCGCCTCACACCTTGCTCTCCCAGCCTCAAACCACTTTCTGCGGTTTGCAGCGACTGGTTGCGGTGCCACAGGCTCCCGGTGATCTTTTGCTGGGTGACCGCCCCCTGTATCGAAGACAGGCCGATCAACGACAACAGCAACAAAAACACCAGGCTTATCAGCAGGACCATTCCCCCCTGCCGCAAAGAAACACCCTCAGCAAGCACCATGGTCGCCCTACCCCACACGGTTTCGCAGCGCCGCCACGACGCTGTAGGTTTGATCTTTTACCCGCCCCGTCGGGTCTTGCAACGTCATGCGGATGCGCACACTGCGGATCAAGGACTCATCGGTCGGGATAGCGTCATAACGCACAACCCGAACTGACGCCGGGCTGGCAGCCACGCCGAAACTGATATCGAAAGCCTTTACGTTATCCACCAACACAGCCTTGGCCGGCGCGGCAAGCGTGCTGACTTTCAACTGGCCCGCCTCGAAGGTGTAGGTCAGTTGCCGAATCGCAAAACGAATCTGCCCGGGAGCAGGCGCAGGTGAGCTGCCTGAATAGGCTTGAGCGGTAGCCGTGCAGTCGGAGAGCACCGTCCAATCAGGCCTGCCGTCGCCGACATCGGCGGTGACCAGCGTCAGCGACTTTGAACTGCCCCCGGCATTCCAGCTGACAGGCCTTTCAAAGGCTGGCGGGGCGTTCTCGATAAAGGCCGTGGCCAAACAGCCAAACATGCCCGCCTGGCGAATGTCCTGGATCATCTTGCCCAGCACAAACCGCGCATCATCCTGCAGCAACATGGCCGCCTGCTGGCTGGCGTCGGTCGCTCGTGAATTGATCAGCACCTGACTCCCGCCAAGCACCAGCACCAAACCGACGGCCAGGGCCAGCAACAATTCCACCAGGCTGAAACCTCTACCCCGATGCCTCATTGCATCACCCCCGGCTCATTGTCGAGGCGACTGGTCAGGGTGAAGGTTTCCCTCGCGCCGGGGGTGTTTGCACCCCGGCTGTCATCCCAACTGATACTGACAGTCACTTCATCTGCACTGACCACCACAGAGCCTTTGCCGCTCTCCCCGGCAAAACCGCGAATATTGGCTTCAAAATCATGCAGGTCCACGTCACGCACGCTGGTGGTCGCGGCACTGGTCGGCGCTCGAGTGCCACGACGCAACGAGTAGTCGGCACCGGAATTGGCACGGATTCGGTCGAGCATATCGTAGGCGATGAAACTGGCCTGGCTGGTCATTCTCGAACTGTCGGTGTACTTGAGCGCGTTGAGCTGGAGCATCACGGCCCCTAACAGCCCGACGGCGAGAATCAGCACCGCAACCAGCACTTCGATCAATGTCATGCCGATTTGGTACCGAGGAAAAATCAGGGGAAAACAGGTTTTCAGGCAAGCGGGCATTACCGTCGTCATCCGTGTCGAAGGCCGAAAAAAGCAGGAAAACCCTGCTGTGCGAACCAAGACTAGCGTCAGTTTTTCGACGGTGCAGGTCACGGAACAAAGGGAAATACTTTGGACATGAAGGCCATCATTCGACACGTCGAACCGGACGCTATACCTATGTTTCAACCCGATATGTACACCCGTCCACGGAGGGACGACCTATGAAACAACGAGGTTTCACCCTGATAGAACTGCTTCTCGGATTGATCGTGAGCGGCATCCTGGCGCATCTGGCTACGCCCAATTTCATCGGCCTGCTGGAATCACAGCAGCGACAAAGCGCGGCGCAATCACTGACGAACGGATTTCGCTTCGCGCGCACTGAAGCCATCACGCGTAACCGAGCGGTGGTCATCCACGCACTGGACGATGACTGGAGCCAGGGTTGGCGGGTCGTGCTGGATGTTAGCGGGCGTGGCCATCTGGACGACAACAACCCGGTGTTACTGGAGCGCCAGGGCAGTGGTCGGGTACCGATCGTCGGGAATGGACCGGTCAAAAGCCAGGTACGCTTCAGCGGGTTGGGCGAACCTGTATTTGCTGGGGGAGGTTTTCGTGCGGGCACTGTACATATATGCGCCACGGACTCGGTGCAGAGCCTGTACCAGGTGGTGCTGGCGCCCAGTGGGCGCATCAGCCTGCGCAGCGATAGAGCCGAACAGGCGTTGTGCCGAAGTTACTCCGGCACCCTGGCATTCAGAGCAGCGAGCGAACCCGCAGCTCCTTGGGCATGGAGAAAGTGATGTTCTCTTCACGACCTGCCAACTCATCGGCGCCCGTAGCACCCCACGCATGCAACTGCTGGATGACGCCACGCACCAGGACTTCCGGGGCCGAAGCGCCCGCCGTGATACCAATACGCTCGACACCATCGAACCAGCTGCGCTGCATATCTTCAGCGCCGTCGATCAGATACGCCGGTGTCGCCATGCGTTCGGCCAATTCACGCAGGCGGTTGGAGTTGGAGCTATTAGGGCTGCCGACCACCAGCACTACATCGCATTCATCGGCCAACTGCTTGACCGCATCCTGGCGGTTTTGGGTGGCGTAGCAGATGTCGTCCTTGCGTGGCCCACCAATGGCGGGGAAACGGCTGCGCAGCGCGTCGATCACGCGGCTGGTGTCGTCCATGGACAAGGTGGTCTGGGTCACGAATGCCAAACGCTCTGGGTTGTGAACCTGCAAGCTGGCGACGTCTTTTTCGTCTTCCACAAGGTAGATGGCGCCACCATTGCTGCCGTCGTATTGGCCCATGGTGCCTTCGACTTCCGGGTGGCCGGCATGGCCAATCAGGATGCATTCGCGACCATCACGGCTGTAGCGCGCGACTTCGATATGTACCTTGGTGACCAGCGGACAGGTGGCGTCGAATACTTTCAGGCCACGACCGGCCGCTTCGGAACGCACGGCCTGGGAAACACCGTGGGCGCTGAAGATAACGATGACGTCGTCCGGCACCTGCTCCAGTTCTTCGACAAAGATGGCGCCACGTGCGCGCAGGTCTTCGACAACGAACTTGTTATGGACGACCTCATGGCGCACATAGATCGGCGGCCCGAAGACTTCCAGGGCGCGGTTGACGATTTCGATCGCCCGGTCCACGCCGGCGCAGAAGCCACGGGGGTTGGCGAGTTTGATTTGCATGCTGTGCCTCGTGTCTGGCGCTTGGGCCAGAGTTGATGCTACTGAACTGACAATGGCGACCAAAGGCGGGAGCGGGCTTGCCCCCTCCCACATTTTAGATCGGGGCGTTGATCAAAGAGCTTTAACGTCGATGATTTCAACGTCGAACGTCAAGGTTTTACCGGCCAACGGGTGGTTGAAGTCGATAGTTACCTGCGCATCATCGAAGGTTTTGACCACACCGGGCAGCTCGGTATTCGCCGCATCATTGAAAATCACCAGCAAGCCTTCCGACAGGTCCATGTCCTGGAACTGCGAACGCGGGATGATCTGCACATTTTGCGGGTTGGGCTGACCAAAGGCGTTTTCCGGCAGGATCTGCAGGGTGCGCTTGTCGCCGGCCTTGAAACCGAACAGTGCCGCTTCAAAACCTGGCAACAGGTTGCCGTCGCCGACCTTGAAGGTCGCCGGGGCTTTGTCGAACGTGCTGTCGACCGTGTCACCATTCTCCAGGAGCAGCGCGAAATGCAAGGTGACTTCCGTGTTCTGGCCGATGCGTTGCCCGGCCAATACCTGATCAGTCATTGACGGTCTCTCCGGTTTTCTTACTTTTGAACATGTCCAGCGCCAGCATGATTGCACCGACGGTGATGGCGCTGTCGGCAAAATTGAACGCGGGGAAGTAATGGCGGTTCTGCCAATGCACCAGGATAAAGTCGATCACATGGCCCAGGGCAATACGGTCGTACAGGTTGCCCAGGGCGCCGCCCAACACCAGGGCCAAGGCGATGGCCAGCCAGGTGTCATCGCGGCCCAAGCGCTTGAGCCAGACCACGAGCACCGCACTGACCACTACGGCGATCAGAGCGAACAGCCAGCGCTGCCAGCCACCACCGTCAGCCAGGAAGCTGAAAGCGGCGCCGGTGTTGTAGGCCAGGGTCCAGCTGAAGTAATCCGGGATCACTACGATTTGCTGGAACATTTCCAGGGAGCCCTCGAAGTGAGCCTTGCTGACCTGGTCGATGACCAGGACCAGCACGCTCAGTACGAGCCAGCCCAGACGTCCGAAACGACTGGCTGCATTAGGCATAGTGGCGAACCTCGCCTTCACCGGAAATGTTGTCGACGCAACGACCGCAGATTTCCGGATGTTCAGGGTTCACCCCGACGTCTTCACGGCAGTGCCAGCAACGGGCGCACTTAGGGAAGGCCGACTTGACCACTTTGAGCTTGAGGCCCGGCACTTCGGTGGCCACGGCATCCGCCGGTGCCTGGGCAAACGGTGCCAGACTCGCAGTGGAAGTGATCAACACGAAGCGCAGTTCGTTGCTCAGCTTGGTCAGGTCAGCGGTCAGGCCTTCCTCGGCAAACAGGGTGACTTCGGCCTGGAGGTTGCCACCGACGGCCTTGGCCGCACGCTGAACCTCGAGCTCCTTGTTCACCGCAACCTTGACGGCCATTACACCTTCCCAGTACTCGCGGCCCAGTTCAAAGTCGGCCGGCAGTTCGGTCAAGCCTTCGTACCAGGTATTGAGCATGACGGACTCGTTACGCTCGCCCGGCAGGTATTCCCACAGTTCGTCGGCGGTGAAGGCCAGGATCGGTGCGATCCAGCGCACCAGCGCTTCGGAGATGTGATACAGCGCGGTCTGCGCCGAACGGCGGGCCTTGCTGTTGGCACCGGTGGTGTACTGGCGATCCTTGATGATGTCGAGGTAGAAACCACCCAGCTCCTGCACGCAGAAGTTGTGGATCTTCGAGTACACGTTCCAGAAGCGGTATTCGCCGTAGTGCTCTTGCAACTCGCGCTGCAGCAACAGGGTACGGTCCACGGCCCAACGGTCCAGGGCGAGCATGTCCTCGGCCGGCAGGAGGTCGGTGGCCGGGTTGAAACCGGTCAGGTTCGACAGCAGGAAGCGCGCGGTATTACGGATACGGCGGTAGGCATCGGCGCTGCGGGCCAGGATCTGGTCCGACACGGCGATCTCGCCGGAGTAATCGGTCGACGCCACCCACAGGCGCATGATGTCGGCGCCCAAGGTATCGTTGATCTTTTTCGGCTCGATCACGTTCTTCAGCGACTTGGACATCTTGCGGCCCGTCTCGTCGACGGTGAACCCGTGGGTCAGCAGCTCGCGGTATGGCGCGTGGTTGTCGATGGCGCAACCGGTCAGCAGCGACGAGTGGAACCAGCCTCGGTGTTGGTCGGAGCCCTCTAGGTACAGGTCGGCACGCGGGCCGGTTTCGTGACCCATCGGGTGCGAGCCGCGCAGCACGTGCCAGTGGGTGGTACCCGAATCGAACCAGACGTCGAGGGTGTCGCTGATCTTGTCGTACAGCGGCGCTTCGTCACCCAGCAACTCGGCGGCGTCCAGCTTGAACCAGGCTTCGATGCCTTCCTGTTCGACACGCTGGGCCACCACTTCCATCAGTTCGACGGTGCGTGGGTGCAGCTCACCGCTTTCCTTGTTGAGGAAGAACGGGATCGGCACACCCCAGTTACGCTGGCGGGAGATGCACCAGTCCGGACGGTTGGCGATCATCGAGTGCAGGCGCGCCTGGCCCCAGGCCGGGACGAACTGGGTGTCTTCGATGGCTTTGAGCGAGCGTACACGCAGGGTGTCGCCGCTGGCTGGCTCCTTGTCCATGCCAATGAACCATTGCGCCGTGGCGCGGTAGATCAGCGGGGTCTTGTGGCGCCAGCAGTGCATGTAGCTGTGCTTGATGGTGTCGGTTTGCATCAGCGCACCGACTTCACGCAACTTGTCGATGATCGGCTGGTCGGCCTTGAAGATGAACTGGCCGCCGAAGAACTCCAGCGACGGCACATAAACGCCGTTGCTTTGCACGGGGTTGATGATCTCGTCGTTGACCATGCCGTACTTCTTGCAGATCACGAAGTCGTCCACGCCGTAGGCAGGCGAGCAGTGAACAATGCCCGTACCCGAACCCAACTCGACGTAGTCAGCCAGGTACACCGGCGACAGACGGTCATAGAACGGGTGACGGAAGTTGATCAGCTCCAGCGCGGAACCGGTGGTGGTGGCAATTACCGAACCCTGCAGTTCGTAGCGAGCCAGGCACGCTTCGACCATTTCCTCGGCGAGCACCAGCAGGCGATCACCGACGTCCACCAGGGCGTAGGTGAATTCCGGGTGCACGTTCAGCGCCTGGTTGGCGGGAATGGTCCACGGGGTGGTGGTCCAGATCACGATGGCAGCCGGTTTGCTCAGGCTTGCCAGGCCAAAGGCCTCGGCCAGCTTGGCGTCGTCGGCGATCGGGAACGCCACGTCGATGGTCGAGGACTTTTTGTCTTCGTATTCGACTTCCGCTTCAGCCAGGGCCGAGCCGCAATCGAAGCACCAGTTCACGGGCTTGAGGCCCTTGAACACGAAACCGCCCTTGACGATTTCGGCCAAGGCACGGATTTCACCGGCCTCGTTCTTGAAGTTCATGGTTTTGTAGGGGTTGTCCCACTCGCCCAGCACACCCAGGCGGATGAACTCGGACTTCTGCCCTTCGATCTGCTCGGCAGCGTAGGCACGGCAAAGTTCGCGGGTTTTATCCGCGCCCAGGTTCTTGCCGTGGGTCACTTCGACCTTGTGTTCGATCGGCAGGCCGTGGCAGTCCCAACCCGGGACATAAGGCGCGTCGAAACCCGCCAGGGTTTTCGAGCGCAGGATCATGTCCTTGAGAATCTTGTTCAGCGCATGACCGATGTGAATCGTGCCGTTGGCATAAGGAGGGCCGTCGTGCAGGACGAATTTCGGACGATCCTTGCCAATTTCGCGCAACTTTCCGTACAGGCCAATACTGTCCCAGCGCTGCAGGATCTGCGGTTCGCGCTGTGGCAGGCCGGCCTTCATTGGGAAGGCGGTGTCCGGAAGGTTTAACGTGGCTTTATAGTCGGTCATTTAAGGCTCTTCGGTTAGCGATGGGCGCTAGGTGCGGCTAGTGCACGGGCGGCGGCGACATCCGCATTGATCGCCGTTTTCAACGCCTCAAGCGAGGCGAAACGCTGCTCTTCACGCAGCTTCTGGTGGAAAACCACCGTCAAACGCCGGTCATACAGATCACCGGCAAAATCCAACAGATGAACTTCCAGGTGGGCCTTGCCATCACCTGCAACCGTGGGCCTGACGCCTATGTTGGCGACTCCCGGCCACGATTGGCCGTCGATGTCGACGCTGACCAGGTAAACCCCGGTCAGCGGCACACGGCGGCGCTTGAGTTGCACGTTGGCGGTTGGCGTGCCCAGTTGGCGCGCCAGCTTCTGGCCGTGCAGTACCCGCCCGGCTATGCGGAACGGGCGACCGAGCAAACGCTCGGCCAAGGCGAAGTCGGCAGCGGCCAGGGCGTTACGCACCTGGGTGCTGCTCACGCGCAGGCCGTCCAGTTCGACGGTTTGCGCGGCTTCGACGGTAAAGCCCTGGGTGATACCGGCGTGTTGCAGGAACTCGAAATCCCCGACCCGATCGCAGCCAAAACGGAAGTCGTCGCCGACCTCCAAATGCTGTACGCCCAGGCCGTCTACCAGTATGCGGTCGACGAACTCGGCAGCGCTGAGACTTTGCAAACGCTGGTTGAAAGCCAGGCAGAGGACGCGGTCCACGCCTTCTTCGGCCAGCAGTTGCAGCTTGTCCCGCAGACGGGCCAGACGTGCCGGTGCCGTTTCCGGGGTGAAATATTCCCGCGGCTGCGGCTCGAAAATCACCACGCAGCTGGGTACGCCCAACTCGACCGCACGCTCGCGCAGCCGGGCCAGGATAGCCTGGTGGCCACGGTGAACACCGTCAAAGTTGCCAATAGTGGCGACGCAGCCCCGATGCTCAGGGCGCAGGTTGTGGAGACCTCGAACCAGCTGCATAACGCGCTTCTTGCTCATAAAGTGGTCGATTATAACCACACCCGGCCCCGGACGACAGGCAACAGCGCAGGGCAAATGGATCGAATCGATAAAACAACCGTTTTATCGCGGCAAACTCTCTAGCTCAACGACTTGCGATTGAAATCCCGCAGGCGGAAGCCTTGCAGCAGCAACATCCCGAAGTACACCACCACGCCGGCCACGACCAGCACGCCCAGGCGCATGAAGCGCTCCAGCATATGACCTTCATCCCAGGCTGGCATGAAGTGCATCAGGCCGAGTAATACCGCGGACATCATCGCAACGGCCACCAGCAACTTGAGGGCGAACATGCCCCAGCCAGGCTGAGGCTGGAACATCTGTTGTTTGCGCAGCTGATAAAACAGCAGGCCGGCATTGATGCAGGCTCCAGCACTGATGGCCAGGGCCAGGCCGGCGTGGGCCAGCGGACCAATAAACACCAGGTTGAGCAGTTGCGTGACGATCAGGGTGAAGATCGCGATCTTTACCGGCGTGCGGATGTTCTGCTGGGCATAGAAGCCAGGCGCCAGCACCTTGATCACGATGATGCCGAGCAGGCCGACGGAATAAGCCACCAGCGCATGCTGGGTCATCAACGCGTCATGTGCATCGAATTGCCCGTATTGGAACAACGACACTGTCAGCGGCTCGGCCAGGATCCCCAGCGCCAGGGCGCACGGCAGCACCAGCACGAAGCACAGGCGCAAGCCCCAATCGAGGATGCGCGAGTATTCCTGGCGATCCTTGCTGGCATAGGTGCGTGCCAGCGTCGGCAGCAAAATGGTGCCGAGGGCTACGCCCAGAACGCCGGACGGCAGTTCCATGAGGCGGTCGGCGTAATACATCCATGACACCGAGCCGGATACCAGCAGCGAGGCGAACGCGGTGTTGATGATCAGGGAAATCTGGCTCACCGACACCCCCAGGATCGCCGGCAACATATTGCGCATGACGCGCCAGACGCCGGTGTCCTTGAGGTTCAGGCGCGGTAATACGAGCATGCCGATCTTTTTCAGGTGCGGCAGTTGGTAGAGCAACTGCGCCAGGCCACCGGCCAGCACGGCCCAGCCAAGGGCCATGACCGGCGGATCGAAGTAAGGTGTCAGGAACAGGGCAAAGATAATCATGCTGACGTTAAGCAGCGTCGGCACGAACGCCGGCACCGAGAAACGGTTCCAGGTGTTGAGGATCGCACCGGCCAGGGATGACAGCGAGATCAGCAATATATAAGGAAAGGTCACCCGCAACAGGTCAGTGGTCAGCGCGAATTTTTCCGGCGTATTGGCAAAACCCGGCGCCGTGGCCCAGATCACCCAGGGCGCGGCGAACATGCCGACGAGGGTCACCAGCATCAACACCAGGGTCAGCAGGCCCGAAACGTAGGCGATAAAGGTCCGGGTCGCCTCCTCACCCTGTTGAGTCTTGTATTCGGCCAGAATCGGCACGAACGCCTGGGAAAACGCGCCCTCGGCAAAGATCCGCCGCAGCAGGTTGGGCAGTTTGAACGCAATAAAGAACGCATCCGTGGCCATGCTGGCGCCGAAGATACGCGCCAGCAGGGTGTCACGCACAAACCCCAAAACCCGGGAGATCATCGTGATAGAGCTGACGGCGGCCAACGATTTGAGCAGATTCATTGAAAGAGTTTGCGCCTATAGATAAAGAGCAGGCGAACTAAGCGCCTACTTATGCGATACTGCGCGCCTGCAACAGCACAGCGCCAAAGCTCGCGAGTTTACAGGTCAAGCGCCGGAAATAAATCACCCGCCTCTTCAGATCGACCACTCAGCAGTTCGCATCAGCCGGCCTTGACAACACATCAAGTCATCGGCATGATTCGCGGCCTATTTTGTTTGCTATTTCCTAAAAAGTCTTTCGAGGAGCTCGACGGTGGCCAACACACCTTCCGCCAAAAAACGTGCAAAACAGGCTGAGAAGCGTCGCAGCCACAACGCCAGCCTGCGTTCCATGGTTCGTACCTACATCAAGAATGTAGTTAAAGCCATCGACACCAAAGACGCTGAAAAAGCTCAAGCAGCTTACGTTCTGGCTGTGCCAGTTATCGACCGTATGGCCGATAAAGGCATCATCCACAAGAACAAGGCCGCTCGTCATAAGAGCCGCCTGAATGGCCACATCAAGGCTCTGAGCGTTCCTGCTGCTGCCTAAGTGGTAACAACTGCCACGCAGCCCAGGTTGCGAAACAGTTAAGAAATGCCCCGTACCGAAAGGTCTGGGGCATTTTTGTTTGTGCCTGAAAATACACCACGATCAAAATGTGGCCGGGGTATCCGGTAGAGATTTTCAAGCGCACAAAAAAACGCCCCGAACCAGTCGGGGCGTTTTTGCTACCACTTGATCAAAACATCAATCAATGGTGATGACCGCCTTCACCGTGGACGTGACCGTGGGCCACTTCTTCCTGGGAAGCGTCGCGGATAGCAACGATCTTCACTTGGAAGTTCAGGCGCTGGCCAGCCAGAGGGTGGTTGCCGTCGACGGTGACGTCGTCGCCGTCCAGGTCACGGATGGTGACGATCTGCATTTGACCGTCCGGCGCGGAAGCGTGGAACTGCATGCCCACTTCCAACTCATCAACACCTTCGAACATGCTGCGGCTCAGGGTGCTGACCAGTTCGGCGGAGTATTCGCCGTAGGCATCTTCAGGTTCTACGGCAACGGTCAGCTCATCACCGACGTTCTTGCCTTCCAGAGCCTTTTCCAGGCCTGGGATGATGTTACCTGCGCCTTGCAGGTAGACCAGCGGCGCGCCGCCGGCTGAGCTGTCGATGACCTCACCAGCGTCGTTGGTCAGGGTATAGTCGATGGAGACAGCCTTGTTAGCGGCGATCGTCATGGGGCGAGACCTTTTGCATAAGAATGAAGAACGGACAAGTCTAAACAAGGATTTGCCCGAAAGCGAACAGAACCCGGACGGACGGGGCCGATCAACGGCATCCCTGGTCATCGGTTTCCACCAGGACGAGGAGGGTCACTGGGTTGCCGAGCTGTCCTGCGGCCACACCCAGCACCTGCGCCACCAGCCGCCATGGCAGTCTCGCGCCTGGGTACTCGACGCCACACAGCGCCTGGAAAAAATACGCCAGCCCTTTGCCTGCGGCTGGTGTGCGCAAGCGCCCGAATAACGATAACCTTGGCGCCTGATTCCCGGTAGGCACTCAACCATAGGGCGCCACCGAAGCCATGCACCTCCAGAGAATTCGCATGCAGACTTTTTTTATCGCGCCCACCGATTTTGGTGTGGGTCTGACCTCCATCAGCCTTGGGCTGGTGCGTACCCTTGAGCGAGCCGGCCTGAAAGTCGGTTTTTTCAAGCCGATTGCCCAGCCACATCCCGGCGATACCGGCCCCGAACGCTCCACCGAGCTGGTGGCTCGCACCCATGGCCTCAAGCCGCCACAACCACTAGGCCTGGCTCACGTGGAACGCATGCTCGGCGACGGCCAGCTCGACGAGCTGCTCGAAGAAATCATCACCCTTTATCAGCAGGCCGCCGTGGGCAAGGACGTGCTGATCGTCGAAGGCATGGTACCGACCCGCAGCGCCAGCTATGCGGCCCGGGTCAACCTGCACCTGGCCAAGAGCCTGGATGCGGAAGTGATCCTGGTCTCGGCCCCGGAAAACGAAGTGCTCACCGAACTCTCCGGCCGCGTGGAACTGCAGGCCCAGTTGTTCGGCGGCCCGAAAGACCCGAAAGTGCTCGGCGTGATCCTGAACAAGGTGCGCACCGACGAAAGCATGGAAGCCTTCTCGGCGCGCCTCAAGGAGCATTCGCCCTTGCTGCGCAGCGGTGATTTCCGCCTGCTCGGCTGCATTCCTTACCAGCCGGAACTCAACGCGCCGCGCACCCGCGACGTGGCCGACCTGATGGGCGCGCAGATCCTCAACGCCGGCGACTACGAAACCCGACGCATGACCAAGATCATCATCTGCGCCCGCACCATGCGTAACACCGTGGAGCTGCTCAAGCCCGGCGTGCTGGTGGTGACCCCCGGCGACCGTGACGACATCATCCTCGCCGTCAGCCTGGCCGCGATCAACGGTGTGCCCCTGGCCGGCCTGCTGCTGACCAGCGACACCCTGCCCGACCCGCGCATCATGGAGCTGTGCCGCGGCGCCTTCCAGGCCGGGTTGCCGGTGCTGTCGGTGAGTACCGGTTCCTACGAGACCGCCAACCTGCTCAACAACCTCAACAAGGAAATCCCCATCGATGACCGCGAGCGCGCGGAGATCATCACCGATTTCGTCGCCAGCCACCTCGATGCGCGCTGGCTGCACCAGCGTTGCGGCACGCCACGGGAGATGCGCCTGTCGCCGGCGGTGTTCCGCTACCAGCTGATCCAGCGCGCCCAGGCGGCCAACAAACGCATCGTGCTGCCCGAGGGCAGCGAACCGCTGACCGTGCAAGCCGCCGCCATCTGCCAGGCCCGGGGCATCGCGCGCTGCGTGCTGCTGGCCAAGCCGGCTGACGTAGAAGCGGTCGCGCGCGCCCAAGGCATCGAATTGCCCGAAGGCCTGGAGATTCTCGACCCGGACCTGATTCGCCAGCGCTACGTGGAGCCCATGGTTGCCCTGCGCAAGAGCAAGAGCTTGAATGCGCCGATGGCCGAGCAGCAACTGGAAGACACCGTGGTGATTGCCACCATGATGCTCGCACTGGATGAAGTGGACGGCCTGGTTTCCGGGGTTATCCACTCCACCGCCAACACCATTCGCCCGGCCCTGCAGCTGATCAAGACCGCACCGGGCTGCACCCTGGTGTCGTCGGTGTTCTTCATGCTGTTCCCCGAGCAGGTGCTGGTCTACGGCGACTGTGTGATGAACCCGCACCCCAGTGCCGCCGAGCTGGCGGAAATCGCCTTGCAAAGCGCCGACTCGGCGGCGGCCTTCGGCATCACCCCGCGTGTGGCGATGATCAGCTACTCCAGCGGCGACTCGGCCAGCGGTGAGGAAGTGGAGAAAGTCCGCGAAGCCACCCTGCTCGCCCATGAACAGCAAAGCTCACTGCTGATCGACGGCCCGCTGCAATACGACGCCGCCGCCAACGAAACCGTCGCTCGCCAATTGGCCCCGGACAGCCTGGTCGCCGGCAAAGCCACCGTGTTCGTGTTCCCGGACCTGAACACCGGCAACACCACCCACAAGGCCGTGCAACGCAGTGCCGATTGCGTCAGCCTGGGGCCGATGCTCCAAGGCCTGCGCAAACCGGTCAACGACCTGCCACGCGGTGCCCAGGTCGACGACATCGTGTACACCATCGCGCTGACTGCGATCCAAGCCGCCAACCGACCTATGGATATCTAAATGCTGGATTTTCTACCTGCCGCCGTACGCGGGGTGATCGCTTCGCTGCTGTTGGCGCTGAATACGATCCTGCTGTGTTCGTTCCTGTTTATCGTGGCGCTGTTCAAGGCGCTACCCTTCGCCAAGGGCTTCAGCGAATGGCTGATGAACCACACCCACGAAGCCTGGGTCACCAACAACAAGGGCTGGATGAACCTGGTGCGCCATACCCGTTGGCACCTTAAAGGTCTTGAAGGCCTGGACTACCAGCACTCGTACCTGGTGACCAGCAACCATCAGAGCTGGGTCGACATCATGGTCCTGCAATATGTGCTCAATCGTCGGATTCGCCCGCTGAAGTTCTTCCTCAAGCAGGAGTTGATCTGGGTGCCGGTGATTGGCCTGGCGTGGTGGGCACTGGGCTTTCCCTTCATGAAGCGCTACACCAAGGCCTACCTGGAAAAACACCCGGAGAAGAAAGGCAAGGACCTGGAAACCACTCGCAAGACCTGTGCGAAGTTTCGCGACAACCCGGTGGGTATTTTCAACTTTGCTGAAGGCACACGCTTTACGCCGGGCAAGCATGCGCAGCAGAAGTCGCCGTTTCGTTACCTGCTCAAGCCCAAGGCGGGTGGTATCGCGTTTGTGCTGGATGCCATGGGGGAACAGCTCAAATCACTGGTCAACGTGACCATTCACTACCCTGGCGGACGTCCTGGGTATTGGGACTTGCTGTGCGGGAAGGTGCAGGACGTGGTGGTGCAGTTTGAAGAGGTGCAAATTCCGGCCGAGTTTATCGGCAGGAATTATGAGCAGGATGGGGTGTATCGGTTGGCGTTCCAGGGGTGGATCAACCAGCTGTGGGAAACCAAGGATGCGTTGCTGGACCGACTTCACAAAGACTTTCCAGACAAATGATGAACAAAATGTGGGAGGGGGCTTGCCCCCGATAGCGGTGGATCAGTGACAGATGTACTGACTGACACACCGCCATCGGGGGCAAGCCCCCTCCCACATTTGACCGCGCCCGGTCTTTAAGATGTGAAAAAGCCCGCCACCGATCACTCGGTGGCGGGCTTTTTTTGTGGCCGCGAGGTTTAGATCGCGCCGCGCTGACGCAACAGCTCCAGCACTTGCTTGACGCTGTCTTCCAGCGACAGGGCCTGGGTGTCGATTACCAGGTCGGCATTCAACGGCACGTCGTACGGGAAGGATTCGCCAGGGATATTATCCCCACCCGCCGCGTACAAGCCCTGCGGATCACGCTCGGCGCACACCTGCGGGGAGGCCTGCACGTAAACGGTCAGCAGGCGGTCGCTGCCAATCAGCGCCTTGGCCTGTTCACGGCCTTCGGCATCCGGGGCAACGAATGCCGCCAGGGTCAGCAGGCCGGCTTCGTTGAACTGACGCGCCACGTGAGCGGCACGGCGCCAGTTTTCGGTACGCCCGACACGGTCCTGGGGCAAGCCCTTGTTCAGGTCGTGACGCAGGTTCTGGCCATCCAGCACGAACACCGCACGGCCCATGTCGAACAGCTTGCGCTCGACCGCATAGGCCAGGGTGCTCTTGCCCGCGCCTGACAGGCCGCTGAACAACACGGTAGCCGGTTGCTGGCCGAAACGCTGGGCGCGCTCCTCGGTGGCGACATGGGCCAGCTTGCCGTGATGCGCCGCACTGCCGTGGGTGACCGGCGGTGCGATGATCATGCCGGCGCCCACGGTGCCGTTGGTCAAGCGGTCGATGACGATAAACGCACCGGTGGTGCGGTTGCTGTCATAGCCATCCAACGCGATGGCGGCGTCGAGGCTGACCTTGACCCGGCCGATTTCGTTCAGTTGCAGCGAACTCGCCGGGCCTTCGGCCAGGGTGTTCACGTCCACACGGTGCACGATGCTGGTGATGGAACCCGGCACGTAGCTGGTGGCGCGCTTGATGTCGTATTTCTTGCCCGGCAGCATCGGCTCTTCGGCCATCCACACCAGCATGGCGTCGAAGGCGTCGGTCACTTGCGGCACGTTGTCGGCATGCACCAGCAGGTCGCCACGGGAGATGTCGATCTCGTCTTCCATGGTCAGGGTCACGGCCTGGCCTGGGCCGGCGTGTTCCAGCTCACCTTCGAAGGTGACGATGGATTTGACGCGGCTGCTTTTGCCCGACGGCAGCACCACGACTTCGTCGCCCTTGTGCACGATGCCGCTGGCCAGGGTGCCGGCGAACCCACGGAAGTTCAGGTTCGGACGGTTGACGTACTGCACCGGGAAACGCAGGTCGGTGTAGTTGCGATCGTTGGCGATCTCGACAGTCTCGAGGATCTCCATCAGCGACTGGCCGGTGTACCAGGGCGAGTGCTCGCTCTTGTTCACCACGTTGTCGCCCTTGAGCGCCGACATCGGCACGAATGCCATGGTGCTCGGCTTGAAGGCGATGCCCTCGGCGAACTTCAGGTAATCGGCCTTGATCGACTCGAACACACTTTGGTCAAAGCCATTGATGTCCATCTTGTTGACGGCGATCACGATGTGCTTGATGCCCAGCAGCGAAGCGATATAGCTGTGGCGACGGGTCTGGGTCTGCACGCCGTAGCGCGCGTCGATCAGGATGATCGCCAGGTCACAGGTGGATGCACCGGTGGCCATGTTGCGGGTGTACTGCTCATGGCCGGGGGTATCGGCGATGATGAATTTGCGCTTGGCGGTAGAGAAGTAGCGGTAGGCGACATCGATGGTGATGCCCTGCTCACGCTCGGCCTGCAGGCCGTCGACCAGCAACGCCAGGTCGATGTCATCACCGGTGGTGCCGGACTTTTTCGAGTCACGGGTGATGGCTTCCAGGTGATCTTCGTAGATCATCTTGGAGTCGTGCAGCAGGCGCCCGATCAGGGTGCTCTTGCCGTCGTCGACGTTGCCACAGGTCAGGAAGCGCAACATTTCCTTGCGCTCGTGCTGGCCCAGGTAGGCGAGGATGTCCTCGCTGATCAAATCAGATTGATGCGACATGACAGCCCCTTAGAAATAGCCTTGACGTTTTTTATCTTCCATCGAGCCGGCACCATCGTGGTCGATGACACGGCCCTGGCGCTCGGAAGTTCGCGTCAGGAGCATTTCCTGAATGATGTCCGTCAGCGTCTCGGCTTCGGACTCCACCGCGCCCGTCAACGGGTAGCAGCCAAGGGTACGGAAACGTACTTTCTTTTTGACGATTCGGGCTTTGTCTTCGTCGGACAAGTGCTCGAGGATGCGGTCGTCGTCGATCATGATCAACGTGCCGTTCTTCTCGATGACATCGCGCTCGGCGGCGAAGTACAGCGGCACGATCGGGATGCCTTCCAGGTAGATGTACTGCCAGATGTCCAGCTCGGTCCAGTTGGACAGCGGGAACACACGGATCGACTCGCCCTTGTTGACGTTGCCGTTGTAGACGTTCCACAGCTCCGGGCGCTGGTTCTTCGGGTCCCAGCGGTGCTTGCTGTCGCGGAACGAGTACACGCGCTCTTTGGCACGGGATTTCTCCTCATCGCGACGGGCACCGCCGAAGGCCGCGTCGAAACCATGCTTGTCCAAGGCCTGCTTGAGGCCTTCGGTCTTCATGATGTCGGTGTGCTTGGCGCTGCCGTGGGTGAACGGGTTGATGCCCTGCGCCACGCCATCCGGGTTGACATGGGTGATCAGGTCCAGGCCCAGCTCTTCGACCATTTTGTCGCGGAACTTGTACATCTCCTGGAATTTCCAGCGGGTGTCGACGTGCATCACCGGGAACGGCAGCTTGCCCGGGAAGAAGGCCTTGCGCGCCAGGTGCAGCATCACGGCGGAGTCTTTACCGATCGAGTAGAGCATCACCGGGTTATCGAACTCGGCGGCGACCTCGCGGATGATGTGGATGCTTTCCGCCTCCAGCTGTTTCAGATGCGTCAGTTTGTCGACCATGGTTACTCACGGAAAAACGATCTTATGGACGGCCAGCGGGCCGTGTTCGAGCGGGGCATGCTAGCACAGCACCTTCTTCTATTCAGGGCGCCAGCTAGATCGAAACGGTATATCAATATGCCCCCAGGTTTGGCCGTCAAATCGGGTTGGGGCAATCGATGAACAGATGCTCCAGGGCGAAGCGCCGCGCCAGGTAATCGCCCAGCGCCTGTACGCCGTAACGCTCTGTGGCGTGGTGCCCGGCGGCGATAAAGCTGATGTCGTTTTCCCGGGCACTGTGGAAGGTTTGCTCGGAAGCTTCGCCGCTCAGGAACAAGTCGACGCCCGCGACGATGGCGTTGTCGATGTAACCCTGGCCACCGCCGGTGCACCAGCCGACGCGGCGGATCATCTGGCTGCCTTCGATCAGCAGCGGCTCGCGGCCCATCACGTCCTGCACACGCCGGGCGAAGTCGCGGGGTGACAGCGGTTCGGCGAGCGAGCCGACCAGGCCGACGATCCTGGGGTTGTCCGGGTCCAGTGGGCCTTCGACGGTGATGTCCAACTGGCGGGCGAGTTGCACGTTATTGCCAACGTCGGGGTGCAGGTCCAGCGGCAGGTGGTAGGCCAGCAGGCTGATGTCGTGCTTGAGCAGGGTTTTCAGGCGGCGTTGCTTCATGCCGGTGATACAGGGGCTTTCGCCTTTCCAGAAATAACCGTGGTGCACCAGGATCAAATCGGCCTGGGCTTCGACGGCCGCGTCCAGCAGGGCCTGGCTCGCGGTCACGCCGCTGACGATGCGCATCACTTGCGGCCGCCCCTCGACCTGCAGGCCATTGGGGCAGTAATCGGCAATCTTTGCGCTGCCGAGGTAGCGGTCCGCTTCCTCGACGAGGGTGGTAAGGGGGACGGCCATAAAAGACTCCTAAATATCCCGTTCCGAGGCGCTCGCAGCCTCGTATAATGCGCGACATTATGGGCGCTCTCCCGCCCCCTGCAACCTGTCAGGACTTACTTGATGCTCAAGGCACTGCGTTTTTTTGGATGGCCATTGCTGGCTGGCGTGCTGATCGCGATGCTGATTATTCAGCGTTATCCCCAGTGGGTGGGCTTGCCCAGCCTTGATGTCAACCTGCAACAGGCGCCCCAGACCAGCTCGGTGGTGCAAGGCCCGGTGACTTACGCGGACGCGGTGGTCATCGCCGCTCCTGCGGTGGTCAACCTGTACACCACCAAGGTCATCAACAAGCCGGCCCATCCGTTGTTTGAAGACCCGCAGTTCCGCCGCTATTTCGGTGACAACGGGCCCAAGCAGCGCCGCATGGAGTCCAGCCTGGGTTCCGGGGTGATCATGAGCCCCGAAGGCTACATCCTCACCAATAACCACGTGACCACCGGCGCCGACCAGATTGTGGTGGCCCTGCGTGACGGCCGTGAAACCCTGGCCCGCGTGGTGGGCAGCGACCCGGAAACCGACCTCGCGGTCCTGAAGATCGATCTGAAAAGCCTGCCTTCCATCACCCTCGGCCGCTCCGATGGGCTGCGGGTGGGTGATGTGGCACTGGCTATCGGCAACCCGTTCGGAGTGGGCCAGACGGTGACCATGGGCATCATCAGCGCCACCGGGCGAAACCAGCTGGGGCTGAACAGCTACGAGGACTTTATCCAGACCGACGCGGCGATCAACCCGGGCAACTCCGGCGGCGCACTGGTGGATGCCAATGGCAACCTGACCGGCATCAACACGGCGATTTTCTCCAAGTCCGGCGGCTCCCAGGGCATCGGCTTTGCGATCCCGGTAAAGCTGGCGATGGAAGTGATGAAGTCGATCATCGAGCACGGCCAGGTGATTCGCGGCTGGCTGGGGATCGAAGTACAGCCGCTGACCAAGGAGCTGGCCGAGTCGTTCGGCCTGACCGGGCGCCCAGGCATCGTGGTTGCCGGGATTTTCCGCGATGGCCCGGCGCAGAAAGCCGGCCTGCAGCTGGGGGATGTGATCCTCAGCATCAACGGCGAACCGGCCGGTGATGGGCGCAAGTCGATGAACCAGGTCGCGCGGATCAAGCCGACCGACAAGGTGGCGATCCAGGTTATGCGCAACGGTAAAGAGATCAAGCTGCTGGCGGAAATCGGCCTGCGTCCACCGCCTGCGCCGGTCAAAGAAGAGGAATAAACCGCCTCCACAGGTACCCGTTCGCGGGTACCTGTAAGCATATATTTCAAAGCAAAAGCATTCTCATTAGACATGTTATATTGTTTCAATATCGCTATTGGAACGTTCTATCATGCCGTCTCGAAAGTTTGCCCCCCTGGCTGGCCTGGCCTTGGGTCTGCTGCTGGATCCCGCGTTTGCCGAAGAAAACACCGTTGAGCTGGATACCATCAGCGTCACTACCGACGCCTATGAATCCGCCACCGGCCCGGTCAAAGGCTACCGTGCCACCCGCTCTGCCAGCGCGACTAAAACCGACACCGCCCTGCGCGATATCCCACAGTCCATCAGCGTGATTCCCGCCTCGGTACTCACGGACCTGGGCAGCACTAACGTGGAACGCGCCCTGGAGTTTGCCGGCGGGGTGTCCAAGCAGAACAACTTTGGCGGCCTCACGCTCTACGAATACAGCGTGCGCGGCTTCACCACCTCGGAGTTCTACCAGGACGGTTTCAGCGCCAACCGCGGCTACCCGAGCACACCGGACGCGGCCAATATCGAACGCATCGAAGTGCTCAAGGGCCCCGCAGCCAGCCTGTATGGCCGCGGTGATCCCGGTGGCACGGTGAATATCGTCACCAAAAAACCCCAGCCCGAAGCCTTCACCACCGTGCAAACCAGCGCGGGCAGTTGGGACCGTTATCGCACTGCCGTCGATATCAATACGCCGCTGGACAGCGAGGGCGACCTGCTGTCGCGGGTCAACCTGGCAGTGGAGGACAACAACAGTTTCCGCGATCACGTCGAGAGCAAGCGCGTATTCGCCGCGCCCTCATTCAGCTGGCAGCTGGCCCCGGACACCCACCTGCTGGTGGAAAGCGAATTCGTACGCCACAGCTCCACCTTCGACCGGGGCATCGTCGATGCCCCAGGCGTATCGCGCTCCACCTTCCTCGGCGAACCCAACGACGGCACTATCGACAACCACAACAACCGCATCCAGGCGACCCTCGATCATCATCTCAACGACGCCTGGAAACTGCGCCTGGCCAGCCATTACAAACAGGGCAGCCTGTGGGGCGACGCCTCGGAAAACCGCGCACTGAACACCGACGGCCATACCCTTAACCGCCGTTACCGCGAACGCTCCACGGGCTGGCACGACAGCATCACCCAGCTGGAACTGCGCGGCCTGTTCGATCTTGGCAGTTGGCAGCATGAATTGCTGGTCGGCACCGAATACGAGGACTACCGCAAGAAGGAGCGCGTCACCGCCATAGCCGGCAACCCCTACGCCATCGACCTCTACAACCCGGTCTACGGCCAGCCCAAACCCAATGGCGCACGCTCCAGCACCGACTTCTTCGAACAGACCAAAAGCCAGGCGCTGAACCTGCAAGACCAGATCATCTTCACCGACCGCTTGCGCGGCATGGTCGGCGCGCGCTTCGAGCATTTCGAACAAAGCACCGACGACTTCACCCGCAACCACGCCAAGAGTCGGCAAACCCACGACGCACTTACCCAGCGCGCCGGCCTGCTGTATCAACTGACGCCAGAGGTCGGCGTATTCGCCAACGCTTCCACCTCGTTCAAGCCCAACAGCGGCCTGGACGCCAGCGGTAAGACCTTCAAGCCGGAAGAAGGCGTGGGCTATGAGGTGGGGATCAAGAGCGAGCTGTTCGACGACCGCCTCAGCGCCACCCTCGCCGCCTTCCATATCGAAAAGGAAAACGTGCTGGCCCTGGACCCGGCCACCAATACCAACCGCGCCATGGGCAAGGCACGCAGCCAGGGCTTCGACCTGCAACTGACAGGACAACTGACCGATGCGGTACGCGTGATCGGCGCCTTTGCCTACATCGACGCCGAAGTGACCAAGGGTGATAAAGCCATTCCTGCGGGCAGCCGCATCCTCGGCGTAGCCAAGCACAGTGGCAGCCTGTTGGGGGTGTATGAATTCCAGGACGGCGCGCTGCGCGGTTCAGACCTGGGCGCGGCGTTCACCTATGTGGGGGATCGCTCGGGTGAAGCGGGCAGCCGCTTTGAACTGCCCGCCTACCACACCGTCGATTTGCTGGCCCATTACAAGGCCACGCAGAACGTCACCGTGGGCCTGAACCTCAACAACTTGTTCGATGAAAAGTACTACGAGCGGTCCTATAGCAATTACTGGGTCAATCCCGGCGAGCCGCGCAATCTCACCGTCAGCCTGACCCTCAACCTGTAACACAATCAAAAACGTGAGAGGGGTTAAGCCTCTCTCACATTTGGATGACGTGATTACAGCGAAAGCGGGGCTCTTTCACACAAGGTATTGAGCGCTGCTGCCCACTGCGGATCGTCATTCAAACACGGCACCAGCACCAACTCCTCACCGCCCGCCTCGCGGAATTGCTCCCGACCACGATCACCGATCTCTTCCAGGGTCTCGATGCAGTCGGCAACAAACGCGGGGCACATCACCAGCAGCTTTTTCACCCCTTGACGGGCCAGCGCCTCCAGGCGTGCCTCGGTGTAGGGTTCGATCCACTTCGCACGGCCCAGGCGCGATTGGAACGCCACTGACCATTTGTCGTCGGGCAAGCCCAGGCGCGCGGCGAAGTCGCGGGCAACGCTGAAGCATTGCGCGCGGTAGCAGGTCGCGAGCACCTCAGGCGAGGCGTTCCTGCAGCAGTCCGCATCCTTGAAGCAATGCTGGCCGGTCGGGTCGAGCTTTTTCAGATGGCGCTCGGGCAAGCCGTGGAAGCTCAGCAGCAAGTGGTCGTAATGCGCATCTGTATAAGGTCGGGCGCTGGCTGCCAACGCGTCGAGGTATTCCGCCTGATCGTAGAATGGCTGCAGGATCGAGAACTGTACGTTGAGCTTTTTATCACGCACTACCCGCTTGGCTTCTTCAATCACTGTGGTCACGGTGCTGTCGGCAAATTGCGGGTACAAAGGCGCCAAGGTGACCTTTTGAATACCTTGGGCGGCCAACCGCGTGAGGGTCGTTTCCAGGGAAGGCTCGCCATAACGCATCGCCAACTCCACTGGCCCCTGGGTCCACTGCGCGGTCATCTGCTGTTGCAGGCGACGGCTGAGCACCACCAGCGGCGAGCCCTCGTCCCACCAGATCGAGGCGTAGGCATGGGCCGATTGCTCGGGGCGCTTGATCAGGATCAGCGACACCAGCAAGCGCCGCACCGGCCACGGCAGATCGATGACATAAGGGTCCATCAGGAACTGATTGAGGTAGCTGCGCACATCGGCCACCGAAGTGGACGCCGGTGAACCCAGGTTGACCAGTAACAACGCGTGATCCGTCATGCAACATCCTATCTCTTAGCGGCGGCTGGAAACATCGTCCAAGGCCGCACGCAACTCAGTGAACTGAAAAGTGAAACCGGCCGCCAGCAGGCGTTCGGGCAATGCTTTCTGGCCGCCCAGCAACAAGCCGGACAACTCGCCCAAACCCACCTTCAACGCAAAGGCCGGCATCGGCATGAACGCCGGGCGGTGCAGCGCCTGGCCCAATGTCCTGGCGAACTCGCGGTTACGCACTGGGTGCGGCGCGCAGGCATTATAAGGACCGCTGGCGTCATCCTTGTGCAGAAGAAAATCAATCAGGGCGATTTGATCCTTGATATGCACCCACGGCATCCACTGCCGCCCGTTGCCGATAGGCCCGCCCAGCCCGAGTTTGAACGGCAGCAACAGGCGCGACAAAAAGCCGCCCTCGGCCGCCAGTACCAGGCCGGTACGCACCAGCACCACGCGGATACCCAAGGCTTCGGCACGCTGGGCGGTTTCTTCCCAGGCGATGCACAGTTGGCTGGGGAAATCGTCCTGTACCGGCCCACTCGCCTCGGTCAGTTCGCGCTCGCCACCGTCGCCGTACCAGCCCACCGCCGAACCGGAAACCAGCACCGCCGGTTTCTGCGCCTGGCTTTCGAGCCAGGCCAGCAGGGTTTCGGTCAAGCCGATGCGGCTGCTCCAGAGCAGCGCCTTGCGTTTGTGGGTCCAGGGACGGTCAGCTATCGGCACGCCTGCCAGGTTGACCACCGCGTCCACCGCGCCAATCACCTCCTCCAAGCGAGCCACCCCGAGCACCGTTGCACCGCATAACCGGGCGACGTCTTCAGGATGGCGGCTCCACACCGTCAGGCGATGACCTTGGGCAATCCAGTGTTGGCAGAGTTGGCGACCGATCAGGCCGGTACCGCCGGTCAGCAAAATATGCATGGGACGCTCCTCATGTAACGTTCGCCGCCGATCACTAGTCTATTTTATAAGCAGGGATCAATTTGTAATCGAGCGTGACTTTTGTTTAAGCCTCATGCTTAACCATAGGTCACGCAAAGCGATCAGGTACGCCAAAACTTATACCAAAAAATAATATTGTACAGCTATTGGTGTCGGCGTAGCCTGTACCCAACGGTAAAACGAGGCCTCCCATGACTGTCCCCATCGCGATCATCGGCACCGGCATCGCCGGTCTCTCCGCCGCCCGAGCGTTACAAGACGCCGGGCACGTTGTACAACTCTTCGATAAAAGCCGCGGCAGCGGCGGCCGCATGTCCAGCAAGCGCAGCGACGCCGGCGCACTGGACATGGGCGCCCAATACTTCACCGCCCGCGACCGACGCTTCGTCAACGAAGTGCAGCGCTGGCAAAGCAACGGCTGGGCCGAGCAATGGAAGCCCCAGCTGTACAACTTCAAGTCCGGCCAACTCACCCCCTCCCCCGATGAACAGATCCGCTGGGTCGGCACGCCGCGCATGAGCGCCATCACCCGCGCCCTGCTTGACGATCTGCCGGTGGAATTCGGTTGCCGGATCACCGAGGTGTTCCAAGGCAAGCAACACTGGAACCTGCTGGATGCCGACGGCGAAAACCACGGCCCGTTCAGCCATGTGATCATCGCCACGCCTGCGCCCCAGGCCACTGCCCTGCTGGCGGCAGCGCCCAAATTGGCGAGTGCCGCCGCCGGCGTGAAGATGGACCCGACCTGGGCCATTGCCCTGGCCTTCGACAAGCCCCTGGATACCCCCATGGAAGGCTGTTTCGTGCAAGACAGCCCGCTGGACTGGCTGGCGCGCAACCGCAGCAAGCCCGGGCGCGACACAACCCTTGACACCTGGGTGCTGCATGCCACCAGCACCTGGAGCAAGGCCCACCTGGACCTGTCCAAGGACGCGGTGATCGAACACCTGCACGGCGCCTTCGCCGAATTGCTGCACAGCGCCATGCCCGCACCGTCCTTCAGCCTGGCCCACCGCTGGCTCTACGCACGGCCGTCCGGCGCCCATGAGTTCGGGGTACTGGCCGACGCCGACCTGGGCCTGTACGTGTGTGGCGACTGGTGCCTCTCGGGCCGCGTGGAAGGGGCGTGGCTCAGTGGCCAGGAGGCCGCGCGACGGTTGATCGAGCACCTGCAATGAACCGCATCAACCCGGCCAAATTGCTGCTGTCGAAGTGGACGGCAGCCCGGCCCCGCAACAAGGAAAAACACTTTCTGGTGACCGAACTGTTTCGTGACGAGGACGGCACAGTGCTGGAAATCGAGTTGCAAGCCGTGATGACCCTGCGCGCCCAGCGCCTGGCCTGGCAAACCCTGCAAAATGCCGAGGCTTGGCAAATCGGCTGGAAATAGCCCCGCGCAAATACTTGTACAAAATATTTGACTTGTACAGCATCAAACCTATGATGAGATTTAGTTGTACAGATTTCAGATCTTGTACAGGAATCTTGCAGAGGTTTGGCCATGCCCAGCACACCGTCCATCAAGCCGAAGATTGGCATCAGCGCCTGCCTGCTGGGCGAGAACGTGCGTTTCAATGGCGGTCACAAGCAGTCCCAGCTATGCAGCGAGGTCCTCGCCGAGTACTTCGACTTTGTGCCGCTGTGCCCGGAAGTGGCGATCGGCCTCGGTATCCCCCGTGAAACCATTCGCCTGGTGGGCGATGCCGAACAGCCCCAGGCCGTCGGCACCGTACACCACGAGCTGAATGTCACCGCGCCGCTGGACGCATACGGCCGCAAAATGGCCGCCGAACACACTGACCTGTGCGGCTACATCTTCATGCAGAAGTCGCCGTCCTGCGGCCTGGAGCGCGTCAAGGTCTACCGTGAAAATGGAGCGCCGGTGGAGGGCGGCGGGCGTGGCATCTACGCCCAGGCGTTCTGCGCGCGTCACCCGAACCTGCCCGTGGAAGAAGACGGCCGCCTGAATGACCCGGTACTGCGGGAAAACTTCCTGACCCGCGTCTTCGTCTACGCCAGTTGGCAGCAACTGCTGGCCGAGGGCCTGACCCGCCACCGCCTGCTGGCGTTTCACGCGCGCTACAAGTATTTGCTGATGGCCCACAGCCTGATGCATTACAAGAGCCTGGGCCACCGCCTCGGCAGCATGGCCAGGGACGTCAACCTCGACGAGGTGGCCGCCTGCTATTTCAGCGACTTGATGACCGGCCTGAAAAAGTGCGCCACCCGCGGCACCCACACCAACGTGCTGCAACACATCAGCGGCTACCTCAAGCAGGCCATCAGCGCGGATGACAAACAGGAAATGCAGACGGTCATCAGCCAGTATCACCAGGGCATCGTGCCGCTCGTGGTGCCGTTGACCCTGCTCAAGCATCACTTTCGCCAACACCCGGACCGCTACATCGCGCAGCAGGCCTACTTGCAGCCGCACCCGGAAAATCTCAGCCTGCGGAATGCGATCTAAACCATGAAAAGCGTCATGACCGCTATCTTGCAAGACGAACCCGGCGCAGACATCGCCCAAGCCCTCGAAGACGGCTGGCTGCCGATTCGTGAAGTGGCGCGCCAGACCGGCGTCAACGCCGTGACCCTGCGCGCCTGGGAACGCCGTTATGGCCTGATCGTGCCCCAGCGCACTCCCAAGGGCCATCGGCTGTTCAATGCCGACCATGTACAACGCATCCACACCATCCTCACCTGGCTCAATCGCGGCGTGCCGGTCAGCCAGGTCAAAGGCCTGATCGATTCCGCCCAGGCCCTTCCCGATGCCGTCGAGAACGAATGGCACGCCTTGCGCCAGAACCTGGTGCAGGCCGTCAGCGAACTGGCCGAACGCCGGGTGGACGATGTGTTTAACCAGGCCATGGCGCTGTACCCGCCGCGCACCCTGTGCGAGCAATTGCTGCTGCCGTTGCTGCAGGAGCTGGAACAGCGCTGGCAAGGCCAGTTTGGCGCACAGATGGAGCGGGTGTTTTTCCTGTCCTGGCTGCGCAGCAAGTTCGGTGCACGCATCTACCACAACAACCGGCAGTTGCACGGCGCGCCGCTGCTGCTGGTCAACCACTCCGACCTGCCCCTGGAGCCGCACCTGTGGCTCAGCGCCTGGCTGGCGAGCAGCGCCGATTGCCCGGTGGAGGTTTTCGACTGGCCGCTGCCCACCGGCGAGTTGGCCCTGGCGGCGGAACACCTGCAACCGCGTGCCGTGCTCCTGTATTCGAGCAAGGCCCTGCAATTGCCGGTACTGACCAAGCTGCTGGCTGGCGTCAATTGCGCAAAACTGCTCGTCGGACCCACGGTCTGCATCCACCAGGCCGAGCTGGCCGTATTAACCCAAGACATCGTGCAATTGTTCGTGGCCGAAGACCCGTTGTCGGCCCATCAGCTCCTGATCCAGCGTGGACTTATCTAAATGCACTTGATCTGGCTGCGCACCGACTTGCGCCTTCACGACAACACCGCCCTGGCCGCGGCCTGCCAGCGAGGCCCGGTAGCGGCCGTGTACCTGGTCACGCCCGAGCAATGGCTGGCCCATGACGATGCACCCTGCAAAGTGGATTTCTGGCTGCGCAACCTGCAGCACTTGAGCCAGGCCCTGGGCACCCTGAACATTCCCTTGCTGATCCGCCATGCCGCTGACTGGGATCAGGTTCCCGCCGTGTTGAGTCAACTGTGCCGGGAACTGGCCGTGGAGTCGGTGCACGTCAACGAGGAATACGGCATTCATGAAAGCCGTCGCGATGCAGCTGTCGCTGAGACGCTGGAAGCCGGCGGCGTGACGTTCCATAGTTACCTGGACCAACTGCTTTTCCAACCGGGCAGCGTGCTGACCAAGACCGGCACCTACTTCCAGGTGTTCAGCCAGTTCCGCAAAGTCTGCTACGCGCGCCTGCACAGTGCCCTGCCGCGTCGGGTCGCAACACCCAAGGCCCAAGCCGCGCTCACGCTCAAGAGCGATCCTATTCCCGAACAGGTCGACGGCTTCGAACCGCCCAGCGACACCTTGCGCGCCCTCTGGCCCGCCGGCGAAGACGAAGCCCGCCGCCGCCTCGACGCCTTTGCCGACCAGCAGATCAGCTACTACAAAGACGAACGGGATTTTCCGGCCAAGCCCGGCACCAGCCAGCTCTCAGCCTACCTGGCCGCCGGCGTGGTTTCGCCGCGCCAATGCCTGCACGCCGCCCTGCAGACCAACCAGGGCGAATTCGAAAGCGGCGACATCGGCGCCATCACCTGGATCAACGAGCTGCTATGGCGTGAGTTCTACAAGCACATTCTGGTCGGCTACCCACGGGTCTCCCGTCACCGCGCTTTCCGTCCCGAGACCGAAGCCCTGGCCTGGCGCGATGCGCCCGAGGACCTCGCCGCCTGGCAACAGGCGCGCACCGGCCTGCCGATCATCGATGCCGCGATGCGCCAACTGTTGGAAACCGGCTGGATGCATAACCGCCTGCGCATGGTGGTGGCGATGTTCCTGACCAAGAACCTATTGATCGACTGGCGCGAAGGCGAGCGCTTCTTCATGCGCCACCTGATCGACGGCGACCTGGCAGCCAACAACGGCGGCTGGCAATGGAGTTCATCCACCGGCACCGATTCGGCACCGTATTTCCGGATTTTCAGCCCGCTGAGCCAGTCGGAAAAATTCGACGGCGACGGCGTGTTTATCAAGCGCTGGCTGCCGGAGCTGGCCAAGCTGAACAAGAAGGAAGTGCACAACCCGCAGGCGCTCGGCGGCCTGTTTGGCGTGGCGGATTACCCGCGCTCGATTGTCGACCTGAAAAAATCCCGCGAACGCGCCCTGGCGGCCTTTCGCAACCTGCCTTCACGCCAGGAGGTCGCTGAACATGAGTGACTTCCTGCGCCGCTTCGCCCAGGCCTTTGCCTCGCTGGACAAGCACAACCTGCAACTGCTCGACAGCCTCTACAGCCAGGACATCGCCTTCACCGACCCGCTGCATGAAGTCCATGGCCTGACCGCGCTGCACACGTATTTCGCCGAGTTGTACAGCAACGTCAGCCAGCTGCGCTTCGACTTCCATGGTTTCGACCAGGTGGCCGAAGGCGAAGGTTACCTGCGCTGGAACATGAGTTTCTGCCACCCGCGCCTGGGCAAGGGCAAGGTCATCCGCGTGGAGGGCTGCTCGCATTTGATGTGGCGTGACAAGGTGTACCGCCACCGCGATTACTTCGACGCCGGCGCCCTGTTGTACGAACACCTTCCTGTCTTGGGTGGGGTCGTCAGTTGGTTGAAAAGGAGAGTGGGATGAACGCACTGCCGCCCCGTCGTTATTGGCTGACCGGTGCCAGCAGTGGCATCGGTGCCGCGCTGGCCGTGGAGCTGCTCAACAGCGGCGCCCACGTGGCCCTCAGTTCACGCACCAAAGGCCCGCTGGAAGCGCTCGCCCAACGTTACCCCGGCCAGGTGCTGGTGGTGGCCGGCGACCTGACCAACAGCCAGACCGTGCGCGAGATCGGTGAGCACATCGGCGCGGCCTGGGGGTCGGTCGACAGCGTAATCCTCAACGCCGGCACCTGTGAATATGTCGACGCCAGGCAATTCGATGCCTCGATTATCGAACACGTGGTGCGCACCAACCTGCTGGCCAGCAGTTACTGCATTGAAGCGGCACTGCCGTTGTTGCGCGCCGGGCGCACACCACACCTGGTGGGCGTCGCCAGCGCCGTGACCTACCTGCCGATGCCACGGGCCGAAGCGTATGGCGCGTCCAAGGCCGGGCTGCGCTACCTGTTCGAATCCCTGCGCATCAGCCTGTCGACCGAAAACATTGATGTCACGGTGATCAGCCCGGGCTTCGTCGACACCCCACTCACCGAGCGCAATGACTTCCCGATGCCCCTGAGCTGGCCCGCCGACAAGGCCGCGCGGCATATCTTCGCCAAACTGGAAAAACGCCCGCTGGAGATCGCCTTCCCCGCACTGTTTATCGCCACGCTGTGGCCGCTGTCGAAACTGCCGAACCGCGCGCAATTGATCATCGGCAAACGCATGTTGCGCAGCCCGCCACCGAAAAAGGACGACCTGTGAAGATCGCCATTATCGGCAGCGGCATCGCCGGGCTGACCAGCGCCTACCTGCTCAGCCGCCGCCACGACATCACGCTGTTCGAGGCCGGCGACCGTATCGGCGGGCACACCCACACGGTCAACGTCACCGTCGAGGGCAAACCCTATGCGGTGGACACCGGCTTCATCGTGTTCAACGACTGGACCTACCCCAACTTCATCCGCTTGCTGGGGCAGATCGGCGTGACCTTCAAACCCACCGAGATGAGCTTTTCGGTGTGCGACCAGGGCAGCGGCTTCGAGTACAACGGCAACAACCTCAACAGCCTGTTTGCCCAGCGCCGCAATATCCTCTCGCCAGGCTTCTGGGGCATGTTGCGCGACATCCTGCGCTTCAATCGCGAGGCGCCGCGGGACCTGAAAGAACAGCGCATCAACGCCGGGATGACCTTGGGTGACTACCTCGAAGCCGGGGGCTACGGGCCTCGGTTTATCCGGCATTACATCGTACCGATGGGCGCGGCGATCTGGTCGATGTCCCTGGCGGACATGTTGGATTTCCCGTTGCAGTTCTTTGTGCGTTTCTTCAAGAACCACGGTTTGCTCTCGGTGAACAACCGGCCGCAGTGGTGCGTGATCGAGGGTGGCTCCAGCCGTTATATCGAACCGCTGACCCGCAGCTTTCGCGAGCAGATCCGCCTCGACTGCCCGGTGCATCTGGTCGAGCGTGACGCAGAGGGCGTAATCATTTACAGCGCCGCCGGCACCGAAGCCTTCGACAAGGTGGTGTTCGCCTGCCACAGCGACCAGGCACTGGCCCTGCTCGGCGACCCGAGCCAGGCCGAGCAGGAGATCCTCGGCGCCCTGCCCTACGCCGACAATGACGTGGTGCTGCACACCGACACGCGCCTGCTGCCCGAGCGCAAACTGGCCTGGGCCAGCTGGAACTACCGGCTGAGCGGCGACACGCAGACCCAGGCCGCTGTCACCTATGACATGAACATCCTGCAAGGCATCGACAGCGCCACCACCTTTTGCGTCAGCCTCAACCAGACGTCGATGATCAACCCGCTGAAGATCCTTGCGCGCTATACCTACGCCCACCCGCAATACAGCCTGGCCGCCGTGGCCGCACAAGCACGCTGGGAAGAACTGAACGGCACCCGCCATACCTGGTACTGCGGCGCCTATTGGGCCAACGGCTTCCATGAAGACGGCGTCGTCAGCGCCCTGCGCGTGGCCGAAGCCTTTGGGGAAAGCCTGTGAACAGCGCCCTGTACAGCGGCTGGATCGCCCATCGGCGGTTTGCCCCCAAGGCCCATGCCTTTCGCTACCGCATCGGCCTGCTGTACCTGGACCTCAGCGAACAAGACGAGGTGCTCGGGCTATCGCCCCTGGCCGGTGCAAGTCGCCTGGCGCCCTTCGGCTTTCGCGAGCAGGACTACCTGCGTGAATTTACGCGTCACGGCATGAGTTTGACCGATGCCGTGCGCCAGGAAGTCGGCAAGGCCCTGGGGCATACACCCTTGGGCGTTATCTGCCTGCTGACCCAGGCCCGCAGTTGGGGCCTGGCTTTTAATCCGGTGAGTTTCTTCTACTGCTTCGAGGCCGACGGACGACTGGCCGCGATCCTGTGCGAAGTGACCAACACCCCATGGCGCGAGCGCTATCACTACGTGCTGCCGGCCCAGGCCCTCGGTGCGGACGAACACCAGCACTTTGCCGTGGCCAAGGCGTTTCACGTGTCGCCGTTTTTGCCGCGCGACCTGGAATACCGCATGAGCTTCAGCCCGCCCGCCACCAAGCTCGGCGTGCACATGGCCGATTGGCAGGGCGAGGTGAAAGTCTTCGACGCCACCTTGAGCCTGCACAAAGAAACGCTGAACCGCGCCAGCCTGCACCGTTACCTGTGGCGCTATCCGTGGATGACCGCCAAGACCTGCCTGGCCATTTATTGGCAGGCCCTGCGCCTGTTGCTCAAGCGCACACCGATTTTTTCCCATCAGGCCGCCGACGGCGCCTCTCGCACAGCAGTCGGGTACACCAAGGATCGCCGCCATGAAATCCCCTAGCTTATCGGTCAAGACCCACCGCCTGAACGTCAACGGCATGACCGGTGCGCTGCTGCGCAAGGGCGTGCTGCGCCAACTCAGCCAACTGCGCCATGGCCAGTTGGTGGTGATCGAGGACGGCGAGCGCCAGGTATTCGGCGCACGGGAAGCGCACCTGCTGGGGGAAATCCAGATTGTCGATTCGGCGGTATGGGGGCTGGTGGCGGCCAACGGTTCCATCGGTGCGGGCGAAGCGTTTATCCACGGCTATTGGACCAGCCCGGACCTGACGGCGGTGGTGCGGGTGATGGTGAGTAACCTGGATGTGCTCGACGCGATGGAGGGTGGCCTGGCCAGATTGGCACGGCCGTTCACCCAAGGCCTGCACTGGCTCAACCGCAACACGCGCAAGGGCTCGCAAAAAAACATCGCCGCCCACTACGACCTCGGTAATGAGCTGTTCGCAGAATTCCTCGACCCGACCATGATGTATTCGGCCGCGCAGTTCCTGACGCCCGACGACAGCCTGGAACAGGCGCAACTGAACAAACTGCAACGCATCTGCCAGAAGCTCGCGCTCAAGCCCACCGATCATCTGCTGGAAATCGGCACCGGCTGGGGCAGCATGGCGCTGTATGCGGCGCAGCAGTACGGCTGCAAGGTCACCACCACGACCTTGTCCAAAGAGCAGTTCGCCTACACCGAAAAACGCATCGCGGCCCTGGGCTTGCAAGACCAGGTCACGTTATTGCTGCAGGACTACCGCGACCTGACCGGCGAGTACGACAAGCTGGTATCCATCGAGATGATCGAAGCGGTGGGCCATCGGTTCCTGCCGACCTACTTCAAGCAGTGCGCGCACCTGCTCAAGCGTGATGGCCTGATGTTGCTGCAAGCCATCACCATCCGCGAGCAACGCTTCGAGCAGGCGAAGAACAGCGTCGACTTTATCCAGCGCTATATCTTCCCCGGCGGTGCCCTGCCCAGTGTGCAGAACATGCTGCACATCGTCAGCCGCGACACCGATATGAACCTGCTGCACATGGAGGACTTCGGCCTGCACTACGCGCGAACCCTGCGCCTGTGGCACGAGAACTTTCGCCACGCCCACGGCCGCCTGACGGAGTTGGGCTACGACGAATATTTCCTGCGACTGTGGGAGTTTTACCTGTGCTACTGCGAGGGCGGCTTTATGGAGCGCACCATTGGCACCGCGCAATTGCTGTTGGCCAAACCGTCGGCCATCAACCCTCCGTTGCTCGGGCGCTTCAGTGCTTAAACCACTGGCCAATGCCGTGCTGTTCCAGTGCGGGTGGTTTGCCTGCGTACTCGGTGGCGATAGCCCTTGGTTGCTGGTGGGGCTGGCGGTGCTGGCAATCCACCTGCTGTGGATAAGTTCGTGGGCCACCGACGGCGCGCTGATTATCCGCGTGACGCTGCTGGGCACGGTACTGGATACATTGCTGCGCAACCTGGGGGTGTTTCACTTCAGCGAGCCCGGACCGCTGATTCCCTTTTGGCTGATCCTGCTGTGGGCGGTGCTGGCCACCACCCTGCGCCATTGCCTGGCCTGGAGTGCACGGCCCTGGTGGCGTGCGGCCGCATTGGGGGCGATCGGGGGGCCGTTTTCGTATTACGCCGGGAGCCAGTTGGCGGGCGTGCATTTTGGCTACCCACTGCTACCCACCATGGCGGGGCTGGCGCTGCTTTGGGCGGCGGTGTTCGTCGGACTGCATCGGCTGGCGCGCTGACGTCTGTCAGAGCATTCACACGCACAGCATCCGCTTGCCTTACACTGCGCGCCTATGACCAACATCCCCCACACCCAGATCACCGAACCCGCCGTCACCTGCTCGACCTGCGCGGCCTGCTGCTGCCAGCTGGAAGTGATGCTGATCACCGACACCGGCGTGCCGGAGCGCTATATCGACACTGACGATTGGGGCGGTGAAGTGATGCTGCGCCTGGACGACGGCTGGTGCGCGGCGCTGGATCGGGACACGATGATGTGCACGATTTACGAACGTCGGCCGTTGATTTGCCGGGAGTTCGAGATGGGTGCACCGGAGTGCCTGACCGAACGCGAAGGCATCGCCACGGCCTACCGCTGATCTCAGGCCAGTGAGGACCTTAATGTGGGAGGGGGCTTGCCCCCTCCCACACTGTCTTGCAGCGTTCCTGGGAATTACAGCGGCATGGTGTAGTGCAGCGAGTAGCTTTCTACACCATCGTTATTGCTGCTGATCCCGGCATTGGAGTAGTGCGTGGCGCGAATGCCGACTTCATGCCCACCGGTGAAGCGCAGGCCAAAGCCCAGGCGGTCTTCGAACTGGAAAGCCTGGCCGATGTTGTTGTCTTCCAGCTTGGTACGGGAAAACACTGCCACGCCAATCCCGGCTTCGATGTAGGGCTTGACCGACTGGCCGGCAAACTCATACACAAATACCGGCGAGAACGACAGGCTGCTGGCACCTGCACGGTCATCACCCTCCCAATAGGTATAGGCGCCGCTCCAATAGCCGGTCAGGCGACCGACGTCGCTCTGCATCCAGCTTTTATCCCAATCCGAGGTCAGGCCCAGTCGATAGGTCAACGTCGAATCGCTGGTGCTGCCCACCCCAAACTCCAGGCCTGCAGCCTGGGCCGAAACAGAGTGTCCCACCACTACGGCCGCAATCGCGGCCAAACAGAACAAGCGCTTCATAAGAAACAGTCCTTTGAAAACAAAGTTTGTATGAATTTTTACAGGCCATCTCGCTATAGAAGCTGACGCACACTCAGAAGTTCAGCGACATTTCACGAAATTTTCACGACCCGAAGCTTCGCACAACTGCAGAATGTTTCCATAGTGTCGGTAGGATATTTCTTAGGTGATACACATCACCACTGGTCCAGAACTGTGCAGGCTCAGGATCGCCGAGGGCCAGCAGTTCGCGTTCGCCCAGCAAACGCTTGAGCTGTCGCGCGACAGCAGCGCCGGTGTCGATGAGGATGATGCTGGCGGGCAGCATCTGCGCCAGCAGCGGCTTGAGGAAGGGATAGTGGGTACAGCCGAGGATGATGGTGTCGCAGCCGGCGCTGAGCAGCGGGTCGATATAGCCCTGCAACAACTGACGCAGGGCCGGGCTGTCCAGATCACCGGTTTCAATCAGTTCCACCAGGCCCGGACACGGCTGGGTGATCACCCGCACATCGGTGGCAAACCGATCGAGCAACGCGGCGAACTTGGCGCTTTGCAGGGTGCCGGTGGTGGCGAGCACCCCGACCACGCCACTGCGCGTGGCCGCCGCGGCGGGTTTGACCGCGGGCTCCATGCCCACCAGGGGCCAATCGGGGTAGTCCTGGCGCAAATCCGCGACGGCCGCCACGGTCGCGGTGTTGCAGGCAATCACAAAAGCCTTGGCGCCCTGCTCGCGGAAAAAACCGGCAACTGACCGGGAACGCTCAAGAATGAACGCCGGGGTTTTCTCGCCGTAGGGGATATGCCCGCAATCGGCCACGTACAACAGGGACTCATGGGGCAGCAATTGCTGAATCTCAGCCAGCACCGACAAGCCGCCGACACCGGAATCGAACACACCGATTGGCGCGTCCTTACCCATGCTGCGTCCCGCAGACACTGCAAGCGGGATCACGCTTGACCCGCAACTCGCGAAAACGCGTGGTCAACGCGTCGATCAACAACAAGCGTCCCACCAACGGCTCGCCGAAACCAGCCAGCAACTTCAAGGCCTCCAGGGCTTGCAGGCTACCGACCAGGCCCACCAGTGGGCCGACCACGCCCGCTTCGCTGCAAGTCAGTTCAGTGTCGCTGCCGTGCCCGTATAAACAGTGATAGCACGGGCTTTCGGCGCGACGTGGATCGAACACCGACAGCTGCCCTTCAAGCCGAATCGCCGCGCCGCTGATCAATGGCCTGGCCGCCGCCACGCAGGCGGCATTGACGGCCTCGCGGGTGGAGAAGTTGTCGCTGCAATCGAGCACTACGTCCACACCCGCCACCGCCGCCGCCAAGGTATCGGCATCCAGCGCGATGGGATGGGCGACCAAGGTGATTTCGGGGTTGAGGGCGCTCAGGCGGCGCATGGCCGAATCAACCTTGGCCTGCCCGACGCTGTCGGTGTCATGGATGATCTGGCGTTGCAGATTGGTGAGGTCGACGGTGTCGAAATCCGCCAGGTGCAATTCACCAACACCGGCGGCAGCCAGGTACATCGCCACCGGGGCACCCAGGCCACCGAGGCCGACGATCAACGCACGGCCGTTTTTCAGGCGCAATTGGCCGTCGATGTCGACATGCTGCAACAGAATCTGTCGGCTGTAGCGCAACAGCTCCTGATCGGTCAGCACGGCCGGCGTCCCAGGGAGATGCGTTCGTGACCGCCAAGGTCGATGCGGCTATGCACCTGCTCGAAGCCTTGGCTCAGCAACAGGTCGCGCACCGCGCCAGCCTGATCGTAACCGTGCTCCAGCAGCAGCCAACCCGCGGCGTTCAGGTGGGCCGGGGCCTGGGCGATGATCAACCGCAGGTCGTCCAGGCCATCATGGCCCGCCACCAGGGCGCTGGCCGGCTCAAACCGCACATCGCCCGCCACCAGGTGCGGATCGTTGGCGGCGATGTAGGGCGGGTTGCTGATGATCAGGTCGTAGGCGTGGCCTGCCAGGGCGCTGAACCAATGGCTGTTGAGCACCGTGGCGTTATGGAGGTGCAGGCGCTGGCGATTGCGTTCGGCCAGCGCCACGGCTTCCAGCACGCGGTCGACGGCCGTGACGTGCCAGGCCGGACGCTCGCTGGCCAGGGCCAGGGCGATGGCGCCGCTGCCAGTACCGAGGTCGAGGACCTTGACCGGTGTGGCCGGTAACAATTCCAGGGCCGCTTCCACCAGCAACTCGGTGTCCGGACGCGGGATCAGCGTGTGGGGCGCGACCTCCAGATCCAGCTTCCAGAAACCTTGCTGACCGAGGATATAGGCCACCGGTTCGCCAGCGCGGCGGCGTTGCAGGTAGCCGGCAAACGCCAGGGCGTGTTCGCTGCTGACGATTTTTTCCGGCCAGGTGTGCAGGTAGCTGCGGGACTTGCCCAAGGCCGCCGCCAGCAATAACTCGGCATCCAGGCGCGCCGTGGGCGAGTCGGGCAGGTCGGCGGCGCGCAACAGGCTGGCGATAATGGTCATTTATTCACCTATCGCCGCCAGCTGATCGGCCTGGTATTCGGCGAGCAGTGGCTCGATCACCGCATCCACGCCACCGGCGAGAATCTCGTCCAGGGAGTAAAGGGTGAGGTTGACCCGGTGGTCGGTGACCCGGCCCTGGGCAAAGTTGTAGGTACGGATGCGCTCGGAGCGGTCGCCCGAGCCCACCAGCAATTTGCGCTCGCTGGCAATCGCGTTGGCGGCGGCGCTGGTCTGCTGGTCATTGAGCTTGGCCGAGAGCCAGGACATGGCCCGCGCACGGTTCTTGTGCTGGGAACGTTCTTCCTGGCACTCCACCACGATGCCCGACGGTAAGTGGGTGATACGGATCGCCGAGTCCGTCTTGTTGACGTGCTGGCCACCGGCGCCCGACGAGCGGTAGGTATCGACCCGCAGGTCGGCCGGGTTGATCTCGATGGCTTCCTGCTCGTCCGGCTCGGGCAACACGGCCACGGTGCAGGCCGAGGTGTGGATGCGACCTTGGGATTCCGTCGCGGGAACCCGCTGCACACGATGGGCACCGGACTCGAACTTCAGCTTGCCATAGACGTTGTCGCCTTCGACCCGCGCGATGACTTCTTTATAGCCGCCGTGCTCACCTTCGTTCTCGGACAGGATCTCGACCCGCCAACCGCGACGCTCGGCATAACGCGAATACATGCGGAACAGGTCGCCGGAGAAAATCGCCGCTTCATCACCGCCGGTGCCGGCACGGATTTCAAGGAACACATTACGCCCGTCGTTGGGGTCCTTGGGCAGCAGCATGCGCTGCAGGTCACCTTCCAGCTCGGCCAACTTTTCCTTGGCCTCGCGGACTTCTTCCACGGCCATTTCACGCATGTCCGGGTCGCTGTCCTTGAGCAGCGCCTGGGCGCCTTCAAGGTCGGCCTGCACTTTGGTGAGATTCTTGTACGTGGCCACAATGGGCTCAACTTCGGCGTATTCCTTGGAATAGGCGCGGAACTTGGCTTGATCGGAAATGACTTCGCCGTCGCCGAGCAAGGCGGTCAGTTCTTCGAAACGGTCCTGGAGCACGTCCAGTTTATTGAGCAGTGACGCTTTCATTGCGATTTTTTATCCGAAGAGCTGGGCGCGCCCTCACCGAGGGCAAAGAGTTCCTGGGCCATGGCCAGCGCATCAAGGCGGCCTTCGGCAGTCAGTTTTTTTAATTGTACGCTGGGCGCATGCAGCAATTTGTTGGTCAGGCCGCGAGCCAGTTGCATCAGCACCTCCTCGGCGCTGCTGCCGTTGGCGAGCAGGCGCTGGGCCTTGATCAACTCCTCATCACGCAGGCGTTCGCCCTGCTGACGATACGCCTTGAGCACGTCTACCGCCGCCAGCTCACGCAGGCGCACCATGAACTCTTCAGCGCCGATGCCGACCATCTCTTCAGCCGCCTGGGCAGCGCCCTGGCGACTCTTGAGGTTTTCGGCGACCACTTCATGGAGATCGTCGACGCTGTAGAGGTAAACGTCGTCCAACTCGCCGACTTCGGGCTCGATATCCCGGGGAACGGCGATGTCGACCATGAAGATCGGCTTGTGCTTGCGCAGTTTCAGCGCGCTTTCCACCGCGCCCTTGCCGAGAATCGGTAGCTGGCTGGCGGTGGAGCTGATGACGATATCGCTGCGCACCAGTTCGGCCGGGATGTCCGACAGCAGCACCGCATGGGCGCCGAACTGTTCGGCGAGGATGCTGGCGCGCTCCAGGGTACGGTTGGCGACCACGATGCGCTTGACGCCCAGGTCATGCAGGTGGCGGGCAACCAGGGTGATGGTCTCACCGGCGCCGATCAACAGCGCCTGGCTGCGCTGTAGGTCGCTGAAGATCTGCTTGGCCAGGCTGACGGCGGCAAACGCCACGGACACCGGGTTTTCACCGATGGCGGTGTCGGTGCGCACCTGCTTGGCGGAATTGAAGGTGGCCTGAAACAGACGACCCAGCAGCGGACCGACGGTGCCGGCCTCGCGCGCCACGGCGTAGGCGGACTTCATCTGGCCCAGGATCTGCGGCTCGCCCAACACCAGCGAATCGAGGCCGGATGCCACGCGCATCATGTGACGAACTGCCGCATCGTCTTCGTGCACATAGGCGCTCGCGCGCAGGTCGTCGAGGCTCAAATGGTGATAATCGGCCAGCCAGCGCAGTACCACATCCGCTGAAAGATGTTCCTGCTCTATATAAAGCTCACTGCGATTGCAGGTCGAAAGGATCGCAGCTTCGCGGCTGTCGGTGAGACGGCAGAGCTGCTGCAAGGCCTCAACCAACTGCTCTGGCGTAAACGCCACGCGCTCGCGCACGTCTACGGAAGCAGTCTTGTGGTTAATACCGAGTGCGAGGAAGGCCATTCAATATCGCTGATGATGTCGGGAAGCCGACAATTGTCCTACTTCGAAAGATTCAGAACAACCACCGTCGTCTATTGTCCTAGTAGCTTATGCCTATAAAAAGGCCATCTGTAGGCGCAAGCCTGCTCGCGATGGTCGTGAACCATGACGCGGCCTCCTGAGAAAACGCGTTGTCCTCAGGCTTTTCGCGAGCAAGCTCGCTCCTACACGGTTATGTTTGGCCGAAGGCTTGTGTCATGATGATCCGACCGCAGGTTAGTCGTCCTCTTCCTATATGAATAGATCTTCCGCGTTGCTCCTTGCTTTTGTCTTCCTCAGCGGCTGCCAGGCCATGGCACCCGTGTCGCCGGACGGTACACCGCCGGTTGAAGACAGCACACCCGCCCCTGAAAAGCCCAAGGTTTATTCCTCGTTCAGTGAAGAAACGGTGTTCAGCCTGCTCAGTGCGGAACTGGCCGGCCAGCGCAATCGCTTCGATATTGCGCTGGATAACTACGTGACCCAGGCCATCAACACCCAGGATCCGGGAATTTCCGAGCGGGCGTTCCGCATTGCCGAGTACCTCGGGGCCGATCAGGCCGCGCTGGATACCTCGCTGATCTGGGCAAAGAACGCGCCGGACGATCTGGAAGCCCAGCGGGCAGCCGCCATTCAGTTGGCGCGGGCCGGGCGCTATGACGACTCCATGGTCTACATGGAGAAAGTCCTGCAAGGCAAGGGCGACACCCATTTCGACTTCCTCGCGCTGTCGGCTGCCGACACCGACCAGGACACCCGCAATGGCCTGATGAAGAGTTTCGACCGCCTGCTGCAAAAACACCCGAAGAACAGTCAATTGGTGTTCGGCAAGGCCCTGCTGCTGCAACAGGATGATGAAGCCGAAGCCGCATTGAAGCTGCTGGAACAGAACCCGCCGGAAGACGGTGAGATCGCGCCGATTCTGCTGCGCGCGCGCCTGCTGCAGAACCTCAACCGCGGCAAGGAAGCGATTCCACTGCTGGAAAAAAGCATCAAGAAATACCCGGACGACAAACGTCTGCGCCTGACTTACGCCCGCACCCTGGTAGAGCAGGACCGCATGGAGGACGCCAAAGTGCAGTTCGCCAACCTGCTCCAGCAATACCCGGATGACGATGAACTGCGTTACTCCCTGGCGCTGGTGTGCCTGGAAGCCAAGGCCTGGGACGAGGCCAAGGGTTATCTGGAAGAGCTGATCGAGCGCGAAAGCCATGTCGACTCGGCGCACTTGAACCTGGGCCGCATCGCTGAAGAGCGCAACGACCCACAGGCCGCCCTGCTCGAATACGCACAAGTCGGCCCAGGCAACGACTACCTGCCGGCCCAACTGCGCCAGGCCGACATCCTTATGAACAACGGGCGTACCGATGAGGCAGAAAAACGCCTGGCCGCTGCACGGGATGCCGAACCGGACTACGCGATCCAGCTTTACCTGATCCAGGCCGAGACCTTGTCAGCCAATAATCAGGGCGAGCGCGCCTGGAAGGTGCTGCAACAGGCCTTGCTGCAATTCCCCGACGATTTGAACCTGCTGTATACCCGCGCCATGCAGGCGGAAAAACGCAACGACCTGGCGCAGATGGAAAAAGACCTGCGCCTGATCATCAAGCGCGACCCGGACAACGCCATGGCCCTGAATGCCCTGGGCTACACCTTGTCCGACCGCACCACGCGCTACGACGAAGCCAAGGCGTTGATCGAGCAGGCGCACAAGCTCAACCCGGAAGACCCGGCCGTACTCGACAGCCTGGGTTGGGTGAACTATCGCCTGGGCAACCTCGACGAAGCCGAACGCTTGCTGCGCCAGGCCCTGGAGCGCTTCCCCGACCAGGAAGTCGCTGCACACCTGGGCGAGGTGCTGTGGGCCAATGGCAAGCAGCGTGAAGCCCGCCAGATCTGGGAAAAATTCCTCAAGGAACAACCCGAAAGCCCTATCCTGCGCGGCACCATCAAGCGCCTGACCGGATCCGAGACCCTTTAAGCTTATGTTCTTGCGCCACGTTATCGTTTTCAGCTTCATCGCCCTGCTCGCCGGTTGCGCGGGCTTCGGTGCCCGCGAATCCGTTGAGGGCCAGGGCAACCCGGCGCAATGGAAGCAGCACAAGGATCAGCTCGGCAGCATCGACGGCTGGCAGATCGAAGGCAAAGTCGGGGTGCGCGCACCGAAAGATTCCGGCAGCGGCACCTTGTTCTGGCTGCAACGCCAGGATTACTACGACATTCGCTTGTCCGGCCCCCTGGGGCGCGGCGCCGCGCGCCTGACCGGCCGCCCGGGACAAGTCAGCCTAGAAGTCGCCAACCAGGGTCGCTACGAGGCCTCCTCGCCCGAAGCGCTGCTGGAAGAGCAGATTGGCTGGAAACTGCCTGTCTCGCACCTGGTGTGGTGGGTCCGCGGCTTGCCCGCGCCGGACAGCAAGAGCCGCCTGAGCCTCAACGGTGACAGTCGCCTGGCCACCCTGGAACAGGATGGCTGGCAGGTCGAGTACCTCAGCTACGTGGAACAGGGCGGTTATTGGCTGCCAGAGCGCATCAAGCTGCATGGCACCGACCTTGACGTCACGCTGGTGATCAAGGACTGGCAACCGCGCAAGCTGGGGCAATAACGTGGCCGTACAAAAACTGACCCTGCCCTCTCCTGCCAAACTCAATCTGATGCTGCACATCCTCGGTCGCCGTGAAGACGGCTATCACGAGTTGCAGACGCTGTTTCAATTTCTCGACTACGGCGATGAGCTCACCTTCGCCCTGCGCGACGATGGTGTGATCCAGTTGCACACTGAATTCGAAGGCGTGCCCCACGACAGCAACTTGATCGTGAGGGCCGCGAAAAAACTCCAGGAGCAGTCCGGCTGTTCCCAGGGCATCGATATATGGATCGATAAGATTTTGCCCATGGGTGGCGGAATCGGTGGTGGCAGCTCGAATGCCGCGACCACACTGCTGGGTCTGAACCATCTGTGGCAACTGGGCTGGGACCATGATCGCCTGGCGGTGCTGGGCCTCACGCTGGGCGCCGACGTCCCGGTTTTCGTGCGCGGGCACGCCGCTTTTGCTGAGGGTGTGGGGGAAAAACTCACCCCGGAATACCCAGAAGAGCCGTGGTATGTCGTGCTTGTCCCGCAAGTATCTGTAAGTACAGCAGAAATTTTTTCAGATCCGCTGTTGACACGTAACTCTCCTCCCATTAAAGTGCGCCCCGTTCCCAAGGGAAACAGTCGAAATGACTGCTTACCGGTTGTAGCAAGGCGTTATCCAGAGGTACGTAACGCTTTGAATTTGTTAGGTAAATTTACCGAAGCAAAATTAACCGGAACTGGAAGTTGTGTGTTTGGGGGCTTCCCAAGCAAAGCTGAAGCTGATAAAGTCTCGGCCCTTCTTACAGAGACCCTTACAGGGTTTGTAGCAAAGGGAAGCAACGTTTCGATGTTGCATCGCAAGCTGCAAAGTCTGCTCTAAAAGGAATCGAGTACTGGGTACTCGTTGCAACAGATACAGGGGCGTCGCCAAGCGGTAAGGCAGCAGGTTTTGATCCTGCCATGCGTTGGTTCGAATCCAGCCGCCCCTGCCATTTTCTAATACTCATCCAGGTTACCCTCAGCCTCTAGGTACTGCGCGTGTCCAAGATGATGGTCTTTACGGGGAACGCCAACCCCGATCTGGCTCGACGTGTCGTACGTCAGCTGCATATCCCTCTCGGTGACATCTCTGTCGGTAAATTCTCCGACGGCGAAATTACAGCCGAGATCAATGAAAACGTCCGCGGTAAAGACGTCTTCATTATCCAGCCGACCTGCGCTCCGACCAACGATAACCTGATGGAACTCGTCGTGATGGCTGATGCCTTCCGCCGCTCCTCAGCGACTCGAATCACAGCTGTAATCCCTTACTTTGGTTATGCCCGCCAGGATCGCCGTCCGCGTTCCGCACGTGTGGCTATCAGCGCGAAAGTCGTTGCTGACATGCTGACCGTGGTAGGTATCGACCGTGTGCTCACGGTTGACCTGCACGCTGACCAAATCCAGGGGTTCTTCGATATTCCGGTAGATAACATCTACGGCTCCCCCGTCTTGGTGGATGACATCGAAGACCAGCGCTTTGAAAACCTGATGATCGTGTCCCCGGACATTGGTGGCGTCGTGCGTGCACGGGCTGTTGCCAAATCCCTGGGCGTGGACCTCGGGATCATCGACAAACGCCGCGAGAAAGCCAATCACTCTGAAGTGATGCATATCATCGGTGATGTCGAAGGGCGTACCTGTATTCTGGTTGATGACATGGTCGACACCGCCGGCACCCTGTGCCACGCGGCCAAAGCCTTGAAAGAGCACGGTGCAGCTAAAGTCTTCGCCTACTGCACACACCCTGTGCTGTCGGGCCGAGCGATCGAGAACATCGAGAACTCCGTGCTGGACGAACTGGTGGTGACTAACACCATCCCGTTGTCCGCCGCCGCTCAAGCCTGTGCGCGTATCCGTCAACTGGATATCGCACCGGTAGTTGCCGAAGCGGTTCGCCGCATCAGCAACGAAGAATCGATCAGCGCGATGTTCCGCTAAGGGTCAAACCTTCGGAACACCTCACTGACGAAAAGCGCCCCGCCCCAGCATACTGTTGGGGCGGGGCTTTTTTGCCCATATCGCCTTTAGCGCTGGTCGCAAACGCTGGGGCGAATGTGGTTATTTTGGAGATACAACATGAACGATTTTACTCTGAATGCTGAAGTGCGTTCCGACCTGGGGAAAGGTGCGAGCCGCCGCCTGCGTCGTCTCGCAAGCCTGGTTCCAGCTGTAGTTTACGGTGGCGACAAAGCCCCTGAATCCATCAGCATGCTGGCTAAAGAAGTTGCCAAACTGCTCGAAAACGATGCGGCCTACAGCCACGTTATCGAACTGAACGTTGGCGGCAAAAAGCAAAACGTCATCATCAAAGCCCTGCAACGTCACCCATCCAAGGGTCACGTTCTGCACGCTGACTTCGTACGCGTCGTAGCCGGCCAGAAACTGACCGCTATCGTGCCTGTGCACTTTGTTGGTGAAGAAGCTCCGGTCAAGAAAGGCGGCGAGATCTCTCACGTCCTGAACGAAATCGAAGTGACTTGCCTGCCGAAAGATCTGCCTGAGTTCATCGAAGTCGACCTGTCGGCTCTGGAAATCGGCGCAATCATCCACCTGTCCGACCTCAAGGCTCCTAAAGGCGTTGAGTTTGTCGCACTGGCTCACGGTGATGACAAAGCTGTTGCAAACGTACACGCTCCACGCGTTGCTCCAGAAGCTGAAGAAGGCGCTGCAGAGTAATTCACTCTGTATTGCCGGAGCTTGAGGAAACATCGCGGACCGAAACGTAGCGAGAAAGCGGGCGATAACGCGGCGTTTACTCTTGAGTAAATGATCTCTTGTCGTCCACTTTCGCCGCACGCAGGTGTAGCGATGTTATCCACAACTCCAAAGGAAGGGCCCCTGTCGTGACTGCCATTAAACTGATCGTTGGCCTGGGAAATCCAGGCGCCGAATACGAACAGACCCGGCATAACGCGGGGGCCCTTTTTGTTGAGCGTATCGCCCACGCCCAAGGTGTAAACCTGGTGGCCGATCGCAAATATTTTGGCCTGACCGGACGCTTCTCGCATCAGGGTCAGGATGTTCGTCTGTTGATTCCCACCACCTATATGAACCGCAGCGGCCAGGCTGTCGCGGCGCTTGCGGGTTTCTTCCGGATCAAACCCGAGGAAATCCTGGTGGCCCATGACGAACTGGACCTGCCACCCGGCGTTGCCAAGCTCAAGCAAGGCGGCGGGCATGGCGGGCACAATGGTCTGCGCGACATCATCGCGCAGCTGGGCAATCAGAATACTTTTTACCGCCTGCGGCTCGGCATTGGCCACCCAGGCGTCGCCAGTATGGTTTCAAATTTCGTCCTGGGTCGTGCGCCACGCGCCGAACAGGAAAAACTCGATGCCAGCATCGACTTTGCCCTCGGCGTGCTGCCGGATATCTTCGCCGGTGAATGGAACCGCGCGATGAAAAACCTGCACAGCCAGAAGGCCTGACTTTTTTCCGAGGGGAAACACCATGGGATTCAATTGCGGCATCGTCGGCCTGCCCAACGTCGGCAAATCCACCTTGTTCAACGCTTTGACCAAGTCCGGTATTGCGGCGGAGAACTTCCCCTTCTGCACCATCGAACCCAACAGCGGCATCGTGCCGATGCCCGATCCGCGCCTGGACGCACTGGCGGCCATCGTCAATCCCAAGCGCATCCTGCCGACCACCATGGAGTTCGTCGACATCGCAGGCCTGGTAGCCGGCGCGTCGAAAGGTGAAGGCCTGGGCAATAAGTTCCTGGCCAACATCCGTGAAACCGATGCCATCGCCCACGTGGTCCGCTGCTTTGAAGACGAGAACGTGATTCACGTCTCCAACAGTGTCGACCCGAAACGCGACATCGAGATCATCGACCTGGAACTGATCTTCGCCGACCTCGACAGCTGCGAGAAGCAACTGCAGAAAGTCGCGCGCAACGCCAAAGGCGGCGACAAGGACGCAGTGGTCCAGAAAGGCCTGCTGGAACAGTTGATCGCACACTTCACCCTGGGCAAGCCGGCACGCAGCCTGATGAAGACCATGGGCGCTGACGAGAAGGCCGTGATCAAGGGTTTCCACCTGCTGACCACCAAGCCAGTGATGTACATCGCCAACGTCGCTGAAGACGGCTTCGAGAACAACCCTTTGCTCGACGTGGTCAAGGCCATCGCCGACGAAGAAGGCGCCATCGTGGTGCCGGTGTGCAACAAGATCGAAGCGGAAATCGCCGAACTGGATGACGGCGAAGAGAAAGACATGTTCCTTGAGGCCCTGGGCCTGGAAGAGCCTGGCCTGAACCGTGTGATCCGCGCCGGCTACGAAATGCTCAACCTGCAGACCTACTTCACCGCCGGTGTCGAAGAAGTCCGCGCCTGGACCGTAAAAGTCGGCGCCACTGCGCCACAGGCTGCCGGTGTGATCCACACCGACTTTGAAAAAGGCTTTATCCGCGCGGAAGTGATCGCCTACAACGACTTTATCCAGTTCAAGGGTGAGGCCGGTGCCAAGGAAGCGGGTAAATGGCGCTTGGAAGGTAAGGAATACATTGTTAAAGATGGCGATGTGATGCACTTCCGCTTTAACGTATAAGCGCTGGTAGCGTTTTACACCGCACATTAAAAGCCGATGCATGCATCGGCTTTTTTGTGGGCGAGTGATTACCAAATCAAAAAGTTCATAGCTGAAATCCCAAGTATTTTCAGACTTACCCCGCTTCCTTATTCATCTCACACCTACTCAAATCTAAGCTATAAACAAATTTCTCCTACACAAAATTGGTCATTAACTTCATCAACGACAAGTGACAACATTGTAAATTTCGATTTACTTAGGCGTGCCTGCACGCTGATGGCGAAGCAGTAGCAATCATGGAGTAATCACTCAATGTCGGCCTCCAACCATATTCACAATGACATGGATATTTCACTGTTTGAAGGCCATGATATTGAAAGAATGCTGAACAGCATTGCTCCGCTCAACATTGACATTCTATTACTGGGAGAAACCGGCACCGGCAAAGATACCCTGGCCCGGCGAATTCATCGGTTATCAGGCCGGCAGGGCAACTTCGTCGCTGTAAACTGTGCAGCCATTCCAGAGACGCTCGCGGAAAGCCAATTGTTCGGAGTCAACAGCGGGGCGTACACCGGCGCCGTGCAGTCCAGGGCGGGCTTTATCGAAGCTGCACACTTGGGCACCTTGTACCTGGATGAAATCGACAGCATGCCCCTGTCTTTACAAACCAAGCTACTTCGGGCCCTGGAGTCGCGCGGTGTCGAGCGTCTGGGCTCAACCCGATTTATCCCGGTAAACATGCGCGTCATCGCATCGGCCCAGCAGTCGCTATATAAAATGGTTGAGCGAGGGGCTTTCCGGCGGGACTTGTATTTCCGTTTGAGTGTCGTAGACATCCAGCTTCCGTCTTTACGAGAGTGCAAAGATCGAATAATCCCGCTTTTTTTGACCATGATCCGAAAAGAAGCGGAGTCTTTTAAATGCCCTTCTCCCCAACTCCCAAACGCTTTGTTACAACAGTTGTTATGCCATCCTTGGCCTGGCAACGTTCGCGAACTGAGTTCCACGGCTAAGCGTCTTGTATTGGGGCTTCCTCCACTTTCAGTGGGGGGTGAAGATCATAAGGTATCTGAAACAAGCCTCAAGGAACGCTTACAACACATTGAGAAATCTCTGATTGAAGAATCACTGCAACGGCACAACGGTAATGTGGACCTAGCAGCGGCCGACTTGAGAATTGCCAAACGTACACTTTATTACCGCATGAAACAGTTGGGGATTGGCTGAGCGAATGCTTGGAACAATTGCGAGCCTGGCAACATCTGGAAGCATTCTACTTTTTGAATTGATTGGAACTGCTTAATCACCGAATGCCACACAGTTAACGCCAGACGGTCATGTTGTAGCACGATGTAAAAACATGAGCGGTGGGTGACACACTATCTTTTAAATTAGCGAAGCGGAGAAGATCTATGTCTACCATTAACGGTGCCCCTCCCTACATACCGCCTTATGGGACCGGCAATTCCGCCGGGAACCCCGCCCTTGAGGCAGAAGAGCAGCGGTCGAAGCGAATACAGGCTGAAGGCTTGAGGCTGAGCAACGACGCCACACAAGATAGCAACGTAAAAACAGCCGCTGAGAAAAGGCGGTAATGCAAGCGCCTCCTCGGTTCACCAGCCGAGGGGGTGTTTCTTTTTATTAAAAGGAGCGGATATTTCAAGCCTGCGTATAAAGTACCATTACTCATCTGTAGGGATTACCAATGCTTGTAGAAGACACCAGCTCAATCGCGCCTACCGGTCTTAAAAACGCCGCTCAATCATTTGATCGCTCACCAACAAGCAATGATGTTGACTTTTTTGTCTCCCAACTCGAACGTCCCATTCCGAAAGCACATATGGCAGCACAACTTGAAACGATGAGCTTGCTAACGAACGCAGCAACGGCGCTCGACATAACAAAAAAAAATATAACAAGAGACCTCAGCAGGCTCAGCAAAAACATCGACAGGGAGGCGTTACGTAAATACCCAAATGATCTTTCTAACGCAATGCTCATGTCTCATTTCATCGTAAAAACCCTCGGCAAAACAACCCAGTGCATCGACAAAATATGCAACCTGCAATAGCAAACAGACGCCTCCCGCAGTCAACCCTACTTGTTCTCACCTTCCTATTTCTGTTGAGTGGTTGCAGCGACCGTGTCGAACTGCACCGACAACTCTCCGAGCAAGAAGCCAATGAAGTCATTGCAGAACTGGCAGACAAACATATTCGAGCTCAAAAAATCCCTGCCAAGGATGGTGTAACGGTAAGTGTTGATACAAGCGACATAGGCCGAGCTGTTCGCACTCTGGAGGCAGCGGGCCTGCCCAGACTCACTCGCGCCACACTAGGCGATACGTTTCGAAAAGAGGGCGTTATTTCTACACCACTGGAAGAGCGCGCCCGCTATATCTACGCCTTATCCCAAGAACTTGAAGCCACCCTGTCGAACATCGATGGTGTCATCGTTGCCCGGGTGCACGTCGTGCTTCCCGAGCGCGTTGCGCCAGGAGAACCGGTGCAACCGGCATCCTCTGCAGTTTTCATCAAACACGATCCTCGCCTTGATCCCGATAATATCCGAGCCCGTGTTCGCAGAATGGTCGCAAGCAGTATTCCGGGGATGACCACAGCAGTGGACAACCAGCAAAAACTTACCGTCATATTTGTACCTGCTGCGGCCTACCAAGAACAAAAGCGATTAGTCTACTTCGGACCTTTCCTGATCCCGTCAGATGACCGCAGCTTTTGGTGGACCAGCTTAGTCGTTGTGCTGGGCGGTTTGATTTTGATGGTGGCCGGCTCATTGTTCCTGTTAAACCGGCGACAGCGACTGAAGCAGGTAATACCTGCACCTGACGTAGCTGCAGGTCATGCACATGGTGGTTAGCCATTCCCTATCAATGAGTGAACATCTGGCTTGGACTCAATGGTGGGCATGTCCCTGGAGAACCGCCCACGACAGCTGGAAATCTTTTTACCCTGAGATTGCCTTGATCCATTGCTGTGAGACCTTGATGAACCACAAACTTGCAGGCGCTGCCCCCTGCTTGCCTCCCCAACCTCAGCTTGCCGTTCTGCGGCTGGCACTTGCGTCAACAGAACAACTCAACCTCGCGCTCAAATTGATTCACCTTACTGTCACACCTAAATCTGCCCCCCCCTTGAGCGAAGGCCATGAACTCTGGTGCATGAGTCTTTCCAAAGCCCTCTCACCTGACATGCTTCTGCCCGAAGAGGACCCTTTGCAATTACTGTGCAATTGGGTAGCACCCACTGTCTGGCAGCGGCTTCGATTACGCTTTCCCTATGAGCGAGTACTCGCAGTGGAAGAAAGATTTCCAGTGTTCGAAAACGCGTGCAGCCGATTGATCACGCTCTGGCAAGCCGTGGTCTGGCGTATCACATCAAGGACTGACCATGACACGCTTCCTGACACGCGCACGCCAGGAGACTGATGATGCTTCAGCTGCACAAAATTGAGTTGCGCAAGAACGCTGCCAGCTTTCCAAACCCATTGGTTCCCCGAGAAGTACTCGCAGATGTCGAAAGCGCCAACCAGTTGCTGGTGCACGCGCAAATGGAGGCTGACGGGCTGATGAGAAAAGCGGCTGAAGAATGTGAGGCGATGCATAAAAAAGCCTCGGTAGAAATCTGGCAACGCGCCAATAAGCAACTCAAGTGCTGGGAACATGAGCGTGAGGAATTGCTGGCACACCTTGAACATCACGCGACCGTGGTCATTAACCAGGCCATCAAGTGCATTTTTGACGAGGCTGTCGAGCCCCTGCGCCTGCAAGCTCTCATAAAGCAACTGCTGGCCAGTCAAATACCGCAGGTCAGTGCGACGCTGCTCTGCTGCCCAAACGAATTCGAGCCTGTGAAGCAGTACCTTGTTTCTCACGGGGTGACACTCTGGAAGCTGCAGCCAGACGTCACTGTCCCTCCTCAAACCCTGACACTGAGGACAGACGAGGGAGATTTTCTTATCAACTGGCACTCGATGCTCGACATGTTTTTCAAGCCGCGTCGATAAAATTACAAGTGCCTCCTCACTGGTTCACCACGTATCAAATAGTTTCTTGTGTATGGAACTGAGTGACTAGTACAAACCACAACACAAAAAACATCGAGGAATCATCATGCGTTTTTTCAGCGACTTAACGCTTCAACTTGCGAAAAACAGCACCACCGCCAACCAGAAAGTCGCGCGAGCCGGTGAGGATGCTGCAACATCGGGAGACATTGAGTGGTTTTATGCACTAATAATTCAGCAAGACTTCGCCAACTTCGCCTATCTAGAGCAAGGGCGCGTTATTCACGAGATGTTCAAAACAACCATCGAAAGTTTTCAGTGATTTGAAAGACCTTATCACTCACTGGCTGAAGAGCGGCGAAGAACAAATCACCCTATTTGAAGGACAAGATGAAATTGTCGTCAGCCTTCAAGGCAGTGGGGTGCTCGTTAGCGTCAGACTGACTTCAACTTCATCTAATAACACCGAACTGCAATGCTGGATGCGGCTCGGCTCTGCGAGTCTGACTCACTTTCAGGGCGCACTGGCACGCGCATCCAGCAGTGGCGCTCTCTGGATTATCCAAAGTCTCCAGGGTGCACCTGAAGAGCCTCGCGTGCTCGGCAGCGTCGAATCTCTACTCAACCAACGTGATACCTGGCGCGCCATCTACGCACGCCTGAACAAGCCAGCCCATCAGCTCAAACCAACCTCATTACGTGCGTTGCGGCATTAATCAGGAAAGCTCCTATGCATAACAAGATCTCCAAGCACAGCTGCTGCTTGCATATCGATCAGCCTGACACTTCATCCAGACGCGCCAACTGGCAATGCCTGGTCCTATTTGCCTGCATAATGGCGCCGGCGCACACCGCACTTGCCGCCATCCCCTCCGAATGGAAAAATACCGCCTACGCCTATGAAGCCGAGCACAAACCCCTACGGGAAGTACTCGAAGACTTCGCCCAGACCTTCGGCACACAACTTCAAGTCGAGGGCCTGTTGGAAGGCAACGTCAATGGCAAGATCCGCGCCAATACCCCGCAATCGATGCTCGACCGTCTCGGTGTAGAGCACCGTTTCCAGTGGTACCTGTACAACAACACCCTCTATATCAGCACCCTGGATCAACAGGAATCAGCGCGCCTGGAGGTCTCGTCCGAAACCATCGCCGACCTCAAACAGGCCCTCACCGATATCGGCCTGCTCGACAGCCGTTTCGGCTGGGGTGAGTTGCCCGAAGATGGCGTAGTGCTCGTCTCCGGTCCTCGACGCTACATCGAGCAGATCAAGCAGTTCAGCAGTCAACGCCGTTCACCGGATGAAAAACAGAGTGTGCTGAGTTATCCGCTGAAGTTCGCAAATGCAGCGGACCGCCTAGTGGATTATCGCGGCGAGAAGCTCGCCATCCCTGGGGTGGCCAGTATTTTGCGTGGCTTGTTGGAGCCACGTTCCACTTCAACGCTTGCGGGGCTGAGTCAGCGTCCCACCTCACCACCCGCTCCGCTCACTCCCAACATTCCCCGGCTAGGCAACCCGTTGCTGGGCCAGATGCTCGGTGCTAACGCCAACCCGGCATCACTGGACATCGGCCCCGCGGTCACCCCACGCGCCCCGGTCTCCAATAGTAGGATTCGCGTCGAGGCCGATATACGCAATAACGCAGTGCTGATTTACGACTTGCCGGAACGCCAGGCCATGTACCGCGAGCTGATCACTCAACTCGATGTGGCGCGCAAGCTCGTGGAAATCGACGCGATCATTCTCGATATCGAACGCACGCAATTGCGAGAATTCGGGGTGAACTGGGGGTTTCAGAACAGTCGCTTCCGTGGCGGTGTCAATATGGCACCGGGCACTTCGTCGCAGGTGTCGATTGAAAACCGCGAGCGTTTCTACGCGGATATACGTGCGCTGGAAGCCAAGGGGCTGGCGAGCATGATCTCCAATCCCTCGGTGCTCACGCTGGAAAACCAACCGGCGGTGATCGACTTCAACCGCACACAATACCTGACGCCCGGTAGAGAGAATGCAACCATCTTGCCGGTCACCGTGGGGACCAGCTTCCAGGTTGTGCCCCGCGTGATCACCAGCCGGGGCGGCCACCAGATCCATCTGGCAGTGGATATCGAAGATGGTAACTTCGACGAGAGCAACCCCCTCCCCGGCAACCTTGACGTACGCCGAGGCAAAGTCAGCACCCAGGCGGTCATGGCGGAAAAGCGCTCGCTGGTGGTCGGTGGCTTCCACGTCACCGAAAGCAGCGACAAGCGCAACAAAGTCCCTCTGCTGGGTGATATCCCGCTACTGGGCAAGGCGCTGTTTTCCTCGACCGAACGGCAGAACAATCGGCGTGAACGCCTGTTCATTCTCACCCCACGTGTCATCGGTGACCAGGCCGATCCGTCGCGCTACCTGCCCCAGGACGACCAAGTCGAATTGCAGGCAGCCCTCGCACCGTTGGCGCGGCGCTATAGCCCTCACCAACCGGTGATCAAACGCAGCGATATCATCAGCACCCTGGCGCATTTGGTCAGCGGTGAAGTGCCCAAGGCGTTCAAGGCTGCACCGATGCCACTGGGGCTGAATACCCTGTGCAACACCCGCGACTTGCTGGCGCTGAACACCGAACGCAGCCAGTGGTATGCAGGCCCTGAGTACAACGTAGCGGTGGTGGTGTTGCGCAACCAGTTCAAACGCAATGTGCGTATCGACGAAAAAGAGTGCAGCAACTCCCAGACCCTGGCCGTCAGCGTATGGCCGCGCGCCTGGCTCAAACCGGGTGAAGAAGCCGAGGTATTTATCGCCATGCGCCCAGTGGTGAAGGATGAACACCTCAGTGTACCCCGCCCCTCCTTGATCACTCCTGCTCAAAAGGCTACGCCATGAAACACCGCTTATTTTGCGTCACCCTGATCGGCACCGCGCTGCTCGTCGCCGGCTGCACCCCCACCTGCAAGGGCGACTCGTGCTCGCGCCCGCAATCGGCCAAGGACAAAATGGTGATCTGGTGGCCACCGCAGATGCGTGTCGAGCCTGGCCCCGCCGGGGAGCGAAAAGACTACCAAACGGTATCACTGGAACGATGAGCGTGAAGGAAATGCCCGACGCACAACGCCAGGTGTTTCTGGACAGTCTGGTGAGCGGCGCTGCCGCTCACCTGCCGCTCGCTCCCGGCATCAAGGTGTGTGCGCTGCAAGGCGGCAATCAGCGGGGGATGGCCTTGCATATCGCCCGTGAAGCGCAGCAAACCGGGCAACTGCAATGGGTACTGGAGCGACGCTTTGAATACGCGTCGTTATACGATGGCTTTTTCATCTACCTCGATGCCCAGTACGCCCTGGTGATCTGGCACGCGCTGCCGGCAGCGCGTAACACGCTGGACAAGACTCTCAGCCGGATGTTATCGCTGGCCAACCTCGGTGCCCTGGACGCATCTTCCAGTCGCTGATCAACGCCGCTCAAGCTCCGGCAACTCCAGGGTTTCGCGCTTGGCTTCGTCATCCAGCTCGCGCAAGGTGCGGTAGATCAGCGCAACGGCCTGCAAGGTTTCGCGAGGAATGCTTGCACCGAGCTGTTTCGTATACAGCGTGCGGGCCAGCCACACACACTGGATCACCGGCACCTCAGCGGCCTTGGCTCGTACGATCAACGTGCGGGCCAAGGCGTCGGTGCCTTTGCTGATCAGTAACGGCAGCGGCGTCTTACCGGGCCGGTAGTACAAGGCGACCGCAAAGTGCGTCGGGTTGACCACCAACATATCGGCCTCCTCCAGTTTGGGCAGCTTGACCTTCGGCTCCTCCTGGGCCAGTTGGTACGCCAACGAGCGGCGCTGGCCTTTCACATGGGGGTCGCCTTCCATGTCCTTGTACTCCTTGACGACCTCGACCTGGGTCATGCGCATGCGTTTGGCGAAGAAGTACTTCTGCAAGGCCAGGTCAATCAGGGCCAGCACCAGCAGCAACCCAAGGCAGGCGTGCAGCAGATGACGGAACAGGGCGATCAGCGCCAGCAGGTAACTTTGCAGATCGCTGTTTGCCAAGTTGATCAATACCCCCAGCGAAGGCCAGACCACCAGGTACACAATCAGGCCGATAAGTAACGCCTTGGCGATGCTCATCAACAGATTCATCACCGACTGGGCAGAGAACATCTGCTTGAGCTGGCTGACCGGGTTGAGGCGATTGAAATCGAGCTTCAGCGCTTCCGGGGCGAACAGCAACCCGAATTGCATCCAACTGCTGATCAGCTTCGTCGTGATCGCCACTCCGACCATCAACAGGGCAAACGAAGCAAACATGACCAGCCCTTCAACCAGCACCTCTTCCAACGCGCGTACAAACGGCTGGCTCAAGCGCGACATCGGCAACACCATCAATTGCTGGAAGCGCTGAAGGCTGGTCTCGGCGGTTAACAGGGCGATCTCACTGATAGCCGTGAGTACCAGTAACTTGGGGACGTCCTGACTCTGGGCGACCTGGCCCTTCTTGCGCTGGTCGCGCAGTTTCTTGGCTGAGGCCGGGTGCTTTTTCTCCCCCGAGTCACTCATGGCAATGAAGCCTTGAAGAGAAGCCCCAGCGAGTGTTTCAGGTCGCCCAACTGGAGCATGCGCCCGACGATCAGGTCCTGCAGCAGGGCAAAGTACAACAGCACAATACCAATACCTGCCAGGCTCTTGACCGGCGGCGCCAGCGTACTCACCTGCAATTGCTGGCTGTAGACCCCCAGCAGCGCAATACCGAACTCCAGCAACAACAGCACCGCAATGAAAGGCGCGGCATACAGCATCATGTGCGTGAAGGTATCGCCCAGCAGGCCGACAAATACACTCATGCCATTAGGCGCAGGCAGCGGAAACCACACGGTGGGGGGCCAGATCAGGTAGCTGTCCCAGATCACCTGGGTCAACGCGCCCAACCCCAGGCTGACCATCAGCAGAAAAATCGCCAGTTGCTTGAACAAGTGCCCGATGGGCGTGGCATCCGGCCCCAGTGAAGGATTGAGCTGACCACCGGCAAGCGCACCGCGCTGGTTATCCAGCAGCGCCCCCACCGCCTCGAACATCCAGAACGGCATCGCCAGCAACACTCCCAGCAACAACCCCAGCGCCACCTCCTTGAGTACCAACGCACCGAGCATGAGCGCGGAGTAGTCCTGGCCCTCCAGCGCCGCATGGATACCCGGCGCGGGCAGCAATGCCATCACCATCACAATGGTGTGCCGAAGCATGCCGCGTATGTGTTGAAAACAAAACGCCGCCACCAGGATGGCACAGGGGTAGATACGCGCCATGCCGATCAAGAGGCTGGGCAGGAATTCGAGATAGAGCAGCACAGGCGAGACCTCAGTTCAGGGCCGAGCGGCCGATCATCTCGAAGGTGAGGTTGATCAATTGGATCAACTCCACGCCAATCCAGCGCCCTGTCATGATCAGCGTGATACCCACCGCCACCAGCTTGATGCCAAAGGGCAGCGTCTGGTCCTGTATCTGCATCAGTGCCTGCACCAGGGATGTCAGCACACCCACCACCACCGCCACGATCAACGGTGGCGCCGACAACACCACCACCAGCAACATGCCCTGTTTGAACAGCACGATCGGTTCCATAAGCCACTCAGAGATAGGAGAGGAACAGGCTGTCGAGCAGCCGCGACCAGCCGGACACCAGCACGAACAACAGCAGTTTGAGCGGCAGGGAAATGGTCATCGGCGAGACCATCTGCATGCCCAGCGCCAGCAGCAGGTTGGAGACAATCAGGTCGATCACGATGAAGGGAATGTAGATCAGGAAGCCGATCTCGAACCCTGCCTGCAACTGCGACAGCACGAAGGCCGGAATCAGCAGGATCAGATCCTCGCGCTGCACCTCCTGCGCCATCTGTGCGGGCCACAGCCGCGCGGTATTTTCCAGCAGATGTGTCAGCACATCCGGATCCACGTTTCGCAGCATGAAGGCACGCAACGGCTTGATGGCCTCTCCACCCGTCTGCAGTACCGTTTGCACATTGCTCATGTCCAGGGGCGAAGCCTTGACGCTCTCGGCGATCTCGTAACCCACCGGCGCCATGATGAACAACGTCGCTGCCAACGCTATGCCATTGATTGCCATGCTGGGCGGCACCTGCTGAACGCCGATGGCATTTCGGGTAATCATCAGCACAATCACGATTTTCAAAAACGATGTGCAGATGACCAACAGCAGGGGCATCAACGTCAGTGCCCCAAGAAAAAGCGCGAGAACGAGGGGGTCGAGCCCTTGGAGTATCATCGGCCGAACAGCACACGAGATAACTGCAACCCCAGGCGCCCGTCGACTTCCACCAACTGTCCCTGGCCGATGGGGCGGTCACCATAATAAAGGCCCGCCATACCGGGGGCGTAACCGGCGATACCCAGCACCGAGCCGGGTGCGAGATTGCGCAGTTCACCCAGCGTAAGGTTCAGCGTTCCGCAGCGCACATTCAGCGCCATGCTCAACTCATCGAACGGCTCATGGCCAAATACATCCTCCACGGGCTCCCCTTCCTCGTATTCCGAATAATGGGGCGCTGCAAAATCTTCGTCCATGGACGTGTCCTCGATAGAAGTAAGGGTCAGGCACAAAGCGCCAGTGGCATCGTCAATGCAGCCATGCAGCCGCTGTTTGCCAACCTGTATGTAGCCGCTGCCCTCGGCTTGAAAAAAGGTCTGTTCAAGCACCAGCACATCACCGGTACGCAGGCTACGAGCCTGTGCAATCGGTAACTGCAAACGCCCAAGGGTCACGGCAATTGCCAATTGGAACCGCGCCGGCATCGGCCCGGCAGTGGCGTGCCATGGCCCGGCGTCGCACAACGCCAGGAACGTTTCAGGGGCCAGCCACAGATAGCCCACAACCCGCGACGCCCCGAGGGTTACGCTGAGCCGGCAACCAAACCCCTTGGGCCGGTCGGTCTCCAGCAATCGGATATCCCCCAATAACGCACTCACCTGCGGGCTCAGGTGATGCTGGAACAAAGCCCAGAACCAGGACTCCGGATCGTTGCCGGACGGGGCCAATGTCACCGGGCATTCGCCCAGCAGGCTGAGCAACGGCCCCGCTTCCGCGAGCGCCAGGACACCACACACGGTTTCGAAGCAGAACGCCTCGGCACCTGCTGGTGCCCGTCCAGGTTCCAGCCGCAGCTCGCCGTCCTCGCCGGCGACCTGAAACGCCAGGCGCAAGCCGCGCCCCAGTCGACGGCGTGCGGCAACCGTGTCGCTCTTGATCAAGGGAAAGGTCAAGTGCGGCACTTTCATGCGCAGCCGGTACTAGGCACAAGCAGGTTGACCGGCAACCCCAGCACTGCCGAGAACCGGTCCTCACACTGTTGCCGCACGCCGCTGAGCCAACGCGCCGTGGCGTCATGTTCCGCTTCCAGTTCAATGCTCCAGGCACTCTGTTCACGGCGAACGCTGGCATTGATCCGCCCCAGCCGAGGCAAGTACAACACCGCCTGCAGCGGCCACTGGGAACCAGCCTGTACGCGAGGAGCTAATTGCTCGGTAAGGGCCTCGACCATGGAGGCACCGGTCGACGCCTTGATTCCCGATAAGGAAGCTCCCGATCCAGTGCCTTCATCGTTATCGGCAAACAGTTGAGCGAACAGTCGCCCTTGTTCCCAAGACACTACGCCCGTAGCGCCCGGCTCCCGCTCCTCGCGCACCTCACGCGGACGTGGGCGCTCAACGGGTTTGTTTGAAACCTGGGTCATGTCGGCTCCTGGGCCAGAAGAAGGGATAACTCCTGAAGCTTCTCCACCTGCCGCAGACACGCGGTGACGTGTTTCTGAGCACTCCCGACGCGGCTTTCCTTTTCGTCTTGCTGGCCTTGTAATTGCGCCAGCTGGCCTTGGTCCCGCCGGGTACTGGCAGATAACGTTCGTTCCTGTGCGCCCCAGGATTTCAAGGCCTTCAGGCTCAGCACCTGCCCCTGATGCTGACTGAGCAATTCAGCACTTTGCCGAGCCTCCTCCTGCCGAGTCTGCTCAAGCACATCCTTAGCCTGCTGGATATCCACGAGCAGGGCCTGCTGGGCGCGCTTGGCCTCACGCAGGGCGCGCTCGGCGCGGTCAGCCCTGTGCCTGCGCAGGCGCCGCAACGTCTCGACCTCGCCGAGAAGCACATCAGAATGGGACATGGGCGGTCAGCTCCTTAAGTTGCTCCAGCGTCGTCAACATCGGCGTAGGCTCACGCAGGTCCTGACGCAGGAACCCGTCGACCGCCTGACGGCTGTCCACCGCCAGATCGGTCAAGGCATCGCTGCCGGGTTGATACTCCCCCAGCTTGAGCATCAGCTCGATCTGTTGGTACGCCGACAACAACCGTCGCAATGCCGTACCCGCCTGGATGTCTTCCGGCTCTGCGACGTTGCTCAAGATCCGTGAAAGGCTTGCCAACACATCCACCGCCGGGTAGTGCCCACGCTCGGCAAGCTTGCGGGACAGCACGATATGCCCATCGAGCAGCGAGCGAACTTCATCGGCCACCGGATCGTTCATGGAGTCCTGCTCAATCAGCACCGTATAGATCGCGGTGATCACACCGTCACGCGTCAACCCGGCACGCTCCACCAGTCGTGGCAGCAGGCTGTATACCGAAGGGGGCAAACCTCCGCGCCCCAGGGGTTCGCCGGCAGCCAGGCCGATCTCACGCTGGGCCCGGGCGAAACGGGTCAAGGAGTCAATCAGCAGCAATACCCGCTGCCCCTTGCGCCGAAACCCTTCGGCCAATGCCGTGGCCGTGAACGCAGCTCGGGCGCGCTCCATGCTGGAGCGATCGGAGGTGGCGCACACCAGGACCGCCTTGGCGCGCAACTGGTCATCGAGCTCATGGTCGAGAAACTCACGCAGCTCCCGCCCCCGCTCGCCGATCAGCCCGAATACGATGACATCGCACTCGACGTTACGCGCGATCTCGGCCAGCAAGGTGGTCTTGCCACAACCGGCCCCGGCGAACAGGCCTACTCGCTGCCCCTCGCCAATCGTCATCAGGCCATCGATCGAACGCACGCCGGTGGCCAGTGCACGGTTAATCCTCGGCCGCTCGGTGGGCAGCGGCGCTTCACACAACACGGCACTGGTATCCGGTAAGTCAGCCTCGACAAACGCACTCACGCCCTGCCCCGTAATCGGCCGTCCGAAGCCATCCAACACCTGGCCCAACAGGGCCTCGCTGACCTGGACTCGATGCGATACCCCAAGGCGCTCCACTCCAGCGCCTACCCGCACGCCTTCCAAATTACCCAAGGCGCTGAGCACCGCATCCTGCTGATCGAAGCCGATGATCTCGGCGAGCATGTAGTCGCCCGGACTTTTTTCCACCTGGCACAAATCGCCGATACGCGCCTGGGGTAGCCGGCACTGCAGCAGCATGCCGTTGACGCGCTGGATTCGGCCACGCATCGTCACCGGAGCAAAGTTGCTCAATGACTGGGACTGGCGCTGCTGCCAGGCTTCAAGACGCGCTTGCAAATCCGCACTCACCAGCGCACCTCGTAACGCTGCGCGCCGTCGAAGACCACCTTGCTGTTGTCGATCAGCACCAATCGCAGCCCTTCCACTTCGTCGCCCACAAACAGTCGGCCGCCCTCTTCCAGGACCACGTGACCGTTCGGCCCGCCGACGATCTGCACAATCCTAAATGGCAGTGTGCCGTCGCGCGCACGCACACGGCTGATCACCGGTACCGAGCTGTCGAATTGCTCACCAAAACGGCTGAGCATGCGCGCTACCAGCTCCACGTCGTCCTGGGAAACATCTCCGCTGAGCGCCACCTGGCCATTGATCACTTGCAAGGTGACCCGCTGACTCAACTCACGTTCGCTGAGCATCTTCAACAGCTGCTGGCGTACTTCAAAAGGCGAAGCCAGCTCCTGTTTCTGAACCACGGGCGGCATCAGCGAAGCCTGCGCCTCACGCTCCCCTGTAGAGACCGTGCCCACGGCCACGAGGATTGCCGTCACCACCAACACCAGGCTGATCAGGCGCTTTTGTTGCGACTGCGAGATTGACGATAACTTCATCGCTTGCGCAGGCTCATGGGCCGGCGGCGGCGCTACCGTCACAGGGGCTGCGGGTTGGGGCCAAGGCTCCTCGGCCAAGGTGACGCACAGACGCACCCCTCCCACTGAAAACGGCACATTCAGTTCCAGCTTGGCGATCTGCGCCAGTACCTGGCCTTCGGGGTCTCGCAACAGCCCAGCCTCGGCCTGCACCAACCAGTTGGAGTCAATAAGCCGCAGGCGCGCATGCTGCTCGACGACGCCCGGGTCGTTCAACATCAGGTCGGCGTCTGCGTGAGCGCCAATGCTCCACTGCTCCCCAAACAACGGCAACGCAGCGCCCTGGCGCAGCCCGTCAAGCACCCTTAACTCAAACATCAGCGAGGCCTCCACGCTGGTCATGGCCGAATACTCATGCCACTGCACCACGCATCAGCTCGTCCTGGCCAAGGTCAATGCGCCCCAGCACTTTGACCTTGGAGGTGCTCCCCAACTCGGCAAACGACAGCACCGGAACATGGTTGAACTCTTCCACCAGCAAGGTACGCAAGGGACTACGCAAGTCCTGCGCCACCAACAGCACACTCTTGCTCTTGGCCCTTAAGGCAAAGGCCTGGTTAAGCAGGGTGATCAACGCGGCGCTGTGGTCGTCGTCAAGCGCGAAAAACACCCCGGTCTGGGTCTGGCGCAATGCCTCACGCAGGATGTTTTCAGAGTGCGGTGACAGCAGCCAGGCATGCAGGCCGTCGGCCTCGCTGTATTGATGGAAAATCTGCGCCTTGAGCGCAATACGCGCGTAGTCGGCCAATGCTTCCGGCTCACGCTCATGCTGGCCATACTCGATCAGCGATTCGACAATCAACCGCACGGCGCGCAGCGGCACGCCTTCACCGGCCAGGCGTTGCAATACTGACGAAAACCGCGACAGCGGCATGATTCGTTGCAGTTCCTGCACCAGTTCCGGCTGGTTGTGCTCCAGCCAGCTGAGGATCGACTTGCTCTCCTGGATCCCCAGGAACTGCGGTCCGCTGAGCATCATGGCCTGCTTCATGCGTTCGATGATCAGACTGGTCGCGGTAAAGCGTTCCAATTGCGGGTCATCGAGCAATGGATCATCCGGTGCCAGCCAGACCCAGTCCTGTTCATCACGCTCAGTCAGCCCGGGTATTCCGTGCTCAGGTTCGACCGTCAAGGCGTTACGTTCAACGGCCAGATAGTTGACAACCGAGGCCTTGACCATCGGCACTTCATGCACACAAAAACGCATTTCGTCGGCGGCCAGCGAGTCATCGAGTTCGACTTCGAAGGGCGGCAGGGTCAGACCGATATTGGCAACCAGTGCATTTCGGGCCTGACGAATCCCATGAATAAGCTCCGTCACCTCAGGCGTCCCACGCAAAACCGGGGGGAACAGCAACAGGTAAGGGCGCGACGGATCAAACCCGCGCAAGTCCTCTTTTCCGTTTTCTTCGGGACGCACGGCTTCGGCAACTGCGGCCGCGGGCTCTGCCTGTCGCTGACGCTGGCGCATCAGGTAATACCCCAGGCTGCCGGTTATCAGCGAAATAAGGATAAATACCCCGGTCGGCATACCGGGCACTATGGCAAACGCGAGCATGCCCACCGAAGCGATGACCCAGCTCTTGGGCTCGCTGGTCATTTGCCGGGCAATTTCGGCACCCATGTTACTGATGCCCTTACGCCCCTCCGGCGCCACGCGGGTGATGATCATGCCGGCGGTCAGAGAGATCAGCAGCGCCGGAATCTGTGCAATCAGGCCATCGCCGATAGTCAGCACCGAATACAACGTCATTGATTCAGCAGCGCTCAAGCCGTGCTGGAACATGCCCGTAGAGAAGCCGCCCAACAGGTTGACCACGACGATGATCAACCCCGCGATAGCGTCGCCCTTGACGAACTTCATGGCCCCATCCATCGCGCCGAACAACTGGCTCTCACGGGACAACTGCTCGCGCTTGTCCCGCGCTTGTGTGCCGTCAATCAGACCGGCACGCAAGTCACTGTCGATGGACATCTGCTTGCCCGGCATCGCGTCCAGGCTGAACCGCGCCGCGACCTCGGCGACCCGTTCCGACCCCTTGGTGATCACCAGGAAGTTAACCAGGGTCAGGATCAGGAAAATCACCATCCCCACTGCCAGGTTGCCCCCTACCACAAAATTACCGAAGGCCTCGACGATGTCACCCGCATCCTGCTCCAGCAGGATCAGACGCGTGGTTGCAATCGATAGGGCCAGTCGAAACATGGTGGTCAACAACAGGATCGACGGAAACGACGAAAACGCCAGGGGGCCCGGCAGGTAGAGCGCTAGCACGATCAACAGGCACGAAATGCAGATATTGAGGGCGATCAAAATGTCCACCAGCCAGGTGGGCAGCGGCACAATGAAGATGAATACGATGGCCATGACCACCACGGCGCCCAACACTTCGGCGCGTTGTGCCACTTTGAGCAATACACGGTTGATGGCCGACAGAGCGGTCACGTCATGGTCCTCGGCTCACCGGCATGTCGTGTAGGTCCGCGCATATGCCGGTCCAGTTCATCCACCACCGTCACAAGCCGAGCCAAGGTATCCCGTCGTACTTGATTGTCAGACCACAAGGCCAAGGGCAACTGCTTGAACAACGGGTAAATCGCCTGGAGGGCTAACAGTTGCCGGAGGGATGAGACCCCTCCCAGATCATTCGCCAGTCGCAGGGCCTCAGCAGCCTCAATGCCACCGCCGGCGTAAGCCAGCAGACGCTGCAACAAGCCTACCGCGTCATGTTCGATGCCCAAGCGCCCGATCAACTCATTGCACCCAGCCAACACGGAGCTCAACCGCCCGCAGTCTCGCAGGCCCTGCAGCAAAGTGTGCAACAGAGGCTTGGGCGTTGACGACACCTTGGCCATAAGGTCATCCGCCAACGCCTTACTCATCACCTGGAGCCCGACGTGGAACTGCTCACCACCGTATACACCCAGCAAAGCCTGCATCATCGTAGACAGGGACTGGCGCGTGACCACATTGGCGTAGTAGAGCAAACGCAATGCCTGGCACTCCTTCGAGTCAACCCCAACCGACTGCAAGGCCAAGGCAGTGTTCAGGCCTGCCCGGATCTCCCCTTTGAAACGGTCTTCAAGCTCGGCAATAACATCGTGCGCCGACGTACGATCGGACTGACGGACCTCGCTGCCTGTCTTGGCCATCACATGCTTGAGCACCACGAACGCGCGCGCCGGGTCCCCCTCCGCAAGCGTCAGCAATTTTTCGACAGTAGGTTTGTTCTGCAATTGCCGCCTGAAGAGCATTGAAAGGTAAGCCAGCGTCTTCTTGGCCGGATGGCCTAGCTGATCATAAAGTTGCGCATAGTGCTCGACGGGGGGCACGCGCAACGTCATCTGCCGGCCGCTCAGCGCTCGGCTGTTGAGCTCCACCTCCTGGCCGAACAGATGTGCAAGCTCATCTGCCTTCGGGGGTGCGGGAACTGAGGCATGACTGATAGCCGTCTGATCCAGGGGGCGGATTGTTTGCACATCGTTGTTGGATTCGACTTTCATGGACACGCCAGTACAGGAAGAGTGTTTCCCTGTGTGGCAACGGCTGCCCATGCAGTTCCATCAAAATCCTTTCTCAATACGAATTTGAAAAAACTTGCAAAAGCCTTCAGTGCTCCGTGCAAATCACTGCACAAAAACGCATCAATTCAAAATATTTATACATATAAATCATAAAGTTACGAATTTTTTCCGCTTGGCACAGGGAGTGCTAAAGGGACCTGTCGACACCCGCTCGACTGCGTCTACCCTAAGGAAAAAAAACATGAATCTTCCCATTGAAGCTTTAGCTCACCTCGTTGGCAGCTCGCCTCAATTCATGCATCACCTGACAGACGACCAGCAGAAAAAACTCAGGCGCTTCATTCACAAGCGCGTACTCAACCCGGAAGATGCGGATGATCTTCTGCAACTGACCTACCTGGAAGCCTGGCGCAACCGCGAGCGTTTCTGCGGTAACGCCTCGCTCAGTACCTGGATGTGCGGCATCGCACAGAACCTGATTCGCAATCACTTCAGGCGCATGTATGCCAAACCCGTGCATTGCGAATTTGATGAATCGTTGTGGCATGGACAGGAAGAAAACAACAACCTGGATTGGGAGTTTGAGATCAACCGCCGCCTGGAGAACACCCTGAGCGCCATTGACCACCTGCCGACGGAAATGCGCAGGACGATGTACGCTTCGCTGGAAACCGACGGCAGCTACCAGGACACCGCCGATGTATTGGACATCCCTATCGGCACCGTTCGCTCACGCCTGTCGCGAGCACGCGAACAGCTCAAGCGCACCACCCAGAACCCGTTCCAATCGTAAAACCGGCTGACTGGCCAAGCGTTGGGCGAAAGGGATATCTGCCCAACCGAATCAGACCTTTTTCGTACGTGCCAGGAAGATCACCAATCACCCTGACAGCATCGCACCGATCCCGCCAAAACCGAACATCCGCCCCAAGCCCCTTGAGCGATCAGTCCCGTTGCAAGCAGGATCAACGAGCTGCTTTGCCCAGCAGCCGAGGGATTGCCTGGCGCCTGGGGGGGCCCTTCATAGAAGTAGCGAATCATCAACCACTCGTCGCCCAACTCGCGCGTTTCCGATAAACAATTGAAAGCGTAGATAAAAATTCAAAATAAATGCTTGACGCATTCCCGTTCTACGCGAATAATGCGCGCCACTTGGCTACATAGCTCAGTTGGTTAGAGCATAGCATTCATAATGCTGGGGTCCGGGGTTCAAGTCCCTGTGTAGCCACCAAGTACCGATCCATAGATGTCTACAGCAGTCTATGAATCACCTCAAGAAGCCCGCCTAGTGCGGGCTTTCTTGTGTCTGGCCGTTTACCTCTGCCTATCCCCCCCCCGCACCATCGCTGCCCACGGGTATGCCGGACATCTATACCTGTCCTTTTTAACCAAACGGTTGTCCATTCGAGCCAAGCACACTTCATCTCCCCTAGATAATGTTCACTCCACGCCGTGTCCCTAAAAACACAAATGACGAGGTGTCTCATGCATCTACGAGAACAGCAGCGACTATCCGATTCATCCTGGTTTTTACACAGATGGGACATGGCACCCGAAGAGTTTGCCACTTACCTGCTGCAACTCGGGACCTTGGTGCTGCAACGCCGATGGAATGGGAGCAATCGTAAAACACCAACGTCCACGGCGATCTAGAACAGCGAACCGTCCGGTCAAGACAGAAATAAAGGAACCCCAGTCACGGACCATATCTCCCCCCATGGCCGCAGGACCAGTTCCGATGTCAGCATTCTGCGTCGGCTGCAAGCACGGTTTTCCTAAGCCGTTGTCCGTCTAGACCAAACGATTGTCCTTGCCAGCAAAGCGTGCGCTCGACAGCAGCTCTAATTTTGTATTCGTCCCACGTTCTCGCGCCCTTTATCAACCGTGCGGAACACGACATTGAGCGAATCAGATCGTCCCCAGCCGAAACGGAGAAACCGCATCATGACCGACCAGCAACCATCCGTGGAACAACAGCCCTCCCTCTATACGCGTCTTGGGGGCTACGACGTCATTTATCAGTTCGCAGGTGCAGTTTTGAGGAAGACCATGGGACATCCCGCTATCGGCCATATCTGGGCCCACATGTCCGAATCAACATTCCAGAAGGAACACATCAACTTTGTCGATTTCCTTTCTGAACACTGGGGTGGCAGCGCCAAATACCGGGGCAGGGACATGGTCACCGCGCATCGCGGAATGGGTCTTACCGAGGTGCACTGGCAAGCCGTGCTCGATTGTCTTGAGGAATGCTACAACGACTACGATCTGGCACCGGACCTGCGCAAAGAGGTCAATGACTTTCTGATCAAGTTTAAACCCGCCGTGATTGGTAGCCCCTCCTACCGCGACGTAGTACTCGCACACCCCGAAATGGACCCCGCCAAGGGAATGAAAAGCGTTGGGGTAATTTGGCCGAAACGAGGAAAGTAACCTGTGAAAAAGCTGGCGCCGGATACGGGTATTGCTGCACTCGTCGAGTAATGCAGGGAGCGATTTCACCAACTTCAGAGGGGGCAAAGACATGAGTCATACGCACGAACATCATCACGATCACGACCACACTGAGCCACCGGAGACCATAGCGCTACGCGTCAAAGCGCTCGAGTCCCTGCTGACGGAAAAGGGCCTGGTCGATCCCGTAGCCATGGATGCTTTGGTGGACACCTACCAACACAAGGTCGGCCCGAGAAACGGCGCCCAGGTCATAGCGAAAGCCTGGTTCGACCCTCTGTACAAACACAGGCTGCTGGAAGATGGCACTGCAGCCATCGCCGAGTTGGGCTTTTCTGGTGTTCAGGGTGAAGACATGGTGGTCGTGGAGAACAGCCAGACCGTGCACAACGTGACGGTATGCACACTGTGCTCCTGCTACCCGTGGCCGACCCTGGGCCTGCCACCGGTCTGGTACAAATCCGCACCTTATCGCTCGAGGATAGTCATTGACCCGCGCGGCGTGCTGGCGGAGTTCGGTCTGACGATTCCTGATGACAAGGAAGTTCGCGTCTGGGACAGCAGCGCTGAGTTGCGCTATCTGGTATTGCCGGAACGTCCGGCGGGTACTGATGGCTGGAACGAGGAACAACTGGTCGAACTCGTGACTCGCGACGCCATGATCGGTACCGGACTGCCTAAGAATCCGGATCAAGTAGCCTGAACCTGAAAAGGAGAAAACCCATGAATGGTATACACGACCTGGGCGGCATGCATGGTTTCGGCCCAGTGCTCACGGAAGAGCACGAACCCATCTTCCATCATGATTGGGAGCGCAGGGTTTTTCCGCTCTTCGCCTCGCTCTTCGTCGGCGGGTACTTCAACGTCGACGAATTCCGCCACGCCATCGAACGCATGAAGCCGGCCGAATACCTGCAGTCGAGCTACTACGAGCACTGGCTGCACGCCTTCGAGACCCTGCTGACAGAAAAGGGCGTCATCAGCGCTGCCGAACTGCAGGGTACGGCCAAACCAACCCCACCGACACAGCCCGTCACGGTGTTAACTCCGGACATCGTCGACGCCGTCGTGCTCGGCGGCGCCTCGTCGCGGGCAAAAGAAGATGTCCCCGGCCAATTCCGAGTCGGTGACCGGGTGCGGACGAAGTGCCTCAACCCAACCAATCACACCCGGCTGCCACGCTACGCGCGCGGTAAGGTCGGCACAATCGTGATCGCGCATGGCGCGTTCGCTACCCCGGACACGATGGCCCATGGTTTGGGCGAACAGCCGCAGCAGGTCTATGCCGTACGCTTCAGTGCCGAGGAATTGTGGGGAGTACGGCGACCGGACAGTGTGTGCATCGACCTATGGGACAACTACCTGGAGGCCGTATGAACACGAGCATGCACCACGACTACAAGGCCGTCGGCCTCCCTCTCGACGATGAAGGCCCGGTGTTCGACAAGCCTTGGCAGGCTCAGGCTTTTTCCCTGCTGGTGCACTTGCACCAAGCCGGCGTGTTCCCCTGGAAGGACTGGGTGCAGGTATTCAGCGAAGAGATCAAGGCTGCCCCGGCGCAACCCGGAGAAAGCGTCAATGACGCCTATTACCGGCAATGGATCACGGCCATGGAAAGAATGGTCACCACCCTCGGCCTGACCGGGATGGAGGACATCGTCCAACGGGGCGAGGAATGGAGGCAGGCCTACCTGAATACTCCCCATGGACAACCCGTGGTTTTGCTCAATGCAAGTTGTCCACCGGCCCACGGGCACACCGGTGAGCATCTGCCGCATCGCGAGCCCGTGGCGATCAGCCGAGCCTCTCACTGAGGGCGGAGCAGTTTCTTGTTGTCCTTTTTTACCTAGCAAGCCGCAGAGGCGGCCAAGGAGTCATCGTCATGCATATCGAACCTGGCCTCGTGGAAGCCGGAAAACTCTGGCTGAGCTATGTTACCGCCGCAACCGTCGGCACCTACACCGTCAAACTCGTTGCGGACGCCATTGGCGAACGCGGTGCCGTCTCGCTGGTAGTTCGCGCCGCCGCCGCCACGGCGCTGGTGTTTGGCTTCTTTGAACTGCTACCGCATCATCCGGTTGGCGTCTCGGAGGTGCATCTCATACTCGGCTCGACGCTGTTCCTGTTGTTCGGTGCAGCACCTGCCGCAGTAGGTCTCGCTTTGGGGCTGTTAATCCAGGGTCTGTTCTTCGCCCCATTCGACCTGCCGCAGTACGGCATGAATGTCACCACCCTTTTGGTACCGTTGTTGGCAGTTGCTGCCCTGGCGCGGCGTATCATCGCGCCAAACACGCCCTATGTTGATCTGGGCTATCGCCAGGCACTGGGCCTGTCGACGGCCTTCCAGTCAGGCATCGTCGCCTGGGTTGCCTTCTGGGCCTTCTACGGGAAGGGCTTCACGGCAGAGAACGCACTGTCGGTCCTGACCTTCGGCAGTGCCTACATGACCGTCGTCATCCTCGAACCGCTGTTGGACCTGGCCGTGCTGGCCGGTGCCAAGGCAACGCATTGCCTGCGTAACAGCCGGCTGGTCGAGCGCCGTCTGTATCAGGCCGCCTGAGTCGACAGACGCCAGTCCAAGCCAGAGTGTCCCCGGGCATTCGAAGACCGCAATGCTCGGGGCATCAAGAGCGAGAACGACCTCAACACCTCATGAGCAAAACCGGAGGTAGTTGATGTTTTTCAGAAATAGCCCCCGCAAGTCAATCCGGGGAGTACCGCTGGCTCCATATTCATGGCGAAACGCGCCGTGATGAACGGGGACTACCAACAGATGACCGCGGGTCACCCTGCGCCGCATCCCATCCCATCCCATCCCGGCACCTCGCACCTTGATCGCCTTTGTAGTTCCTGAACCTTGTCTTCACCTGATCAGAAGATCCTGGACCGATCCACAACTGTTCGTTCCTGGTTTGGCTTCACCTTCGACGCTGGCTGCGAGTCCGCGTGGGGAGATCCCGAACCGCTGCTTGAACAACCGGGAGAAATGCGAGGCATCGTTAAATCCCCAGCGCAGCGCTACGGCGAGCACGCCAGGATGGCCGGAACTGCAGAGATCGCGCGCGCTGTGCCGCAAGCGCAGCTCCCGGATCAGGCCACTGACGGAAAATGGCTCTTCCTCGAACAGGCCATAGAGTGTCCGGCGCGAGACCTTGAATCGCGCCGCAAGCAGGTCCGGCCCGAGCCCGGGTTCAGATAAATGATCGGCTATATAGGTTTCGACCGCCTGGCGGAAGGCTGTCCGCACCGGCACCCGGTCCTGTTCCTGCGCCTCCAGCGTGGCGCCCAGCGCGACGGCGATGACACCGTTGAGCGCGGCGCTGAGCCCGTGCTGCGCCTGTAGGCCGACGCTGGCGTCCATCTGTTCAAGTGAGCGAGCGAAGCGAGCCGCGACCAATCCAAGTCCCGCTTGTCCACTGACGCAGCGCGCTGTCGCCTGGCGCGGTGCCGCGAGCCTGGACACCAGTTGCTCCCTGGGTATACGGAATGACAGCACGCGCCAATCTTCCCTGAAATCGAGAAAGTAGGGACGCGTGGAGTCCACGACGGAGAAGTCACCGGGCAACACCAGTGTCTCCTGCCCATCCTGACGTACCACGCATGACCCTTCCAACTGGAAGTTCGCGAAGCAGAACTCGACCGGGTTGCGGCGGATTTCATCCCAGCGTCGTTGGACGAACTGCGCCCGGGAAAACACGCGGGTCTGCGCGCTCATGGAGAGGGGCCGGGAGCTCACCTCGCCCGTGAAGTCCAATCCTGCAGGCTCTTGCTTGAGGATGGGATTGAGCGAAACGAAGGCTTCGCAGAGGACCTCACGCCAGTAGCTGAATCTTTCGCGCTGCACGCACGCCTCGGTAGTCCAGATTTGCATCCTGCGGTCACCCCTCAGTGGCGCAAAAGACAATCATCGCGAGCGCAAGCCAGCGACTGACTTCTGAGCCAATGTCACGGTATGGCGGGCCGCTCAGACGTGTCATTTGGTCCTCCTGTTGCACAGATCGTCAACTGGTCTTGCACGCAAAGGCAAGTCGTCGGTTGATGGGCTTGCAGGCACCCTGGCACGGCATTTTCGTTTGTGCCTGCGCTGTGCACGGCGGGAATGCGAATGCGTCATGCCGGTGCAGTTTTCGCCGGATAAACAGGCGCAGGACTGACCCCATGTGACCTGCGGTAGAAAGACGCAAAGTCCGCGCCAGAACCAAGGGGGCATTCACCCGCTACAGGCTCTTTCTGCAGAGGGCACAACCTCAGTCGGGAAAGCCCTGCGCCCTTGCGCAAATCGTCAATTGGGCTTGCACGCTCCAGCGAGACCGAGGCAGTCCGGCTGCCTACGATGGGTTGTCCGTTACCTAACCCACCGCAAGAAAGGTCGCTTCCCATGGCTATCGATTTCCAGCTCACCGAATCACAGAAGGCTTTACAGGCAAGCGCGCGCACCTTCGCCGCCGAAGTCCTCAGCAAGGTCGCCCCCACCATCGCCCCAATCGCGCGACCGGAAGACCGGTTCTACGCCACGCGGCCGTTCTACGATGCAATGATCGACGCCGGCTTCATCAAGGCGTTGCTGCCCGCCTCGTTCGGCGGCAGCGCCCTGACCACGCTGGATTTTGCCTTGGCTGCCGAAGAACTCGCCGCCGCCGACGTCAACTTGCCTTCGGCCTTGCTGGGCACCGGCCTGGGTTTGCACGCGGTGCTGCACCACGGCACCGAGGAGCAGAAGCGCCGCTTCCTGCCGGACTTCGTCGAAGATGGCTCGCGCCTGGCCGCCCAGGCCTTCACTGAGGTCACCGGCGGCGCTAACTACGACAGTCCCGACCCCTCCGCCGGCGTGCAGACATTCGCCCGCCTCGAAGGCGACGAATGGGTCATCAACGGCGCAAAGCACTACACCACCAACGGTACCGGTTGGGACGGCAAGGGCGCGCACCTGTACAGCGTCATATGCCGTACCGATGCGGCCCTGCCGCCGCAGCAATCGCTGGCGGTCATCATGGTGCCCGGCAGCGCCCAGGGCATCGAGATCGCGGGCTTTCTCGATACCGTCGGCCATCGCGCGACGATCTCGCCGCGCATCCATTTCAACAATGTGCGCGTGCCGGCGGCCAATATTGTGGGCAAGCCGGGCGATGGCATTGCCATGGTGGAAGATGCCTTCTCCTGGACTGCGGCGCTCATCGGCGCGGCCTGCGTAGGTGTGATGCGCGCGGCCTTCGACGTCGCCTTGAAGTTTGCCCGCACCGACAAGCGCTCCGGCACGGTGCCTGTGATTGAGCACCAGAACGTTGGCTTCATGCTGGCCGATATCAAGATGCGCATCGAGGCCGCGCGCTACCTGACCTGGAAAGCCTGTCACCAGCTCGATATCACCCAGGGACGCAGCCGCGAACTGGCCATCATCACCAAGGTTCACTGTTCGGAACTGTGCGTTCAGGCCGTCTACGATGCCATGCGCGTTGTCGGTGTCGATGCCTACACCGACCTCTACCCGTTGGCCGGTCTGATGCAGGACGCGCTGTGTTTTCCCCTGTACGACGGCGGCAACATGGGGGTCCGTCGCCGGCAACTCCATGCGCTGCTGCGCTCGCCGGCCTACGACGCCATGGCCGGCGCAGAGGCACGCAGTTGAAGCGGCCCCCGTGCCACGAGGCGTAAGCGCCGAGCAGCTGTCCTTCCCAGCACAACGAATGACCGCCCCAACAAAGCGACTTGGGGCGCGTCCCCCCTATCTTTGTCATGCGCACTGCCGCGTTGTCCTGTGTCGCCGCACTTCGCCGGCCGATCAATGACAGATGACTACTCGAGAGAGGACTTCCGTAATGACCCAAGCATTCTCCAGCGTCGCCCGCAGGACCGGCCACGTGTCAAAGGCCGGTACCCACTCGCCCCTGAGCAGCATGAACAAGGTATTGGCCTTGGCCTGTCTACCGATGGTCACGATGGTGCCAATGACCGCGCGCGCCATCGATGTGGACATCGGTGATTTCGTCCCGGCGCCGGAGGGTACGACGGCGGGGTTGCTGTACCTGCAGCATGCCGAGCGCAACAAACTCTATGCCCAGGGACGGCAGACGGCGCGGGATCCTCGGCTGGTCTCGGATGTCGGTATCGGGAGGCTGGTGCACTACACCACGATTGGCGGGCTGACGGTAGGCCCCCAGATCCTGGTACCGTTTGGCCGGCTGGATGCCGGGCGCGACACGAGTGCACTGGGCAAGACCAGCGGGGTAGGTGACGTTATCCTGGCCGCACCAGTCTGGTTGATCAACGACGCAGCGTCTCGCACTTATCTAGCCATAGCGCCCTATCTGTACCTTCCAACGGGTAGCTATAGCCACGACCGCCCGCTCAATCTGGGGGAAAACCGCTGGAAGTTTGATTTACAGGTAGGTTTCGTCAAAGGGCTGACCGACAATTGGTATGTCGACTTGACCGGCGACGTCATGTTCCACGGCAAGAACGACAACTACGGCGCTGCCGGCGACACGCTCAAGCAGAAACAGCTCTACCAGGGGCAGGGATATTTGCGTTACCAGTTCACGCCCGGAGCCAACGCTTTCGTCGGCCTGTCACAGACCTGGGGCGGTGAGACCCGAGTCAATGGCGTTGACAGCGACGACGAAGCTCGGCAACGAAAAATCAGCGTGGGTGGCAGTTACTTCATCCGCCCGAAGACGCAACTGCTGGTGGCGCTCGGGCGCGACCTTGAGGTGGAAAATGGCTTCAAGGAAAGCGCCCGCATCAACGTTCGACTGTTGCAGGTGTTCTGAGCAAAAATCTCATTCAGGGCTACTCGATAACGCCTGGCGTTGAAACAACGCCGGGCATGAGGTGGTCAGGTGTAATCGAACAGCAGTTGCCCTCACTTGACGCGTAACCCAGTACTGATAACGGCTTACCGAAAGGTAGACCGTTTTTTTATGCCTTGAAGAAAGTGCCTGGGGCATACTCGCAGCCCCCCTCCTGGATACAGAACTTAGCCAATAGGACGTCCCTTCATGAGCCTTGATGTGTTCGCAATCATCATGCTGGGCGCTGCGTTGCACGCCACTTGGAATGCCGTGGTCAAGGGCGGTGACAACAAGCTCCTGACCACCTGCATGATCGCGTCCATTGCATCGCTGATCGCAGCGACGGTCATTCCGTTTCTGGAGCTGCCGGCCAAGGAAAGCTGGCCCTTCATCGGTGCGTCGGTGATTTTGCAGGTGGTGTATTTCGTGCTGGTCGCCTCGACTTACCGCATTGCCGACATGAGCCAGACCTACCCGATCATGCGCGGCACCGCGCCGTTGCTGGTGGCGACAGCGAGCGTAGGGCTGTTGTCCGAATCCTTGTCCTCATTTGCCTGGCTCGGCATTGCCATCATCTGCATCGGCATTCTGAGCATGGCTGCCGCCCCCAGCATCGGTCAGAAAAAAGGGATGCTCCTGGCGCTGGTCAACGCGGCGGTCATCGCCGGCTACACCCTTATCGACGGTGTGGGTGTGCGCAAATCCGGCGCCCCGGCGGCCTATACGCTGTGGATATTCCTGCTCACCGGCCTTGCGCTTGCCGTCTGGGCATTTGCCGTCAGGCGGCGCGAATTCTGCCGCTATCTGGCGCGCCACTGGCGCCCAGGTGTTATCGGTGGCTTCGGCACCGTCGTGTCCTACGGCCTGGCACTTTGGGCAATGACGGCGGCACCGATCGCCACGGTTTCGGCGCTCAGGGAGACGTCGATCCTGTTTGGCGTGGTGATCTCGGCACTGGTGCTCAAAGAGCAACTGACCCGCCGCCGCATCATGGCTGCGTGCATCATTGCCGGCGGGGCGATGGTGTTGCGACTGGGCTGACGCGCCGGTCGAACCTATGACATGCCCGGCAGGACTGCTCTCCAAACAAATCACCCGCCACCCTATCAAATGAGACCACTTCTCATTAGTATGCCTGCTATTCGCGCAACGCCGCATCAGGGTATCGGGGCCATGGAGACAGGGACGCCAGGGGATCAGGAAAAACTCAGCGCCGTTTTTATCGGGCAGCGCAGTGCGTTAATCCGTATGCTGTCGCGCGTCGTCGGCTGTTCGAGCCAGGCGGAGGACCTGGCCCAGGAAACCTACCTGAAGGTGGCGAAAGCGCTGTACGCTCGCCCTATCGAACACTTGAAGCCGTTTCTTTATCAAACTGCGCAATACCTGGCTTTTGATCATCTGCGCAGTGTGCGCAGTAAAAGGCGCTATGAGTGCCAGCTGGCCGAAAGCCTGGTTGTCGAGGTGCCCACCACGGCACCCGGTCCGGAGAGCCAGGCCCAGGGCCAACAACAACTGCTGCAGTTTCAACAGGTGCTCGCTACCTTGCCCAAACGCCAGCAACAAATCCTGGTATTGCATCGATTGCATGACCTGTCCCAAAGCGAGATCGCCCAACGCCTGCAGGTGTCGTTGAGCACGGTGGAAAAAGATCTGCGCCAAGCCCTCATTGCCTGCGTCAAGCAAACGACCGACCATGATTGATCGCACCGACACCCCCGATGCCATACGTAAGCAGGCGACCGACTGGTTCACCCAGCGCGATGAGACGGTGCGCAACCCCATCACCCGCCAGCGCTTTGAGCAGTGGCGCGATGCGGATCCCCGGCACGCCACGGCGTATGCGGAACTGGCCGCGATGTGGGAAAGCCGCGCCTTCGAGCAAGCCTTGAAAAACCTCGCCGGCGACCTGGAATTGCCCCCTGCCCCGCAAGCCGCCACGCACCGCAAGACACGCTTTATGGCTGCCGCCGCTGCCGTATTGATCACGCTGGGCATCGGTTGGATGACCGATGTGCCGATGCGCCTGCAGGCTGACCACATGACCGATGTTGCGCAGTTGGAACGCGTTGACCTGGAGGACGGCTCGCACATCGTGCTGGGCAGCCACAGCGCAATCAGCATCGCCTTCGACGGCGCCCATCGCCGCATCAAGCTGCTGCGCGGCGAGCTCTACGTCGAAGCCGCACACGACTCAGAGCGCCCTCTTAGCATCGAAACCGCCGAGGCCAGCGTGACCGTAGTCGGCACGCAATTCAGCGTCAGCCAGCGCGACGCGGGCGTCACCGTCGCCGTGCGACAAGGCCGCGTGCGCTTCGCCAACCGCAAGGGCGAACAGAGCGTGTTGCAGGCGGGCAACTGGCAACAGTTGCTGGGTGGGCACCTGCAACCGCTGTCCCTGGAAGGTGGCGAACAGCAGATGGCCTGGATCAACGGACGGCTGTCGTTCCAGAACGCGCCGCTGGCACAGGTGTTGTCAGAGATCCGTCGCTATTATCCCTCACCGATCCTGCTATTGAACGATACCGCTGCCGGTGAGCGGGTCAGCGGCAATTACCAATTGGATGACCCCCAGGCGATCGTGCAGGCGTTGAGTAGAGTCACTTCCACCCACATCCAGCGCCTGCCGGGTGGCATCCTGATTATTCGCTGATACAGAGCCCCTGACCCCGTCGCAAAAAGTTTTACGGCTTTCGAAGCTTCAACCCGTCAAGAACTTTGCCTTTGCAAATCATTCCTATTTCTTACGGGGCTCACATGCACTTTCCAGCACTCAATCCGACCCACGCCCGTAGCATTCTTGCGCTTGCCGTCTGCCTGGCGTGCAGCACTGCGGTTGCCGTGGAACCGGCGGGCAAGCCGGCCATTCGTGAAGCAGCAGATACCCGCAGCTTTGCCATCGCGCGTCAGTCGCTGGTCAATGCCCTGGATCAATTGAGTGTGCAGAGCGGGCTGCAAATTGCCTATGCGGCGGACTTGGCCCAAGGCGTCGAGTCGCCTGGCGTCAGCGGCCGCATGACCGCCCTGGAGGCGCTGGCCCAGTTACTCAAAGGCACGCCCCTGAGCTTCGAGCTCAATGGTCCCAACGCGGTCATACTGACCCGCACCGAACAACCCGGCGCGGCCCTGCAACTGGGCACCACCACCGTGATCAGCAACCAGTTGGGCACCGTCACCGAAGGCACCGGCTCCTACACCCCGGGCACCATCGCCACGGCCACGCGCCTGGTGCTGACCCCACGTGAAACGCCGCAGTCCATCAGTGTCGTCACCCGCCAGCACATGGATGACTTCGCCCTCGACAGTGTCGACGACGTGATGCGCCATACCCCTGGCATTACCGTGTCGGCCTACGACACCGACCGCAGCAATTACTACTCGCGCGGTTTTTCGATCAACAATTTCCAGTACGACGGTATTCCCTCGGCCGTGCGCAACGTGGCCTATTCGGCGGGCAACACCCTGAGCGACATGGCGATCTATGACCGGGTCGAAGTGCTCAAGGGCGCCTCCGGCCTGCTCAGCGGCGCCGGCTCCCTGGGCGGCACCATCAACCTGGTGCGCAAGAAGCCTACGGCGGAATTTCTCGGCCACATCACCACGGCGGCGGGCACCTGGGATCACTACCGCACGGAAGTGGACGTCAGCGGCCCGCTGACCGAAACCGGCAATGTGCGTGGGCGTGCCGTGGCGGCCTATCAGGACAACAAGTCGTGGATCGACCGCTACTCGAACAAAAGCTCGGTGTTCTACGGCATTCTCGAATTCGACCTGTCACCCGACACCTTGCTCACCGTGGGCGCCGATTATCAGGACAGCAAACCCAAAGGTTCCACCTGGTCCGGCAGTTTCCCGCTGTTCAACCATGCCGGCGAGTTGAACAATGCCAAGCGCTCCTTCAGCAATGCCACTGACTGGAGCAGTTGGCAGCAATACACCCGCACGGTGTTCGCTAACCTGGAGCACGACCTCGGCGACGGCTGGGTGACCAAACTGCAACTGGACCACAAGCTCAACGGCTACGACGCCCAGATGGGTGCGATCCAGTTCTACCAGCCGGCGGCGGACGGCACTGCCAATATCAACGCCCAGCGCTACAAGGGCGAAACCACCAGCGACTCGGCCGACCTGTATATCAGCGGCCCGTTCAATTTCCTCGGACGTGAACATGACCTGGTGATCGGAGGATCCATCAGTACCGCCCACTGGAAGGGCAAGGGCTATTGGGACGAAACCTTCCCCACCGCCAACCTGGTCGACTACGTCAACTGGCATGGCAACCTGGCCAAGCCCGACTGGGGCGTGGCCTCCCAAGTCACCGACGACACCATTCGCCAGACCGGCATGTACCTCACCACCCGCTGGAACCTCACCAACGACCTGAAACTGTTGCTAGGCGGGCGCGTGGTCGACTACACCCTGACCGGCAGCACCGATACCTACCGTGAAACCGGACGCTTTATTCCCTATGCCGGAGCCATCTATGACCTCACGGACAACCTGTCGGCCTATGTCAGCTACACCGATGTCTTCATGCCCCAGGAAAGCTACAACCTCGACCGTAACCGCAAGTTGATTGACCCGGACGAAGGCGAGAACTATGAAGTGGGCCTCAAGGGTGAGTTCCTCGACGGACGCCTGAACGCCAGCCTGGCGTACTTCGAGGTGAAGGAAAGCAACCGCTCCCTGCCCGACGATGCGTACAACAACCAGACCCCGACACCGCCCAACTTTGCCTTCAAGGGCACCGACGCGACGACCAAGGGCTACGAACTGGAACTGTCCGGCGAAATCGCTCCAGGCTGGCAGTTGCAGGGTGGCTACACCCACAAGGTGGTACGCGACGACGCCGGCAAAAAAATCTCGACCTTCGAGCCCGAGGATCAAGTGAGCATGTTCACGATCTACAAGCTCAAGGGCGAGCTGGACAAAGTCAGCGTCGGCGGTGGCCTGCGCTGGCAGAACACGGTGTGGCAGGACATCTACAACAGCCCCAAAGACACCACCGAGAAATTTTCCCAGGAGTCCTACTGGGTGGTGGACCTGATGACGCGCTACCAATTCACGAAAAACCTGTCGACCACGCTGAACCTCAATAACGTGTTCGATAAGCCGTATTACACCAACGTGGGCTTCTACAACTCCGCCATCTACGGCGCACCGCGTCACTTCATGCTGACCACGCGCTGGGACTTCTGATTGCCTGAGCCACACGGCCTATCCCGAGGGTAGGCCGCTTTTGACGCACTCCCTTACCACTGTTAGTGTCCAGCCTCCCCCCACGCACGGAGTGCTTCACGGTGAAACTGGACATCTACCAAGTCGACGCCTTCAGCCAACATGCCTTCGGCGGCAACCCTGCCGCGGTGTGCCCGCTCACCGAGTGGCTGCCCGATGAGCAACTGCAGCATATCGCCGCCGAAAACAACCTCTCCGAAACCGCCTACTTCGTGCCCCGCGATGGCTTCTATGAGTTGCGCTGGTTTACCCCGCAAGTCGAAGTCGACCTGTGCGGCCATGCCACGCTGGCGACAGCGTGGGTATTGATTCACGCGCTGGCGGATGCACCCCAGGTGCTGCGCTTTGCCACCCGCAGCGGCGAGCTACGGGTGACGCGCAAGGGTGATGAGCTGGCGATGGATTTCCCCGCCCGGCAACCACAGCGCTGCGAACCGCCCGCTGGAATGTTGAGTGCCCTGGGGATCGAGAGCGCCGACGTGTTCGGCACCGATGACTACATCGTGCTGGTGGACGACGAAGCCCAGGTCGCCGCGCTGACGCCTGACTTTTCGCGGCTCAAGGGCCTGCCCAAGCGCGGGATTGCAGTCACCGCCAAGAGCACACGGTTTGATTTCATTTCGCGCTGGTTCGGGCCGAATGTGGGGATCGATGAAGACCCGGTCACCGGCTCGGCACACACCTCGCTGGCACCGTTCTGGGCCGAGCGCCTGGGCAAGTCGCACTTGACGGCCGAGCAAGGGGGCCAGCGCAAGGGCCAGTTGCACTGCGAGCTGCAGGGCGACCGCGTGATTATTTCCGGCAAGGCAGTGTTGTACATGCAAGGCACGATTTACCTGTAAACCGCAGCGCCCCAAGGACAACAGATCATTCGCACAATGAACGGAGTTCAGCACGTGTTTTCGATTTCCCGCCGCCAACTGTCACTCATGGCCGCAGCCCTGACCCTAGCTGCCTGCCACACCCCGGTCAACGACCAGCCACCGGCACCGGAGTTGGGCTCGGGCTATCGCACCGACCTCAGCACCCGCCATGCCGAGCGCCATATGGCCGCCGCCGCCAACCCGCTGGCGGCCGAGGCCGGACGCGAGATGTTGCGCCAGGGCGGCTCGGCCATTGACGCCGCCATTGCGATGCAGGCGGTGTTGACCCTGGTGGAACCACAATCCTCCGGCATTGGCGGCGGTGCGTTCATCATGCTGTGGGATGGGAAAAACGTGCACGCCTATGACGGCCGGGAAACGGCTCCGGCCGGGGCGACCGAGCGGTTGTTCCTGAACGCCGACGGCACGCCGATGGCCTTCACCGACGCGCAGATCGGCGGGCGCTCGGTGGGCACGCCAGGGGTGCTGCGGGCCCTGGAAATGGCCCATAGGAAGACCGGCCGCCTGCAATGGGCCCAGTTGTTCGAGCCGGCGATTCGCTTGTCGGAGCAGGGCTTCGCAATTTCACCGCGTTTGCACAGCCTGATCGCCGCTGACCGCTTTATCCAGCAATCGCCGGAGATGGCGGCCTACTTTCTGAATGCCGACGGCACGCCAAAAGCCGCCGGTACACGGCTGAAAAACCCGGCGCTGGCCGCTGTGTTCAAGCGCATCGCCAAGGAAGGACCGGACGCCTTGTACCACGGGCCGATTGCCGATGAGATTGCGCGCAAGGTGCAGGGCAACCGTAATGCCGGCAGCCTGAATCAAGCCGACCTCAAGGGCTACGTCGCCAAGGAACGCGTGCCGCTGTGCACCGATTACAAGCGCTGGAAAGTCTGCGGCATGCCGCCGCCGTCCTCAGGCGGGATTGCGGTTGCGCAGATGCTCGGCACATTGCAGGCCCTGGAAGCCCGCGACCCGCGCCTGGCCATCGCGCCGATGACACCGATAAAAAGCGCTTCGCCTGCCGGGCTTGAGCCCACGCCCGAGGCCGTGCACCTGATCGCCGAAGCCGGTCGCCTGGCCTTTGCCGACCGTGCGCTGTACGTGGCCGATGCGGACTTCACACCGGTGCCGGTGGCCGGCCTCGTGGCCCCGAACTACCTGGCACAGCGTGCCACGCTGATCGGCGAGCGCAGCATGGGCATCGCCAAGCCAGGCCGACCGGCCGGTATTCAAGTCGCGTATGCACCGGACCGTTCGCCGCTGCGCATCTCCACGTCACAAGTCGTCGCCGTAGATGACCTGGGTGGCGCCGTGTCGATGACCACCACGGTGGAAGCCGCGTTCGGTTCCCATGTGATGGTGCAGGGCTTCTTGCTCAATAACCAGATGACCGACTTCTCATTCATCCCCGAAGAAAACGGCCAGCCGGTCGCCAACCGCGTGCAACCCGGCAAACGCCCGCGCTCGGCGATGGCGCCGACCCTGGTGTTCGACCGCGAGAGCGGTGAATTGCTGGCTACGCTCGGTTCGCCGGGCGGCTCGCAAATCATCGAGTACGTGAGCAAATCCCTGGTGGCGCTGCTCGACTGGAACCTCGACCCGCAAGCCGCCATCGGCCTGCCCAATTTCGGCAGCCGCAATGGGGCTACCGAGTTGGAGGCCGGGTTGTTCAGCCCAGGCCTGAAGCAGGTATTGAAGGACAAGGGCCATGAGCTGAGCGAGATCGACATGACCAGCGGCATCCAGGCCATCGTGCTCAAGCGGGACGCCCTGGGCAAGGTGTCGCTCAGCGGCGGCGCCGACCCTCGGCGCGAAGGCGAGGCGCTCGGCGACTGATTTTATTGAACGGAGGTAAGCCCTTGCATCAGGCTGAAAATCTCGCTGCCATCCCTGGCATCGACCACGGTTTCTGTTCGATCGACGACCCACTGCGCCCGGATGAAGTGTTCATCTGCAAGCAAGTGCACAGCGCCTCGGTGATTGAATGGCAGGCGGGCCAGGTGGCCAATACGATCGAGGCCGATGGTGTGTTGACGCACCACACTCACCCGATCGCGGTGATCACCGCCGATTGCCTGCCCATTCTGTTCGCGTCGAAAACCGGCGAATGGGTGGCCGCAGTCCATGGCGGCTGGAAGGGGCTGCAACGCGGGATCATCGCCAACGTCATGCAGCGCTTTGCCGCCGAAGGGATTGCAGCCGACCAGCTGCAAGTAGCTATCGGCCCCTCGATCAAGCCGTGCTGTTATGAAGTGAGCGAAGGCTTTATCGCCGAGTTCCAGAGTGACCAAGGGCACCTGTGGCAACACGCCCAGGCGCCGTGGAGCTACGTGCAACCGGCACCGCTGCGGTCCCCGCAAATCAATCCGCCCCATGCAAGGCAAGCAGGCAGTGCGTGGTTTGACTTGAGCGGGTATGGGTTGTTGCTGCTGCAAGCGGCGGGTGTCAAGCGTGAGCAGATCGACGTGAGCGAGGTGTGCACCTACTGCACGTCGCCGACGTTTGCCAGCTACCGCAGAAGGACGCATCAGCCGGAGGAAGCGAAGACGTTGATTTATTCGTGGATTGCTCGCACAGACTGATAGGAGAAGGCCTACAACACTCTTTCTCAAATCCTCTACATGTCTTCAGAGATTTACGGCAAGGGCGCTACGGAGAATATTCCAGCGCACATCCTGTACAAAATTGCGAAGGAGATGAACCATGCCTCTCACTGATAAACAACTGCAGGAACGTGACGCCAAACGCAATATCGGCGAAGAATTACTGAGCGCTGTTCAGGATGTTAAAGCAGGACGCTACGGCACCGTGCAGCAGATCGAAATCACTCAAGCTGCCGAAGCAAGAAGCAAGACAGGACTGTCGCAACCCAAATTTGCCGAGCTTTTGGGGGTTTCGGTAAGAACCCTTCAAGAGTGGGAACAGGGGCGTCGTTCCCCCTCCGGCGCAGCACGCTCACTGCTGCATATTGCGGCCATAAGACCAGACGTTTTTCGGGAAGTCCTCAGTAACGCCTGATGGCGTTACTGGCCACTCCCTGAGGATCAACGGCTGATCTTCAAGCCCTTACGCCCCGCATGCCGCTCCAACGCCAGCTCGATCAACCGGCTCACCAGCTCGCTGTAGCTCATGCCCGCTGCCTGCCACAGCTTGGGGTACATGCTGATGCGAGTGAAGCCGGGCAGTGAGTTGATTTCGTTGATCAGCACTTCACCATCGTCGGTCAGGAACACATCGACCCGCGCCAACCCAGCGCACCCCAACACCTCAAATGCCTCAAGGGCCAAGCGGCGAATCCGCTCACTGGCTTCATGGCTGATGTCGGCCGGCACCACCACCTGGGCCGCCTGGCCGTCGATGTATTTGCTGTCGTAGGAGTAAAAGCCGCTGCTCACCACGATCTCGCCGCAGCCGCTGGCCACAGGGTTTTCGTTGCCCAGCACGGCGCATTCGATTTCGCGGCCCTGAACCGCCGACTCCACCAGCACCTTTTGATCAAAACCCAGGGCCAGTTCAACCGCGGCGTGGTACTCAGCCTCGTTGCCAACCTTGCTCACGCCCACCGAAGAACCCTGGTTGGCCGGTTTGACGAACATCGGCAGGCCGAGTTTATTCACCGCTGTTTCAAAGGAAGTACGCCCGGCGTTGCTGCGGGTCAGGGTGATGAACGGCGTCACAGCAATGCCGGCATCGCGCAGCAGGCGTTTGCTGATGTCCTTGTCCATGCACACCGCCGAGCCGAGCACGTCGGAGCCAACGAAAGGCAGGTCAGCCATGCGCAGCAGGCCTTGCAGGCAGCCGTCTTCGCCGAGGGTGCCGTGGACGATGGGGAAGATCACGTCGATGTGTGCCAGCAGGCCGTTGCCGGAGGTTTCCACCACCTGCTGGCTGGCCTTGCCGGGCACCACCGCCAGTTCGCGGTTGGATTGGTTGAGGGCGATGAGCGCCGGGTTTTCCTGGTTGATCAGGAAGTTCGAGGTGTCGTTGAGGTGCCAGTGGCCGGCCTTGTCGATGCCGATCAAAACCGGCTCGAAGCGGGTGCGGTCGAGTGCGTCGACAATATTGCGCGCCGACTGCAACGAGACTTCGTGCTCGGCCGAACGGCCACCAAAAATAATCCCTACCCGCACCTTGCTCATGACCCGGCCTCACTGTTGAAAGTAAGGCTTCTTACCACGGACGGTCAGCGATTCGCTACCAGATGGGCGCCGAACAACACGTAGCACCCGCCGGCAAAACGGTCGAGCCACTTGCGCGAACGGCTGTAGAGGTTGGCCATGCGCTCGCTGGAAAACACCAGCGCCACGCAGGCATACCAGCTGAACGACAAGCTGGCGATGGTGATCACCGCCAGGGCCAGCAGCGCGGGGGATGGCGACAGTGGCATGGTGGACGCGAAGATGGTGGCGACGAACAACGCGGCCTTGGGGTTGGACAGGTTGCCCAGCAACCCCAGGCGCCAGGCGGAAAACAACGAGCGGCGCGCTTCGTCCCGCAACAGGCTCTGGCCCATCGTCGGTGCCGAGCGCTTGAACAGTTTCAGCCCCAGGTAAATCAGGTAGCAGCCGCCGATGATCTTGAACGCCAGGTACAACATGGGGGCGGCGGTAAACAGCGATTTGATGCCCAGGCCACCCGCCAGCCCCCACATGATCGTGCCGGTAGCCACGCCCGCCGACGCCACTACGCCATGACGGCGCGAACAACTGGCGGCCAACTGCGCGGTGTTGAAGAAGTTGGGACCCGGCGTCACCACCGCCACCGTCCACAGCAGGGCCAGCGAGACCAGAGGCGCCACATAGGTGGGGTTGATAAATTCCATGGGGCGGCTCCATCAGCGCAGGGCACGAGCAGGGAGCATAGACCTCGCCCGCCACCTGCACAATCGTACAAGACCCCGGCAGACAAGGGATGCAGACTGGGTTAACGTGTTTCCACCTCTTTTTGTGACAAGCCACCATGGGCAAACCGACCCGCAACTTCGACTGGCTGCACCGTGCCCCCCATGCCAGCGGCCTGGACCGTATCGAGGCGTACTTCGCCGGTTTCGCCTTCGACCCCCATCGCCATGACACCTATGCCATCGGGCGTACCTTGTCTGGCGTACAGAGTTTTCACTATCGCGGCGACATGATCCACAGCCTGCCCGGCACGACCATGGTGCTTCACCCCGATGAGACCCACGACGGTCACGCCGGCAGTGACGAGGGTTTCAAGTACCGAATGATTTACGTGGAGCCGTCGCTGATCCAGCAGATCCTTGGCGGCAAGCCGTTGCCGTTTATCCCCGGTGGCTTGTCCACTGACCCCAGGCTGTTCCGCGCCAGCGATGTGCTGCTGCAAAACCTGGATAACCCCATCGACCCGTTGCAGGAACAGGACGCGATGTTCGACCTGGCCCACGCGCTGAGCAACGCCGCGGGCGCCATCGTCAGCCGCAAGGCGTTCGATTACGTCGCCGCCGAGCGCGCCCGGGAGTTTATCCACAGCGCCCTGGGCCGCAGCATCACCCTGGACGAAATGGCCGACCACGCCGGCCGCGACCGCTGGGCATTGTCACGGGACTTTCGCGTGCTGTTCGGCACCAGCCCCTATCGCTACCTGACGATGCGCCGGCTGGACCTGGTGCGCAGTCTGCTGGCGCAGGGGCAGTCGCTGGTGGACGCGGCGCTGACCGCCGGTTTCACCGACCAGAGCCACATGACCCGGCAATTTCGCAGCACCTACGGTATGCCGCCGTCGCGATGGGTGAAGATGCTCGGGCGCTGAGTGCGCTTATAGCGAATGCCCATCGATGGGCTCGCCGATGCTCAGGAAATGCCCACCCGCTACATGGTGCAAGGTGCGTAACTGATCATGCCCTTCGAAGTGCCAGCGGCCTTCGCTGAACACACGTTCGTCGGCATAGGCTGCGACCACTTCGCCGAGGAACAGGTCATAGGCCTGCTGGTTGTGGGGCTCGGGGAGCAAGCGGCATTCCATCCAGGCTACACAGCCTTCCAGCAACGGCGCCTCCGTGTGTTCACCGCTGAAGGTTTGCAGGCCATAAGCGGCGAACTTGTCACGCTCGGTACCGGTGGTATTGCCGACCGTCTGCACGAGGTCGACCTGGGCCACACAGGGCACCTGCAGCACGAAGCTGCCGGCGCCTTCCAGCAATTGGCGAGTCCAGGTGGCCTTGTCCAACACAACGGCGACTTTCGGCGGTTCGAAATCCAGCGGCATGGCCCAGGCGGCCGCCATGATATTGCGCTGGTCGTTGTGGGCCGCACTTACCAGCACGGTTGGCCCGTGGTTGAGCAAACGATAAGCCTTGGGCAACGGAACGGGGCGGCAGTGGGTAGGGCTCATGGAGGATCGGCTCTTCAAACGAAAAAACCTACGATACCTCAAGCATCAGCCCCATGGATCAGCTCGACAGTTGGTTAGCGAATTGTCCTACAGCGCTGACCACCTTCTGTGCGCCGTCCTGGATCTCCACAATCACCGTGCCCGCTTCCGCCGCCAGGGCCAGGCCTTGCTCGGCTTGCAGGCGACCGTCGGTCATCAGGGCCACCGCGTCGCGGGCCATATCCTGGTTCTGACGCACCACACCAACAATTTCCTCGGTGGCTTTGCTGGTCCGTGATGCCAACTGGCGCACCTCATCGGCCACCACCGCAAAGCCCCGGCCTTGCTCGCCGGCACGTGCCGCTTCGATGGCCGCGTTGAGCGCCAGCAAATTGGTCTGTTCGGCAATGCCGCTGATGGTCTTGACGATGGTGCCGATCACTTGGGATTGCGCGTTCAGTGCCTCGATGCCTTCACCCGCCGCCTGCATGTGCGTGGCCAGGTCGCGCATCACCTCCACCGCCTGCGTCACCACGGTGGTACCGCGCTGGGCGCTGTCGTCGGTATGCAACGAGGTGCTGTAGGCAATGTTCGCGGCCTCGGCCACGGCTTGCTCCCGATTGACCTGATCGGTAATCACCGTGGCGAACTTGACCACTTTGTACAAACGGTCATTGGCGTCCAGCACCGGATTGTAGGTGGCTTCCAGCCACACCACGCGGCCATGGCTGTCCACACGCTTGAAGCGCGCTGCGACGAATTCACCGGCGTTCAGGCGTTTCCAGAAATGCTGGTACTCGGCGCTGTTGTACTCCTGCGGCTCACAGAAGATACGGTGATGCTTGCCCTGGATCTGCGCCAGGCTGTAGCCCATGCCACTGAGGAAGCGGTCGTTCGCGGTCAGCACGTGCCCATCCAGGTCGAACTCGATCACGGCGGTGGAACGCACCAGCGCGGTGATCAGGTTTTCATGCTCGCGCGACGCTTCGATGGTGCGGGTGAGGTCGCTGGAGTAAATCGAAAAGTGCTTGATGCGCCCATCGGAACTGCGCACCGGCTGCACAATCGAGCGCAACCAGGCTTCCTGCCCGTTGCCGCGCATCAGGCGTACGGCGCCGGCGAAATGCTCACCGCGCAGCAGGGCGTTCTTGAAGCGCTGCTGGAATTCGTCCTGGCGCACATGGGCGGGCACCAGGTCTTCGATGGGGCGCCCCAGCAGCGTGGAACTCTGGTAGACCAGTTCCTGCAGAAAGTTGGCATTGGCCCATTCAACCCGACCTTCTGCGTCCAGCGTCAGGCAGAGCATTTCGCTTTCCAGGCTCTCCCTGACCTGTTGCAAGCTGGACAGTTCTTCGCGAAGAGCGGACAGCTCCTGCTTCAAGCGGGTGTTAAACATAGGGCACCGAGGTCGATGGGAGAGAAGTATCAGATCTGCATCGGCCCTATGGGCTGTTTCTGAAGCGAACTCAGGCGCTACACCCCACTCTTTTTTTTGACGCCATTAACTGCCGTTATTCCGGCACACGCCCATGACTTGGTACTCCAACGTGGTGAGCTTGCCGCTGGAGTCTTCATAGGTCATGCGCGAAGGCACGGTACTGCACGCGCGGATCGGCGGCGTCACGTTGACCACCTTGGCAATGTCCAGGTCCATGCCATAGCGATACACCTGGACCTGGGGCGCCGGCTTACCGTTTTTCTCGGCGTAGGCGGCCATGGCTTTTTCATTGCGTTCCATCATCAGGGCAAAGGTCCGGTCACCCCCGCCTTCGGCCAATGCACCGAATGACAGGACGGCCGTTAATACACCTACGCCTGCGGTAGAAAAGTTCATCACCTGTTCCTCGACTGAAAGTTCAGTACCGAGACTAACGAACGAACCCTGACGCGATGTTCACCAGAACATTACTTATTTGTTAGGTGGCGACGAGCTTCCAGAATTGTAATGTTCACGCCACCCAATCGTTATCCACGGTTTGCAACTATCAGCCCGGGCCAGATCAATAAGAACGCCCGCCTCCATAAGAAGCTGATAACTGCCAACACCGAGGAGCGAAACATGCGGATCCGTTATTACACCCTTCCCCTTTCACTGATCGCCACATTGCCCCTGGCAGCCGTGGCCGCGGAAGACAAACCTGAAGGGTTTATCGAAGGCAGCAGCGTGAACGTGCTGGCGCGCAATTTTTACTTCAACCGTGATGACCGCAAAGGCCAATCCAGCCCCACCGGCAATGGCTATTCCGAAGCCTGGGCCCAGGGACTGATCGGTAAATTCGAATCCGGCTTTACCCAGGGCACCGTAGGGTTCGGCCTGGACGCCTTCGCCATGGTCGGCGTGAAGCTCGACTCGGGCACCGGCCGCAGCGGCGGCAAGGGCTCGTTCGGCGTGCTGCCGGTGGACAGCAACAACCATCCCGAAGACAACTACAGCAAGGTCGGCGGCGCGGCGAAACTGCGGGTATTGGACACGGTGATCAAGGCCGGCGACGTGTTCCCGCTGACCCCCGTGGTGGCCTACGGCGATTCGCGGGTGTTGCCGGAAAGCTTCCGTGGCGTGACGTTGCAGAACACCAGCCTGGAAGGCCTGACCTTGCAGGGCGGGCGTCTGAGCGGCATGAGCCAGCCCAACGAAAGCGGCATGAACAAGGGCTTTGCGACGTTTTATGCAGGCCCCGTGGACTCGCCCTGGATCGGCTATGCCGGTGGTGATTACCAACTCAACAAACACCTGAGCCTGAGCCTGTACAGCAGCCGCCTGAAGGACGCCTGGGACCAGTACTACGTGGGCAGCGCCGCCAGTTACCCGCTGAACGAAGACGTTTCGCTGTTCGGCGACATCAACTACTACAAGGCCGTGGACGAAGGCAAAAAGCTGCTGGGTGAATTCGATAACAGCATCTGGAGCGCCCGGCTCGGCGTGAAGGTGGGCGCCCACAGCCTGGCCGTGTCGCACCAGCGCAACAACGGCGACGACGACTTCGATTACCTGCGCCAGTCGGACTCGATCTTCCTCAACAACTCGATCCAGTACAGCGACTTCAACTCGCCCAAGGAGCGCTCGTGGATGCTGCGCTACGACCTGGACATGCAGCCATTCGGCATTCCCGGCCTGTCGTTCATGACCCGCTACGGCAAGGGCACCGGCGCCGACTACAGCAATGCCAACGCGGTGTATATGCGCCGCGATGCCGCCGGCGACCCGCTCACCGACCAACGCCGCTGGGAGCGGGATATCGAAGCCAAGTACGTGGTGCAAAGCGGCAACTTGAAGGACTTATCGCTGCGGCTGCGCCAGGCCACCGTGCGCTCGAGTTCATTCGAGTCCGACCTTAAAGAAGTCCGCGTCATTATCGAATACCCACTGGCGGTGCTTTAAGACGCGCTTACATTCACTTGCCGATGCCCTACATCTGTTCACAGGTTGAAGTCTGTCAGAACTGTAATATCGGCCTCACCTTCTCGTTAAGTTGCACTTTTTATACTGCGCATCGAACACCTCTCATCTCTGCGGCTTTTGTGTAGCTCCTTTGGAACAGAGATGAATTTTATACGCCCCAGCCGGGGCGTTTTTTTTGCGTGCCCGGTCAGTGACGAATCGTCGCACCGGCCTGACGCGGCTTGACCCTAAAGCTACTTCAGGCTTCAGAGTTTTCCTACAGCCTATTCAAGCCTCTATGAGGCCATCTCCTTTCGTTTTCCTTGAAGGTAAATCCCCATGCGTATCCTTGTGGTTGAGGACGAGCAGAAAACCGCCGATTACTTGCAGCAAGGCCTGACCGAAAGTGGCTACGTCGTCGATTGCGCCGCCAGCGGCATCGACGGCCTGCACCTGGCCCGGCAGCACACCTACGAACTGGTGATCCTCGACGTGAACCTGCCCAACACCGACGGTTGGGAGGTACTGGAACAACTGCGCCGGGACGGCAACCAGCGCGTGATGATGCTGACCGCGCGCGGCCGCCTGGCCGACAAGATCAAGGGCCTGGACATGGGCGCCGACGATTACCTGGTCAAACCCTTCGAGTTCCCCGAACTGCTGGCCCGTGTGCGCACCTTGCTGCGCCGCAGCGAACATATCCCGCTGCCGGATGTGCTGCGCGTCGCGGACCTGGAGCTGGACCCGCGTCGCCATCGCGCCTATCGCGGCAGCCGGCGCATCGACCTGACCACCAAGGAATTCGCCCTGCTGCATGTGCTGATGCGCCAGGCCGGCGAAGTGATGACCCGCACGCAGATCATCTCGCTGGTGTGGGACATGAACTTCGACTGCGACACCAACGTGGTCGAGGTCTCCATCAGCCGCCTGCGGGGCAAGGTCGATGACCAGAGCGAGGTCAAGCTGATCCACACCATTCGCGGCGTGGGTTATGTGCTGGAGGCGCGTCAATGAGGACCAGCAGTCTGTCGATGCGCCTGGGGCTGACGGTCAGCCTCATGGGCGCCGGGCTGGTGGTGCTGCTGGCGACCCTGGCCTACCTGGCCTTGACCCATGAGCTGGAAAAGCTCGCGCGCAAGGGCCTGGAAAGCAAGATGGAACAGCTCCAGCACAGCCTCGCGCTGGGCCTGGACACCCACGCAATCAAAGCCCGCCCCCACTCGTTGCTGGACCTGGTGATGGGCCACGACAATTTCTACCTGACCATCGTCGGCACCGCACCCGATAACGCGGTGCTGCTCAGTGTCGGTGCCAAACCCCAGGAACCGTTGCTGACCGACTTTTCCCCCCGGGAAACCCTCGGTTACCTCAACTGGCAAGACCAGGACGGCAACCAGGTACTCAGCGCCTCCAGCCTGATGCGCCTGGCCAGCGGCGAGCGCGTACGGGTGTTGCTGTCGCTGGACCGCAGGGATGACCAGGCCCTGCTCAGCGCCTACCTGCGCGCTACCCTCATCGCCCTGCCGATGCTGTTGATCCTGATTGGCATGGGCGCCTGGTGGCTGGTGCAGCGTGGGTTGGCACCGTTGAAGCAGTTCAGCCATGTCGCGGCCCAGGTAACGACCCAGGACCTGACCCACCGTTTATCCATCGACAACCTGCCCCAGGAGCTGGGCGAGTTGGCGCAAAGCATCAACGTAATGCTGCGTCGCCTGGACGCCGGTGTGCAGCAGCTGTCGCAGTTCTCCGACGACCTCGCCCACGAGCTGCGCGCGCCGCTGACCAACCTGATGGGCAAGGCCCAGGTGACCCTGTCCCGCGAACGGCCCTCGGAGGAATACAAGGCGGGGCTGGAATCCTGCACCGAGGAAATGGAACGCCTGTCGCGCATCGTCTCCGACATGCTGTTCCTGGCCCAGGTCAGCCATCCGGCGGCGCGGGCCGGGTTTGGCCCGGTGTCATTGGGTGAAGAAGCACAACGGGTGATGGCGCTGTTCGCCCTCAGCGCCGAAGACAAACACGTGACCCTCAACCTGCGCGGCGACGCCTGGGTGACGGGCGATCGCCTGATGATCCAGCGGGCGATTTCCAACCTGCTGTCCAATGCCATCCGCCATACGCCCGAAGGCTCCAGCGTGCTGCTGCTGGTGGAGACCTACGACCAGAGCGTGGCGTTGTCGGTGGGCAACCCCGGGCGTGGCATCGAAGCGCACCACCTGCCGCATCTGTTCGAACGTTTCTACCGCGCCGACAGCAGCCGTACCCGCGCCGAAGGTGGCACGGGGCTGGGGCTGGCCATTGTGCAGTCGATCATGCAGCTGCATCAGGGGCACGCCGACGTCAGCAGCCAGCCAGGCCGGTTTACACGGTTCAGCCTGGTGTTTCCTCTTCCTTGCGATGGGCCCACTGGTACAACGCCGGCAGCACCAGCAAGGTCAGCAAGGTAGAAGAAATGATCCCGCCGATCACCACCGTCGCCAACGGACGCTGCACTTCGGCGCCGGTGCCGGTGGCCAGGGCCATGGGGATAAACCCCAGGGAGGCCACCAGCGCGGTCATCAATACCGGGCGCAGGCGGGTCAGCGCGCCCTCGCGGATAGCCACCGACAGCGAGCGTCCTTCCTCGCGCAGGTTGCGGATGAAGGCAATCATCACCAGGCCGTTGAGCACCGCCACGCCGGACAAGGCGATAAAGCCCACGCCTGCCGAGATCGACAGTGGAATATCGCGCAACCACAGCGCCATGATCCCGCCGGTCAACGCGAACGGAATCCCGGTAAACACCAGCAGCCCGTCCTTGAGGTTGTTGAACATCATGAACAGCAACCCGAACACCAGCAGCAACGCCACCGGCACCACGATCTGCAAACGCTCGGCGGCTTCCTTCAACTGTTCGAACTGGCCGCCCCAGGTGGTCCAGTAACCTGCCGGGACTTTTACCTGCGCCGTGATCGCCGCCTCGGCCTCTTCCACGAACGACCCCATATCCCGCCCGCGCACGTTGGCACTGACGATCACCAGGCGCTTGCCGTTCTCGCGGCTGATCTGGTTCGGGCCGAGCACCAGGTCCAGGCTGGCGACCTGGGACAACGCAATGAACCCCAACTGCCCCGCCGCATTCCCGGCCAGCGCCGGCACTGGAATCAACAGCCGCGACAAGCCGTCGATATCAGTACGCAGCGCGTCGGACAAGCGCACGACCATGTCGAAACGCCGGTCACCTTCATACAGGGTACCGGCCTGGCGCCCACCGACGGCGACGGCAATGGTGTCCTGCACATCGCCGACATTCAGGCCAAAGCGCGCGGCCTTGTCACGGTCGATATTGATGGTCAGCACTGGCAGGCCGGACGTCTGTTCGACCTTCACTTCCGACGCGCCATCGAGGCCTTGCAGGGTCTCGGCAATGTCTGCGGCGGTGGTGTTGAGCACCGCCATGTCGTCGCCGAACACCTTCACCGCCACATCACTGCGCACCCCGGAAATCAGCTCGTTGAAACGCAGCTGGATCGGTTGCGACAACTCGTAAGCACTGCCCGGCACAATCGCACTGGCGCGCTGGATATCGGCGATCAGGGTTTCGCGGGATTTGTTCGGGTCCGGCCATTGCGTCTTCGGTTTAAGCATCACGTAGCTGTCGGAAATATTCGGCGGCATCGGGTCGGAGGCGATTTCCGCCGTACCGGTACGGGCGAATACCCGTTCGATTTCCGGCACCTGGGCCATCAAGGTTTTTTCCAGCTGCTGCTGCATCTGCACCGATTGCGTCAGGCTGGTGCCGGGCACGCGCAGGGCCTGTTGGGCGAAGTCGCCCTCGCTGAGGCTGGGGATAAACTCACTGCCCATGCGGCTGGCCACCACGCCCGACGCAACAATGGTCAGCACGGCCAGGCCGAACACCAGTGGCCGGCGCGCCATCACCCAATCCAGCACCGGCCCATAGGCCCGGCGCGCGGTACGCATCACCAGGTTTTCTTCTTCCTTGACCTTGCCGGTCACGAACAGCGCAATCGCCGCAGGCACGAAGGTCACCGACAAAATCATCGCCCCCAACAACGCGATTACCACGGTGAACGCCATGGGGTGGAACATCTTCCCGGCCACCCCGGTGAGGGCGAAGATCGGCAGGTACACGACCATGATGATCAGCTGCCCGAAGATCAGCGCACGCCGCGCTTCCTTGGCCGCCGCGAACACCTCGTGCAGGCGCTCGCTGCGGGTCAGCAGGCGGCCATGGCGCTGCTGCGCATGGGCCAGGCGGCGGATGGCGTTCTCGACGATCACCACCGCGCCGTCGACGATGATGCCGAAGTCCAGCGCGCCGAGGCTCATCAGGTTGGCGCTGACTTTGTGGGTGAACATGCCGGTAAAGGTGAACAACATCGCCAGGGGAATCACCATCGCGGTGATCAGCGCCGCGCGGATATTGCCGAGGAACAGGAACAGCACCGCGACCACCAGCAGCGCACCCTCGAAGAGGTTTTTCTTCACCGTGGCAATGGCTTTTTCGACAAGGTTGGTGCGGTCGTAGACGGTCACCGCCACCACGCCTTCGGGCAGCGAACGGTTGATTTGTTCGAGCCTGGACGCCACCGCCTGGGACACCGTGCGGCTGTTTTCTCCGATCAACATAAACACCGTGCCCAGCACCACTTCGCGGCCGTTTTCCGTGGCGGCGCCGGTCCGCAGTTCACGACCGATCTCGACCTGGGCGACATTGCGCACGCGGATCGGCGTGCCGTCGGACGTGGTGATGACGATATTGGCGATATCGTCGATGGACGCCACCTGCCCCGGCGCGCGGATCAACAGCTGCTCGCCGCTGCGCTCGATGTAGCCGGCGCCGACGTTGGCGTTGTTGCGCTCCAGCGACGTGACCAGATCGTTCAAGGTCAGGTTATAGGCCGCCAGGCGCTTGGGGTCGGGGGCGATCTGGTATTCCTTGGCGAAGCCGCCGATGGTGTTGATCTCGGCCACACCAGGCACGTTGCGCAGTTGCGGCTTGATGATCCAGTCCTGGATCACCCGCAGGTCGGTCGGCGTGTAGGGCGTGCCGTCGTCCTTGCGTGCGCCCTCCTCGGCCTCCACGGTCCACAGGAAAATTTCCCCGAGGCCGGTGGAAATCGGCCCCATCGCGGTTTCAATCCCCACAGGCAATTGCTCGCGGGCCACTTGCAGGCGCTCGTTGACCAACTGGCGGGCGAAGAACAGATCGGTGCCGTCCTTGAAGATCACCGTCACCTGGGACAAGCCGGAGCGTGACAGCGAACGGGTCTGCTGCAGGCCCGGCAAGCCGGCCATCGCGGTTTCGATGGGAAAGGTAATGCGCTGCTCGGTCTCCAGCGGCGAAAAACCGGCCGCCGCCGAGTTGATCTGCACCTGCACATTGGTGATGTCGGGCACCGCGTCGATGGGCAGTTTCTGATAGCTGGCAATGCCGACACCGGCCATCAACAGCACCGCCAGCAGCACGATGATGCGCTGCTCGATGGCGAATTGGATAAGGCGCTCAAACATGGGAAATCACTCGCAGGATCAATGGGCGTGCTCGGCCGAGCCCTTGCCCAATTCGGACTTGAGGATGAAGCTGCCGGTGGTGGCCACCTGAGCTCCGGCCTCCAGGCCTTGGCGCACTTCGACGTAGCCGTTTTCACTGGCGCCAAGCTCGAGATGGCGGGTGATAAAACCGTCAGGCGTGCGTACGAAGACCGAGGGTTTTTCCTCGACGGTCTGGATCGCCGTTTGCGGCACGGCGACCTTGGCCTGGTAGGTATCGGTGGCCAGTTGCACGGTGACGAACAGTCCTGGGCGCCAGGCGTCGTCGGGGTTGGGCACCGTCACACGTACGGTGGCGGTGCGCGTTTGCTCGCCGAGCAAATTGCCGACATAGGCCACGGTGCCCAGCACGTCGGTGCCCATTTCCGTGGAGCTGACTTTCACCGGTTTGCCGAGCCGGACCTTGTTCAAATCCTTGGGAAATACGCCGAAGGTGACCCACACCTGGGACAGCTCAGACAGCGTAAAGGCGTTACTGGTCTCGCTCACCACCTCGCCGACACCGAGGTGCTTTTCCACCACCACGCCCGCGAACGGCGCACGCAGTTCGTAACGATTGCCGCCGGCCAGCACGGTGTTGCCGCTGAGCGCGGTCATTTTTTGGCGCGCATTGTTCAGCGCGATTTCGGCTTCTTGCAGGGTTTGGCGCGCCAGCAGGTAATCCTGCTCGGCGGAAATCTTGTCCTGCCACAGCTGGCGTTCACGCTGGAAGGTAATACGCGCCAGTTCAACCCGACGCTCGCTGGCCGCCAGCTCACTGCGCTGGTCGGAAATCTGCTGGCTGGCGATCACCGCGAGCAACTCGCCCTTCTTCACCGCCTGGCCAAGATTGACCTTCACGGATTCCACCACACCGGCCGCGCGCGGGACGATATGCGAGGTACGGTCTTCGTCGAAACGCACCTCCCCTGGCAGCGTCAGCAATGTGCTGATCGACCGGGGTTGGGCCTCGGCGAGCTCGATGCCGGCGGCCTGGATTTGTTGTTCAGTCAGCTCGAGGGTGCCTTCTTCTTCCTCGGCGTTGGCCACGCCGGACAGCATCAGGCCCAAGGCGACGGCAAGCGCCACGCCGTGTCGTTTGTTCATAAGGCACTCCAGAAAAAATCAAAACCGGGCGAGGTCGCCGTAAATCCGTTCGATGCGCAGCCAGGCATCGGTGGCCTGGGCGGTGGCCGCAAGGTATTGGGTGCGCGCCGCGATCAGGGTGCGCTGGGCGTCGAGCACGTCGAGGAAGTTGAACTTGCCCATCTCGAAGCCGCGAGTGGCGCTGTCCACCGCGCTTTGGGCGGCGGGCAGGATCTGCTGGTTGAATGCGCGCACTTCGCTGTTCGCGGTTTGCCACAGGTCCAGGGCCTGGCGGGTTTCGGTGCGCAAACGCAATTCAGCAGCGTTGCGCAGGTCGCGGGCCTGATCGGCACGGCGCGTGGCGGCGAGCACGTTGCCCTGGTTGCGGTTGAACAACGGTATCGGCATCGACACGCCGACCAGGTTCACCCGCTCGCGCACACTGGCGTCGTACTGGCTGCCGATGGACACATCCAGGTCGGGAATGCGCTGGGCTTTTTCCAGGCCCACGCTGGCTTCGTTCTGCACGATCTGCAGTTCGGCCAGGCGCAGTTCGGCGGTCTGTTCAAGGCGCGCCAACAGTTGTGTGGCGGACGGCAAAGGCGGTGTGGAATGGCTTGGCGTGGCGACGGCCCGGAAGTCGGTCGCCGCGCTGCCGGTACTGGCGGCCAGGCGGCGATAGGCGTCGGTGAGGCCCATTTGCGCGCGGTTGAGTTCGAGGCGGATCTCCGACAACTGCACCTGGGCCCGCGTGGCTTCCACCGGTGAGGATTTGCCGGCAGTCACGCGGCCGTTGGCGACCACCAGGCCGCGCTCGGCCAACGCCAGGGAGCGTTGCGCCAGATCGACACGTTCCTGGGCACGCAGGGCACCGTAGTAGCCCTCGATCACGTCGGCGCGCAACGTATTGCGGCGCTGTTCCAAGGCCAGTGCGGCGGCGTCCTGGGCACGCGTCGCCACGTCAATGCGGGCACCGCGCTTGCCGCCCAGTTCCAGGGTTTGGCTGAGCTTGAGGGTGGTGGTGCGCGTATCGCGACGTGTATCTTCGGCATCCCAGGACGCCACCGGATTGGGGATCAACCCGGCCTGCTGGCGACCGCCCTCGGCGATCTCGATGTCCCATTGCGCAGCCGCCAGGTCGGGGTTGTTGGCGAAGGCAGTTTGCAGGGCGGTGTCGAGGGTGAGAGTTTGTGCCTGGGCAATGCTGGCAGTTCCCCACAACAGCGTCGCCCCCACCAACTTTCTAACGGAAATTGCCATAACGAGAGTTCCACGCCCATAAAGTAAAAGCCGGGAGAATGTAGCGTTCGCGACTTATCAGAGCGGTGGAGCAAAGATTACAAATCCGACAGCAATGGCTCTGGGGCGGGCGTTATCAGGTATGCTTCTGGGACAGGAAACAAAAAGAAACAATTTTCCCAACCTGTTCGATAAGGAGTCTCGCCTTGGCGTTATCGACTGCCGCGTGGATGGTTCACGACACCCGTCTCATGCTCTGCGTACTGCTGGCCATCGCCAGCATCATCGTGCTGATCAGCGCGACCAAGTTGCCGCCGTTCCTGTCGATCCTGATCGGCACCTTTATCGCCGGGGTCGGCGCCGGGCTGCCAGCAGAAGAAGTGGCCAAGGCCTTCAGCAAGGGCGCCGGGGCGATCCTCGGTGAGGCCGGGATCATCATTGCGCTAGGCTCGATGCTGGGTGCGCTGATGGCGGAATCCGGCGCGGCCGACCGCATCGCCACCACCCTGCTCGGGCTGGGCAAGGGCAAGTCGTTGCCATGGGTGATGGCGCTGGTGGCGATGGTGATCGGCCTGCCGCTGTTCTTCGAAGTGGGCCTGGTGATGATGGTGCCGATCATCTTTGTGATGGCCAAACGTTCGAACCAGCCGCTGTTGAAAATCGCCATCCCGGCGCTGGCGGGCATGACCACCTTGCACGCCTTGATGCCACCGCACCCGGGGCCGCTGATTGCGGTGGGCGCGTTGCACGCCGACCTGGGCCTGACCATGTTGCTGGGCTTTTGCCTGGCGGTGCCGGCGGTGATCCTCGCCGGGCCGCTCTATGGCAACTGGCTGTCCAGGCGCCTGCATGTGGATGAGCCGGCCGACATCGGCGCGCTGTTCAGCGCCCCGCCCAAGGCCCCGCGCCAGCCGAGCTTTGGCGTGTCATTGCTGATCATTCTGTTGCCGGTGATTCTGATGCTCGGCAGCACCCTGGCCAAAGTCGCGCTGCCAGCGGAAAGCAGCGTGGGCCTGACCCTGAAGTTCCTCGGCGAACCGCTGATCGCCCTGGGCCTGGCAGTGATCGCCGCCGTGATCTGCCTGGGCTGGGCCGCCGGGATGCCGCGCGCTGAGGTCGGCAACACCCTGCGCAAGGCCCTCGCGCCCATCGCCGTGTTGCTGCTGACCATCGGCGCCGGCGGCGGCCTCAAGCAAACCCTGCTCGACGCCGGCGTCAGCCAGACCATCAGCAAAGTCGCCGAAGGCGCGCACATGCCGTACCTGCTGCTGGCCTGGTTGATCGCCGTGGCGCTGCGCCAGGCCACCGGCTCGGCCACGGTCGCCACCACCACGACCGCCGGCATCCTCGCGCCGATGATGGCCGGGTTGGCGGCGACGCAAAGCTCACTGGTGGCGCTGGCGATCGGCGCAGGTTCGGTGTTCTTCTGCCACGTCAATGATGCGGGGTTCTGGATGGTGCGCGAGTACTTTGGCTTGCAGCTGAAGCAGACGATTTGGGTGTGGTCGGTGTTGCAGACGATTGTTTCGGTCGTCGGCCTGGTGGGTACGCTGGTGCTGTGGCACTTCTTGACCTGATCTTCAGGCCGCCAAGGTGTGGCGCTTGCCAAACAGCGTCACACACACCACCCCCACCGCGCCCATCACCACGCAATACCCCACGCAAATCCACGGGCTGGTCGGCATCAGCGCGATCAGCATCAGCGGCGTGGTACTCGCCCACAGTGCGTAAGCGATGTTGTAGGTGAAGGAAATACCCGACACCCGCACCTGCGCCGGAAACAGGCCGACCATCACCGACGGCACCGCGCCCACCACCCCGCAACTCAAGCCCGCCAGCGCGTACGCCGCGCCAAGCCAGATGCCGCCGCTGATCAGGCTGGCGTACAGCAGGAAAATACCCACCGGCAGCAACAGGCTGTAGACCAGCACCGCGCGCCAGGCACCGATACGGTCCACCAGCAGGCCGGCGAGGACGCAGCCGATATTCAGGAAGACGATGCCCAGGGCGCTCAAGGCAAAGGTGTGGCTGGGGCTCATGCCGAAGGTTTTCTGCATCATGGTCGGGGTGATGACCACCAATACCACTACGGCGGAAGTGAGCACGCAGGTGAGGATCATCGCCGGCAACAGTACGGCGCGATGGTCACGCAGTACGGTGCGCAGCGGCAGCTCGGCAGCGGCCTGGCGGCGGGCCTGCATTTCGAGGAAGACCGGGGTTTCGCTGAGCCAGCGCCGCAGCCACACGCCGATCACGCCGAACACACCGCCGAGCAGGAAGGGGAAGCGCCAGGCATAGTCGAGGATTTCGGCCGGCGTGAAGACCTGCGCCAGCAGCGTGGCAGTCAGCGCACCGAGCAGGTAGCCGAAGGTCAGGCCGGCTTGCAGGAAGCCCAGGGCATAACCACGATGGTTGCGCGGTGCGTGTTCGGCGACGAAAGTCCAGGCGCTGGGCACTTCACCGCCCACCGCCGCACCTTGCAGCACGCGCAGCAGCAGCAGGATCAGCGGTGCGAAATAACCGATCTGTGCGTAGGTAGGCATGATCCCGATCAGCAGGCAAGGCAACGCCATCATCAGGATGCTCAGGCTGAACACACGCTTGCGCCCCAGGTGATCGGCGAAGTGCGCCATCAGGATGCCGCCCAACGGGCGCGCCAGGTAACCGGTGACGAAGATGCCGAAGCTTTGCAGCAGGCGCAGCCACTCGGGCATTTCCGGCGGGAAGAACAGTTGGCTGAGGGTCAGCGCAAAGAACACGAAGATAATGAAGTCGTAGATTTCCAAGGCGCCACCCAGGGCGGCCAGGCCCAGGGTTTTGTAGTCGGAGCGGGAAAAACGCTGCGCCTGTGGAACAGAGGTGGCAGTCATGTTGAGGCTCGGCAGACAAACAAAATTGCGTGCAGGTTATGAGCTGCGCCGGTTGATGGCAATCGCGGCAGATATATTTGTTTTCCTCATGGATCGATGAAGATAACTGCATTCCCATATCAATGGCCGTGGAGGAACATGCCGAAAAATTGCCGACACCATAATAAATACAAGAGGAAAGACTCGTGGCCGATGCTATCGAAGAAAGCCGCTATGCCCGCTTTGCCCTGCGCTGCTCGAACTTTGCCGAGCGCTGGTTCCCCGACTCCTGGGTGTTCGCCGCCCTCGCCGTGATCATCGTCGCCGTGGCGACCCTGGGCATGGGCGCCGCGCCGACCGAAGCCGCCAAGGCCTTTGGCGACGGGTTCTGGAGCCTGATCCCGTTCACCATGCAGATGGCCTTCGTGGTGATCGGTGGCTACGTGGTCGCCAGCTCGCCACCGGCGGTCAAGCTGATCGACCGCCTGGCGCGTATCCCGAAGAACGGCCGCTCAGCCGTGGCGTGGGTCGCGTTGATCTCCATGGTGGCGTCATTGCTCAACTGGGGCCTGTCCCTGGTGTTCGGTGGCTTGCTGGTACGTGCGCTGGCCCGTCGTACGGATTTGCGCATGGACTACCGTGCTGCGGGTGCGGCGGCCTATCTTGGGTTGGGCGCGGTGTGGGCGCTGGGGCTGTCGTCGTCAGCCGCACAATTGCAGGCCAACCCGGCCAGCTTGCCGCCGTCGATCCTGTCGATCACCGGGGTGATCCCGTTTACCGACACCATCTTCCTGTGGCAATCCGGGGTGCTGTTGCTGGCACTGATCGTGGTGTCGCTGATCATCGCCTACGCCACCGCGCCCGGCCCCAACAGCGCCCGTGACGCCAAGGCCTGTGGCGTCGACCCGGCCTTCAACCTGCCCAAGCTGCAACCACCGGGCCGCCCCGGCGAATGGCTGGAACACAGCCCGTTGCTGACCATTCTGCTGGCATTGCTGGCGGCGGGCTGGTTGTTCCATGAGTTCTCGACCAAGCCGGCGATCAGCGCGATTTCGGGGCTGAACACCTACAACTTCCTGTTCATCATGGTCGGCGCCCTGCTGCACTGGCGCCCGCGCAGCTTCCTCGATGCGGTGGCCCGTGCAGTGCCGACCACCACCGGCGTGTTGATCCAGTTCCCGCTGTACGGCTCGATTGCGGCGCTGATGACCGTGGTCAAGGGCGGCGACGGCCAGACCCTGGCGCACCATATCTCGACCTTCTTCACGTCCATCGCCTCCCACGACACGTATGCACTGCTGATGGGCGTGTACTCGGCAGTGCTGGGCTTCTTTATTCCGTCAGGCGGCGGCAAGTGGATCATCGAAGCGCCTTATGTGATGCAAGTGGCCAATGACCTGCAGTACCACCTGGGCTGGGCGGTGCAGATCTACAACGCGGCCGAGGCGCTGCCGAACCTGATCAACCCGTTCTACATGCTGCCGTTGCTGGGAGTGTTGGGGTTGAAGGCGCGGGATTTGATCGGGTTTTCGTTTGTGCAGTTGCTGGTGCACACACCGTTGGTGCTGTTCCTGCTGTGGGCGCTGGGGACGACATTGAAGTATCTGCCGCCCGTCATGCCGTAGGATCAGCTGCAAGCCTCAAGCCTCAAGCCTCAAGCCTCAAGCCTCAAGCCTCAAGCCTCAAGCCTCAAGCTTGAGGCTTGAGGCTTGCAGCTGCCTTAATTCCGTCACATTGCATTGCTACCGTCCTGCGAAATATCTTGCAACATCTCGCCAGCAAGGACTCCCCGCAATGAGTGATGATCACGAAGACCGCCCTTCCCCCGATGCCATAGCCCAACCGCCGGTAGACACCGGCCGTCGGCGCTTCCTGGGGGGCGCGGCGGTGTTGGGGGTTGGCGCGACCTTGAGTGCCTGCGGCAATGGCGGTGAGGCGCCCGGCAAGCCGGTGGCGCGGCCGCTCACGCCCCAGGAGCTGGACAAGGCATTGCACGACCAGGTGAAGACCGTGGTGGTGATCTATGCCGAGAACCGCAGTTTCAACAATCTGTTTGCGGACTTCCCAGGCGTTGAGAAACCCCTGTCGGGGCTTTCCGCCGCCGACACGCAACAGCGCGACCGCGACGGCAGCCTGTTGACCACCCTGCCCCCGGCCTGGGGCGGTGTGCTGCAAGTGGGCCCGCAAAGCGTGGACGGGGTGACTTACCCCAGCGAAGTGCAATTCCAGGAAAACCTGCCCAACGCCCCGTTCGCCCTCAAGGGCCCGAACGCCGAAGACCTGCCGTTGAACCTGGTCACCCGCGACTTGTGGCACGTGTTCTACCAGAACCAGATGCAGATCAACGGCGGCAAGAACGACGGTTTCGTCGCCTGGGCCGACGCTGGCGGCCTGGTCATGGGCCATTACGCCCAGAGCCGTTATTCCCTGCGCCTGTGGGATGTCGCCCAGGCGTTTGTGCTCTGCGATAACTTCTTCCAGGGCGCGTTTGGTGGCTCGTTCCTCAACCATCAATACCTGATCAGCGCCACCGCGCCGTTCTACCCGAATGCCGCGCAGTCGGTGGCCAAGGCGCAGATCGCCACGCTGCAAAGCGATGACCCCACCGACCCGCGTCTCAAACCGCTGGATAAATCCCCGGCGAGCGCCATGACCGGCCCGCCGCAATTCGGCCCCAGCGCGCTGACCCCGGACGGTTACGGCGTGAACACCCTGGCGCCGCCGTATTGGCCGACCTGGATTCGTGACCCGGAAAACCCGGACTACGCAAAAGCCGACCTGCCCAACGTGCTGGTGCCGCAGACCCATGAGCACATCGGCGACAAGCTGTCGAAAAAGAACGTCGACTGGGCCTGGTACGCCGGGGCGTGGCAAGCGACGCTGGATCAGTTCAAGGATTCGGGCGGTATCCCGAAGATCCCCAACTTCCAGTACCACCACCAGCCGTTCAACTATTTCAAGCAGCAGGGCCCCGAGAACCGTGCCGAGCGTGACAAGCGCCTGCGCGACGGCGGTTTGGGCGATGAGGCGAGCACCAATAAGTTCTTCGCCGATGCCCAGGCCGGCAAGCTACCGGCGGTGAGTTTCTACAAGCCCCAGGGCAACCTGAATATGCACGCCGGTTACGCCGACGTGGCGTCGGGCGACCGCCACATCGTCCGCGCCTTGAAGGTGCTGCAGGAAAGCCCGCAGTGGAAAAACATGGTGGTGGTGGTGACCGTCGATGAAAACGGCGGCTGGTGGGACCACGTCGCCCCGCCCAAAGGCGACCGCTGGGGCCCAGGCACACGGGTTCCGGCGCTGGTGGTCTCGCCCTTCGCGCGCAAAGGCACCGTGGACCATACGGTGTACGACACCGCGTCGATCCTGCGCTTGATTACGCGGGTCTTCCAGCTGGAGACCCTGGACGGGCTCAAGCAACGCGATGACGCCATGATTGCCCGGGGCCAGAAACCCATGGGGGATTTGAGCAACGCGTTGCAGTTCAGCGTGTAGGACGCTTATCCAATAGCGACATGCCTGGCGATTTAGCACGCGGTTTTCCTGGCCAACCGCTACTGTGAGGAGGTGGGCTTTCACCCCGCGCAGACGGGCTTTCGCTGACAAGGAATCAAGTATGTTCAAACCGACCAGGTTGTCCTTCACCCTGGCCGCACTGATGGCCAGTGCGGTCGTACACGCCGACATCGAAGTACCGCTGGGCAGCACTCAACGGGTGACCCAGTTGTTCGCCTACCCCAATAACTGCAATGTGATCTGCTTTCGGCCATGGACGCTGGAGCAGACCGCCGAGCACTACCTGAACCAAAGCCTGCAGCGCGATGGCTACAGCCGAGCCAAGGTCAGCGTCAAGAACCATGAAGGGCAGCTCGCCGCGACCTTCAGCGGTGTACCCGACAGTTACGGCCAGCCCCTGACCGCGCTGCTCAATACCGCTGACCTGGCCTACCAGGGCGCGAGCAGACTCAACAGCGACGGCAAGTGGGCGTACAACTGGTACCTGTTCCTGCCACTGGGCATGGCCCTGGAAAACCGCAAGAGCATCGAGTTGCTGCATTTCCCGCCGGATTATTCGCTGACCCAGGCCCAGGATTACCTGGAGTCGGCCACCACCGACCGCTGGGCCAGCCTGCTCACCGATAACGGTGTGCCGGCCACCGAAACCCCGGCCTACCAGACCATCATCGATATCGCCCCCATCGCCGCACCTTCCAATGCGGGCAAGGACCTGGAGAACGTCTACGGCTACTTCACCGACTACCAGACCCGCATGGTCAGCGAACTGAGCCTGCACCCCAACGGCTCGCTGCCAATGGTCGCGTTCGGCGCGCCGGTGCGCAGTTGGATCAAGCAGCAATACGGGCAAACCGTGGGTGTGCTGGGCCTGGCGCAGATCAGCCCTGCCGCGGGCAGGACCGTCTCGGTGCTGGGCGCCAACCACCCCAGCTACATCTGGTACGCGGCCAGCCCGGACACCTATGACGGTAACGAGCAGAAAGCCGACGAAGCCGGCTTGAAAGTGATGGGCCAGGACTTGAGCGCCGCCTGCTGGCAGGCCGGAATGGGCCAGAAGCCCGCGAGCGATCCGAATGTACTGCTCAAGGCCTGCATGAACACCTGGCAGGTCACGCGCAAAGAGCAGACCTGCGAATTGTTCTACACCTCGGTGCGCAACCTGACGCCGGAACAGGCGAACGCCAAATGCGCCACGCCTTCGATCAAGACGCAGCTCAAGCAGCTGAAAAACGCAGCACCCGCCCCCAGCATCACGGCGCCTGCGCTGTAGACAGCAAAAAAATCCGATTTCTACTGTCAAAGTTGACAGTAGAAATCGGCTCCACGTTCAGCGAGTCTTGAGCCGGGCCCATCCGCTGCAAGACTGGTAGTCAGCCACCACCCGCAGGTCGATGCAGCCTAACCAAGGAGAGTTATGAAAACTCAAGCCATGGACCAGGCTAAAACCGTTGTGGGTGATGGTTTGTACCCGTTCAAGACACTGCTCGTTGAACAGGGCTACCCTTCGGCCAAGCACTTTAAGGTTGAGCGCGACGGCGGCGGCGTCAGGGCTCGCGTGGATTTTGACGGCCGCGTGCGCATTGCCCGGGTGTCCGGTTACGCCGTGAACGAGCGACGCCCACGTACGCTGCAGCTGTCGGCCCGCATCCACCTGTATGACAGCTGGTTCTGCGGCCTGCTGCGACACTCCTGCAACCCGAATGTGTTTTTCGACACCACTTACCTGGAACTCTGGACCGTACAGCCCATCCCCGCCGGCGCCCCGCTGACCCTGGACTACGCCAGTACCGAGGACACCTTGTTCCGACAGTTCGCCTGCCAATGCGGCGAGCTGAACTGCCGGGGCTGGATCACCGGCAGCACAGAGTGTTTGAACGCCGAGGGCCAGGCGTTCATGACCCATTGGCGCGAACGCAAACGGCCTTAGGCTTCGCCCAGCGGACGCAGGCGATACTGCGGCGGCAGTTGCTCGAAGCCACTGATGGTGGTGTTCAAGCTCTTCCAACGGCCGTCCTTGATGCCGTAGATGCAGCCGTGGATCGACAGGCTCTGCCCACGGTGCCAGGCATTTTGCACAATGCTGGTGTGGCCGACGTTGGCCACCTGCTGGATCACGTTCAGCTCGCACATGCGGTCCACACGCTCCTCTTCGGTCGGCAGTTGGGCCAGCACGTCACGGTTTTCGTAGTAGAGGTCGCGGATGGTGCGCAGCCAGCCGTCGATCAGGCCGAACTGGCGGTCCTGCATCGAGGCGCGCACGCCGCCGCAGCCATAGTGGCCGGTGACAAGGATATGTTTGACCTTGAGCACATCAACCGCGTACTGGATCACCGACAGGCAATTGAGGTCGGTGTGCAGCACCACGTTGGCCACGTTGCGGTGTACGAACAGATCACCGGGCAGCATGCCGACGATCTCGTTGGCCGGTACCCGCGCATCGGAACAACCGATCCACAGGTATTCAGGGGTCTGCTGGCGGGCGAGCTTGGCGAAGAATTCGGGATCTTCCTGTTTGATCGCATCCGCCCAGCGTTCGTTGTTATCAAGCAGGTCTTGTAGTTCGTTCATCAGGGAAAGCCTCAGGAATGATGCGCAGCTTTGACAGACGACCGCCCGTCCAGGTCACGCCGATCATAAAGATAGCCGGCGGCCAATTACTTGAATCTTGGGGGGCCATGCCTGTCCACACACTATAAGCCCCACAGTATGAGGATTGGCCATGACTGAATCACGACGTCCCTACGGCGCTACACAGCCCGAACCGATTGACGACAACGAAGACCGCATGGGCTCGATGCGCGAGCTGGATTTTGACGAAGACGAGCCGACGGCGGAGATCGGTGATGAAATACCTCGTCGCGAGCGCGAGCACCTGATCCCCGACGAACGGGTGCGCGAGGCCGGACTGACCGGGGCTTCAACGGCTGATCATGAGTCGACCGATGATGATATGAGCCCGGAAACCCTGATCCATGAAGACGGTGCGCGGGATGCTCGGGAGGCGGGCGAAGACAACCCGGCGGATTTTGACCTGAGCATTGTCGATGAAGATGACATTGGCGGCGGCAATGGCCTGGATGAAGCGGAACTGGCTGATCTGGACCCGGTGGACGGAAACCGCTGACACTGCGCAAATCCAAATGTGGGAGGGGCGACCTGCCCCCTGCCACGTTGGCTTGTGTGTTTAATCGACCAGGGTACAGGCCATCACGACTGCATCCTCACGCCCACCCACGGCTGGGTAATAGTCCCGACGACGCCCGATCTCGTTGAAGCCATAGCGCTCATACAGGCGGAACGCGCCGGTATTGCTGTCGCGCACTTCCAGGAAGCATTCCCGCGCGTTGGCGGCATAGGCGCGGGACATCAGGTGTTCCAGCAGTGCCAGGCCCAGGCCACGGCCCTGGTTTTCCGGCTTGACGGTGATGTTCAGCAAATGCGCTTCATCGAGGATGATCTGCACCACGCCGTGACCTACCTGCTGCTCGCCTTCGAACATCAGCCAGATCTGGTACTTGCCCAGCCCGTCGAGAAAGATCCCGCGAGTCCAGGGGTGGCTGAACGCCGCGTATTCGATTTTCAGCACGGCGTCGAGGTCGGCCTCGGTCATCGGGCGGAAGGATAAAGCCTCACTCATCAGTTGTTTTCCAGCGCGCCATCAGCCGGCGCATGGCTTGCCAGACATCAGCCTTACGCTGTGGCTCTTCCATTAATAATTCCAGGCCCGGCAGGGCCCATACAGAACCCAGGCCCTCGACCTGCAGTTCGCGGTACCAGGCTTCGGCGTTCGCTTCACCGGCAAATCGTACGGCGGGCAGGCCGATCAGCCACAGGCACACGCAGGGTTCGTCCTCCAGGCGTGCCGAGACGAAGCCTTGCACGAAATCCCGCGCCGCTTCCGGGCCCTGGTCCATGGTGCCGCGTACCAGCAGCGGCCAACGGACCGGGTCGCCGACGATTTGCGGGCTGTCGGGCAGGCCGGCGGCGCGCAGCATGTCCTTGAGCAGCATGTAGGCGGGGTCGCGGGTCTGGAAGCGCTCGCCGGTGGGTAACTCCACCAATAGCAGGCAACGCCCGGCCCGCAATAACTGCAGGGCAAAACGTGGCGGCGGCACCACGGGGGCCTTGGCAACCGGCGCAGCCGCTTCGGCCACCACGGGCTTGGCCATTGGCCCCGGGCGCGGCACCTCGACCTTGACGCGTTCAACCGCAGGACGAGCTTCCAGTACGGGTTTGACCACGGCCACCGGTGCAGCCGCCTCCTCCCCCGAAACCTCGAACGCCTCATAGGGCTCAAGCGCCTCTAACAGCTCGGGCCGCGACGGGGCGGCGAACGGCAGTTCGGTGCGGGGCAGCCAGTTGACCACCTGCATGGCGGTCAAGTAAGCGCGACGTCGGGACTCGATAAGCACAGCTCGGCCACTTGTGGATAAGTAAAGAGCGGGGATTCTACCGCTGTTCGGTAACAATCGCCCACTGTGCACTGACCGGCTGTGGATAAATCCCGCGCCTGATGCAGTACAATCGCGACTTTTAATCGCCAACCAGCCGGCCATTCCCATGATCGAACCCAAGCGCGTCCTGCGCGCCCTCGCCGAACACTGGGCCTTACTTGAGCCACTGTGCGAACACTTCGACCAAGGCACCCTGAGCCTCGGCGAGCTGCGCGCACAACTGGCCGCCCAACAACTGGACAGCACGCCCCAGGACATCACCAGCCTGCTGGACGTGTGGATTCGCCTGGATATCCTGGTGCCTGTCGCCAAGAGCCCGAACCGTTTCGAGCTCAACGCGCAGATCCACGACTTCCTGGCTTATCTTCGCAAGGAGCACCGGCTTGGCCTGTGCCTGGAGATCGAAGCCTACCTGCGCCATCTGGAGCGCCTGGCCGGTTATATCCAGGATGCCTTCGACATTCGTGATGGCCACGACCTGGCCCGACAACTGCGCCTGCTGGACATGCGCGTACGCGACGTACTGAAAAAACTCGCCAACGACGAACAGGCCCTCGCGGCCGTGGCCGACCGTGCCAAGACCAGCGACCGGCAGATCCCGCTGCGCCAGCGTTATGCTGAAGTCCTGGCGACCTGGGACGAGTACGTCGAACCGATGATCCAGCTGGTGAACGCCGACGGTGCCTTCGAGCAAGGCGTGCGCAAAGTGGAAAACGTGCTGCTGCGCATGCTCACCGAGCAACAGCGCCTCGGCCACCTGGTGGACGACGACATGCTGCTGCGCACCCACGCGCGCATCCTCGAAATGCAGACCAGCGCCCAGTTGACCTTGCGGCATGCCCGCGAACTGCTGTTGCCGCTGCGCGAAGAAGCGCGTCGGCACAACGCCGTGACCCGCGGTGCGGCGCTGGCGCTGTCGGCCATCCGACGTAAGGGCCTGGACGCGGTGCCGCAGGCGGCGATGCCGATGTTTACCCGACCGCAAAGCACCTTCCTCGGCAGTGCCAGCCAGGTCGAAGCCTATGTGTATGCCCTGGCGAACTTCGAGCCGAAACCGGCCCGGTTCCCCAAGGCGCACAAGTCCCACAAGGGCGAAGCCCAGCGCGCGCCGCGGACGGTCAAGGAAATGCTCGAGCGCTGCGAAGACGCGCTGCCGATGCCGGACCTGATGACCTGGCTGCTGGAGCAGGAACCGGACGGTGCCACCGACGAATTGCTGTACTGGTTCTCGCGGCTCTCGCGGGAGAAACGCTTCAAGCGCGAGCGCCTGGAACGCCGCGACTACCACACACACGAGCACCAGGTCAGCCTGCGCTCATTCGCCCTGCTCCCGGCCGGCACCGACGCCGCCGAGCATTCTGCGAGTACACCTCATGCATCTTGATCTATCCGAACTGTCCCAGCTGGCGCCGATCTTTCGCGAGCTGTTCAAGGGTTACCACGTCAGCCGCCGCGACCCCGAGCTGTACGCGCAACTGTCGAACTTCCAAGACCAGTACCGCACGCTGTTCAAGGCCCTGGGCTTTGAGCTGGTGTGCGATACCCGTGGCTTCTACTACTTCGTGCCGGACTCCGCGATTGCCAGTGCGCAGGTCAACAAGACCGCCCAGCGCCTGGCGCTGTTCACCTTCATCATTGTTGAGCACCTGGCCGACCAGGGCCGCGATCCGATCGCCGTGCTCGACGGTGGCAGCCTCGGCCGCGATGAACTGCCGTCCCTGCTGGAAAAATACCGCGACCTGTTTATCCAGGCCGAAGTGCAGACCCAGGAAGAACTCGAAGAAAAAATCATGCGCCGCATGACCCAGCTGGGTTTTGCCAGCGAAGACAACGGCATCTACCGCTTCCTGCCACCGATGCACCGCTTCCTCGACGTGTGCCTGTCGGTGCAGCAAGACCGTGACCTCGCGGCCAGCGTGCACAGCGTGTTGCCGTTGCCGGCACCGGTGATCATCGACGAAGACAGCGATGAGAAGCTGCTGAAGACCGATGACCCGCTGGACTTGAGTGACTTCGCGGAAGAAAGCGAAGAAGACGCCCTGGCCCGCGCCATTGCCGAAGAACAGGAGACCGACGCATGAGTAAGGAACGCTACGGCATCCGCCGCTTCGCCCTATTGAACACCGCCGGCTACAGTTTGGGCTTGTTCCCGCTGGAAGAGCCGCTGTCGGTGTATGGCGCCAACAACCTGGGTAAATCCGCGTCGATCAACGCCTTGCAGTTCCCGATCCTGGCGCGCATGTCGGACATGAGTTTCGGCAAGTACACCCTGGAGCAATCGCGACGCTTCTACTTCGCCACCGACACCAGCTACATCCTGGTGGAAGTCTCCCTGCCCCATGGCCCCCACGTAATCGGCGTGGTCGGGCGTGGCCCGGGCGGCGGTTTCGGGCACCAGTTCTTTGCCTACGCCGGCAAGCTGGACCTGGCCCACTATCAGAAAAACGACACCTGCCTGCGTCAGAAAGAGCTGTTCACCAACCTTGAGCGCGAAGGCCTGAAAGCCTATGAACTCAAGCCTGACGAACTGCGCCGTTTGCTGGTGGGTGGTCATACGTCGATCCCGCTGGACCTGACCCTGATCCCGCTGCGCTCCACCAGTGAGCAAAGCCTGAAAACCTTCCGTGCGCTGTTCATCAACCTGCTGCACATGCGCGAAATCACCGCGGCCAAGCTCAAGCAGCTGTTCCTCGATGCGTTCGAGCACAGCCTGCGTTCGGGTAGTGTGGATTACATCGCAGCGTGCGAAGAAGCCTTCCGCGACGTACGACGTATGGAGCAGGACTACAATTCCCTGGTCGCCGCCGGCCCGCTGGTGGAAGCCCTGGCCAACGGCGTTCGCCAGCGCGACGTCCTGCGCGGCAAGCTGCATCGCCTGTCGCCGCTGCTGGATTCGCTGCTCGGCACCTGGTCGGACTATGCCAGTGCGCGTAAGGAAGAGCTGACCATCCAGGCCGAGCACTACCGCAACGAGCAGGACGCACTGCAGAACGACCAGCGCGGCGGCACCCAGGAGCTGATGCGCCTGGAGCGGGAAATCAGCGGTATCCAGCGTTGGCTGGGCGAGCTGTCGGTGCTCAAGCATCGCTTTGCCCTGGTGGATGACGTCAAGGTCCTGGAGCAACAACTGCTGGCGGCCAAGGATGCTCACGATGAGCTGGCAGGCGCCCTGGCGCAGTCGCGGCAGTTCAGCGCCGAGGATCTGGACGAGCGTCTGCGCGACCTGGAAAAACGCTTGAAGTCGGTCAAGCAGCAGCTTGATCACGCCGACAACAACAGCTATGCCAAGCTGCGCGAAGAGTTTTCGCAGCAGGACGTCGAGCGCCTGATGCGCTTGTTCAACAGCTCGTTGTTCAGCCTGCCATTGGGTGAACACGGCATCACCCTGGACGAGGACGGCCAGTGGGTCAAATCCCTGGAGCAGATCCTCGATGGCTTCAAGGGCGAGCGCTTTGAAGTGCCGGGGCTGTCCATCGACATCTCCCACATCGAACCACCGGCGCTGCAGGCCCTGGCGGATCGCGCGGCGTTGCGCGACCAAAAGGAACGCCTGGAGAAAGAACTCAAGCAGCTGAAAACCCAGCAAGCCGTGGCCTCCGACCGCGCGGCGAGCAAGACCCAGACCGAAGCGCTGTACCAGCAGGTGCTGGACGCGCAAAAGGCGTTGGAAGACTTCCGGCGCGCGCAAACCCTGAGTGCCGAAGAAGGCGAAAAACTGGAAAACCTGGCGCAGATGGAAGCAGCCCAGGATGAGTTGAAACGCTCCAGCGATGCGTTTACCGAACGCGTCCAGCAACTGTCCGCCAAGCTGCAACTGGTAGGCCGCCAGATCGGCGATATGGAAGCCAAGCAACGTACGCTGGATGACGCCTTGCGCCGCCGGCAGCTGTTGCCGGCCGACTTGCCGTTCGGCACACCGTTCATGGACCCGGTCGATGACTCCATGGACAACCTGCTGCCGCTGCTCAATGACTATCAGGACAGCTGGCAGGGCTTGCTGCGTGCCGATGGCCAGATCGAGGCGCTGTACGCGCAGGTGCGCCTCAAGGGCGTGGCCAAGTTCGACAGCGAGGATGATGTAGAGCGTCGCCTGCAATTGTTGATCAACGCTTATGCGCACCGTACAGATGAGGCGCTGACACTGGGCAAGGCGCGCCGCGCGGCGGTCACCGATATCGCCCGGACCCTCCGCAATATCCGCAGCGACTACGACAGCCTGGAACACCAGCTGGCGCTGTTCAACCGCGAGATCAACAAGCGTCAGGTGTCCAACCTGCAGAGCTTCCGCATCGTGCTCGCGCCGAACAAGGAAGCCCTCAAGCATATCGACCAGATCATCCACAGTGCTGGCCAGTATGAAGAAGGCGAAACCCTGTCGGTGTTCGACCTCAGCCAAAGTGCCGAGCAGGACAACAAGAACGAAGAGGCCAAGGAATACCTGGCCCGCCTGGTGGCGGCCAACCATAACCAGTTGGGCCTCAAGGACCTGTTCGAACTGGCCTTCGAGATCACCAAGGTGCACGGCCAGCCGGTGATCCACACCGACATCGATGGCGCGGCATCCAACGGTACCACCATGACCATCAAGGCGCTGACCAACATGTACCTGTTGCTGCACTTGATGGACCGTGACCAGGCCGGGCGTGTGCGCTTGCCGTACTACCTCGACGAAGCAGCGGATATCGATGAGAAGAACCAGGCGGCGTTGCTGGAAACCAGTTTGCAGCTGGGCTTTGTGCCGATCCTCGCCAGTGTGAAGCCGCAGGTGTCTGCCCAGGTGGCAATCGACCTGGAAGGCGGCAGCGGGCCGAACGGGATCTACATCGATGAGGCGGACTGGAAGTACATCCGTCGCCATGATGTGGTGAAGGCGACAGTGAATGTGCAGGCGGATGAACCGGAGCTGGATGAGGTCTGACGTTTTGCGCTGAAATGTAAAAAGGCCGCGATCCGATGGATCGCGGCCTTTTTTGTAGCTTTATTTGCCGAGTGGGATTTTCGGTGCCCAGGTCAGCCATTCCTCTTCGAATTTGTCGAACAGTGGGAAGGTTTGCTGCGGCCGCGCGGCGTTGCCCATGCGGTCGCCGTCTGGCGTGGCAAAGGCGATACCGCCGGCCACCAGCGTCTCCAGGGATTCGGTGCGCACCGTCGCCCCCTTGAACAGGCCAAAGTCGAGGCCAAAGCCGCTGGTGTTCCAGAAGCGGCTGCCACTGCGTACCAGCGGCGCGTACTTGGGCTCGATGAGGATGTGGATCAGCACCCGATCGGCGGTCTGGCCCAACTCGTAGCCGGTCACTTTGCCCACGGTGACTTCACGGTAGGTCACCGGCACACCTTCCTTCAACGAGCCACGGCGTGCGGCGCTGAGTGTCAGGCTCAGGCCGGCCTCCTGGCGGACAGCTTCAGGGGGTTGGGTCAGTGCGACGAAGCTCTTCTGCGGACCGGCGTTTTTCGCAGCCGGCTGCACCTCGATGTATTGCCCGGTGACCAGGGTTTCCAGGTTAGAGGTTTTCATCAGGCCCAGTTCTGGCTTGACCACCCAGAACTGGCTGCCGACGCGCGCGATGCGATCCGCTACTTGGGTAATACGTGCGCTGAGCAGCACCGATTGCATATCGGCACTGAGGTCTACGCTCTCGATCTTGCCCACATCCAGGCCTTTGAAACGTACCGGTGTGCCTGGACGCATACCGTCAGCACGGTCGACCTTGATGGTCACTAGGGTGCCATGCTGAGTGGCCGCCTCACGGTCGGCAAACAAACGGAAACGTGGAATGCGCTTTTTCAGCGGTACGTTCGGCTGCGGCGTTTCGAAGGCAATTCCGCCGGCCATCAGGCTGGCCAGGGACTCACTCTTCACCTGGATACCACCGGTAAGGCCGCCGGTCAGGGTCACGCCGCTGGCATTCCAGAAACGTGTCGAACCGTTAACCAGGTTTTCGTATTCCTTCTCGATATGAACGCCGATCACCAACTGCTTGTTCTTGCGCGAGAACTGGTAGCTCTGCACCGAGCCGACCTTGACCTGTTTGTAGAGGATCGGGCTGCCGACATCCAGGGAGCCGAGGTTGTCGGTGAACAGCACCATGTGCAGGCCAGGGGAACGCAGGTCCAGCGGCGGCGCCTTTGCGCGGGCGACGAATTCGCGCTGCGGGGCGCTGCCTTTGTCACCAGGACGAATGGCGATGTAATTACCTTTGACCAGGGCTTCCAGGCCGGTAATGCCGGCCAGCGAGATGGAAGGTTTGACCACCCAGAACTGGGTGTCCTGAACCAGGTAGTCTTCGGCCAAGGGGTCGAGGGTCAGCTCGGCGTTGGCGCTGGACAGGTCCGGGTCGATCTTCAAGGTTTTCAGGCTGCCCACCTGAATGCCTTTGTACATCACCGGTGTACGCCCGGCCTGCAGGCCTTCGAAGTCCGTGAGCTTGACCTTGGCCTTGATACCGGCAGCGGCCGCGTCGAAATCTTCGTACAGGCGGAACGGCAGGCTCGGATCGGTCGGCGGGCTGTCCTTGCGATTCTCCGGCGTGGCGAAGGCAATGCCGCCGGCGACGATACTGGAGAGGGATTCGCTGCGCACCTTCACGCCGGAGAGATTGGCATCGATGCTGATGCCGCTGGCGTTCCAGAAACGGGTGTGTTTGCGCACAAGGTTGGCGTAGGTCGGCTCAATGTAGACCTTGATCTCGACGGTGCTCTGGTCCTCGGAGAGCAAGTAGCTTTTGACCTGGCCGACCTGTATCTGCTTATAGAACACCGGGCTGCCACGGTTGAGCGAGCCGAGGCGGTCGGCCTTGATGGTCAGGTGCAGGCCAGGTTTGGCGTCGGACAAAGGCGGCTCTTCGGAGAGCGCCTTGAATTTGCGTGTAGGCTCACCGTCACCGGGGCTGGCGGCGATGTAGTTACCCGAGACCAGGGTTTCCAGGCCGGTGATACCGGCAAGGCTGACACTGGGCTTGACCAGCCAGAAACGCGTGTTGGTCTTGAGGTATTGCTCGACATCCTTGTTCATCTCGATGGTGGCAATCACCCCGCGATTATTGCCCTCGTCGTCAAGGGCAAGGGTCTTGACCTTACCCACGGACATGCCTTTGTAGACCACTTCGGTTTTGTTGGCCTGGATGCCTTCGCCGCTTTCAAAGCGCACCTGGATCTCAATACCCTGCTGGGAATAGGCACGCCACCCCAGCCAACCGCCGATGATCAAGGCAATCAGGGGAAGAACCCAAATGGCTGACCAATTGGAGGCCGGGCGGGTTTTAGCTTTAGGCAAATCACTCATGGTCGTCGTCCGACTCCGTGTTATCCCAAATCAGTCGGGGATCAAAAGTTACTGCGGCAAGCATCGTAAGGATCACCACACTGGCGAACGCTGCAGCGCCGAGGTTGGCCTCGACGCTGGCAAGCCGCCCAAAGTTTACGACCGCCACCAGGATGGCGATCACGAAGATATCCAGCATGGACCAGCGGCCAATGAATTCGATAAAGCGGTACATGATAATGCGTTGCTGCGCGGAAAGCGGTTGGTGACGTTGAACCGAGAACAGTAACAGGCCAATGCCCACCAGCTTGAACGTCGGCACCAGGATGCTGGCGATGAACACCACAGCCGCAATCGGGAACATGCCGTGCTGCACCAACTGGATCACACCGGCCATGATGGTGCTGGGCTCGCCCTGGCCGAGGGAATTGACGGTCATGATCGGCAACAGATTGGCGGGGATATACAGAATGGCCGCCGTGATCAGCAAGGCCCAGGTACGGGTGAGGCTGTTGGGGCGACGGGCATGGATCAGCGCACCGCATCGCGTGCAGGTTTGCTCATCGGTGTCAGGATCTTGTTTGTTCAGCTCGTGGCATTCAGTACAAATCAGAATGCCCGCATCAATCGCCCGCATGATCATCCTCTCCTGACAGTGCTTGCCAGATCTGGTGCGGCGACATCACCACCTCAAGCAGAACCTGAACCATTAATAGGCTGACAAAGCAGACCAGACCCAGGCCGATGGTGATTGAGGCCATGTCGGCGAGTTTCACGATCGCCACCAGTACGCCCATCAAGTAGACCTCCAACATTCCCCAATCTTTCATATGGTGGTAGATGCGGTACAGAAGCAGGCCGTAACTACGGCCGATCTTCCAACGAATACTGAGCAGCACCGCCAGCTGGCAAAGCAGCTTGAGCAGTGGAATACCCATGCTGCATAGGAACACCACGGCGGCGACGCCTTGCATCCCGGTATCGAATAGACCGACTACGCCACTCCACACGGTGTCTTCTGAGGACTGCCCGAGCAGATTGAGCTGCATGATGGGCAGAAAGTTCGCCGGGACGTACAGCAACAGTGCGGCGAGTACCAGGGCGAGGCTGCGCTCAACGACATTATGGCGGTGAGCGTAGAGTTCATAACCGCAACGCGGGCATTGGGCTTTTTCACCGAGGGCGAGCATGGGTTTGCGCATCAGCAAGTCGCACTCATGGCATGCCACCAAGTTGTCCAGTGGTAAATCCGACACCTCAAGGGCATCAACCGGATCCGGCATAGATAGGGCTCTGACTCTAAAAAAGGTTAGGTGCCTATTCTAGTGGTCTGGTTCAGAAATAACTGTGCAAATTTGTCGTGCATCTTTGCGCACTTTCCGAGCGCCCAAAACAAAACCCCATCTGCTTTCGCAAATGGGGTTTCGGAATTTAATCTTGACGATGACCTACTCTCACATGGGGAAACCCCACACTACCATCGGCGATGCATCGTTTCACTGCTGAGTTCGGGATGGGATCAGGTGGTTCCAATGCTCTATGGTCGTCAAGAAATTCGGGTACTGAGTCGTGGCCAGATGGCCTCGCTTCAGCAAATTGGGTATGTGACAGCTGTCGGTGTTTTGTGAAATTTCGAACTTTCGGTTCATTGCGTCTTCACACACCGCAATCTGATGCTCTTTCGAGTAGTCAAATTGCTTGGGTGTTAT